>CAYNEK010000077.1:0-1612 GCA_964396175.1 uncultured Polyangiaceae bacterium | reverse complement strand
CAATCGAGCCGCTCGCCCCTGCGCAGCCTCGCCCCTCACGGCGCCGGCCCCTCGCTCGCCTCGACCAAGACATAGTCGAACCGCTCGCCCGCCGCGGCGGCGAGGTCGCTCATGGCGGCAGGCTCGAGCACCTGACACCCCACCGCCCTCGGCTCTCCGAACCCGCTCGCGTGGAACAAGATCGCCGTCGCGGCGTGCCCCTCGGCGATGGATCTCTTCTGCTCCTCGGGCGAGTAGCGGTCGTCTCGATCCGTGTTCCGAAAGGCGGGGAGCCCATCCTTCTCGTCCCCGAGGAGGACGCGATACGTGGCGACGCCTCGAATGTCCTTGTGCTTGGCGCGACGCACGGCGAGGTACCGCCCAGGGCGGATCATGCCGACGTCGGGGCGCCCGTCTCCGTCCACGTCCGGCACACCCGCCCCCCCGTCGACCTCCCACGGGTGTGTCGAGGCGGCGAAGCGAAGGACCCGTCGATCGGGCGTAAGGACCACCAACGTGTCGTCGTGGGCGCGCTCGATGCGTGTCTCGTGGGGCGCGCCCGAGAGATCGCGCCCCCGGAGGCCCACCACCAGGGCCCTGTCCGGCCTCGGCACGACGCCGCGCTGCGCCAGCCATGCGATCACCTTGCCATACTCGTTCTCTCGGGACGCGCGCGGTGCGCTCGGCGTGCTCGCCGAGGGCACGGTGATCGGTCCGCTCCGCTCCGTGGGTGGCACACGCTTGCACCCATAGAACACGACGGCCACCGCGACGATCTCCATGAGGGGACACACTAGGCCCCCCCGCGAGCCGACCCATTGCCGAGGCATGTCGCGCTCCGGTGCCTCCATCAGAGCACCCAGCCCGTGCTCGCGGGAACCGCCGGGATGGGCAGCCTGCTGCGGCTGACCCACAGCGCCAGCGTGGCCCCGGCGCGGAAGAGGAAGCCCCCCTCGGACCGCGCGTGGCGATACCCGGAGTGGGCCGCCACGCCGACGCCGCCCGAGACGATCTCCTCGTCCCGAACGACGGCCACGACGAGGGTGCCCACGGCGAGCTCGAGCTCGCTGCTCGAGGCGCCCACCAGGTAGCTGGTCCGCATCGATGGTTCCGCGAGCTTGACAAAGCCACTGCTCCCGACGGGCTTCGAGCGCAATTGGCCGGCGCCCAGTCTGACGCCGACCCGCTCCGTGAAGAGGCGGTCGTGATTGAGGCTGTAGCCATCTGGCTTGCCTCTGCTGTCGAAGCAGGAGGAGCTCAGCGCCCTGGGGCGTGACGCAGGGGGGATCGCATGCTTTGCTCTGGGCGTCGCGCCCGCGCTCCCCGTCGGCGAGGCCCCGCGCGCAGGCAGGCCCGGGGGTGGAGGCGGCGCTACACCGGGCTCCGACGACCCCTGCGGCGCGATCACGCGCCGAGCGGGGAGCGCGGGCGCGGGCGCGGGCGCGGGCGCGACGAGCCAAGCCGACACGACGATCGCACCACCGAGCGCCCAGGCGCCCCGAGACGAAGACAAGGCGATCCATCGTACGCCGGGCGACCCCGCGTGTCGAGCCAGGCGATGGGCTCTCCGCCCCTGCCCATAGGTGTTAGCCGAAAACTTGGCCCGCCCTGAAGTTCTCGGCGAGATGGGCTC
>CAYNEK010000076.1:0-24646 GCA_964396175.1 uncultured Polyangiaceae bacterium | reverse complement strand
TGCCGTCCACGCCTGACGTCGTGCCGTCCACGCCTGACGTCGTGCCGTCCACGCCGGACCGGCCCACGACCTCGTCGAAGGGGCGCCTCCTGGTGTCGACGCCCACGGAATCCCGTGCGACAATCGCCCGTCGTGGCGTCGTCGACGAAGCCTGTCGTGCGTGGAGATCGCCCCCGGTATCCGACGCGACGGACGACCCACTCGTGAGCGGGCAGGCGGTCTTCCGCCACAGATCCCCCTTGGCCCGCGCTCGGGCCTTCGCTACCCCGCGCCTCGCGTGAAGCGCGCACTCGAGTGGCTGCCCCGGCTCGTCACCCCGCCGTGGGTCGCCATCGCGTACCTCCTCGGCCTCGCGGCGATCGCGGCGCGTCGACAGCGGGCAGACAAGGCGGTCATGGGCGTCGACGCGGGGAACGTCGCGGCGCTCATCGAGCGGGCGTTCCCTGACCACGTCGCGCGGGGGGCGCGGATGGTCGTGCTCCTGTCCGTCGTCGAGGGCGCGCTCATCGGGGTGTCGGTCGTCGCGGTCCTCCGCCTCCGACGAGCGGCGCGCCTCGAGCGGGGCTCCCCGTGGGGAGAGCTCGCGCTCTCGCTCGTCCTCGTCCCCGTGGTCCACGCGCTCGCGGTTCTCGTCGCCGCGGCCGTGCGCCCCGCACTCCTCGCGGCGGCGCTCTACGACGCCGGGGGTGCGCGGCGGCTCGTCCAGATCGTAGCGTCCGATGTCCTCGGCGCTGGAGGTGTGCTCGCCCTCGCCGCGGCGATCGCCCTCGTCGTCGCGCTCGGCGCTCCGCGGCGGTGGGCCCACCGAGCGGGGAACCTCGCCTACCTCGCTCGGCGTCGTGGGGGCACGATCGCGGCGCTCGTCGCGCTCCTCGCGATCACCGGGGGCGCGTGGCGGATCGTCGCTGCGCCACCCCGCCACCCGGCCCACACGAGACCGAATGTCCTCGTCCTCTCCGTCGACTCGCTGCGCAAGGACCGCCTCGTCGAGCGGACCGCGCCGACGCTCACCGCCTTCGCCAAGCGGTCGTGGGTCTTCGAGCAGGCGTACGTCACGATTCCCCGCACCTTCCCGTCATGGGTGACGGCGCTGACGGGGCGCGATCCGCACCACCACGGCGTCCGGTCGATGTTCCCATCGCGGGCGCAGCGGGAGCGTGACTTCGCCGCGCTGCCGGCACGGCTCACGAAGGAGGGCTTCGCGACCTTCGTCGCGAGCGATTTCGCGGGCGACATCTTCCCTCGGATCGAGCTCGGCTTCCAGACCGTCGCGGCGCCCACGTTCCACTTCGGTGAGCTCGTCCGTCAGCGCATCGTCGAGGGGCACCCCGCGCTCGCGCCGCTCGTCGCCTCGCCGCTCGGGCGAGCGCTCCTTCCACCGCTGAGGGGCCTCGCGCGCGTCTCGGACAGCCGCGGCGTGACCGACGACACGCTCCGGCTCGTCGACGCGGCTCGCGACCGTCCCTTCTTTGGCGTGGCCTTCTACGGGGCGGCGCACTTCCCGTACGCGGCGCCGGCGCCGTACCACGCGCGCTTCGCCGACCGCGCGTACCGTGGGCGCTACCGCTACGAGAAGAAGAACGTCCTCGGTCGCGAGGCGCCGCCAGACCCCGCCGACAAGGCGCAGATCCGGGCTCTTTACGACGGGGCCGTCCGCTCCGTCGACGACGAGATCGGACGGCTCCTCGCGGGGCTCTCGGCGCGTGGGCTCCTCGCCTCGACGCGGATCGTCGTCACGGCGGACCATGGGGAGGCCCTCTACGACGACGAGCGTGGGCAGGGTCACGGAGACGATCTGTACGGACGCGACGTCCTCGAGGTGCCGCTCGTCGTGTGGGACGGGACCGGGAAGCCCGGGCGCGTCGAGCAGGTGACCCGCGACGTCGATCTGGTGCCGTCTCTGCTCGATCTCTTGGGGCTCGAGCCCGCGGAGCGTGTGGATGGTCGCTCATGGGCCAAGGCGCTCTCGGGCGCTCCGCTCGAGCCGCGCCTCGCGTTCTCCGAGACGGGGCTCTGGTTCACCGAAGAGGTCGAGGGTGTCCCGCGCGCGCTGCGCATCCCGTACCCGGACGTCTCGCGGATGCTCGAGGTGGATCGCGCGCATGGGGATGATGTGGTCTTGCAGGCGCGGTACTTTCCGATCACGACGCTCGCGAAGCACCGCGCCGTCTCGTCGACGACGCACCGCCTTGTCCTCGCGCCGACCCGGCTGGGCCTCCGCCGGCAGCTGTTCGATCTGCGGACGGATCCTCGCTGTGAGCAGGATCTCTACGCGCCCGACGAGCCGACGGCGCAGGCGCTCGAGAAGGAGCTCTTCCGCTGGGTGCTCGAGGACCGAGAGCTCGCGTACGACGGCAGGAACCTCACGCACCGAGGCAGCACGCGAGACCAGGCCGCAGACGCACGTGTGCGCGTCGAGGGTGCGCGATGAGCGCGCGGGGGGCGTCCGTCGGGCTCGGCCTCGCTGCGGCGGCCGTGGCCGGGTGGGCGCTCGTGCGCGGAGAGCCACCCGTGTCGCCACCTCCCAGGCCTCACGTGACGACGACCTCGGCGTCGGCGAAGGTGTCCGGGCCGCTCGTGGAGCGTGCGACGCCGCTCGTCGACCTCGCGACGAACGTGTCGGTGCGCGTGCCGGCCTTCGAGGCAGCGTACAAGCAGCTCCGCCGGTCCAACTGGCGCACGCTCACGCAGCCGTGGCGCAGGCTCGATCGGCTGCCGCCGCGCATGCTCCAGGTGCTCGCGTTCCCCACTGAGCTGCTCGAGGGTCCGAAGCCGAAGGGGCAGGACGCCAAGGGCTGGAAGCCAGAGGAGCGGACGTGGAACCTCACGAAGACCAGCGTGGACGCGCGGGAGTCGCTCGTCGTGCCTCCTCCCGGCGAGGTGCGGTTCGCGGTGCACCTGCCGGACAAGGCGCGCCTCGAGGTGTCCTATGGAGTGATCGCGCTGCCGACGGCCGCGACGACGTTCGAGGTGGCCGTCTTCGACGCGGGGAGGCGCGCGGTCGTCGACACGCTCCGTGTCTCCGCATCGACGCCCCACACGTGGTACGATCGGAAGATCGATCTGTCAGCGTACGCGCTGCGGGACGTCGAGATCGAGCTGTCCACGCGGACCGGGTACATGGGCGAGACGGCGTCCTCGGGGGTCTTCGGCGCGCCGATCGTCGTGGGCGAGGCCCAGCCGCCGGTGCCGTACAACGTGCTCTGGTTCGTCGTCGACGCGCTGCGCCCCGACGTGCTCGCCGCCTATCACGACCCCGAGCGCGACGAGGCGAGGCGGCGCGCCACGCTCGATCCCTTCGAGGCTTGGCTCGACGCGATGCCGACCGTCGCGCCGAACCTGGACGCCCTCGCGCGGTCGGGGACGACCTTCGTCGACACGGCGAGCGCGGCGACGTGGACGCGGCCCGGCACCGTCGCGATGATGGCGGGCGCCCGGTCGTCCGAGGTCGGCCTCGACACGACGTCCTGGGTCTTGTCGTCGGAGTCGGTCACCACCTTCTATGCGACGAAGCCGGCGCTGTTCCCGCTCGCGCTGCGCGGCGCGGGCGTCGCCTCCTCGGCGTTCGTGAACAACTTCTTCATGGCGGGGTACGCGCGGGTCGGGGTCGATCTCGGGTTCTTTCGGATGGTCGATCATCGCCACGAGTCGCTCGACACCCGCAAGATCACGCGCGACGCCCTCGCGTTCCTCGAGGCGCAGAAGGATCGACGCTTCTTCGCCTTCGTCAACTACAACTCACCGCACCAGCCGTACCAGCCGCCACCTCGGCTTCGCGGGCATGTGCCGCCGCCGCCCACCGGACCTCGGGACCCCAACGTGCGCGCCTACCTCGGCGAGATCGCGAAGGATGACGAGGCGATCGGGGAGGTCCTCGCGAAGCTCACCGCGCTCGGGCTCCGGGAGCGCACCGTCGTCGTGGTGACCGCCGATCACGGAGAGACGCTCTCTCGCGCGCATGCGATCACCATCCCAGGGCTCGGCGACGGCATCGGCTCCACCCGCTTCCGCCACGCGAACGCGCTCTTCGAGGAGACGGCGCGCGTCCCGATCGTCTTCTCGATGCCCGGGACGATCCGGGCCGACAAGCGCGCGCGGACCCCCGCGTCGAACCTCGACATCGCCCCGACCTTGCTCGACTTGCTGGGCATCGAGCGTGACGCGCGGATGAGCGGCAAGAGCCTCATGGCACACCTCCTCGGGGACCCGCCGGACGAGCTCGGGCGACCCCTCGTGACGGAGGGGCGCGCCGCTCGCGCGGTGCGGATCGGGCCGTGGCGCTACGTGGAGCGCGACCCCATCGCACGGGAGATCGCGTCTCCCGCGGCCGGTCGCTTGCTCTGGAAGGACGAACTCTACGACCTCGACGCCGATCCGGGCGAGCGAAGGAACGTCGTCGGCGAGCACCCCGACGTCGTCGAGCGCATGCGGGCGGCGCTGGCGGACGCGCTCCGGACGAGCACGGCGAAGGACGCCCGGCAGTCGGACTCGCTCGCGGGCTCGAGGCACGTACCTCGCGAGCTCGGGCAGCCCGCCAAGTTCCACCTGCGGTTCGCGGGAGAGGGGAGGGCTCGGCGCGTGTCCATCACGCTGCGGGCGCGAACGAGCGACGAGAGCGCCGCCAAGCTGAGCGTCCGCGGCGTGCTGGTCGACGCGCCGGAGATCCGGGTCGCGGGGGCGGAGGCGGACGCCGCGTTCTCGACGCTCCCGCGCGATCTCGTGGGGCTCGAGGTCGAGGTGTCTCCGTCCTCCGCGCGGCTCGAGGTCGAGGTCACCTTCGACGACCGACCGCTCCCGGCCGAGCGCGTGTTCTCGGGGCGGTTCGGCCTGTCCACGCCGCCACTCGCGCGAGGCGTGCTCGACGCGGAGGGGCGTCGGCTCGCCACCGCCGAGTCCGTGCCGGCCCTCGATCCGGCCCTCGACTGGGGCATGCTGATCGTCCGCGCGCCCGGGCTCGACACAGGGATCGATGGGGGCAATGACGAGGCGCTCGGCGAGATGAAATCGCTCCTCGAGGACTGGGGCTACGCGAAGCCGAAGTGACGCGCTGCGCGGAGGCCTCGAGCCGAGCTCCCCACGGACACGCGGGAGGCGCAGCTTGCCTGACGAGCGCGTAGGAACCCGCGGCTCGTTCCTCTGGAGAGTGTCCCCGAGACGCGGCGGGCGTGATGAGCGCGTGGCGTTGCACGGAGGCTTCGAGCGCGCGCGTCTCGACGAGGTGGCGCGGGTCGCCGGCCGGCGAGGACGCCCGTCGTGCTATCCTTCGAAGATGAACTCGTCGCCGGGCGAGCAGCCGTCGAAGCGGCGCGTCGGATGAGCGGAGAGACGAGCGCGGAGCGCGGCAGGGCGGCGTGGGATGTCGTCTGGCTCGTCGCGCTCCTCTGCGCGTGGCTGGGTGGCATCCTCTCGCTCTGGTGGGTCGACTACCTGCCGACGAACGACGGCCCGCAGCACATCTTCCTAGGGCACGTGCAGAACGTCTACGCCGACCCTTCGCTCGTCTATCGACGCCAGTGGGAGCCCGAGCTGCAGCTCGCGGCGAAGGGGTTCTCTCTCTACTACGATCCGCTCGAGCGGTGGCTGGGCTGGCGGAGCGCGACGCGTGCGGTCCTCTCGCTGTTCTACTCGTGGTCGTTCTTCGGCTTCGCGTGGCTCGTGCGCGCCCTTCGCCCCGAGCGGCGCTGGCTCGCCCTCCTCGGGGGCCTCGTGGCGGCGTCCTGGCCGATGTACATGGGCTTCTTCTCGTACTTCGGCGCCACCGGGCTCGGCGTCTGCCTCATCGCGTTCGTCCTCTCGCGGCCACGGATCGACGGACGCACGGCGCTCATCGTCTCGGGGGTCCTCGGCGTGCAATTCGTGCACCACGCGTTCGCGGTCGTCCCGACGTCCCTGACGCTCGGGCTCGTGGCGCTGGTTGGCTCGCCGCGCGGCGAGCGCGTCCGCGCAGCGAGCCTCGTCACGATGGCGGTGATGCCCGTGGCGATCGCGGCCGTCACGCTGCTGATGCTCTTCCGGTCCGTGCCCGGGGATCCGACGGGCCTCGTGTGGGTCAGCCTCGCGGACCGGCTGGTGAGCTCCATCAAGGTCCTCTTCACGGGCAGCTTGGTCCCGAGGACGCTCGGCGCGGGGCTCTTCACGGTCGCTGTCGTGGGGTCGCTCGCGCGCGTCCGGCAGCTCGAGGCCCGGGAGCGCGCCGTGCTCGCGGCGTGCCTCGCTTGTCTGGTGCTGTTCGCCGCGCTGCCCGTCTATGTCCCTGGGTGGATGCTCGTGCACGTGCGGTTCGCGCCGCTCGCCGCCGCGCTCGGGCTGGCGCTCCTGCCCGTCGAGCGGCTCCAGCGACCTCGGCTCGTCGCCGCGACGACCGTCGGGCTCGCGGCGGCCGTCACGGTGTTCGCGTGTCGGTTCCATGCGCGGATGCGCGCCGAGTGCGAGGGCCACCTCGCGGGCCTCTCCGCGCCGCTCCGTCGCAGCGGGATGCGGCTCCCGGTCGTCTTCGACGACTTCTGCTCGCAACCCGCCGGCTCCGCGGTCACGGACGTCGCGTTCTCCGGGCCGTCCAGGCACCTCGGGGCGCTCTACGCGACCGTGCAGGGAGGCACGATCCCGACGGCGTTCGTCGGGTCTCCCGCGATCCACCCCTTCTCACCGCGCGTCGGCCCGGACGCCTTCCCATTCCCGACGCCCGATCGCTCCCTCGTCATGCTCGCGCCGCGCGCGGCCGAGCTGCAGGACCCGCTGCTCCGTCGACGTGCCCTCCGCCACGCTGCGATCTTCGGGCAGTTCGCCGAGGACATGCTCGTCTTCGGCGCGACCGATCCCGACGTGGAGACCCTCGGCAAGATGGGCTTCGCGACGGCCTACCGCGGCGGGCGTGTGGGGATCTTCGAGCTGCGTCCGTGCAGGACGATCCTCGAGGTAGAGGACGACCCGCCCTCTCGCGCGGTCGTCGTGCGGGGCGGGCTCCCGGGCGTGGACGACCTCACGTGGAGCCGCGACGTGCTCGCCGTCGCGCGCGATCCCGACGGCACGAGGAAGCTCGAGCTGCCGCAGCGGCTCTGCGGGCCTGGGTGGATCGAGCTGCGGTTCCAGCGTGGCGACGAGCTCTCGTCCTGCCGCGAGGCGCACGCGGGGCGCGTGCGGTACGTGGCGAGCCCCGGCGAGACGACGGTCGTGCGCTGCAGCGCGCCGTGAGCGCCGCTCGGAGGGTCCGGCCGGCGCGCGCCGGACGATCTCACGGCGCGCGCGGGGGTGTCACCTGCGCCTCGCGGCCTCGCTGAGCCTCGCGCCATGACCGCGCCGGCTCGACACGAAGCGCTCGGCGCGTGTGACGGCCGGATCCCACGAGGCGCCGCGCCGCTCACGCCCCCGTCCGGCTCACTCCGCGCGAGGCGCCGCTGGGCCGTCGACGTCGCGGCGCGCGAGCGGTGCGAGTCGGGCGTGGACCGTCGGGCTCAGCCCGCGCGAGGATCCTTGGGGCCGTCCACGGCCTCGACCTCGACGCCGTGGCCGCGGAGATAGTCGACGCCGTTCTCTCCGGCGTAGCCGCCGTCCACGACGAGCACCTTCACGATCCCGGCGTGGTGGATCATCTTCGCGCACATGAGGCAGGGCTCGCCGGTCACGATGAGCCACGCGCCCGCGCAGCGCACGCCGTTCGCCGCGGCGTTGCAGACCACGTTCATCTCGGCGTGGTGACAGCCGATTTCCATCCGCGTCCCGGACTTGACGCCGAGGGTGTCGCGCAGACACTGGTCCCCGCCGCAGAGCTCCCCGCCTCCACGAGGCCCGCCGTTGTACCCGTCCATCAGCACGACGTTGCGCTCGGGGTCGAGCAGGAGCGCACCGAACTTGCGGCGAGGGCAGTTGGATGCCTTCGCGAGCGCGAGGCACTGCTCGACGCGGATGTCGATGTGCTTCTTCTTCATGTCACTTGCCCGGGACGGGGGGTGAGACGACGCCCTTCGCGGTCGCCGCGGCGCAGCCGAGCTCGGCGTTGGTCTTCTCGCCGCCGTTGAGGAGCACCTTGAACTCGACGCGGCGGTTCTTCTCGAAGGCCGCCGGCGTCCTCGCCGGATCGAGCGGACAGTACATCCCGAAGCCCATCGCGCGGAGCCGCGTCTTCTCGATGCCACGCTCGAGCAGCGCGTCGAGCACCGAGTTGGCGCGGTCCTGTGTCAGCCGGAGGTTCATCTGCTCGGCGCCGCGGAGGTCTGCGTGGCCCTGGATCTCGAGGAGCTGGAATTCGGGGTGACCCTTCAGCGTCTGGGCGACCGCGTCGAGGATGCCCGTCGACTGCGGGAGGATCTTGGCCGAGCCCGTCGCGAACTGGATCTTCTCGAGGATGACGACGTCGTTGCCCTCGATGACGACCTTCCCCTTGTCGGGGCAGCCGTCTTCGTCCTCGAAGCCGTTCACCGTCTCGGCTTCGTTGGGGCACTTGTCGCGCACGTCGGGGATGCCGTCGCCGTCGTTGTCCGGATCGGGGCAGCCGTCGTCATCCATGAACCCGTCCTTGTCCTCGGGCTCGTCGGGGCACTGGTCGCGCGAGTCGGGGATACCGTCGCCGTCTCGATCGCCGTCGACCGCCTTCGGCTTGGGGTTCACCTCGGGGCAGCCGTCGTCGTCCTCGAAGCCGTCCTTGTCCTCGGGGTCGTTCGGGCACTGGTCGCGCGAGTCGGGGATGCCGTCCTTGTCGTTGTCTGGATCGGGGCAGCCGTCCTCGTCCTCGAAGCCGTCCTTGTCCTCGGGCTCGTCGGGGCACTTGTCCTCGTCGTCCATGATGCCGTCGCCGTCTCGATCGCCGAGCGAGGGCTCGAAGATGAAGCCGATGAACCCACGCTGATCCGCCGCGAGGAAGCCGTCGGTCACGCGGACTCCGCCGCCGAGCAGGAGATAGCTGTTCTTCTCGACGAAGAGCTTCACGCCGCCGACGACCTCCTGCGAGAGCTTCGTCTTCTTGGCGCTCTTGCCGTCGAGCTGCTGCGCGCCGTACGTCTCGGCGACGAGATCGACCGTCTCCAAGACGCGGAGGCTCACCCCCGCGCCGTACGTCGCGAGCGCCCTCTGCGACTCGTAGGCGCCGGACTTCAGCTGATCGATGCCCGTGCGGTCCGGCGTCGTGTTCGCGCGGTAGCCGCCGTTCGCCGCGATACGAAACGGGTGCGTCTTCCCCCAGCTCTTCTCGAGCGCGAGCTGCGGCCAGAACCAAGGCTTCGCGTCTGCGCCGAGATCCTTCGGCAACGACTTGGTCCCCGGGATGCCGCCTTGCACGACGATCGCGGCGCCGATCACCTGATCGTGCCGGAGGAGGCGCAGCTTGGCGTGGGCGGCGACGTGCCCGAAGCCCTGCGCGTCGAGCTTCCCTGGGTCCGACGTGGCGCCGCGCCGCCCGATGTCGCTCGCCTCGTCTCCTGCCATGAGGACGACGGGGGCCTGGAGCCCCAGCGTCAACCGGTTGAAGACCCCGACGCTCGCGAGGAACGTCCCCTGGAACGAGTGCGTGACCAGCGCCTTCGCGCCGTGCCCGGGCTCGAGCCTGAGGAGGTTGTGCCCGTAGTCCGTGACGAGGCCGAGCGAGAGCCCGAGGCGCGGCATGGTCTCCGTGCCGTTCACCGTGAAGAGCCCCTTCGAGTCGACAGCCGGGCGGAAGAGGTGCGTGTCGGCGCCGCCGCCGTTCCCGGGCTGGACGCGCGTCTGGGCGAGCGCGCTCGTCGGGGCGACCGCGAGCGCGACGGCCCCGAGGAGCGCGGAGGGAGCGGTCGGGAGGCGGAGAGGCTTCATGACGCGGCACGCCTAGTGGAAATGCCCACCTTACGTCAAATCTCGCCGCGCGTCGCGGCGGGGCAACAAAATCGCTGAAACCCGGCGTCTGGATCGTATACTGAGCACACCGACATGTCTGGAGACAAGCAAGAATCCTCGGTTCTCTTCTCGCTCAAGGAGCTCATGAACCTCGAGGAAGACCGCATCAAGCAGGAGGATGCGGACAAGAAGCAGCGCGAGGACGACGCGCGCCACGCCCAGGAGGCGGCCGAGTCCGCGCGCCGCGCCGAAGAGGCCGCGCGGATCCAGGCCGAGGAGGAGCGCCGTCGGCAGGAGGAGCAGCGCAAGCGTGAGGACGACGCGCGCCTCGAGGCGATCCGCCACGCGGAGATCGAGAAGAAGCGCATCGAGGCCGAGCGGGCAGCCCAGCTCGAGGCGATGTCGAAGCAGCAGGAGCACGCGCGGCAGCTCGCCATGATCCAGCAGGATCAGGGCAAGAAGAAGCTCCGCAACATGATCATCGGCATCAGCGTCGGCGCGGTGCTCCTCATCGGCGGCGTCTCGTTCATGCTCTACAAGCGCAACCAAGAGGCCGAGATCGAGAAGGCCCGCGCCGCGAAGGAGCTCGAGGAGAAGAACGCGGAGGCCGAGAAGGCGAAGCGCGAGTCCGCCGAGCTCGCGCAGAAGATCCAGGACCTGACCTCGCAGCTCTCCGGCGCGAAGAGCGAGGCCGACCGGCTCGCCCTCCAGGCGAAGCTCCAAGAGGCGCAGGACCAGCTCAAGAAGAAGTCGGTGGGAGGTCCGCTCCCGGGCGGCGGCGCTGCGCCAGGCGGAGCGAAGCCAGCCGGTGGCGGCTCGAAGTGCCCCCCGGGCGACCCACTCTGCGGCCTGTGATCGCGCGGCCTCGGATCGCCTTCGCGGTGGACGCGCCGTCCTCCGCGGAGGCGACGCCGCTCGTC
Organism: uncultured Polyangiaceae bacterium; assembly: GCA_964396175.1. Taxonomy (GTDB): domain Bacteria; phylum Myxococcota_A; class Polyangia; order Polyangiales; family Polyangiaceae; genus CAYNEK01. The sequence continues at coordinate 13,925 of CAYNEK010000076.1, read as the reverse complement.
GAGCGCCTCGCGCCGCACGTCGACGTGCTCAAGATCGGGCTCGAGCTCTTCGTCGCGGAGGGCCCGGCGGTGGTCGCGTGGGCGCGCGCGTTCGGGCGTGAGGTCTTCCTGGATCTGAAGCTCCACGACATCCCCGAGACCGTCGATCGCGCCGTGGCGCGCGTGGCGGATCTCGGCGTCCGCTACCTGACGGTCCACGCGGGAGGGGGCGCCGCGATGATCGAGCGGGCCGCGCGTCGCGCCGAGGGCACGGAGCTCACGGTGCTGGGGGTGACGGTCCTTACTTCGCTCTCCGCGGCGGATCTCGCGAGCGTCGGCGTCGTCGCCACGCCCGTCGAGCAGGTCTCGCGGCTGGCGCGGCTCGCGTGGAGCGCCGGCGCGCGAGGCTTCGTGACGAGCGTCGAGGAGGTCGCGGCGCTCCGCGATACGCTCGGCCCGGAGCCCTTGCTCGTGACCCCAGGCATCCGGCTCGGAGGCCACTCCGCGGACGACCAGCGGCGGATCGCGACCCCGGCAGAGGCCGCGCGGCGCGGGGCCGATCTCCTCGTGATCGGCCGACCTCTCCGCGACGCGGCCGATCCCGTGCGGACGGCCCAAGACATCGCCGCCGAGCTGGCGCAGGCGGCGCGCTGACGTGAGGTGGACCTTCGGAGTGCAGTGCGCTCGAGAGGCGCTCCATGCGCACGGCGCCGCGGTGGCAGAGGTCCTCCTCGCGTCGGACTCTCCGACGACGGCGGGGCTCGCGCGCCTCGCCGCCCACCACGGCGTGAGGGTGGACCGGACGGACAAGGCGCGGCTCGACAGGCTCGCGCAGGGGGGACTCCATCAGGGCGTCGCGGCGCGTGTGCCCGATCTGCGCCTCCTCGACGTCTCGGACGTCGTCGCCTCGAAGACCCTGATCGTCGCCCTGGACGAGATCCAAGATCCCCACAACTTCGGCGCCATCGTGCGGTCTGCGGTGGCGCTCGCGGAGGGCGTCGTGCTCTTTGGGCGTCATGGCGCGGCGCCGCTCACCCCGGCGACGTTTCGGGCGTCTGCGGGGGCGATCGAGCACGCGACCCTCGTGGAGGTCCGGTCGTTGAGGAGCGCCCTCGCCGAGCTGAGGGAGGCAGGCTGGGCGGTGGTGGCGCTCGACGGCAGCGGGACCCAGGCGCTCTCGGCGGTCGATCTTCGGGCTCCGACGGTGCTGGTCATCGGCTCCGAGGGGGAGGGCGTGCGGCGGTCCGTCCGCGAGGGCGCCTCGACGGTCGCCCGGATACCGATGACCCCTCGCATCGGGAGCCTCAACGCGTCGGTCGCCGCGGCAGTGTCGCTGTACGAGGCGTGTCGACAGCGCGGGACCTGACCGCCCGTGCAGGGGCCTCGCCCGCGATCGGTTCGCGTGGGAGACAGCGCGCATGGCGCGCAGCGCGGGACCGGACGGTCCGCGCGGAGCCTGGGGCTCGCCCCTGTCGCGTTTCGAGCTGCGCGGGTGCAGAGATCATCGGGCAGTTTGGTAGGTGCGGAGCCTGGGGCTCGCCCCTGTCGCGCTTGAAGGGGATGCGGTGCGGTGCCGCGCGGGAGTCCCGCGCGCGGCGAGGCGCCTGGGCCGGGGAGGCCCGATCGGGACGCCGAGACGACCCGTCGTGCTTTGCGTCGCGCGCACACCAGGACGAGCCGTCTCCGTCTGTGTGGCGTGCACGAGCCCGCGGCCTCCCGTCGACGAACAGCGATGACGAGATGAGCCATTGCGCTTGCATCCCACCAAGATGCCCACGTTCCTTCCAGTGAAGCTCGAGGGGGATCCGCCCAGGCAGCGCGTTCTCTTCAATAGAAGCCATGCTCCAGGAGCGAGAGGGCGATATTCTTGTAAACATATCCATCGGTTCTGCGGCGATGATCCTGCTCGTGAGGAGGTCTTGTCGAAAGGCTCAGGCGATGCGTGAACGGCGAGGCCGTCGTGTCAGAGCGTCCTCCTTCGCTCTGCTGCGCGACGAGCGCGAGCGTGGCTGGTCCGGTGCTGGGCACACGCGTCGCGATCCGTCGAGGGCGCGAGGAGTCCATGTGTGGAGACGCTGCTGGAGCCTCCGAGGGGCGGCGCGCGTCCTGAGGCGTCGATGGCGCGAGGAGCCTTCGTGAGGGCACCTCGCCTGGGCTCAGCCGTGACGCGGGCGGCGGGAGAGCACGCGCGCGATGAGCTCGCAGGCGAGCGACACGTCGGCGTCCGTGGTCGTCTCGCCGAGCGAGAAGCGCAAGGCCGTCCGGGCCGCCTCGAGCCCCAGCATGGCGACGACCGCCGGAGGGGGGTCGGCCGTGCCCGCGGCACAGGCGGGCCCGGTGGAGGCCGAGAGCCCCTCCAGGTCGAGCGCCGCCGCGATCTCGTCCCCTCGCCGACCTGGGAGCAGCACGTGGGCGACGTGGGGCGCGCAGGGCGCGAGGGTGGTTCGGACGGCGCCGTGGGAGAGCAAGCTCGTGAGGAGCCGATCACGGAGCGGTCCGAGCCGCGCGAGCGGCGCCGGGGCTCGTGCGGCTCGGGCCGCGGCGACGCCGAAGCCCATGGCGAGGGGGGCGCTCTGCGTTCCAGGCCGGAGCCCGCGCTCTTGACCACCTCCGCGGAGGAGGGGGAGGATGGGGACGCCGGGGTGCGTGAGCAGCGCGCCGATGCCCTTGGGGCCGCGGAGCTTGTGCGCGGCGAGCGCCGCGGAGCCGAAGGTCGTCGGGCCCTCGAGCCGCCCGAGGGACTGCACGAGATCGACGTGGAGCCGCGCGCCGTGCGCCTCCGCGATCTGCGCGATGGCCTCCACGTCTTGCAGGACGCCGGTCTCGTGGTGGGCGCGGTGCACCGCGACGAGGCAGGTCCCTGCCGCCGCGACGAGCGCGCGCGCCACGTCCTCGGGATCGAGCCGCGCATCGGGCGGCACCGGGAGCCAGCGGACCTCGACCCCCTCGTCGGCGAGCGCCTCCGCGGTGCGGACCACGCTCGGGTGCTCCAGCCGGCTGGTGATGAGCACGCCCTCGCGCTCGGGGAACGCCGATCGGAGCGCCAGGTTGTTGGCCTCGGTGCCGCTGCTCGTGAAGACGACGTCCCGGTCGCAGATCCCCGCGAGCCGTGCGATCTCGCCGCGCGCGTCGTCGAGCAGCCTCCGCGCCTCCCGGCCGTCGCGGTGGGTCGAGGACGGGTTGGCCCAGCCGATCCTCTCGGCCTCACGCATGGCGTCGAGGACCTCCTCGTGCGGAGGCGTCGTCGCGTTGTGATCGAGATAGACGCGCCTCATCGACGCCAAGCTCCGCCGGCCCACTCGGCGGCGCGCAGGGCGTCGAGGACCTCCTCGTGCGGAGGCGTCGTCGCGTCGTGATCGAGATAGACGCGCCTCATCGACGCCAAGCTCCGCCGGCCCACTCGGCGGCGCGCAGGGCGTCGAGGGGATCCTCGTGCGGAGGTGTCGTCGCGTCGTGATCGAGGTGGAAGTGCTTCATCGCGGCTCAGCCGACGGGTAGGTACCGAGCCAGGCGGAGCGACAGCGCCGCGCCGTCGAAGCGCTCCCCTCGGAGGGTGACGGGGCCGTCCAGCACGTCCACGCTTCCCCCGTGTGCGAGCGCCACGCCGCGCACCACCGCGAGCCCGACGCCGGTCCCGCCATGCAGTCGCGTCGGTGAGCCGTCCGCTTGGAAGAAGGGCTCGAACACGCGACGCCGAAGCGGCGGCTCGATCCCCGGCCCTCGATCGGCGACGACGATCTCGATGTCGTCGTCCGCGACCATGACGTGGACGCCGACCATCGGCGGAGGTAGCCTCGAACTCCCCCCGCTCGGCGGAGCCATGAACTTCAGCGCGTTCTCGACGAGCTCCGTGATGGCGCGGACGAGCCGGCTGCGGTCTCCTCGGGCGGGGAGGCGCCCCTCTGGCGCGACGAAGACCAGCGGCACGTGGTCCTCGTCGGCGCGTGCGCGGAGCCTCGCTTCGAGGTCCGTGAGCGCGTCTCCGAGCTCGTAGTCGCGCATGTCCATGCGGAGCTTCCCGGTCTCGAGGCCGGTCACGTCGAGGAGATCGTCGATGACGCCCTGGAGCCGATGCACGCAGCCATCCATGCTACGGAGGACTCGCTCTTGGTGGGCCGAGACCGCGCCGAGATCGCCGCCGAGCAGCATCCCGAGGTAGCCGACGATGGGTGTCATCGGCGTCGCGAGCTCGTGCGACACGTTCCGGTAGAAGGTGGTCCGCGCGCGATCGTGCTCTCGGAGCCGCTGGTTCGCCTCCTCGAGCTCCGCGAGCTTCGCCTCGAGGTGAGCGACGATCTTTTGGGACTGCTGTCGCAGCCTGTCCCCCTGGGCGGGCAGGACGCTGTCGCGCTTCGTCTTCAGGTATCCGGCGACGGTCTTGGCGAAGGAGCGCGCGTCGATCGGCTTCTGGAGAAACCCGTCGCAGCCGACGGCGAGGCTCGTGTCGCGGTCTCCCTCGGCGGTGATGGCGACGATGGGTACGCCGGCGAGCGCCGCCTCGCCCCGGAGACGGAGCGTCACCTCGTAGCCGTCCAGGTGTGGCAGGTTGATGTCGACGAGGACGAGATCGGGCCTCTCGGCGCACGCCTTGCGGATCCCCTCGAGCCCGTCCTCGGCTTCGATCACGGCGAACCCTTGGTTCGTCAAGAGCTTGCGGACGAGCAGGCGGTTGGCAGGATCGTCCTCGATGTGGAGGATGCGCGGCATGTCGGGGGCTCGCGCCGCGGCCTACCACGCGGCGTCCTGTGGCTCCTCGTTCTCTGCAGTGCGCGTGGCTTCTAAGAGCGACGCCTTCTGGCGTCTCGAGCTGGGGCGCGGCGTTCCTTCTTCGTCGCAGGCGAGTTTCCCGAGACCGGCGCCCCCACGCGCGGTGCTGTGGCGGGTCGCTCCTCGTTCTTTTCAGGGCAAGGACGCTCGACTAGGACGCCGCCATGCGCATGATCCGCCCGGTCGTCCTCGGCTCGCTCCTCTTGTCGGTGGCGTCGTGCAGCAGGCTGACCGCGCCCGTGGACGAGAAGGTGACGCCCCTGCCGCCCCCCTCGGCCGCTGTGGCCGCCGCTGCGCCGCCTCCTGCGCCCGCGCCGCCCCCCGCGCCTGCCCCCGCGCCCACGCCGAAGCAGGAGACGATCCGGGCCTCGCACATCCTGGTCGCTTACAAGGGCGCGATGCGCGCGGACCCCGCCATCACGCGGAGCAAGGAGGACGCGAAGCGCCTCGCCGAGACGCTCGACCGTCAGGCCCGCGCCCCGAAGGCGGATTTCGGCGAGCTCGCGAAGAAGAACTCCGACGACAAGGGCTCGGGTTCGCGGGGTGGGGATCTCGGTGAGTTCTCCCGGACCGCGATGGTCAAGCCCTTCGCCGACGCGGCGTTCGCCTTGAAGCCGGGCGAGATCTCGAAGGTCGTCGAGTCCGACTTTGGCTTCCACATCATCAAGCGCGCTCCGTAGCGCGTCGCTCGGCGCGCTCGCCGGCGCGCTCCTCTCGGTCGCTTACGATCGCGCGTGGGCGACGCTCCTCGTCGCGCCGGCGGCGCTCGCGCTCGCGCGTGCCGCCTCGCCGATCCGTCGCGTGAACGCGCTCTCGCTCGCGGCGTTCGCCGCGGTGTTCACGCTCTCGTCCGGGCGGTGCCTTCCGGGCGCGCTCTCCCTCCACGGCGACGTCGGGATCGTCGGCGCGTGGGGGGTGCTCGCGGCGCTCGTCGTCGTCGAGGCGGTGCGCTTCGCGGTCGCCGGCGCCTGCGTGGCGGGGCTCGCGCGGACGCTGCCCCCTGGAGTCGTCGTGGGGAGCGCGCTGCTCGCGTGCGAGGCGGTCTCGCCTGCGCCGCTTCGGTGGGCGTTCGCGGCCCCGCTCGCGCGGATCGGCTGGGCCTCCGGCGCCTTCGCTTGGCTGGGTGCGCCGGCCGTCGCCGCGCTCGTGGTGACGGTGTTCGGGGTGCGCTCGGCGCGCCGTGAGGCGACGGCGGCGCTCGTCGCGCTGGTCGCGCTCGTGGCTGGCGCGGCGTTCGGTCCCTACCGAGAGACGTCGAGGCTCCGCGTCGCCGTGCTGCAAGAGCCCGAGGTGACGGAGCCGATGGCGGCGGCGCGGGTCGAGCTCGAGGCGGCGAAGGTGCTCGAAGGAGCGGCGCACGCGGGGGCGTCCTTCGCGGTGCGGAGCGAGGGCGTGGTCCCAGGCGTCGTGTCGGCGACGTCGCTCGGAGCGCGCCTCGCCGCGCCGCTCCCGGTGGTCGTGGGCGCGGTGATCGAGGGCGCGCCCCTCCCGACCAACTCGCTCGTCGTCATCGCGGGCGGACAGATCGCGGCTCGCTACGACAAGACGGACCTCCTGCCGCTCTCGGAGCGCATGCCCTCGTGGCTCGGCTCCCTTCGGTCGTCGCGGTACGCGCCAGGGAGGCGCTCTCCGGTCGTCGCGCTCGCGGGTCTCTCGGTGGAGCTCTCGGTCTGCTACGAGGGCGCGCTCCCGACGCGCGGCGAGGCGGCGCTGCGCGTGAACGCGGTCGACGACTCGTGGTTCGCGGGGAGCCGTGGGGGAGAGCTGCACTTCTTGCTGGCCCGGCTGCGCGCGGCGGAGGGTGCGCGCAGCCTCGTGCGCGCATCCCGGACGGGCATCTCGGCTGTGGTCGACGGCCGCGGTCAGGTGGTCGCCTCGCTCCCGGGAGGGATCCCCGAGCACGCCGCCTTCGACGTCCCTGTGGGGGCCGTCACGCGGTCTCCAGCGCAGCGTGGTCAATCGGTGGTGACCGTGGCCTCTCTCGTCCTCCTCGGGTGGGGGCTGTGGCTCGGGCGGCGTCGGCCGTGATCGACCCGTGGTCACCGCTCGCACGCCGGGCTCGTGCTCGGCGCATATGCGGCGGGAGGCGCGTGGTCACCGCTCGCGTGTCGGGTCTCCTTCGACTCGGACTGCTCCATCGCCCAGAACGAGGCGATCCCCGCGGGCGAGGCCGCGCACATTGTCCGCGTGCGGAAGCTCGGGGCGATCTCGAATTTCAGGCGGAGTTCTTCACGACGGGCGCCTTCCGGCTCGACATGACCCCGCTCGGCTTCGAGACCCCCCGCCGCCCCCCTCCGCCTGCGCGATTTCGGCGGCGCGCGAGCGGGGCTCCCGCGCTGGCGCAGGGGGAGCGATGGCCCGAGGCTCGGCCGTCGCCCGTGGATGCCACGCGACCTTTGCACTTCTTCTCGGGGTCGTGGAGTGTGGCTGGGAAGAAACGGTCGAGGACGAGGTAAGACGGAGAGATCATGCGGCGAACCCACGCCGCTTGCGGATACACGGCGCGGCACGGTCCCTGCACTCGTTCGATCGAACACGGGCACCTCGCGACCCTCGGCCAGCAGCCGTCGGCGCGAAGAGTTTGACATGGGCTTCCAACCTTCACTACGAAGGCGCGACTTTTCCCGAGCACACGCTCATTCCCCTAGGAGACACGACAACATGAAGAACTGGACTCTTTACGCAATCTCGGCAGTGGCTTGTGGTTCGATGGCGCTCGGCGCGGTCGCTTGTACGGTGGAGAGCACCGACAGCGCGGGCGCGGCGGGCACGGCTGGTGTGGGCGGCTCCGCCGCGGGCGCGGGCGGCGCAGCGGCTGGCACCGGCGGCGCAGCGGCTGGCACCGGCGGCACCGCGACGGCCGGTGACGCGATCGACTACTTCACCGAGGAGAACGGCTCGGACAACGACTGCTCCACCTGCCTCAAGGCGGGCTGCGCAGCCGAGAACACCGGGTGCGGCGCGGCCGCGGAGAAGTGCTCGGACTCGCTCAACTGCATCGGCGATGCCGCGGCGACGCAAGGCTACACGACGTCGTACGACTGCGCGGTCGCGGACTGCCAGGCCTCCGTCGTGTCCGAGCCGGAGGCCAACAGCTTCCTCATCTGCGCCGCCACGAAGTGCGGCGACAAGTGCGGGTTCACCCCCGGCTTCACCACGACCGTCTGCAAGTTACGGTTCGAGCGACCGTCGACGCGGGCGCCTCTCTTCGGGGGGCGCCTGCGTCGTTTTGTGGGCTCAGAGCTTGAGCACCTTCTTCAGGCGCTTGGCGTCGGCGAACATGTCCACGTTGGTGAAGACATAGGTCGCCTCCTGGTTCGGCACCGTCGCCGCGAGCTCGCCGAGCCGATCGATCGCGGGGTCCTCGTAGCGCGACTTGTGGCCGGCTGGGCCGGGGAGACGGTAGTAGGCGTGCTTCGCCTTCGATACGCCGGTCGTCAGCGGATCACGCGCCGCGAGCACCTTCGCGTCGTCGCAGAGCGCCTCGGCCTCGTCGGCGTCCCAGCCGGCCTGGCTGGGATCGAAGATGACGTGCTTGAAGCGCTTGCGCACGCTGCCGAGCAGATCCTTCACGGCCGCCTTGTTGGGGCGGCTCGCGGGGAACTCGGGGGGCGCGAGCAGGATGACCGTGTCCGCCGACAGCTCTGCGCCGACCGCCTCGAGCGCGCGCAGCGCCGTCTCGACGACGGTCCCGTCGCGGAAGCCCTCCTGGCCGATCTCGCGGGGGGCGACCATCGCGAACCGGAACCCTTCGGGCGCCTCGCGCCGCCAGCGCCGCACCGTGCCAGGACCGGGCGGACCGATGTGCGTGTCTTGCACCTCGACGAAGAGGAATTCCTTGAAATACCGCGTCGCAGGGACCGGAAAGCCGGCACAGCCGACGGTGATCATGGCCTCGGAGCGTATCAGTTTGCGCGGGCCGCGTCCATGCCCACGAGATCACAAGGGTTCGGTCGGCGCAGCCGCTCCGATCGTCCGCGCCGCGAGGGCCTCGCCGAGCCGCCTCGCGAGAGCAGCGAGCGTCTCCGAGCGGGACGTCGCGCCGAGACCCGCGGGCGCGGCGACCGTGACGTCGCCGGTGTCGCCTCCCGCTCGCGTCTCGACGACGGCGCGCCCCGTGAGCGCCACCGTCGTGCCGCGCGCTCGGAACGACGTTCCCTCGGCGAGCACACCCTCGCTGCGCTCGTCGAGCCGCAGGAGCTCGACGCGGAGCCGCGGGTCCGTCGCGCCTCCGAGCACGCCCTCGCGAGCGAGCGCGTGGGCGGCCCCCGCGACGACCTCTGCGAGCAGCCCGGGCTCGGGCACGAGCGACGCCCCGGCGATCGGCGCGAGCTTGCCCTGCGCCCGCGCGGCCTCCGCGAGCGGCTTGAACCCGCACCCCGTGGCCGTGACCGCGAGGAGGAGGGCGCGCCTCTTCACGCGACGACGACGTTGATGATCTTGCCCGGCACGTAGAGGAACTTCTTCTCGGTCTTCCCCGCGACGAAGGGCGCGAGCGCGGGGTCGTCCGCCACGGCCCTCCTGGCGTCGGCCTCGGTCGCGGTGCGCGAGAGCTTGACGCGCGAGCGGACCCGGCCGTTCACCTGGATGCCGATCTCGATCTCGTCGTCGATGGTGAGCGCCTCGTCGTAGGTGGGCCACGCGGCGTGCGCGATGCTGCCTTCGTGCCCGAGCGACGCCCACACCTCCTCGGCCAGGTGGGGCGCGAAGGGCGAGACGAGCAAGGTGAGCGCCTCGGCCGCGCCCTTCGGCACGGTCTCCAGCTCGGCGAGCCGGTTGGTCAGGATCATCATCGCCGAGACGGCGGTGTTGAAGCGCATCGCCTCGATGTCGTCCGTCACCTTGCGGATCGTCTTGTGGAGCAGCCGCAGGCTCTCGTCGTCCAGCGTCCCGCCGCGCGTCGCGCGCGTGCACTGCGCGAAGACGCGATCGAGGAAGCGCCGCACCCCGACGACCCCGTGCGTCTGCCAGGGCTTCACCGCCTCGAGCGGCCCCATGAACATCTCGTAGGTGCGGAGCGCGTCGGCGCCGTGCTCGGCGATGACCGCGTCGGGGTTCACCACGTTGCCGAGCGACTTGCTCATCTTCTGCGCGTTCTCCCCCAGGATGAGCCCCTGGTGGACGAGCCGCTGGAAGGGCTCGGGGTGTGAGACGACGCCCTCGTCGAAGAGGACCTTGTGCCAGAAGCGCGCGTAGAGGAGGTGGAGCACCGAGTGCTCGGCGCCGCCGACGTAGAGATCGACGGGCATCCACGCGTCGTACGCCTCCTTCGAGAAGAGCTCGCGATCGTTGTGTGGATCGAGGAAGCGCAGATAATACCAGCACGATCCAGCCCACTGCGGCATCGTGTTCGTCTCGCGGGCGAACCAGCGGCCCTCTCGCTCGAAGTAGCGCCAGTCCTTCGCGCGGGCGAGCGGGCCTGCGGGGTCCTTGCCGGGCCGGAAGTCGGTGAGCTCGGGCAGGAGCAGCGGCAGCTCGGCCTCGTCGACGGCGAGGGGCTCGTCGTAGCGGATCGTGTGGGGATCGGTGCGTGGGTCCTTGGAGCCCTCGGCGAGCTCGACGGGGAAGTAGATCGGGATGGGCTCGCCCCAGTAGCGCTGCCTCGCGAAGACCCAGTCGCGGAGCTTGGTGTTCACCTTCTTCGCGCCGAGGTGGCGGCGCACGACCTCGGCGATCATCGCCTCCTTCGCCTCGGGGGTGCGCAGGCCGTCGAGGAGCCCCGAGCGCACGGCGACGCCGTCTCCCGTGAAGGCCGCGTCCCAGGTCGAGGCGTCGTGGAGCTGGCCGTCGGGCGAGACGACCTCGAGGACGGGGAGCCGCATCGCGCGCGCGAACTCGAAGTCCCGCGCGTCGTGCGCGGGGACGCTCATGATGGCGCCCGTGCCGTAGTGGCCGAGCACGAAGTCGGCGATCCAGACGGGGAGCCGCGCGCCGCTCGCCGGGTTCTCGGCGAAGGCGCCGGTGAAGACGCCCGTCTTCTCCTTGGCGCCGGTGCGGTCCATGTCGCTCTTGTGCGCCGTCGCGTCGCGGTAGGCGACGACGGCGTCGCGGTGCTCGGGCGTCGTCACCTCGAGGACGAGCGGGTGCTCGGGGGCGAGCACCAGGTACGTCGCGCCGAAGATCGTGTCGGGCCGCGTCGTGAAGACGCGGACGGGCCCCTTTGCGCCCGGGATCGTGAAGTCGATCTCGCAGCCCTCGCTCCGGCCGATCCAGTCCTCTTGCTTCTTCTTCGTCTCGGGCCAGTCGAGCCCCTCGAGATCGGCGAGGAGGCGGTCGGCGTAGGCCGTGATCTTGAGGATCCACTGGCGCAGGGGCACGCGGATGACGGGGTGTCCGCCGCGCTCGCTCTTGCCGTCGACGATCTCCTCGTTGGCGAGGACCGTGCCGAGCGCCTCGCACCAGTTGACGGGTGTCTCCGCTTGGAAGGCGAGCCCGCGACGGAACAGCCTCAAGAAGATCCACTGGGTCCACTTCACGTACGCGGGATCGGTCGTGTCGATCTCGCGGTCCCAGTCGTACGAGAAGCCGAGGCTCTCCAGCTGACGACGGAAGGTCTCGATGTTCTTCTTGGTCGTGTCCTTCGGGTGGGTGCCGGTCTGGATGGCGTACTGCTCGGCGGGCAGGCCGAAGGCGTCCCAGCCCATGGGGTGCAGGACGTCCCAGCCGCGCATGCGCTTGTAGCGCGCGACGATGTCGGTCGCGGTGTAGCCCTCGGGGTGTCCGACGTGGAGCCCCGCGCCCGAGGGGTAGGGGAACATGTCGAGGATGTAGGCCTTCTTGCGGCCCGGGGTGCGCCTCGCGGCGAAGGTCTTCTCGGCCTTCCAGCGGGCTTGCCACTTGGGCTCGATGACGGCGGGATCGTAGCGACGCTCGGACATCTCGGCGCGCTCCGTACCACGAGGGGAGCCCCGGCGCGCGGCGCGAGAGCGGGCCCGCGCGCTGCCCGACGAGGCCGAGGGCGGGCCCCGCGCGGCGTCACCTCGCCGGGTGCTCCTCGAGCCACGCGCGGGTGAACTCGTGATCGCGCGCGAGCGCCGCCTCGACCTGCCCCGCGAACACCCTCGCGATCTTGTCGCCGACGAGCGGGACCGACGAGGAGATCTCGAAGCGGAAGATCACGCGGCTCCCGCCCTCGTGCGGGGAGATGTCCGCCGTCCCCTCGATGCGGACGGGCTTGCCGACGACCTCGATCGCAAGCTCGCCCGTCGCGCCGTCGCCGCGCCTCCGCCACCGCGTGTCGTGCCGCATCGTCTGCTGGGCCGAGGCGAGCTTGCGGACGATCGCCGGCAAGGCGTCGAGATCGACGCAGACGAGCCGCTCGAGATCCACGTGGATCTCCCGGTCGTCGGCGCGGTGCGTGCGCACCTCGCAGGAGAGCGCGCCGAGGGTGCGGTACTTCGCCGGCGGGTACGCCGGATCGCCGAAGACCGCGAAGAGCGCGGCGGGGAGGGCGGGGTAGTCCTGCGTGACGGTGAGCTGCACGGGCACGATGGAATCACGGGCGCGGCGCGCCGTCTCCTCCGGGCGCGCCCTCCGGCCCCCCCTCCGCCCCCCCCGCGTCCTTGCAGCAGCGGACCCCGGTCGAGTAGTCGAAGTAGCCCTTCGGGTGCGCGCCGACGCTCGATTGGCAGCCGTCCTTCTTCGACCGGGAGAAGAAGCCGCCGACGAAGCGCCCCTTCTCGTCCGCGACCCACTCGTCGAGGTTGCCGTTCATGTCGAAGGCGGCGTCGTCGCCCCAGGCGCTCTTGCACCGCGGCGTGCCGCCGGTCGGTCGGAGCAGCGGATCGCCGCTCCTCTCGCGGACGAGGTTCAGCCGCGGATCGAGGTGGCCGATGGATGGGTTGTCGTGGAGGACCGACGCGGGGTGCGACGCGCGGAAGATGTTGCAGACGCCGGGTTGGTACTGGTCACCGTAGGGGTAGTCGCGGTCTTGCTGGCCGCGGCAGGCGCGGTGCCACTCGGGGTAGGTGCAGAGGCGCTTGCCCGCGTTCGCGCAGGCGGTCTCGGCGATGACCCCCGAGACGTAGCCGCTCGGGACGACGCCGGGGCGCGAGACCGCGACGGGCTCCAGGCCGTCCTGCGCGTGCCAGGGCGGGAGCGGCGGGACGGCGAGCGCCTGCGCCTCGGGGCCCCCCGTCTCGAAGCGCTTCTTCTCCCACTCGGCCGCGAGCCGCGCCGCGACGCGCGGCATCGGGGGATAGTAGGGTGAGAGCAGCTTCCCCGAGCGCCGATCGAGGAGCTGGCACTCCCAGCGATCGACGCAGACGCCCCCCGCGAGCACCATCTCGGGGGGGCACGCGCGGGGCGCGAGGGGCGGGGCGCTCGTCGCGCCCGGCGCGGCGACGCTCGCGGAGGGGACGAGAGGTTCGACGGCCTGGCTCGCGGGCGGCGGGGCGCTCGTCGACGCCGAGGGCGCCGCGGAGAGCGGCTCGTCCTTGTCCTTCTTGCAGCCGAGCCCGACGAGCGTCACGGCGACCGTGACGACGGCGAGCCACGGCGCGGCGCCGCGCGGCCTCGTCGGGCGACGGTCAGCCACGGGGTGTCATGACCTCAAGAGGTCCGAGTAGCCCTGCCGCGCGGTCTTGTAGAGCATGAAGGGGAACTTGATGGGGATCCCCTCGAGCGCGGCGGCGAGCATCTCGAGGTGCGCGTCGAAGCCTGCGCACGCCTTGGCGGGATCTTCGCCGGCGGGGACCGTGACGGAGAGCTCGAGGCGGGTGCCCTCGCCGGTGCTGGAGAGCGACCAGCGCAGGGGGCGCTTCGGCTCGTCGCCGCTGCTCCAGGAGTACTCGAGCAGCGCGCCGGCCTCGAAGGCGGTGACGACGCTGTCGATGACGATGCCGCTGTCGACGAAGTCGATGGACACCTTGCCGCCGAGGCGCGGCTCGACGCTGCCGCGGCTCAGCCACTGGGGGAGCGAGGCCTGGTCGGTGAGCATGGCCCAGACGCGGTCGGGCGGGTGCCCGAAAGCGCGAACGATGCGCCCTTCGTAGGCGTCTCCGTGCCGGGTGAGCGTGCCGAGGGGGTGGGTCTCTTCGGTCATGGTGGGGACCCTAGCGCAGACGGCGCGCGGTCGTGCATCGGCGCGCGCGTCTTCGACGCCGAGAGCGAGGCTTTCGCGCGTGTCTTCGACGTCGAGAGCGAGGCTTTCGCGCGCGTCTTCGACGTCGAGAGCGAGG
>CAYNEK010000075.1:3728-25154 GCA_964396175.1 uncultured Polyangiaceae bacterium | reverse complement strand
GCGTACGGGCAGCCAGCCGCGGGTGGAGGCGCGCCGGCGTACGGGCAGCCTCCCGGATACGGGCAGCCAGCCGCGGGTGGAGGCGCGCCCGCGTACGGGCAGCCTCCCGCATACGGGCAGCCAGCCGCGGGTGGAGGCGCGCCGGCGTACGGGCAGCCAGCCGCGGGTGGAGGCGCGCCGGCGTACGGGCAGCCTCCCGGATACGGGCAGCCAGCCGCGGGTGGAGGCGCGCCCGCGTACGGGCAGCCAGCCGCAGGTGGAGGCGCGCCCGCGTACGGGCAGCCCGGAGCGTACGGCCAGCCAGCTCCTTACGGCCAGCCTCCAACAGCGCAGCCTTCGCCCTACGGAGCACCCGCGCCGTACGGCACCCCTGCCCAGGGCGGCGCGCAGCTCGTCCCGCCCGCGGTCGGGGGCTCGTGGGCCGGGACCGCCTCCCCTCAGGCGCCCGAGGAGAGGTTCTGGGAGTTTCGTGTCCGCGGGCTGGGCGGCATCGGGATCGGGCTCGCCGCGATCATCTTCAACGTCGTCACCCTCTTCACGAGCAGCTCCTACTATCCGAAGCTCTTCATCGTGGCTGGGCTCGCCCTGGGGTACGGGCTCTGGCAGGTCGTGGTGGGTGGAGACTACGCTCGTCACCCGTTGGACAAGGTGACGCCGATGTGGAAGTGGCGCGGGATGATGGGGTCGACGATCGTGGGGCTCGGGCTCGGGATCGCCGTGAGCGTCTTCCTCAGCCGGTAGGCTCCGTCCTGCGCGGCACGGGGCTGCCTCGTGTGGGTCTGGGCGGGGATCTCATGCGCCGTCCACGGTCACGTGGAGGCCACGCCGCCCGAGGGTGTCGACGAGCCGTGCGAGATCGCTCGCCGAGGGCGGCTCCACGTGGGCGAGGCGCGGCGTCAGCCGGAGGGCCGCGTACTTGGGCAGGTAGGTCTGCTGGTAGGGCACCAGGCGGAGCGATGTCGCCCCGAGCCCCATGACGAACTCGCCGACGAGGCCCACGTTCTGCCGATCGTCATTGACCCCCGGCACGACCGGCATCCGAAACTGCACGGCGGCGCCGCGCTCGACGAGGAAGGCGGCGTTTCGGTGGATGACCCCGACGCCAGCGCCGGTGAGCGCGCGGTGGCGCGCGTCGCTCATATGTTTCAGATCGAATTGAAAGATATCGACCCGATCGAGGAGCGCCTCGAACGCGGGCCTCGGCGCGGCGCCTGACGTCTGGACCACGGTGTGGAGCCGCTCCCCCTTCGCGAGGCCGAGGAGCTCGCGCACCCACGAAGCGCGCTGCATCGGCTCCCCCCCGGAGACGGTGACGCCGCCATCCTCCCCATAGTACGCGCGGTCGGCGAGGAGCTCCGGCAGGACCTCCTCGGGCGTCATGGGCGTGCCCCGGCTGGCGTCCGCGAAGGACTCGGGGTTCTGGCACCACGCGCAGCGCAGGGGACAGCCCGCGACGAACACGGTCGTGCGGATCCCCGGGCCGTCGTGGACGCTGAAGCGCTGGATGTCGAAGATGCGTGTCGCCCGCGCGTCATCCCTCACGGCGCCAGCTCCGCGCGCGCGATGATGTCGTCCTGGATGCCCCGCCCGAGCCGCGTGAAGTACGCCGAGTAGCCGCTCACCCGGACGATGAGATCGGCGTGGTCCTCCGGTCGGGCCTGGGCGGCGCGCAGCGTCTCGGCGCCCACCGCGTTGAATTGCACATGGAACCCGCCCTGCGCGAAGTACCCTCGCACCAACCCGACCGCCGCGTCCACGCCCGCCTCGGACGCGAGGAGCCCCACGGGGAGCCGCATGTTGACGGAATTGCCGTACCCAATCCGCGTCTGATCGATCCGCGCGAGGGAGTTGAGCGCCGCGGTCGGTCCCTTCTTCTCGGCGCCATTGGACGGGGACATGCTGTTCGACAGGGGGGCTCCCGCGCGCCGGCCGTCCGGCGTCGCTGGCTCGAGCGCGCCCTCGTAGACGTTGAGCCCATAGCTGATGAAGCTCGCCTTGAAGTGTCCGCCCGTGTGGGTTCGCTCGGCCGTCACGAGCTCGCAGAAGCGAGCCACGAGCCGCGCTGCAAGGGCGTCCACTCGGGGATCGTCGACCCCGAAGCGCGGCGCGTCCAGGAGCCTGCGGCGGAGCGCCTCGTGTCCCCGGAAGTCCACCTCGAGGGCCGAGAGCACCTCGTCGAGCGTCGCCGTCCGCTCCTCGAAGACCACCGTGCGGAGCGCCGAGAGCGCGTCCACCGTCGTCGCGAGGCCGCCGCCTCCGATCGATCCGAAGGTGTGGCGCGCCCCGCCCCGCGTCATGTCCCGCGCCGCCTCGAGGCAGCCGTCGAGCGTGCCGCTGATGAGGGGGTTGTGGAAGCCCTCGGCCCAGATGGCGTCACGGACGCGCGTGGCCTCGGCCGCCGTCGCCACCTGCGCCGCGAGCTGCCGGTCGAAGGCGTCCCACAGAGCGTCGAAGGTCGCGAACCCTCGCGGCTCGCCCGTGTCCGGGCCGTCCACCCTCCCGAAGAAGGTGGTGCGGCCGCGGTGAAAGACGAGATCGAGCGTCGTCGGGAGGTAGATCTTCGTGCCGCCCGTCGCGCCAAAGGTGTCGCCTTGGCCGCTCGGCTCGACGCAGCCCACGAGGCAGTGGTCGCGTGCGGCCCCGATCGGGTACCCGTCGCGGAGGAGCGCCGCGATCGTCGTCTCGTCACAGAGAAATGCCGGAGAATTGGTCGTCCTGTGCATCCTCATCACGCGCCGGACGAAGGCTCGCGGAGTCTCCTTCGAGATGCGAAAGGACGCCGTCGTCGCGAGGCTCGTGCTCTCGATGGCGTCGGCGAAGAGCCACGACAGCTCGTTCGTGGCGTCACGCCCTGCCTCGTCGACCCCGCCGAGCGTGACGTTCTCGACGTCGGAGCCGAGGTGGTTCAGCTCGACGCCGCCGAGGTTGGGCCAGATGATGACGTTGTCGTTCAGCTTGATGATGAGCTCCTCGGCGAGGCGGAGCGCCTCGGCGCGCGTGAGGGTGCCGCGCCGGATCTCCTCTTCGTAGAAGGGCCAGAGGAGCTGATCGACCCTGCCTGGGGTGATGCCGCTCCCGGCGCCGTAGCTGATGATCGCGGCGTTCTGTGTGAACCAGAGCGCCTGCACGGCCTCGGCGAAGTTGCGCGGCGGGTGCCACGGCACGCGCGCGCACCGCTCGGCGATCGCGAGCAACTCGTCCCTCCGGGCGACTGTGGGGGCCGACGACGCCTCCCTGCGCGCGAGCGCGGCTAAGCGACGCGAGAAGTCGCGGACCGCCTCGCAGGCGACGACGACGGCCTCGAGGAAGCCCCGCGCGTCCGCGTCGTCCGTCTCGAGGAGCCGGCGCTCGGCGCGCGCGGCGATCCCCGAGAAGCCTTGCCGGAGGACGGTTTTGTGGCCGGGGACGATGTGCGCCTGCGTGTCCGTGCACCGGCCTCGGCCTCGGAGGTTGTCCGCGGCGCCCGCGCGCACCGCGTCGAGGAGCCCCGGGAGGCGCCAGAGCACCGACGCGAGCGCGCGCGCCTGCGCTGCGACCGGCGCGTCGTCGGGGGGCAGCGTCGTCACGAGGCCGAGGAGCCGGCGCCACCCGAAGGCGCGGAGCCTCCGAGCGACGGCGCGCGGCGAGCGATCGAACGCGCTCGAGAGGCCCCGGGCGGCGAAGGCGGCGAGCTTGGCATCGCGCACGGTGCGTCCCTCCCAGTAGGGGAGGAGGTCGTCGAAGAGGAGCCGCTCGTCCTGCTCGTCCAGGCGATACCCAAACGCTCGGAGCTCGGGCAAGAGGTGGCGGAGGACGAAGGAGAAATCCCCCCGCTCGAGCGCGAGCGGCGGCGCCACGTGCTTGCCGGCACGGTTGCCCACGAGCAGCTCCTCGGGCTCGATGCGGACGGTCATCCTGGCGAGGACGCGCGCGAGCGCCTTGGCGGCCCGCAGCGAGGGGTGCATCCCCTCGGTCTCGCGCCACGAGTCGGTGAAGTGGCGCGCTCGCTCGAGGCACAGCCAGTGCTCGGCCGACAGGAGGCGCGCCTTCAGCGCTGCGTTCGCCGGGTGGAGCGCCGGGACCCCGTGGGAGGATGGGGGGTGAGCGGTGGAGGGGGTGATGAGGTTGGTGATCATGTGTGGGGCGCAGCGTGCGCGCCACGGTTCGGCACGGACGCGGTGGAGGGGGTGATGAGATCGGGGATCATGCGTGAGGCTCTCGATCGATGGCGGTGAAGAGGAGGTCGATGACGCGGCGGACGTGGCGCTTCCGGGCGGCGAGGGCGTGCGGGGCGAGCGGGTCCTTCCCTGTGAGCGCGCGCAGCAAGTTCGCGTGCGTGAAGTACGTGACGACCATCCCGTAGACGGTGACCAGGAGCTGGGTGGCGTCGAGGTCTCGCCGGGCCCCGGGCATGGCGTGCCGGAGCCATGGCGCGCCCAGGCGGAACATCGGCAGCGTGCGGCGGACCAGATCGTCCACGTGGGTCCCGCCCGTGATCTCGCGCTGGACGAGGCGGCAGAAGGTGAGGTTCTCCGCGAGGAAGTCGGCGTAGGCGTCGACGAGCGCCACCCCCTGCTCGCGTGGCGAGCCGGCGGATGACAGCGCGTCGCGGAGCGTCTCTCCCAGCCGGGCGTAGTAGCTGTCGAGCAGGGCGCCGAGCAGCTCGTCCTTCCCCCCAAAGTGATAGTGGATGAGCGCCTTGTTGGCGCCGGAGCGCTCGGCGATGTCGCGGGTCGTCGCGGCGTCGAAGCCCACGGTCCCGAAGAGCTCGGTCGCGGCGTCGAGGATCCGCTGGCGCGTGTCGGTCATCGCCCCAGAGGTTAAGTTGGTCGCTTGGTTTAGTCAAGTGGGTAACGCGAAGGGCGCGGAGGCCTCGTCCGTTGTGCCTGCGCGGTGCGGAGTGCGCGGGACGACGCGCAGCGCTCAGCCCCTTGGCCCTTGGCGCTCACCGCCGCACGACGACGCGCTCCCCCCGCGACACCTGCCCAAGGAACCGGGACACGCTCGCGCGCGCCGCGGGGACCTCGAACGCGACGAAGTGTCCGTTGCGCCCGGGGGCCGGGACGAAGCTCGCGTAGGCGAGGGTGGGGGCGCCGGACACGACGTCGGCGGGCGCGAGCCCGAGCCAGCCGAGCTCGGGGACCACCACGGGGGACGGCGCCACCGGGACCGCGCGAAGAGCGACCGCGAGAGCATGGGCCGCGATCTCGGGGTTGAAGGTGTCGCCCACCCCGCCCACGTGGAGCACGTGGGCGCGGCCGCTCGTGTAGGCTGGGGCGTACACGATGGGATCCGCCGGCTCGGCCACCCACTCGGCGAGCGCGAGGAGCGGGTGCTCCCGTCGAAGCTCGCCGGGCTCGAGCCCGAGGAGCGGCTCGAGGAGCCCACGGAGCCGCGTGAACTCCTGGTTCGCGAGCGCGCCAAAGCGGATCTCGCCCCCGCACCCGCTGAGGACGACGCCGGGTGTCTCTGGGAGCACGGCGCCCAGGATCGCGAGCGACTGGCTCCCCTGCGAGTGCCCCGCCAGCGTCGGGGGCGCGGACGACAACCGCAGCGCCCCGAGGGCCGGCGGGAGCCCGAGCGTCGCGAGCCGAAGCCCACGGAACGCCCGCGCGAGGTACGCGGCGTCCGCGACCGCCTGCATCATGTTCCCGAGCGAGGCCGCTGGGCGGATGGGGTTGTAGAAGAGCAGATCGGAGCTGAGGCCCTTGATTGGAATGGACAAGGGCCCGACGCGGATCTCGACGGGTGCGCCGACGCCGGGTCGCGCCGCCGGATCGCCGCGCCTTCCGTGGAGGGGTTGATCCGTCGAGACGACGGCGATGCCCTCCTTCGCCGCGAGCTCGGCGAAGTTGTGTGTGCCCAGCATCGTCGCCGCGCTCCCGGTCGTCCCGTGCGCCGAGACGACGAAAGGGAAGCCCCCTGGCGGCATGGGGGTCTTGGGGAGCGACAAGACGAAGCGCGCGCGGAGCCGTGTGCCGCAGTCCGGGAGCACGCCCGCGGGGACCACCGTGAGCGCTGGATCCCCGCCGCCGTCGAGGAAGGGCGCGCGGTCGACCGCGTCCTGGACATTGGGGGTACAGTATACGCCCGCCACCGCCGTGTAGGCGTCCGTGTCGTGGTAGACGGCCGTGGAGCCGGGCAGCGGCGGCAGAGCGGCCTCGCGGGCGACGGCCGCGACGGTCCGCGCGGCGTACGACTCGGGGGAGCCCGTGCGGAAGACCGCGAGCCCCGCGACGTCGCCGCGTGGGACGCCTGCGCGCTCGAGCGTGTCGAGGACCGGCTGGTGGGCGCGTCGGAGCGCCTCCTCGGCGGGCTCGGCGCGCGGCGCCGTGCTCTTCACGTGCTCGAGGAGATCGGTCGTGCCGAGCGGAGGCTCGCTGAGCGATCGGCGGACGTACGCCGCGTGGAGCCGTCCTGGCGCGAGCACGAAGCCTGGGCTCGGGGCGAGCGCGAGGAGCCCCCGCGGGACGAGGCGTGTCTCGTGATCGAAGCGCCGCAGCGCGACC
Organism: uncultured Polyangiaceae bacterium; assembly: GCA_964396175.1. Classification (GTDB taxonomy): domain Bacteria; phylum Myxococcota_A; class Polyangia; order Polyangiales; family Polyangiaceae; genus CAYNEK01. The sequence continues at coordinate 18,666 of CAYNEK010000075.1, read as the reverse complement.
GGGACGCGCCGCGCGATCTCGCCGTGATCTCCGAGCTCGATGAGCCCGATCCCCGCCGTTGGGCTCGTCATCGCGTCGTGCGCGGCGACGTCGTGGAGCGCGGCGTCGCCCGAGAGGCGGAAGTAGATCATCGGCACGCGCCCCCACGCCCCGCGGCGCTCGGCCTCCTCGACGTAAGGGCGAAAGAACGCGAGCCGCGCCCCCGGGAACCCCGCGAGCGAAGGGCGCCCCTCGCGCTCGAAGAGGAGGGAGGGGAAGGGCGCGTCGAGCAGCGTCGGGACGCCCCCCTGGGGGAGCTCGAACGCGAGCGTCGCAGGCCCGGGGAGCCCGCGCTCGACGACGTAGGTGGGCGCCGCGCGGGTCGCGCCCTCGGGAGGGGCCGTGCGCGCGCAGCCGAGCGAGAGGACCACGAAGGAGAGCGCCACGCGTCGCATCACGCCGAGGGTCCACGGAGACTCGCAAGAGAGAGGTCCGAACACCAGCGCCAACGCGCCTGGGGTCGCCGCGTCCTCGGCGAGGGGCGGCCTCGAAGAGGTCTTGCGTACGGAGATATTTCGTGTACGAATGGTCTGGTCATGTGGAACCCATTCGGAGAAGAGCACGAGACCTTTCGGAAGACGGTGCGCAAGTTCGCCGAGCAGGAGCTCGCGCCGCACGCGGACGAGTGGGAAGAGCAGGAGATCTTCCCGAACGAGGTGTTCCGCCGCGCGGGTGAGCTCGGGATCTTCGGCGCACACTTCAAGGAGGAGCACGGTGGCGCGGGGGGGGACTACTGGTTCTCGGTGGCGAAGGCGGAGGAGCTGCCGCGGAGCCGCCTCGCGGGCGTGGCGATGGGCCTGCTCGTGCAGAGCGACATGGCGACGCCGGTCATCGCGGACATCGGGACGAGGGAGCAGATCGACGAGTTTCTCACGCCGGCGCTCCGCGGCGAGAAGATCGCGAGCCTGGGGGTCAGCGAGCCAGCGGCCGGCAGCGACGTCGCGGGCATCCTGACGACCGCGCGCAAGGACGGCGACGACTACGTGATCTCGGGACAGAAGACCTTCATCACGAACGGCACGCGCGCCGACTTCGTGACGCTCCTCGCGAAGACGAACCCGGCGGGCGGCGCGCACGGCTGCTCGTTCTTCCTCGTCCCGACGAGCACGCCTGGCTTCTCCGTGTCGAAGAAGCTGAAGAAGATCGGCAACAAATCGAGCGACACCGCCGAGCTCTTCCTCGACAACGTCCGCATCCCGAGGCGCTACCTCCTCGGCGAGGAGAACATGGGGTTCATGTACCTCATGCAGAACTTCCAGACCGAGCGGCTCGTCGCGTGCGTCTCGGCGATCGCCGGCGCCGAGCTCGTGCTGAGCGAGACGGTCGAGTACGGCAAGGACCGCAAGGCCTTCGGCAAGCCCATCATCAAGCGCGAGGTGTGGCAGCACAAGTTCGTCGATCTGCACACGAAGCTCGAGGCGGCGCGGGCGCTCAGCTACCGCTGCGTCGATCGCTACAACTCGGAGCGGTACGAGAAGGGAGAGCCGCTCTCGATGGAGACGGTGAAGCTCATCAGCATGGCGAAGATCTTCGTCGGCGACGTGACGGGCGAGGTGATGGACACTTGCCTCCAGTTCTTCGGCGGGTGGGGGTACATCGAGGAGTACCCCATCGCGCGCGCGTGGCGCGATCAGCGGCTCCTCCGCATCGGCGGTGGGACGACCGAGACGATGCGCTACTACGTCGCCAAGATCATGGGCTTCTGACGCCCTCCGCGCCAAGCTCGCCTCGCGAGAAGCCAGGCGCACCGTCGCGTCGAGGGCCGTCGAGCCGCGCTCGCTGCGACGGCTGCCGCGTCAACGTCGCTCGAGCCGCGCTCGTCGCGAGGGCTGCCGCGTCGAGGCCCGTGGAGCCGCGCTCGCCGCGAGGGCTGCCGCGTCGAGGCCCGTGGAGCCGCGCTCGCCGCGAGGGCTTCCGCGTCAGCGGCTCTCGAGCTGCGCTCGTCGCGTGAGGAGCGCTCTCATCACGTCGGGGACGTGGGCCGCCAGCTCTCCGGCGAGCAGCCCTCGATCGCCGTGATCGCGGGACCAGGCTTCGCCGGCGCGGCCGTGGAGGTGGACGCCGAGCAGCGCCGCGTCCTTGGGAGACGCGCCGAGGAGCAGCGCGCCCACGACCCCCGCGAGCACGTCGCCCGAGCCCCCCGTCGCCATCGCGGGCCCGCCGGCGTCGACCGCGACGAGCTCGTCGCCCTGCGCGACCACCGTGAAGGGCCCCTTCAGGACCACTGTCGCCCCCGTGAGCCGCGCCGCCTCGCGCGCCCTGCCGAAGCGATCGTCCCCGATGTCCCGGCTCGTCACGCCGAGCAGGCGCGCGAGCTCGCCCTCGTGCGGCAGAAGGACGCGTGGGTGGCGCACGGCGGCGAGCGCGGCGGGGTTCTCCGCCACGTGGAAGAGCGCGTCTGCGTCGAGGACGACGGGGCCCTCGTGGCGGAGCGCGACGTGTCGCGCGAGCGTCCGCGCGTCCGCGTCCGTGCCGAGCCCGGGCCCCACGACGACCACGCGAGCGCGGCCGAGCAGGGCCTGTATGGAACCCATGACATCCGCCCGATCGATGCGCGCCGTCATCGCCTCGCGGACGCGCGCCTCGACGCCGTCCGCGCACTCTCCCCACGTCGCGAGCGTCACGAGCCCCGCGCCCGCGCGCGCGGCGCCGTCTCCGGCGAGCAGGAGCGCCCCGGTCATCCCCGGCGATCCGCCCACCACGACGACGCGCCCTTCTCGGTGCTTGTGCGTGGCCTGGGGGCGCGGCGCGAGGAGCCGCGCCAGATCGTCCTCCTCGCAGAGGTGCGCGCGCGGCGTGAGCTCGCCGTCGTCCGCAGGCACGCCGAGGTCCACGCGGACGACCTCCCCCGCGTGCTCCTTGCCGAGCGGCGTGGCGAGCCCGGCCTTCCAGTGCCCGAAGGTGACGGTGAGCGCCGCGCGCGGCGCGTCCGCGAAGAGCCTCCCCGTCGTCGCGTCGAGGCCCGAGGGCAGATCGAGCGCGCCGACCCACCGCGCTCGGTCGAGCCGCGCGATCGCGACGGCGAGCGGCCCCTCGACCCTGCGGGAGAGCCCCGTCCCGAAGATCGCGTCGACGACGACGTCGTGCTCGAGGACCTCGGGCAGATCGGGTCGCGTCGCCCCGCCGACGGCACGCCACGCGGCGTGAGCGCCCTTCGCGTCGCCGGTGAGCGACTCGGGGGCGGCGAGCGCGACGACCTCGACGTCGCGTCCTCGCGCGTGGAGGTGCCGCGCGACGACGTAGCCGTCCCCGCCGTTGTTCCCCGCGCCGCAGACGACGAGCACGCGCCGCGCGTCCGGACGTCGCGAGAGGAGGACGTCCGTCGCGGCACGCCCGGCGTTTTCCATCAGGATCGCGCCGGGGACGCCGCGCGCGATCGCGCGCCCGTCGAAGGCCTGCATCGCCTCGCGAGAGAGGAGCGGGATCATGTCCAGGAGCTTACCCGCGCCCGCGCGAGACGGAGCGTCGAACCACGCGAAGCCATGGCCGCGGGCCGTGTGCTTTTCGACGGACTCGCTCCCGGAGCGACGACGAACCTCCCTCGGCTCGAGGACGAGCCGCGGGCCGTGTGCGGCTCGAGGGGCTCACTCCCGGTGCGACGACGGACCTCCCGCTGCTCGAGGCCGACCCGTGGGCCGCGCGTGGCTCACCTCCAGTGCGCGAGCAGATCCTCGATTCGCGTGAAGACGTCGCGGAGCGTCTCTTCGTCGGGCAGCATCGTCACGCGAAAGTGGTCGTGGTCGTCGATGTGGAAGCTCGAGCCGGGCACGACGAGCACGTGCTTCTCCTCGAGGAGCCGCATCGCGAAGGCGCGATCGTCGAACCCGGGTACGTCCTTCACCCCGACGAAGGCGTAGAGCGCGCCGCGGGGCGGGACGAGCCGGAGAAAGCGCGAGCGCTCGACCGCGTCGAGGATGGCCCGGCGCTGCCGGCCGAGTCTCCCCGTGGGCGCCGTCAGATCGAAGATGCTCTGGACGCCGCCGAGCGCCGTCTGCACCGCCCACTGGCTCGGCACGTTCGCGCAGAGGCGCAGGCTCGCGAGCAGCTCGACCGTCCGCAGGTAGTCCTCGGCGCCCTCGCGCTTGCCGCTGAAGGTCACCCACCCGGTGCGGAAGCCGCACGCGCGGTACACCTTCGACAGCCCGCCGAAGGTCGCGCACAGCGTGCCCTCGACGAGGGTCGCGACGGGTGTGTGTGTCGCGCCATCGTAGAGGATCCGATCATAGATCTCGTCGGAGAAGATGGTAAGCTCGTGGGCTTCGGCGAGCTCGACGACGCGACGAAGATCGTCGGGGCCCATGACGGCGCCGGTCGGGTTGTTGGGGTTGATGAGGACGATCGCCTTGGTGCGCGCCGTGACCAGCCGCGCGAGCTCGTCGGGATCGGGGAGGAAGCCGCTCTCCGGGCGGCAGCGGTAGGGCACGGGCTTCGCGCCGGTGATGACGACCGCCGCCGTCCAGAGCGGGTAGTCGGGCGCCGGGAGCAGGACCTCGTCGCCGGGCTCGAGCAGCGCCTCCATCGTCATCAGGATGAGCTCGGAGACGCCGTTCCCGATGAAGACGTCCTCGGCCGTGACTCCGCGGACGCCGCGCGACTGCGCGTCCATGACGACCGCCTCGCGCGCTGGGAAGATCCCCTTCTGGTGGCAGTAGCCCTCGCTCTCGGCGAGGTTCTCGATGACGGCGAGGCGCATCGCCGCGGGGGTGCGGAAGCCGAAGAGGGCGGGGTTGCCGATGTTCAGCTTCACGACCTCGTGCCCTCGCTTCTCGAGCTCTGCCGCGCGCTGGGCGAGCGGGCCGCGGATCTCGTAGCGGACGTTCTCGAGGTGCCTCGCGGGGGCGATCTTGCGCATGGCGCCGCCGAACCACGAGCGAGCCCGCGCTTCCAGTGGATTTCTGTCCGGTGGCCGCTCCGACGCCGTCGCGCGCGCTTCCAGTGGATTTCCGCGTGGTGGCCGTTTGGACGCCGCCGCGCGCGCTTGCAGTGGATCTCCGCGTGGCGGTCGTTCGGACGCCGCTGCCGCGCGCGCTCGCGGAAGACTTCCGCTACAGAAGCGCTCTCGTGAAGCTCCTCCTCCGGCCCGGCGCGCGCTTCGCTTGCCACGGCGACGGCCTGTGCTGCACGGATCTCCACGTGATCGGCCCGCTCGGACGCGCCGACGTCGCCCGCGCGCGGAGGAGCGATCCCGAGGCCGTCGTCCTGCACCAGGGGCTCCGCATGCTCTCTCTGCGGACCGAGGCCGGCGCTTGCCTGTTTCGGACACAGTATGGATGTTCTATACATGCAGCCCCTCGGGAGCGTGCGCGCCCGACGGCGTGTCGTCGCTTCCCGTTCGAGGGGGTGCGGACCGACGCGGGGATCCGCGTGACGACGGAGCATCGGTGCCCTTGCCGGACGATGGGCGCGCGCCCTCCCATCGACGAAGACGTCGCGCGCGCTTCGCTCGTGGACGCTGGGGGACGGCTGAGGATCGCGTCGAGGGTCGCGCGGGTGCCGTTGACGCGACGATCGCGCGTCGGGCTCGGTCGCTGGGCGCGGATCGAGGCGACGATCCTCGCGCGTCTCGCGGCTGGGGAGGGCCCCGAGGAGGTGCTCGAGGCCGAGCCCTTCGCGCCGCTCGCGGGGATCGAGTGGCGCGACGTCGGCCACCACCTGCGGTCGCGGATCGATGGCACCAAGGGCGGTGAGGCGCTCGCGTGGGCGGGGGACGCGATCCTGGGGTGGACGGGCGCGCACCGCTCGAAGGGTCGGACCCGCCCTTGGAAGGAGAGCTTCGATCGCGCGGAGGCGCGGAGCTCGCCGGGCGATCCGGGGGCGATCGTGGCGGACTGGATCGCCGATGTGGTGTGGGATCTGTCCTGGGCGGAGATCGTGTCGTTCGACGTGCTCCGGAGCGAGCTCGCGACGCGCCTCGCCATCGTCCGGTGGGTGTCCGCGAGGCTCCTCGCCGAGGGCGCACGCCCCGACCGCGCCGCCGCCGAGGCCGTCATGATCGGCGAGGTGACGGGGGCGACGAGCGTGTGGGACTCGGTGCGGGCGGCGCTCGTGGTCAGCGCGCGCCGGCGCGGATGAGCGAGAGGACGCGCTCGGCCTCGTGGGCGAGGCGCTGGAGCGTGGTCGGCGCGCGCCGGCGCGGATGAGCGAGAGGACGCGCTCGGCCTCGCAGGCGAGACCCTGGGGCGTGGTCAGCGCGCGCCGGCGCGGATGAGCGAGAGGACGCGCTCGGCTTCGCGGACGAGAGCCTCCTCGCTGTCCTCGTTCCAGATCACGTGATCGGCGACCGCAACCTTGGACTCGACGGGCATCTGGGCCCGGATCCGCGCGAGGGCCTCGTCCTCGGTCGCGCCGTCGCGCGCCATCACCCGGCGGACCTGGAGGGGCTCGGTCGACGCGACGACGACGAGCGGCCGGAAGGCGTCGGCGAGGCCGCTCTCCACGAGGAGCGCCGCTTCGTAGCAGGCCCACGGCTCGCGGAGCTCCGCGATCCGGCGCGCGGTCTCCGCCGCGATGCGCGGGTGCGTGATCGCGTCGAGCCGCCGTCGGGCGGCGTCGTCGCCGAACACGATGGCCGCGAGCGCCTTCCGGTCGAGCGCGCCGCCCGGATCGAGGATCCGATCGCCGAACGCCTCGACGATCGCGGCGAGCCCCGGCGTCCCGGGCACGACGATGTCGCGTGCGATCTGATCCGCGTCGAGGACGGGCACGCCGAGCCTCGCGAAGACGCGCCCCACGGTCGACTTCCCGCTCGCGATACCGCCCGTCAGCCCGAAGACCCGCGTCACGGCGCCTCCTTCGGATCGACGCAGCACCGGAAGCCCACCTCGTAGAAGGTGAAGTTGGACGCGTGCGCGTCGTTGGTCCCGCGACAGCCGGTCCAGGGCTTCGCCCAGAAGCCGCCCATCAGGACCCCCTCGTGCTTGTGGTAGCGCCGCGACGACGCGACCCACTCCTCGACGTTGCCCATCATGTCGTAGATCCCGTCCTCGGTCGCGCAGCTCTCGCGCTCGCCGCTCCCGATCCCCTGCCAGAGCCGCGCCACTTCCTTCGACGCCGTCTCGCCGCCGGCCATGAGCGCCTGCGCGTCGAAGGGCTTCCAGTGCTTGTCGGAGTTGCACGCCCGCTTGTCGACCTTCCAGCCATACTGCCAGGGGCGGAAATCCCGCTGCTCGCACGACGTCTCCCACTCGGCCTCGGTGCAGATGCGCTTCTGCTTGGCGGCGCACCAGGCCTTCGCCTCGAAGAACGACTTCATCACGATCGGGCGCTGGCCCTTCTCGTTGGGCGCCTCGAAGCGATCCATGCACACCTCGATTGGGGTGATGGGGCTGTGCGCCGCGGTGAAGTATGGGTGGTAGGCGAAGCAGCGGTCCTCGTTCTTCCTCCAATCGGTGCAGAGGTGCTCGACCTCGTCGTAGTGTGTACCCCGCACGAGCCGGGTGTCGGCGGGGCAGCGCGGATCGGGGGGCGGCGGCGCGGCGGAGCCGGCGAGGAGCAGGGCGGTGAGCGCGGCGGCAGGCTCCACGTCGTCGGCGAAGCCTACCCGATCTCCATCGACGCGTCGCCGGCCCAGCCGCTCGACGTCGGCGGAGCCCTCCGAGCGCGCGAGCGTCCCGGCGTCGCCGCGGCGGCGAGGCGGGGGCGCGTCACAGGCGCCGCTCGAGCGCGAAGAACAGGCTCGCCCCGGGCGTCGCGCGGACCAGCGCGGGGAGTCGATCGAACAGGCGTCGCTCGCCGCGGAGCAGCCAGAGGAAGCCCTGGTTCACCGGCCTCGGCGGGACCTTCAGGTGGTCCTCTGAGCCCGCGCGGGCGCGCCGCTGGACGAACATCGGCGGCACGAGGGAGCGGAAGAAGGGGCTCACCTCACGCAGAGTCGCCCCGCGGACGCCGTCGAGCACGCGGCGGAGCGTGCGCGCGGAGTAGCGGGTCTTGTGCCCCGCGAGCACGTCGACGTGGGACCAGAGCGCCATCAGCGCCGGGACGGTGCCGACGACGAGGCCGCCCGGCCGGACGCGCGAGACCGCCCCCTCGAGCGCGCGCTCGGGCTCGTCGAGGTGCTCGAGGACGTCGAAGAGTCCCGCGACGTCGAAGCCATCGGGCAGCACGTCGGTGCCCACGCGTAGATCGTGGACGACGAACTCGGCCATGGGCGCGCGCCGGGCCGCCTCGACGACGCGCCCGAGGTGACCGTCGACGCCCGTCACGCGGTAGCCCTCGCGCGCGAGGTGGGCGCTGACGGAGCCGCCGCCACAGCCGAGATCGATGAGGCGCATCGGGGGGCGCCCCCCGAGCGCGCGGAGCCGCGCCGCGAGGAGCTCGTTGCGCGCCAGGTGCCAAAAATGGCGGTCCTCCGCGTCGCGGAGGTTCTGCATCAGGGTGGTGTCGCGGACGTCGAAGTCCTCCTCCCCCTCGTCGAGCTCGGACAGGACGCGCACGTTGGGAGGGAGCGCCATCGCGGCCGACCGGGGCGATAGGGGCGTGGGGTGGGCGGGGTCACGGCTGCGGCTCACGGGCTTCGTCGCAGGTCCCTCGCATTTCGCGGGCCGGTTGGGTAGAGCGCGTCCCGTATGCTCCCTGCGCCGAGCGCGTCCGTTCGCGTCGAGGCCCCCTCGCCGGGGCTCGCGAGCGGTCGTTGGGACGTCCCTCGCGGCGCGATCATCGTCGTCGGCGCGGCCATCCTCGGCCTCGGCCTCGTCCACCTCCTGGTCCGCGCCCTCCGCGCCAGGCGCCGCCCTCGATGAACGCGCAGAAGCTCGTTCGGCGTCTGCTCGCCTCGGTGCTCCTCGGGATCGTCATCTTCGGGGCGTTCGTCGTGTGGAGTGGGTACGAGACCATCGTCGCCGAGGTCGGCCGCTTCTCCTGGGGCGCGCTCGGCCTCGCGCTCGCGATGGTCCTCGCGAACTACCTGCTCCGCTTCCTGCGGTGGGAATTCTACCTCGCGCGCCTCGGCGTCCGCGGCGTCCCCAAGGTGGACAGCTTCCTCACGTTCTTCTCTGGCTTCGTGCTCACGGTGACGCCAGGGAAGGTCGGTGAGGTCATGAAGAGCTGGGTGCTCGCCGAGACGCACGGCGTCGAGGGGGCGCGCACGGCGCCCATCGTCGTGGCCGAGCGGCTGACGGATCTGCTCGGGATCGTCGCGCTCGTGATCGCGGGGAGCTTGGGCTTCGCGGGGGGGCTCGTGTGGGCGGCGGCCGGCGGGCTCGTGGTGCTCGTGGCGCTCGTCGTCATCTCGTCGCGGTCGATCCCGGACCGCGTCGTCGCGTGGCTGTCCCGCCGAGGCGGCGCGCTGTCGAAGCTCGGGCCCAAGGTCGCGACCGCGTGGGAAAACCTCCGAGAGCTCGTGACGCCCGCCGCGCTCGTGGTCCCCACGGTCCTCGCGGTGGCCGCCTGGTCGCTCGAGGCGACGGCGCTCTGGGTGATCGTGCGTGGCTTCGGCGTTCACGTGCCCTTGGCGATCTGCTTCTTCGCGTACTCGACGAGCCAGCTCGCGGGCGCGCTCATCCCCGTCCCTGGCGGGCTCGGGGTGACCGAGGGCTCGCTCTCGCAGCAGCTCATCCGGCTCGGCGGCGCGCCCAAGGGGCCTGCGACGGCGGCGATGATCCTGGTGCGCCTCGCGACCTTGTGGTTCGCCGTGCTCCTCGGCTTCGTCGCGCTCGCGATCGTGCGCCGGCGCTTCCCGCGGCTCTTCTCCGAGGGGGGCTCGGTCGCGGACGGCGCGGCCTGAGCGGCGCCTACCTCGCGTGGTGAGGCGTGGGCTCGTCGGACGACTGGCGCAGCGCCACGATGACCCCTGCCACGAACGCGGCGAGCATGATGACGCCGAAGACCACGGCGAGGAGCCAACCGCGCCGGGACGTGGCCTCGGCGACGCGGGGGGTCGGCGCGCGCGAGGACGGCGCCACCCTCGCGACGAGCGCGGTCGAGTCCGGGGGAGGGATCGTTCCGGCGAGCGGCGCGCCGGGGCCCGCTGGGGCATAAGGAGCGAGGGGCGTTCCGGTGGCGATCGAGCTGGGCGGAGCGAGGGAGCTGGCGCGTGGCGTGATCTGATGTGACGGCTCGACCGCGGGGGGGGGGAGGCTCGACGCACCTGGCGAGGGCGCGCGGGGCGGCGCGATGGTGCCGGAGAGGAGCGCCTCGACGGGCGCACGGATCGGATCGTCCGCGATCGGCCGCGCCGTAGGAGCGTCGAGCGTCGCGAGCCCCTCGACGGCGAACAGCGCGGCGCCATCGAGCGAGGACACGCTCGGGGCGTGCGCTCGAGGTGGTGGCGCCGTGCTCGGAGCGCTCGCGGGCGCGTGGCCCGGCATCCCCGAGTCCTCGAGCGACGCGAGGCTCGGCGCGCGGAGCCGCGGAGGAGGTGGAGGGCCGACCGGCCGAGACGGTCCGGGTGGAGGGGCCGCCGTCCCCCGCGATGACGATGGGCCGACCCAGTCATGGGCGCCGTGCCCGCCGCGCGGCGACGCGGGAGGCCCCGATGGTGCGATGCCGAGCGGTGCGTGCCCGCCGTGTGGCGACGCGGGAGGCCCCGATGGCGCGACGCCGAGCGGGGCGTGCCCGCCGTGTGGCGACGCGGGAGGCCCCGATGGCGCGACGCCGAGCGAGGCGTGCCCGCCGCGCGGCGACGCGGGTGGTGCCGTCTCGAGCGCGAGCTCCAGGCTTCCGCCGGAGTCCTCGAGGTCGAGTGAGAACCTCGAGTAGCTCTCACTGTGGCGAGGCACCGGGACCTGCTCGGCGAGCGTCTCGACGAGCGACCGCTGCGGCGCGCGCATCGACGGCTGGGCGAGCGCCTCGTCTGCCCCGAGCGCCTCGGCGAGCGCGCGGACCGCCTCGCCGGCCGTCGCGAAGCGAGCCTCGGCGCGCCGCGCGCACGCGCGCTTGAACCAGCCGTCGACCGCCGGAGGCAGCGCCGGGTTCGCCTCCGAGGGCGGCAAGAACAGCGCGTCCCGGATGAGCCGGAAGAGCGTCGCCATGTCGTCCGTCTCGAAGGGCATCCTGCCCGTCACCATCTCGTACGCGACCACCCCGAGCGCCCAGAGATCGGTGGACGGGCCGATGTCGTGGCCCGGATCGATCTGCTCGGGGGCCATGTAGGCGGGCGTCCCCGCGAGCGTCCCGGTTCGCGTGAAGGAGGTCACCGTCGCGTCCTCGAGCGACGGGTCGTGCCTGTCGATCGGCTCGAGATCGCCCACGAGCTTCGCGACGCCGAAGTCGAGGACCTTCGCGATCTCCTGCCCGTCCTCGTCCCGCGAGAGGATCACGTTCGCGGGCTTGAAGTCGCGGTGCACGATCCCGTGCTGGTGGGCGCGATCGAGCGCGCGCGCGCAGTCGCGGAGGATGCGGACGGCGCGGTCTGCGGGCACGAGCCCTCGGTCCACGAGCGCGTCGAGGGTCTCACCCGAGATGTACTCCATGACGAGGTACGGGACGCCCTCGTCGGTGATCCCGAAGTCGTAGACCTGCACCGCGTTCCGGCTCTTCAGCTGCGCGGTGATCTGCGCCTCCTTCAAGAAGCGCCCTCGGGCCGCCTCGGGCGCGCCCGACGCGCTCGAGAGCAGCTTCACCGCGAAGAAGGAGTTGAGGCTCGTGTGCTGCGCGCGCCAGACCTCACCCATGCCGCCCGAGCCGATCTTCTCGACGAGCGCGTACCGCTGCGCGATGATCCGTGGCTTCGACAAGGTCTGCTCTCTCTATCACGGACCCGCCTTCCCTCGCGATCGGGGTGCTACGGTCCCAGCCGCTCATGATCGGTCGCCCCACGCTCGCGTTCGCCTGCCTCGGAGCTGTCCTCGGGGTCGCCTGCGGTCGCCCGGCACCGACCCCGACGCCGAGCCCCCCGCCCGTCGTGGCGCGGTCGCCCGTCTCCTTCCGGGAGGGCGATCTCTCCAGTGCGATCGAGGAGGCGCGGCGAGACCAGAAGCTCGTCTTCGTCGACGCGTGGGCGCCCTGGTGCCACACGTGCCTGTCGCTCCGCGAGTTCGTCCTCAAGGACCCAGCGCTCGCGCCGCTCGCCGATCGGTACGTCTTCGTCGCCATCGACACCGAGCGCGACGACTCCGAGCCCTTCTTGAAGGCGCACCCCATGCGCTACTGGCCGACGCTCTGGGTGCTCGACCCGGCGAGCGACGCGGCGCTCCTCAAGTGGCCGGGCTCGCTCACGACCGCCGAGCTCGTCGACCTGCTCGGCGAGGTGGCGCGGGATCGCGCGGCGGGGGGCGCGATGACGGATCTCGTGCGGGCCGATCGCGCCGTCGCGGCGGGGGCCCTCGACGACGCCGTCTCGGCGTACGAGGCCGCGCGGGCCGGAGTGGCGAGGGGCTCGGTGGCGCACGCGCGCGCGGTCTCCTCCCTCGTGACCGTCCTCGCCGACAAGGACCCAGGTCGCTGCGCCGAGATCGCGGCGGCGGAGGCGGGCGGCCTCGCGAGGGGCACCCACGCGGCGAACGTCATCGGCCTCGGGCTCGACTGCTCGCGCGGGGAGGGCCCCGCCTCGGAGCCGCTCCTCCGGCTCGCGGAGGCGCTCGTCGACGATCCAGCGGGGCCGCTCCTCGACGACGATCGCTCCGCGCTCTTCGAGTCGCTCGTCGAGGCCTACGATCACCGGAAGGACGACGATCGCGCGCGGGCGATCGCCGGGCGATGGGCCGTCTTCCTCGAGGCGCGGGCGGCCCGTGCGCCCAACGACCGCGCGCGGGCCGTGTTCGACGCGCACCGGATGCTCGCGTACCTGAAGCTCGATCGCTTGGACGATGCGCGGCAGATGCTCGAGCGCTCCGAGGCCCTCTTCCCCGACGACGCGAACCCGCCCGCGCGCCTCATGCGGGTCCTTCGGCGGCAGAAGCGGCTCGAGCTCGCCGAGGCGGCGGGGCGCCGCGCGATGCAGCGGGTGTACGGCCCACGGACGCTCAGCGTCGCCGAGGGGCTCGCGGCCGTCCTGCGGGACCGCGGCGACGCGGCGGGCGAGAGGGCGCTCCTCGAGGAGGCGCTCCGGCGGGTCGGCGACAGGGAGCCGACGGGCGGCATGGCCAAGGTGAAGGCTCGCCTCGTCGCACGGCTCGCCGTCCTCTCGAAGTGATCTCGCGCGCCGATGCGGTGTGTCTAGGGAACACGTCTACGCCACGCCCCCGACACGACGCGCGTCGCGGCGTGACGCGCGAGCGGCGACGTGGGATCGTATGGAATATCCATAAGACGGATCTACGCCACGGAGCGCCTCGCCGTGCGGCGGTCACCTCCGAGCGGCGACGTGGGATCGTATGGAATATCCATAAGACGGATCTACGCCACGGAGCGCCTCGCCGTGCGGCGGTCACCTCCGAGCGGCGACGCGGGATTGTAGGGAATATCCAGAGGACGCATCTGCGCCACGGAGCGCCGCACCGTGCGGCGGCGACGTCCGAGCTGGGACGTGGAGTTGCATGGAAGCTCCATATGGTTGATCCGTGTGCTGGACGCCGCGCGGCGGCGGCGTGACGTCCGCCGCTCCCTTGGTCGGCGCTTGCTTGGATCGCGGTGGGTGGGGGCGCGGGCCGCTCCCTGCGTGCCCAGAACTTGGCCGTGCTTCGAGCGGAGCGGTACCGCGGCCCCATGCGGTCCCTCCACCCAGCCCTCGCCGCGCTCGCCCTCGCGGCGATCGTCCTCTCGGCGGTAGCGTGCGACCAGGCCCGCGCCGACCAGAAGACGCCCTCGCTGTCGAAGCCCGCGGCTGCGGCGGTCGCGCTGCCGGCCTACGCCTCATCGGCCTCGCCGGGTCAGGTGCCCTGCGGCGCGGAGTCCTGCGCGGCGACGAAGCACGCGCGCAGGGTGTGCTGCAACGCGCCCGGCGTGCCCGCGACGTGCAAGGCCGCGGAGAAGTGCGGGCAGGCGACGAAGTTCCGCTACACGGGGATGCTGTCGTGCAACGAGACGGCCGACTGCACCGCCGTGGACAAAGGGCGCGACGTCGTCTGCTGCCTCTCGGACGACGGCTTCAAGGCGGAGGGCGCCACGAGCCCGTACAACCGCGCGTCGTGCATGCCGCGCGCCGCCTGCGCGGGGGCGGACGCGGTCGCGTGTGTCTCCGACCGCGAGTGCGCGAAGGGCACGACGTGCAAGGAGCTCTCGCTCGGCCTCGGCGTCACGGTGGGAGGCTGCTTGCCGTAGGCTCCTGACCCTCGGCGCCCGCTGGGGCTGCCAGGGAGGAGCTGTGTCACGGTGGGAGGCTGCTTGCCGAAGGTCCGTCGTCGCGTGTAAGGGGAGCGCCCCGCGTGATCGTCCCCATCTTCGCCGAGCACCCCGAGCCCCGGAAGATCGACCGCGCCCGCGAGGCGCTCGACCGTGGCTCGATCATCGCGTACCCGACGGACACGGTCTACGGGCTCGGCTGCGATCTCTTCAACAAGAAGGCGATCGACCGGCTCTACATGGCGAAGCGGATGGGCGACTCGCAGCAGCTCGCCTTCGTGTGCGCGGATCTCGGCGACATCGCGCGGTACGCGATCGTGGAGAACCACCAGTACCGCATCATGAAGCGGCTCCTGCCGGGGCCGTACTGCTTCATCTTGACGGCGACCCGCGAGGTGCCGCGCCTCGTGCAGAGCAAGCGGAAGACCGTCGGCATCCGCGTGCCGAACCACCCCGTGATCCTGGCGCTCACGAAGGCGCTCGGCCGTCCCATCATCTCGACGACCGCGTGCATGCACGGCGAGCCTCCGATGGTGGATCCGCGCGAGATCGCGGACTGCTTCGGGGGCGTGGACCTGGTCCTCGACGCGGGCGCGGGTGGGACGGAGCCGACGACCGTCGTGGACATCACCGGGCCGAGTCCTGTCGTCGTGCGCGAGGGCGCCGGGCCGATCGACGTCCTCTGACGGCGTCACGGCTCGCGGCGACGTGGCGAGCCGTGAGCGCGCCCGACGAGGTGGCG
>CAYNEK010000075.1:0-3628 GCA_964396175.1 uncultured Polyangiaceae bacterium | reverse complement strand
GGCTGGTGATGGCGTCACGGCTCGCGGTGAGGTGCCGAGCCGTGAGCGCGCCCGACGAGGTGGCGACCGACGGGCGCAGGCGCTCGAAGGTCGCTTGCGGCGAGGTGCCGAGTCGTGAGAGCGTCCGGCGCGCGTCCGCGTGCCTCGCCGTCGGGGCTCCTCGCGCACCCTGTCGCTCGACCCATCCATGCGCCGCTTTCCCCTCTCCGTCCCCGCGCCCGCCGCCGCCCTTCGCCGCTCGCTCCTCGGCGCGATGGGCGTCCTCCTCGCCTCGGCGCCCGCGCGCGCCGACGAGGTCGTGGCGACCGAGTTCTCCGCGCAGAAGTTCGCCCCCGCGCCCGGTCCGCGAAATTTCGTGACCGTCGAGGGGGCGCGGACCGACGGCAGGGGCTCGTACTCGCTCGGCCTCTTCTTCAACTACGCCGCCGATCCGCTCGTCCTCCGCACCTGCCAGAACGCGACGTCCTGCTCCGATCCCGAGCGCACCCGCGACACCCGCATCCGCGTCGTGAAGTCCCTCGCGACCGCCGATCTGCTCGGCTCGATCACGGTGATGCCCAGGCTGCAGCTCGGGCTGCGCGTCCCCGTCAGCGTCGTCAGCGGAGACGGGCTCGACGCCGCCGCCGGGACCGTCGCCCGCGACGGCCTGAGCGGCACCGGCCTCGGCGATCCCAACCTCGAGGCGAAAGCGCGCGTCCTCGGCGGCGCGACCGATCCGCTCGTCCTCGGCGTGGGCGCTTTCGTCACGGCGCCGCTCGGGCGCACGACCGCGAAGGACAAGTACCTCGGCGAGGGCTCCGCGACGGGCGGGCTCCGCGCGATCGCCGACTACCAGCCCTCCAGGGTGTTCGATCTCGGGGCGAACGTCGGCTTCGTCGGCCGCGGGACCGAGCGGCTCGGCACGGCCGAGGTGGGCTCGGCGCTCCGCTACGGCGTCGCCGCGCGGCTCCACGTCTCGCCGGTCCTCCGCTTCGTTGGCGAGGTGTTCGGCGACGCGAGGTTGGGCGGTGGGCGTGGCTCCCAGGCGAGCGAAGGCGATCTCTCCGTCCAGATCCAGCCGCTCCGCTCGGGCTTCCGCTTCTTCCTCGGGGGAGGCCTCGGGCTCACGCGCGGCGCGGGGGCCCCGCTCTTCCGCGGCTTCGGTGGCATCATGTACGTCAAGGACAAGATCGACGCCGACGGGGACGGGATCGAGGACGAGGACGATCTCTGCCCGAGCGATCCAGAGGACAAGGACGGCTTCCAGGACGCCGACGGCTGCCCCGATCCCGACAACGACGGCGACGACATCCCGGACGCCGCCGACAAGTGCCCGAACCAGCCCGAGACGCGCAACGGCTTCGAGGACGACGACGGCTGCCCGGACGATCTGCCCGACCGCGATCACGACGGCATCGCAGACCCCGACGACATGTGCCCCGACGCGGGCGGCCCCACCGTCATCCGCGCCAAGGGCAAGGACTACGGCTGCCCGGACCGCGACAAAGACGGGATCCCCGACCACGTCGACCGGTGCCCCGACGAGCCCGAGGACACCGACGGCTTCGAGGACGACGACGGCTGCCCCGATCCGGACAACGACAAGGACGGCGTCCCCGATCCCGAGGACGAGTGCGTCGACATCCCCGGCACCAAGGCGAACCACGGCTGCCCCGATCCCGACACGGACGGAGACGGCATCCCCGACAGCCGCGACAAGTGCCCCACGAAGCCCGAGACGTACAACGGCTACCAGGACGAGGACGGCTGCCCCGACAAGGCGCCGGGCTCGCTCGTCGAGCTCACGGACGACGGCATCAAGATCCTCGACCGCGTCGAGTTCGCGACCGGCAGCGACAAGATCACGGGGGCGAAGAGCTTCAAGATCCTCGATCAGGTGGCCGCGGTGCTGAAGGCGAACCAGAGCATCTTCCTCGTCGAGATCGCCGGTCACACCGACGACACCGGCGGGGCCGAGGCGAACAAAGCCCTCTCCCAGAAGCGCGCGGAGGCCGTCCGCAGCTACCTCGTCGACAAGCGGGGCGTCCCCGCCTCGAAGCTCCGCGCCATGGGCTACGGCCAGGAGAGGCCCATCGACGACAACGCGACGCCGAAGGGCCGACAGGCCAACCGCCGGGTCGAGTTCAACATCGTGAAGTCGGTGAAGAAGAGCGGCGATCCAGCGGCGCACTGATCGGCCCGCGGGCCGCCCCGCCGCGACGCGGCCGCCGAAAATCTTGGGCCGGAAGGTTGCGCGATCGCGGCTGGCTCCCTAAGTTCCCGCCGCTTTGAGCGAGCCAACCTTCTTCTTGATCCTCGCGCTGGGCGTCGTCGTGCTCCAGGCCTTCGCCACCCACCGCATCCTCCGCAGCAAGTCCTACGCCAAAGATCAGAAGTCCGCGCAGCTCAAGCTCATCTGGCTCTTGCCCTTGGTCGGGGCGGCGATGGTCTTGGTGGTGCTCGGTCAGGACGGCGAGTTCAGCGCCCGCAGGGACGACTCGTCGCGCGGAGACGGCGGCCAATTCGGCGGCTGACCCTCGCCGCGCTCTCCCGCGAGATCATCGCGTGTCGCGCCTGCCCTCGGCTGGTCGCGTGGCGCGAGGAGATCGCGCGGGTGAAGCGCCGCGCGTACAGGGACGAGACCTACTGGGGGAGGCCGGTCCCGGGCTTCGGCGATCCGCGCGCGCGGCTCGTGGTCGTCGGGCTCGCGCCGGGCGCGCACGGGGCGAACCGGACGGGCCGCATGTTCACGGGGGACAGCGCGGGCGACTTCCTCTTCGCGGCGCTCCACCGCGCGGGCTTCGCGTCGCAGGCCGAGAGCCGTGCGCGTGACGACGGCCTCACCTTGCGTGACGCGTACATCGTCGCGCCTGTGCGCTGCGTTCCGCCGGACAACGAGCCCACGTCGGACGAGATCGCGCGGTGCGCGCCCTTCCTCGACCGCGAGCTCGCCCTCCTCACGGAGAAGCGAGCGCTGCTCGCGCTCGGCGGGATCGGCTGGACCGCGACCCTCCGCGCCTTCGGCGCGCCCTCACCTCGCCCGAAGTTCGGCCATGGCGCCGTGACGGCGCTGGGCGGGCTCGCGCTGGTCGGCTGCTACCACCCCAGCCAGCAGAACACCCAGACCGGCCGCCTGACCCCAGCGATGATCGACGAGGTCCTGGGGACGGTGCGCAGCCTGATTGAATTACCACATGTAATTCCAATAGGTTGCGTCTGTTTCTCGGCTGAAGTCGTTGACGATCTGGCGAAGACAACATATTCTCACATGTGTTCACTCCCAGGCGCCACCGCGTCGGGGAGGACCCCGGCTCCATGTCGCGAAAGAAAGTCTCCTCCACCGTGTACCTGACCACGGAGCAGAGCGAGCGCCTGAAGCTCCTCAGCGAGCGGACGAAGGTGCCCGCCTCGGTGTACATCCGCGAGGGGATCGACCTCGTCCTGCGCCAGTACGAGAGCCTCTTGCCGGGGCAGATCCCGCTCGTGCCCGAGCACGGCGCGTCGACCTCGGCTGTACAGGCGATCAAAAAAGGGTAGAAGGCGCCCCCCGACGCGCGCTGCGCGGACGACGACATGCCCTTCCCTCTCGAGAGAATCCGCAATTTCTCGATCATCGCGCACATCGACCACGGCAAGTCGACGCTCGCCG
>CAYNEK010000074.1:15088-25192 GCA_964396175.1 uncultured Polyangiaceae bacterium | reverse complement strand
TACTCGGCTCCGGTGCTCGCGGCTTGACACCCCCGCCAGGTTGGATATCCACCCTCCCCACCCCGGGCTCTCCGGCCGCGTCCTCGAGGAGCCGTCGGAGGGTGCGGAGGTTCCCAGGGAAGACGCTCGTCATCAGGACCTCCAGGGCCTCCACCTCGCTCGCGCCCGCGTCGAGCGGGATGCGCCCGAAGGCGAGGAGGCTCCGCAGGAGCTCGGGGAGATCCTCGGGGCGCTCGTGGAGCGGCGGGAGCTCGACGCGGTGGGTGAAGCGCTCGGCGAGATCGCGGCGGAAGATCCCTGCTTCCACGGACTCCTCGAGGTCACGGTTCGTCGCCGCCACGATGACGACGTCGACCCTCCGCTCGCGACCACCGACCGTTTGGGCGACCCGGTTCTCGAGGAGCCGGAGGAGCTTCGGCTGCACCTCGAGCGGCAGCTCCCCGAGCTCGTCCAAGAAGAGCACACCACCCTCTGCCTCACCGACGAGCCCGCGCGAGCCTTGCTTGCGCGCGTCCGAGAAGGCCCCGGCCTCGTAGCCGAAGAGCCAGCTCTCCGCGAGCGTGGGCGGGATCCCCGCGACGTTCACTGCCACGACCTTGCGCCCGAGACGCTCGCCGAGGTGGCGTGCGACCAGCTCCTTGCCGGTGCCCGACGCGCCGAGGACGAGCACGTTCTCGGCGCGTCGGGCGATCGCGTGCTCGACGGCGTGCCGCGCGCGCGACAGCCCAAACGGCGCCGTGAGCTCGCCGAGCGGTGGTGCGGGGGCGAGGCCGGGCGACGCGCGACGATGAACGAGGAGCGTCCTGCCCATCCGGAGCACCGTGCCATCGAGGAGCGGCACGCGCGCCCCCCCCTCGAGCCGCGCGCCGTCCACGTAGGTGCCGTTTCGCGAGCCGGCGTCCGCGACGTGCGGGACGCCGCCGTGCCCCGAGAGGACGGCGTGTCGCGCCGACACCTTCGCGTCGGTGACACCGAGCAGCTCCAGCTCGCGGCGCCCGAAGTCCCCGACGCGCCACGGGAAGACCGCCGTCGTCGGGTGCGCGACGAGCAGGTACGACACGCGGTCCTCGCTCGACGAGGGCGCGGGCCCTGGGTGCTCTTCGGTCTCGAGCGGCGCCACGTCCGCGCATCGTGCCACGGCTGCTCGCGCGCGGTCGACCGTGGTCATCGCGCAAGGACTGCGTCGCCTCACTTTTCTCGTGACGAGCGGTGCGTCTCTTGTAGGGTGCGCGCGCGTGTGACGCCCCTCTTCGGGCGCCACCCCACCCCACGACAGATGTCGAGCGACAGATCCTTCCTCACGTCGACGATCGGCAAGAAGGTGGTGATGGCCGTGACGGGCCTCATCCTCATCGGCTTCGTCCTCGGGCACATGCTCGGGAACCTCACCGTCTTCGCCGGCGCCGAGAAGATCAACGAGTACGCCAAGTTCTTGAAGGGCAACCTGCCGCTCCTCTGGGGCACGCGGGTCGTCGTCGTCGGCTCGCTCATCCTCCACGTCTGGGCGGCGGTCTCGCTCACCGGGCGCGCGAAGGCGGCGCGGCCCGTCGCGTACGGCAAGAAGGTCCCTCAGGCGTCGACGTTCGCCTCGCGCACGATGCGCGTCGGCGGGCTCCTCCTCCTCGCCTTCATCGTCTTCCACCTCCTCCACTTCACGGCGGGGGTCATCCAGCCGGCGCCCTTCAGCGAGACCGACGTCCACGCGAACCTCGTCCAGAACTTCTCGATCCCCTGGGTCGCGCTCATCTACCTGGTCGCGATGCTCGCGCTCGGGGCGCACCTCTTCCACGGCGTCTGGGCGTCCTTCCGCACGCTCGGGCTCGTCAAGCCGAGCGGCGACCCCTTCAAGCGGCGGCTGGCCGTCGCCGTCGCGGGGATCGTCTGGCTCGGCTTCACGCTCATTCCGTCGGCCATCCTGGCCGGCCTGGTGAAATGACCACGATGGAACTGAACGCCCGCGCGCCCTCCGGCCCCATCCAAGACTCTTGGGACAAGCACCGCTTCGAGATGAAGCTGGTGAACCCCGCGAACAAGCGCAAGCACCGGATCCTCGTCGTCGGCTCCGGCCTCGCGGGCGCCTCGGCCGCGGCGAGCCTCGCCGATCTCGGCTACCAGGTCGACTGCTTCTGCTTCCAGGACTCGCCTCGCCGCGCGCACAGCATCGCCGCGCAGGGCGGCATCAACTCGGCGAAGAACTACCCGAACGACGGCGACAGCATCTGGCGGCTCTTCTACGACACCGTGAAGGGCGGCGACTTCCGCTCCCGTGAGTCCAATGTGTACCGGCTCGCGCAGGTCAGCGTGAACATCATCGACCAGTGCGCGGCGCAGGGCGTGCCCTTCGCGCGGGAGTACGGCGGCCTCCTGGCGAACCGCTCCTTCGGCGGCGCGCAGGTGTCGCGGACCTTCTACGCGCGCGGTCAGACCGGGCAGCAGCTGCTCCTTGGCGCCTACCAGGCGCTCGAGCGCCACATCGGCCTCGGGAACGTGAAGATGTACGCCCGCACCGAGATGCTCGATCTCGTCGTCGTCGACGGCGAGGCGCGCGGCATCGTCACGCGCGACCTCGTCACGGGGAAGATCCGATCCTTCGCCGCCGACGCGGTCGTCCTCGCGACGGGCGGCTACGGCAACGTCTTCTACCTGTCGACCAACGCGAAGGGCTCCAACGCGACGGCCATCTGGCGCGCCCACAAGCGTGGCGCCGCGTTCGCGAACCCTTGCTACACGCAGATCCACCCGACGTGCATCCCGCGGAGCGGCGAGTACCAATCGAAGCTCACGCTGATGAGCGAGTCGCTCCGCAACGACGGGCGCGTCTGGGTCCCCAAGAAGCAGGGCGACGGCCGGAAAGCGGGCGACATCCCCCTCGACGAGCGCGACTACTACCTCGAGCGCAAGTACCCGAGCTTCGGCAACCTCGTGCCCCGCGACATCGCCTCGCGCGCGGCGAAGGACGTGTGCGACGAGGGGCGCGGCGTCGGCCCGGGCGGACTCGGCGTCTTCCTCGACTTCAAGAGCGCGATCGAGCGGCTCGGCGAGGGCCCCGTCCGCGAGCGCTACGGCAACCTCTTCGAGATGTACGAGCGCATCACCGACGACGATCCGTACAAGGTGCCGATGCGCGTCTACCCAGCCGTCCACTATACCATGGGCGGGCTCTGGGTGGACTACAACCTGATGAGCACCATCCCGGGGCTCCACGTCATCGGCGAGGCGAACTTCAGCGATCAGGGGGCGAACCGCCTCGGCGCGAGCGCGCTCATGCAGGGCCTCGCGGACGGGTACTTCATCCTCCCGTACACGATCGGCGACTACATCGCGCGGGCGACGCTGCCCAAGGTGGACACCTCGCACCCCGCCTTCAAGGAGGTGGAGGACGCCGTCCAGGCGAGGATCACGAAGCTCCTCTCCGTGAAGGGCAAGCGCACGGTCGACTCGCTCCACCGCGAGCTCGGGCTCCTCATCTGGGACAAGTGCGGCATGGCGCGCGACAAGGCCGGGCTCGAGGAGGCGATCGCGAAGATCCCCGAGCTCCGCGAGCAGTTCTGGCACGACGTGAACGTCCCCGGCAGCGGCGAGAACCTCAACCAGGCGCTCGAGCGGGCGGGGCGCGTCGCCGACTTCTTCGAGCTCGCGGAGCTGCTCTGCCGCGACGCCCTGCACCGCGACGAGTCGTGCGGCGGGCACTTCCGCTCGGAGCACCAGACCCCCGACGGCGAGGCGATGCGCGACGACGCGGGCTTCACCTACGTCGCCGCGTGGGAGCACAAGGGCGACGACGCGGCGCCCGTGCTCCACAAGGAGCCCTTGACCTTCGAGTACGTCCACCTCGCACAGCGGAGTTACAAATGAAGCTCACCTTGCACGTCTGGAGGCAGGCGGGCCCCGGCGCCCAAGGGCGGTTCGTCACCTACGAGGCGACCGACGTGAACCCCGACATGTCGTTCCTCGAGATGCTCGACGTCGTCAACGAGGGCCTCACGCAGAAGGGCGAGGAGCCCATCGCCTTCGATCACGACTGCCGCGAGGGCATCTGCGGCTCGTGCAGCATGATGATCAACGGCTCCGCCCACGGTCCGCAGAAGGGCACGGCGACCTGCCAGCTGCACATGCGGCACTTCAAGGACGGCGAGGATGTGCACATCGAGCCGTGGCGCGCCCAGCCCTTCCCGGTCATCCGCGATCTCGTGGTCGACCGGGGCGCGCTCGATCGCATCATCGCGGCGGGCGGCTTCGTCTCGGTCGCGACGGGTGGCACCCCCGACGCGAACGCGATCCCCATCGCGAAGGACGTCGCCGAGCGCGCGATGGACTCGGCGGCGTGCATCGGCTGCGGCGCGTGCGTCGCGGCCTGCCCCAACGGGAGCGCCTCGCTCTTCACGGCCGCGAAGATCACGCACCTCGCCGCGCTGCCGCAGGGTCAACCCGAGCGCGAGCGCCGCGTCGTCTCGATGGTCGAGCAGATGGACCACGAGGGCTTCGGGGGGTGCACCTGGCACGGCGAGTGTATGGCCGCGTGCCCCAAGTCGATCAGCATCGACACCATCGCGCTGATGAACCGCGACTACGTCCGGGCGATCCTCACGAAGTAGCGCGAGCGCTCCGAGGGCTCCGCGGCGCGGCGATCGTCCCGGCGCTCGCGCCCACAGGGCTCCCGGGGTCGGACGCTGCATCGGCCGGTCCGCGGCGCGGCGATCGTCCCGGCGCTCGCGCCCACCGCGTCGACGCCGCCGGCGCGCGCGGATCGCGAGCTGGGCCCGCTCGGGTGGACCGCGCGGGTCGTCGGGCCCGGGCTCTCGGCCTCCGCGGATCGCCCGCCGAGGGTCGGGCGTGCCGTGGCACGTCGCGCCGGCCCCCCTTGACCTCGCGCGAGCAGTCGTTAAAGGGCGGTCGCAGCCATGTCCGCCAAGCAGATCGTCTTCGACACCGCCGCCCGCCGCGCCATCCTCGCCGGGGTCGACGCCCTCGCCAACGCCGTCAAGGTCACGCTCGGCCCGCGCGGCCGCAACGTCGTCCTCGAGAAGTCCTGGGGCTCGCCCACCATCACGAAGGACGGGGTCACCGTCGCGAAGGAGATCGAGCTCGCCGGCAAGTTCGAGAACATGGGCGCGCAGATGGTCCGCGAGGTCGCGTCGAAGACCAGCGACAAGGCGGGCGACGGCACGACGACCGCGACCTTGCTCGCGCAGGTGCTCTACACCGAGGGCCTGAAGCTCGTCGAGGCCGGGCACGGCCCGATGGACGTGAAGCGCGGGCTCGACAAGGGCGTCCAGGCCATCGCCGCGGAGCTCGCCAAGCTGTCGACCCCGACCAAGGACAAGGCCGAGATCTCCCAGGTTGGCACCGTGAGCGCCAACGGAGACGCGCAGATCGGCGGCTTCCTCGCGGACGCGATGGACAAGGTCGGCAAGGAGGGAGTCATCACGGTCGAGGAGGGCAAGGGCACCGAGACTGTGCTCGAGGTCGTCGAGGGCATGCAGTTCGATCGCGGGTACCTCTCGCCGTATTTCGTCACCGATCCGCAGAAGATGGAGGCCGTCCTCGAGGACGCGTACGTGCTCATCCACGAGAAGAAGATCTCGTCGATGAACGATCTCGTCCCGCTGCTCGAGCAGCTCGCGAAGAGCGGCGCGCCCCTCCTCGTCATCGCCGACGACATCGAGGGCGAGGCCCTGGCCGCCCTCGTCGTGAACCGCCTTCGCGGCGTCCTCAAGGTCGCGGCCGTCAAGGCCCCGGCGATCGCCGCAAGGAGATGCTGAAGGACATCGCGATCCTGACGGGCGGGACGGCCTTCATGGACGATCTCGGGCTCCGCCTCGACGGCGCGACGCTGAAGGATCTCGGCCGCGCGCGGCGCGTCGTCATCGACAAGGACACGACGACCCTCGTCGACGGCGCGGGCGACGCCCAGGCCGTGAAGGGCCGGGCGAGCGAGATCCGCTCGCAGATCGAGAAGACGACGAGCGACTACGATCGCGAGAAGCTCGAGGAGCGCCTCGCGAAGCTCGCCGGCGGCGTGGCGGTGCTCAAGGTCGGCGCGCACACCGAGACCGAGATGAAGGAGAAGAAGGCGCGGGTCGAGGACGCGCTCTATGCGACCCGCGCGGCCGTCGCCGAGGGGATCGTCCCGGGCGGCGGCGTCGCGCTCCTCCGGGCGCGCAAGGCGCTCGACGGCGTGCAGGCGTCCGCCGCGGAGGCGCTCGGGGTGCAGCTGCTCCGCCGCGCGGTGGAGGAGCCGCTCCGTCAGCTCGCGCTGAACGCGGGCGAAGAGCCGTCGGTCATCGTCGCGAAGGTCGTCGACGGCACGGGCGGCTTCGGGTGGAACGCCGCGACCGGAGCCTTCGAGGACCTGGTGAAGGCAGGGGTCGTCGATCCGGCCAAGGTGACGCGCCTCGCCCTCGAGAACGCGGCGAGCGTCGCGGGGCTCATGCTCACGACCGAGTGCGCCATCGTCGACGCCCCCAAGAAGGCCGCACCCGCAGCGGCGGGCGGCGGCGGCATGGGCGGCATGGGCGGCATGGGCGGCATGGGCGGCATGGGCGGCATGGGCGACTTCGACATGGACTGACGCCCACCGCGACCGAATCGAAGAAGGATCGACGCGAAAACCCATGCCGACGTACGATTACGCCTGCTCGTCGTGTGGTCACGCTTGGGAGGCGATCCAGCGGATGACCGAGGCGCCGCTCGAGCTCTGCCCGAAGTGCCAGCAGCAGACCGCCAAGCGCCAGATCTCGGGCGGCAGCGGCTTCATCTTGAAGGGGGGCGGCTGGTACTCGGATCTGTACTCGAGCGCCGGTGGCCCAGCGAAGAGTGGAGACTCGTCGTCCTCGGGGAGCACGTCGTCCACCTCCTCACCGCCCACGTCTCCCTCGAGCGCAGACTCCTCGTCCAAGGGCGCTGCGCCCGCGACGAGCAGCAGCCCGTCGGGGGGCGGCAGCTCCGACTCCGGCGCGAAGTCGTCCTAGCTGCGTCGCGCTGCGTGTCTCCGCGGGCCGCGCCCCGCGCGAACGCCGCGTCGACCCGGCGCGTCTGTCGCAGATCGGTGTGCCCGCTCACGCAGCGACGGCCGCTGCTCTAATCCGCAGCGAGCAGTCCGCGTGAGAAGGGGTCGGCGCGCCCGCTCGCGCCCGCAGGGCCGGCCGCTCGCCGCCCCGACGGGCTCGGGTTGCGGCGTGCGCGCGACGGGCCTCCGACGATGGCTCGTCCTCGACCCGGGCGCGTCGTGACGACGATCGGATGAGCCGCCGTCACGACGCGCGTCGGCCGCGAGACGTCGATCCTCGGCCGGGGGCGCTCAGCGGCGACGCGTGGGCCGGGTGACCAGCGCGCCGCTCGGGAGCTCGTCCCGGACGTCGAGCGGCGCCACGTCGAGCGCGAAGAAGCTCCTCGTCACCTCGCTCGACGCGAGCATCTGCGTGACCCCCGGCGCGCGGCGCAAGCGCCCCGCGAGCGTGCGCTCGAGCACCATCGAGGTGTACTGGTCAGCCTGGTGCTCCGAGCGCCCCGCGCGCGGGATGACGTCCACGTCGTCTCGCCGCGCGTGCCGCCGTACGCCCGGAATGCGGCTCTCGTGCGGACTCCACGCGTCCGCGCAGGCCCCGTTCGCGCTGACGCCCCAGACGCCCGATGGGGTGTTGATGAAGAGGCTCTGGTGCCCCGCGGTGCGCCCAGGTGTCCGGAGGATCCATACTCCGTCTCCGAGCTCGAGGTCTCCGTCCGTCGAGATCACCCGATCCTCGGGCACCCCGAGCCGGCCCTCGGCGATCACCCACGGTCGCGAGAGGGGGTGCGGCTCGGCCCACGCGTCCCAGTCGACGCGCGGCGCGAGGAGCCTCGCGCGCGGGAAGCGCGGCAAGAAGGTGCCGTCGCGGGTGCCGAGGAGTGATCGGACGTCTTGCCCGTGGAAGTGATCGAACGCGACGTAGTCGATGTCGGCCGGCGCGACGCCGATCCGGGCGAGCGAAGACTCGAGCGGCTCGGCGGTGCGGCTGAGCACCGAGAGCGCGAGCGGCTCGCCGAGCCGGCGGATCGCGCGGTGAAAGGCCGGCGCCTCGCGCGCGGCGACGACGTCGGTCGGGTCGAAGAGCAGCGAGCGCAGCCGCCCGCGCTCCAAGAACTGCACGAGGACCGCGCGGTGCGTGACGAGCAGGTGCCGGCTGAGGACCGACGCGGCCCCGCCGAGCGCGTGCGCTGTGGGGACGAGGTAGCGCGCCTGATCGAAGACACGCGCGGCGATGACGCGTGGCCCGCGGGCGAACCGATCGTGGAGCGCTTCGGCGGCGGCGCGCACCGCCGTGAGGCGCGCTCCGCTCCGCGGGATCGACCAGGCCCGATCGAGATCGGTGAGGCGGCCGTGGGTGGCCGGGGTCTCCCGAGCCAGCGTGACGCCCGCCGTCACTGCTTCTTCACCGAGGTGATCGTCCCGTCGTCGGGCACCGTGACGAGCGCGCCCGCGCCGTGATCCCAGTCGTACGCGTAGCCCGTCACGACCCGCACCGCGCCCGCCGCGTCGCGCACCTCGAGCGACACCTCGCGCCCCGTCGGGAGATCGGTCGCCGGGATGCGCTCGCCCAGCCGGAGCTCGCCGTCTCCGTCGTCGAAGGCCAGCCGCCAGTACGCCGGGAGCGCTGCGCCGAGGACGCGCGCGCCGGCCACGCGCTGCATCTCGACGGCCAGGTTCGCGTAGTTGTAGTCGCTGATCCAGGTGGGCTCGCAGTAGCTCATCATGTCCTTGTAGACGTTGGGCGCGCGCAGGCCCTTGGCGTCGAGCCCGTAGACGCCCGTCTGTCCGCCCTTGTACGGGTACTTCCCGTCGACGCCCTGCGCGCCGCCGCATGGCGCGTGCGCGAGCCCGTGGGCGTGCCCCGTCTCGTGCACGAAGGTGCCCGCCGTGAGCTCGCCGCCGAAGCCGAGCCCGACGCTCACGCGGAGCTCCGCGGGCTGGGGTCCCTTCGCGGGGCCGAGCGTGAGCCCGGCGATGCAGCCCCCACCACAGAACTGGTTGATCGACGCCGCCGGGTTGACGACGCCATAGTAGTAGACGTCGCGCTCGGCCTTGTCCTTGTTGCGTCGGCTGATGAGCGCCTCGACGAGCGACTGCCAGCCGCCGCCCTGCGTGCCGGATATCTTGGTGTTGAAGTTGAGCCCTGCGCCGACGGTGATCTCGACGGCGGGCGTCGGGTAGAGCGCGAACATCCGCTGGCGGAGGGCCTCGACGTAGGCGTCGTCGGTGTCGGGCTGCCGGCCCGAGCCGTCTGCGAGGTACACCACCGGGACCAGGACGATGCGCGTCTTCTCTTGGGTGAACTCGGGGGAGAGCGCCTGCGTGTCGGTCGCGGGCCACCGCGCGCCCGAGGTGTCTCCGGCGATGGTCGCGCCGGGCGTCGGCTCGAGGATGGCGATGCTCCAGCGCGCGCCGGGGCCGATCGCGCTGCCGGGGATCGCGACGTTCGCCGTCGACTCGAGATCGGGCTCGCTCGACGCGGACTCGAGCGTGTAGGTGGTCTCGAAGAGCTGCGGAGCCCCATCGTCTCCCGTGATCGTCACCTGCACGACGACGTCGCGCGGCGCGAAATCATCGGAGAGCGCGAAGTGGACGCGCGCGGTGCCGTCTCGCCCCTGGATGACCGGGGCGAGGTGGCCCGTCTCCTCGCCGTCCTTCATCAGCGGGACCTGCACGCCCTGGAAGAGATCGATCTGCGAGATGGTCACGCCAGCGGCGAGCGCGCGGGACGGAGGCGGAGCGGGCGCGTCTTCGTCGCTGGAGCTGCCGCCGCACGCCACCGCGAGGGGGAGGGCGACGAGGAGCGTGAGGAATGGGCGGCGCATGCGTGGACCTTGCACGAGGTCCCCCGAGGCTCCCAGCGGAAACCCCGCCGGGATCCTCGAGGAGCTCACCCGCGCGGCGCGCCCTTCTTCGCCGCGCGCTTGCCGGTGGGCGCTGCGGGCTTCGCCGTCTTCGCTGTGAGCTTCGCGGGCTGGGTCGCCTTCGCCGTCTTCGCTGCGGGCTTCGCCGTCTTCGCTGCGGGCTTCGCCGTCTTCGGTGCGGGCTTCGCCGTCTTCGGTGCGGGCTTCGCCGTCTTCGGTGCGGGCTTCGCC
>CAYNEK010000074.1:0-14988 GCA_964396175.1 uncultured Polyangiaceae bacterium | reverse complement strand
TGCGGGCTTCGCGGGCTGGGTCGCCTTCGCCGTCTTCGCTGCGGGCTTCGCGGGCTGGGTCGCCTTCGCCGTCTTCGCTGCGGGCTTCGCGGGCTGGGTCGCCTTCGTCGTCTTCGCTGCGGGCTTCGTCGTCTTCGCTGCGGGCTTCGCCGCAGGGGTCGCGGCCGGTGAAGCCTTCGCCGTCTTCGCCGCAGGCTTCGCTGCGGGCTGGGTCGCCTTCGCGGGCGTCGCGGGCTTCGTCGGCTTCGCGGGCTGGGTCGCCTTCGCGGGCGTCGCGGGGGCTCGGGCCGAGGTCGCAGCCGCGCGCTTGGCGAGCGCGTCCCGGACCGCGTCGTCGAAGTCCGTGAGCTGGAACGGCTTGTCGAGGTACCGATCCGCCCGGAAGAGCGGTGAGGTCATCTCGTTCAGCCGCTCGCCGATCCCCGTGATCATGACGACCGCGGTCCGGTCGAGCGTCGGGTTCTCGCGGATCTGACGGCACACCTCCCAGCCGCTCATGCCCGGCATCATCACGTCGAGCAGCACGATGTCCGGCCGGTGCGCGAGCGCCTGCGCCCAGGCCTCCTCGCCGTCGTGGGCGAGGACCACTTCGAACCCGAGAGATTTCGCGCGTTGCGCGACGAGAGACAGCATCGAGGGCTCGTCGTCGGCGACGAGCGCGACACGGGAGGTGTTCGGCATCGCGCGCATCGTCGCCGCTCGACCCGGGCGGGTCAAGAGGCGCTCGCGCCGAGCTTGGGCTACGCTCGGGCCGTCCCCGCCGTCGCCGCGGGAACAACCAGCGCCCCTCGGCGGTCCCAGCCTCTGCCCTTGCCCTCCTCCCTTTCGTCCCTCGCGCGCCTCTCGGCGGTCACCGAGCGGCGGCTCCGCGTACGAGACGGCGCGCGCGTCTTCTTCCTCGGGGCGATCCCGACGTTGCTCGCCGCCGCGGGGCACGTCCTCGCCGTGAAGCTCGCCCAGACCCCCCACGGCGTCGCGCAGCGAGCCCTCTTCTGGACGGCGATCGGCTTCGGCGCGGGGACGCTGCTCGCGACCGCCCTCGTCGCGCTGCGAAGGCTCCCGCGCGATCTCGGCGCGACCCTCCTCGATCGCACCTTCGACAACCACGATCGCCTCGCCTCCGCCCTCGCCTTCGCCCGCAATCCTCGCCGCGAGCCGCTGATGGACGCCGCGATCGACGACGCCCTCGCCCACGCCGCGAGGCTCGATCCGAGGCGCGCCGTCCCCGTGCTCCCCGCGTTCCTGCAGGCCGACGCCGCGATCGTGGTCGTGCTCCTCGCGGGGCTCCTCGGGCTCTCGGGCCTGCAGTGGTCGCGCCGCGTCGAGATCCCGCGCGCCCCCGCGCTCGAGCCCATCGGCCTCTCGCCAGACGATCTCGCCTTCTACGCCGAGGCGGTGCGCGAGATCGCGGGGAAGGATCCGTCGCCCGAGACGAAGGCCGCCGTCGACGAGATGAACAAGCTGATCGAGGACATCGCGAAGGGGCGCCTCGATCGCTCCGAGGCGTTTCGCCGGCTCGAGGCGCTCGAGAAGGGCCTGCTTGCGGGCCGCGAAGAGGAGCGGAAGGCGGTCTCGAAGGCGCTCGAACATGTCGGGAAGAACCTCAAGGATAGCCCGCTCTCGAAGCCCGTGGGGGAGGCGCTCGAGAAGAAGGATCTCCAGCTCGCGAAGAAGGAGCTCCAGGAGCTCGCCAAGCGTCTCCGAGACGCCAAGGACAAGAAGAAGCTCTCCGAGGCCGAGAAGCAGAAGCTCCGCGACGCCCTGAAGAAGGCCAGCGAGGAGCACAAGAAGGACGTCGAGCGGCTCCGAAGCCAGCGCGAGGAGCTGGCCGCCTCGCTGCTTCGGCGCGAGCAGAAGCCGGGCTCGACCGACGAGGAGCGGCGCCTGCTCCAGCGCGATCGCCGGGAGCTCGATCGGCTCGACCGTGAGATCGAGAGCCAGGAGCGGGCGCAGCGAGAGCTCGACCGGCTCGACCGCGAGCTCCAGCAGGCCGCCGAGGATCTCCTCCGCGAGCTCGGCGACGCGGCGAAGGATCTCGAGCGCGGAGCCGAGGACATCGATCGGATGGCCAAGGAGGAGCTCACCGACAAGGAGAAGGAGGAGCTACGCCAGCGCCTCCAGGAGCTCCGCGAGCAGCTCCGGCAAGCGGGCAAGAGCTCCGAGGAGCGCAAGAAGGCGCTCGAGGACTTCTTGAAGAAGGCGAAGGGCAAGAAGGGGAAGAAGGGGAAGAAGGGCGGCGCGGACGACGCGGCGGGCGGCAAGGGCAAGGGCAAGGACGGCGAGGGGGGCGACGAGGGCGACGAAGACGAGGACGCCGAGGACGGGAGCGGCAAGTCCAAGAAGCCGGGGACCGAGGGGCAGGACGGCGACGACGACGGCGACGGCGAGGACGGCCAGGGCAAGGGCAAGAAGAAGGGCAAGAAGAAGAGCTTCACGCTCGAGCTGCGCCCTGGGGCGGGCTCCCAGCCGGGCGGCCCGGGCGCGGATGGGCAGGGGAGCCCTGGAGGCGCCGAGCCGGGCGGCGGCGACGACGGCGCAAAGGGCGGCAAGGAGCCGGGGACCGGCCACGACCCGAACGTGAAGGGCAAGGCGACTGGCGGAAAGTACTCGACCCACGACGTGCAGGAGACGGCCACCGACACGGGCCAGGGGCCGAGCGTGTCCGAGACGATCCTCGACTCGTCGGCCAAGGGCTTCGTCGGCAAGAAGTACAAGCGCGTCTACGCCGACTACAAGCCGAAGGCCGAGGAGGCGATGAAGAACGAGAGCATCCCGCCCGGCCACAAGTTCTACATCCAGCGGTACTTCCAGCTGATCCGACCCCGAGAATGACGAGCGCGAAGAGAGAGACCATGACCGAGCGAGTGGCGACCAAGGAAGACGTCGAGGCGTGCGAGCGGAAGGTGGGGCTCTTGCGCGACGAGATCGCGAAGGTCATCGTCGGCAACCGCGCGACCGTGGACGGCGTGCTCGCGTGCCTGCTCGCGGGCGCGCACGCGCTCCTCGAGGGCGTCCCCGGGCTCGGCAAGACGCTGCTCGTTCGCACCCTCGCCGAGACCCTGTCGCTCCAGTTCTCGCGCGTGCAGTTCACGCCCGATCTGATGCCCGCCGACATCCTCGGCACCACGATGATCTCCGAGGGCGAGGACGGCAAGAAGCTCTTCGAGTTCCGCAAGGGGCCCATCTTCGCGAACATCGTGCTCGCCGACGAGATCAACCGCGCGACGCCGAAGACGCAGTCGGCGCTGCTCGAGGCCATGCAGGAGCGGAGCGTCACCATCGCCCGGCAGACCCACGCGCTCGAGCGGCCCTTCCTCGTGCTCGCGACGCAGAACCCGATCGAGACCGAGGGCACCTACCCGCTGCCCGAGGCGCAGCTCGATCGCTTCATGTTCAAGCTCCACGTCCCCTTCCCGAGCAAGGAGGAGCTGCACGGCATCCTCGATCGCACGACGGGCAGCGAGGTGCCCAGCGTGACCGCCGTCCTCACCCGCGACGAGGTGCTCGAGATGCAGCGCGTCGTGCGTGACGTCCCCGTGGCCCCCCACGTGAAGGACTACGCCGTCCGGCTCCTCTCTGCGACGCACCCGGACACGCCCGAGGCGACCGACATGGTGAAGCGCTACGTGCGCTTCGGGTCGAGCCCGCGCGGCGCGCAGGCGTGCCTGCTCGGCGCGAAGATCGAGGCGCTCTTCGGCGGCCGCTTCGCCGCGAGCGTCGACGACGTCCGGAAGGCCGCGCTCCCCGCGCTCCGGCACCGGGTGCTGCTCAACTTCGAGGGCGAGGCCGAGGGCGTCAAGACCGACGACGTCCTCGCCGAGATCCTCGCGAAGCTCCCCGAGAAGGGCGCCTGACCGATGGGGCTCCTCGACGTCTTCCGGCGGAAGAGGTCGGGCCCCGCGCGCGCCGACGAGGAGCTCTTCGACGACGACTTCCAGAAGAAGCTCGATCAGCTCGCGCTCGTCTCGCGCCGCGCCTTCGCCGGCAAGCTCCGCGCCGAGCGCCGCACGAAGAAGAGCGGCAGCGGCGTCGAGTTCACCGATCACCGCGACTACACCGAGGGCGACGATCTCCGCTACCTCGACTGGAACATCTACCAGCGCTTCGGCAAGCTCCAGCTCCGGCTCTTCGAGGAGGAAGAGGACCTCTCGGTGTACTTCGTCCTCGACGCGTCCCTGTCGATGGGCTTCGGCGACGGCGACAAACTCCGCCAGGCGAAGCGGATCGTCGCGGCCCTCGCGTACGTCGCGCTCGCGAACTTGGACCGCGTCGCCGTCTCGTCCGCGAGCGACGTGCTCGAGAGGACCATGCAGCCGACGCGCGGCAAGCAGCGGATCTTCCGCGTCTTCGACTTCTTGCGCGGCGTCCGGGCCGAGGGCGTGACGGATCTCGGCGAGGCGCTCCGCACCTTCGCGGCGCGGCACAAGCGCCGTGGGCTCGCCGTGCTCGTCAGCGATCTCTACGATCCACACGGCTTCGAGCGCGGCATCAACGCGCTCCGGTTCGCGAAGTTCGAGGTGCTCGTCGTCCACCTGGTCGACGAGCGAGAGTCACGGCCGAAGCTCCTCGGCGATCTGCGCGTCTACGACTGCGAGACCGGCGAGGAGCGCGACGTCACCGTGACGCCCAAGATCCTGGAGACCTACCGGCTCGAGCACGCGAAGTACCGCGAGGAGATCGCGCGCTTCTGTCGGAAGAAGCAGGTCCACCACTTCGCCGCGGACGTGCAGATCCCGTTCGAGGAGCTGGTCCTGTCGGTGTTCCGCCAGGGCGGCTTCCTCCGCTGATGAACCTCGTCGGCCTCCCCCTGTCGCAGCTCCTGCTGATCGGCGCCGTCGCGGGCGCGGTCACGGTGGGGCTCTACCTCCTCAAGCTGCGACGGCGCGCGGTCGCCGTGCCCTTCTCCAAGATCTGGCAGCGTGTCCTCCGCGACGAGGACGCGACGAGCCTCTTCTCGCAGCTGAAGCGGCTCTTGTCGCTCCTCTTGCAGCTCGCGCTGCTCTCCTTGCTCCTCTTCGCCCTCGGCGATCCGCGCCTCTCGACGAAGCTCGTCGACGGCCGCAGCATCGTCGTCCTGGTCGACGCCTCCGCGTCGATGAAGGCCACCGACACCCTGCCCTCGCGCTTCGATCTCGCGAAGGCGAAGCTCCGCGAGATGGTGCGCTCCCTGTCCGGCACCGATCGCGTGCTCATCGCCCAGATGGACGTCACGGCGACGCCGCTCTCGACGATGTCGAGCGACGTGGGCGAGCTCGAGCGCGCGGTCGACCTCCTCTCCGCGACCGACGCGCGCGCCGATTTCGCGCGGGCGCTGCGCTTCGCCACCGACACGCTCCGCGGCCAGCCGAAGCCCGAGATCGTCGTCCTCTCCGACGGCGCGCTCGGCAAGGCCGAGGACGCGCAGGGGCCGGTGCACACGGGCGACGCGAGGGTGTCGTTCGTGCCCTTCGGCGTCCGCGGGAAGAACGCCGGGATCACCGAATTTTCTGTCCGTCGGTACCCGCTCGACAAGAGCCGTTACGAGGTCTTGATCGAGGTGACGAACGCGACCAGCGAGGCGATGGACGTCGAGCTGTCGTTGCTCGGCGACGGCAAGGAGGTCGACGTCACGAAGCTCCGCCTCCAGCCCGAGGAGCGCCTGCCGCGCTTCTTCCCGAACCTCTCGGGCGCCGGGCGCACGCTCGAGGCGAAGCTCCGCATGGCCGACGGCTCGCGCGACGATCTCCCCGCCGACGATCACGCCTATGCGCTCCTCCCGGACCGGAAGCGCGTGCGTGTCCAGGCCGTCACGGCCGGGAACATGTACCTGTCGGCGGCGCTCCTCCTCGACGAGTACCTCGACGTGAAGGAGGTGACGCCGGACGAGTACCCGCTCCCCGGAGACTTCGACGTCACGATCTTCGACGCGGTCACGCCCGAGGTCGCCAAGGGCTCTGGCAACATCCTCTACCTCGACCCGAAGGGCGAGCGATCTCCCGTAAAAACTGGGAAGGAGATCAAGGAATTCTACTTCGACAAGTGGGACAAGAAGTCACCCCTGCTGCGCTTCATCGTGGTGGATCAGATCGGCGTCGACGTGGGGAACGAGCTCGTCCCCGGCGCGGGCGACAAGGTGATCGCGTCGGTCGCCGACGAGGCGACGCGCAGGGATCGACCCGTCGTCGTGGAGGGGCGCCGCGATGGACACAAGTTCGTCGCGCTCGGCTTCGACACGCGGCGGAGCGACATCGTCCTGCGCATCGCGTGGCCGCTCCTCGTGCTCAACGTCGTGAACGACTTCGTGGAGGAGGACACGCGCTACGTCTCGTCCTTCAAGACGGGCGAGGTGTTCCGCGTCCCCGCGCCGCTCGGGGCGAGCTCGCTCATGGTCCGGGGGCCGGACAAGCTCGAACAGCGCCTGCCGGTGCGAGACGGCTTCGCGGCGCTGCTCGGGCGCGAGGCCGGCTTCTACGACGTCTCGGCGGCGGGGATCGAGTCGGGCTTCGCGGCGAACCTCTCGTCGGTGGAGGAGTCGCACATCGCCCCCGTGAAGGAGCTCGTCGTGGACGGGAGGCCCGCGGGAGAGCTCGGTGTGCTCCAGGTCGGCGTGCGTCGCGAGGTGTGGCTCTACCTGCTCGTCGCGGTCGTCCTCGTGTCGCTGCTCGAGTGGCTGACTTACCACCGTCGCCTCACGGTGTGAGGGCCCGCGTCCGCCGGCGCGGCTCGAGCGACGCCGTGGCCTTCGTCGCGCGTGTGCAAAGCCGCGGGCGCCCGCGAGCCCGCGCGCTGGAGCCGTCGTCGTCGCCTCGGTCGCGCGTGTGCGCGAGCCCGCGCGCTGGAGCCGTCGTCGCCGCGTGGTGAGCTCGCGGTGCGGAAGGGTTCGTCGACGTGTCCGCGATCGGCGTCGTGACGGCCGCGCCGTCCGGGGAGTAACTCGAGGGGTGCGCGCGGCGCGCGGCTGATTTATGCTCCTCGACCTCATGCTCCGCCGACCGTTTGCTCTGCTGTTTCTAGGAGTCTCCGCCATGGGCTGCGCGAGCCTCGTCGGGCTGTCCGATCTCGAGAAGGTCGACTGCGTCGGCGCCGACTGCGACGGTGCGGGGGGTGCGTCCGCGGGGACCGCGGGCTCGTCCGGCGGTGGTGCCGCAGGGTCTGGCGCGAGCGGCGCGAAGGCCGGCTCGGGTGGCGTCGCGGGCGCGTCCGGCGCCGCCGGGGGTGGCGCGGGTGGCGCTTCGGGGGGCGGTGCGGGGGGCGCCTCCGGCGGTGGCGCGGCGGGCGCGAGCGGGATCTCGGGCGGCGGTACGGGCGGCGTCGCGGGCAAAGCC
This sequence comes from uncultured Polyangiaceae bacterium, assembly GCA_964396175.1. Lineage (GTDB taxonomy): Bacteria > Myxococcota_A > Polyangia > Polyangiales > Polyangiaceae > CAYNEK01. The sequence continues at coordinate 7,684 of CAYNEK010000074.1, read as the reverse complement.
GGCACGGGCGGCGTCGCGGGCAAAGCCGGCACGGGCGGCGTCGCGGGCAAGGGCGGCGCGGCCGGCGCGGCCGGCACAGGCGGCGCGGCCTGTGTCCCGAAGACCTGCGCTGACCTGTCGCTCAACTGCGGCTCGGTCTCGGATGGGTGCGGCAAGCAGCTGTTCTGCGGGGACTGCACGGCGGGAGGACTCTCGTGCGGTGCCGCCGGGGTGCAGAACGTGTGTGGCTGCACCCCGGGGGCTTACCGGTGTGACGGCGACACCTTGAGTCGCTGCGTCCCGAGCGGTGTCGGCTACACGATGGCGGGCGAGTGCCCGTCCGGCACGTGCAACGCCTCCGCGGGGAAGTGCAACGCCTGCCAGGTCGGCAAGATCTATTGCGATGGGGCTCAGCCGGTGCGCTGTGACAGCGGGGGTTCCCTCGTCAACGAGGGCTCGGCGTGCAGCGGAGCGCAGCTCTGCAACCCGGCGGCCGCCGCCACCGGGTACTGCTCGAGCTGCGCGCCCGGGGGGCTCTACTGCGACGGCAGCACGCTCAAGAAGTGCGCTCCGGCGGGTGACAGCGGCACGCCCGTCGAGGTGTGCGCGACGGCGTCCCTCTGCAACGCGGGGGTCTTCACGGGAGCCTGCAAGAAGCCCGTCTGCCAGAAGGGCGAGACCCGCTGCACCGGCGCCGCGCTCGAGGAGTGCAACGCGGATCAGTCGGGCTTCACGTCGAAGGAGCTCTGCGCGACGTCGGCGCTCTGCGTGCCCGGCAAGCCGAGCTGCACCGCCCCCGCCTGCGATCTCACCGACAAGCAGTGCAAGGGCAAGAAGCGGCTGGCATGCAAGGCCGACCGCACGGGCTTCGAGGAGACCGAGTGCGAGCAGCCCAAGGGGATCTGCGAGGCGGGTGACTGCGTGAACCGCGGGCCGAGCCCCGTCATGGTGCCCATGCTTCCGAGCGGCTACTGGATCGACTCGACCGAGGTCACCAACGGTCAATACAACCAGTTCCTCAACGCGCAGGACAAGCCGGCACAAGCGGGGATCTGCGCGAGCAACTCGTACCCCGCGTCGGTGCAGGGGATGGACGATCTGCCCGTCGTCCACGTCGACTGGTGCGACGCGGCGGCGTACTGCGCCTGGTCCGGGAAGCGCCTCTGCGGGAAGATCGGCGGCGGAACGAACCTCATCGCCGCGGCCACCGACCCCGCAGCCGACCAGTGGCATCGTGCCTGCTCGGCGAACGGGCAGCACAAGTATCCGTACGGGAACGCGTACGACGCGGCCGCATGCGTCATCGGCTCCGGCACGAAGCCGCCTCCCAACAAGGGCTGCGTCGGAGGGTACACGGGGATCTACGATCTGTCGGGCAACGTGGCCGAGTGGACCAACACCTGCACGGGCGATGACGCCAGCGCGGCGTGCCTCGTGCGAGGGGGTGGCTACTCGTCGACCCCGAGCGAGCTCGCGTGTGACGATACGTCGAAGGCTCAACTTCGCGGCGACAACTCCCGAGATTGGCTGGGGTTCCGCTGCTGCGCCGACTGACGATGCCGGGCGCTCGTTGCGCGTCTCCGGGACGGCGGCGTCCCCCGTGACCTCACCCGGACCGCTGCCCATCGAGACAGGCTCGGGCGCCGTCTTCGCGAGACCGCTCCAGCCGCTCGACCTGCTCGACCGCTACGAGCTCCTCGCCCGCTACGCCTCGGGCGGCATGGCCACCGTGTGGCTCGCGCGCCTCTGCGGCAAGCACGGCTTCGAGAAGCTGGTCGCCGTGAAGACCATCCTCCCCGAGCTCGCGGCCGATCAAGCCTTCAGGAGCATGCTGCTCGACGAGGCGCGCATCGCGGCGCGGATCCGGCACCCGAACGTCGCAGAGATCGACGATCTCGGCGAGGCTCACGGGGTCCCGTACCTCGTCTTCGAGTGGATCGACGGCGACTCGCTCGCCACCCTGCATCAGGCCGCGGCCGAGCGCGGCGAGGCGCTCCCGCAGGATCTGCTCCTTCGCGTCGTCGCGGACGCGTGCCTCGGCCTCCACGCCGCGCACACGCTCCGCGACGAGCTGGACGTCCCGCTCTCCGTCGTGCACCGGGACGTCTCGCCCCAGAACCTCATGATCGCGCACACGGGCGTCACGAAGGTGATCGATTTCGGCGTCGCGCGCGCGCGGGATCGCCTGAGCCCCAAGACGAAGACGGGGCTCATGAAGGGCAAGATCGAGTACGCCGCGCCCGAGCAGGCCACGCTCGGCGCCATCGACGCGCGCACCGACGTCTTCTCGCTCGGGGTGATCCTCTTCCAGCTGCTCACGGGGAAGCTCCCGTACCTCGGGCCCAACGGCCGCCCGCTCCTCGCGGCGGTCGTCCGGGCCACCGCCGCGCCGCCGCTGCCGGCCTTCATCCCGCACTCGGTGGCCGAGATCGTTCGACGAGCCATCGCGCCGAGGGCCGAGGAGCGGTTCCAATCGGCCCTCGAGCTGTCGGCTGCGCTGTCTTCCGTGATGGCACGTCCCTTCTCGACGAGCGATGTCGCGGCCTACCTGCAGGCGCACCTCGGGCACCGCATCGAGCAGCGTCGCGTCCTCATCGCCGAGGCGCGACACCTCGCGGACGCGCGCGCGAGCCGAGGGCGCGGCGATATGGGGGTGATCCGTGGCGCGCCCGCTCCACGGCGCGAGCCCACCGCGAGCCCAGCGCTCGAACCGCGGGACCCCACGCTCGGAGCGAGTGAGCTCCCCGTCCCGGTGCGCGCGACCTCCGGGCAGCGGCTCCTCGTCGCTGTCGGCGCGGCCGTCGTCGGCGCGGTCTGGATCGGGGTCGGGCTCCTGGCGGCCGCTCCACGGCGCGACGCGGAGCCTGTCGCCGCGGAGGCACGCGCGCCCGCGTCGATCGCGGCGATCCCCACGCCGGCCGCGTCGGTCCTCCCGCCGAGCGCCCCGAGCGCGCCTCGCGTCGCGCCTTCCACGGTGATGGATCCACCGTCAGGAGCCGCGAGCGCCACGGCGCCCTCTCCTGTCGCGCCCGTCGACACCGGCCGCCAGGGGCCTCCAGCCGTGCGCCACGCGCCTCCGAGCGTGGCCAAGACGGCGCCCTCTCCCGCCCGCGTGAAGCCCCCGGCGACCGCCAAGAAGCGCCCCGTCGACGATGGCTTCTGAGCCCACGGACGACCTCGAGGAGCTCGACGCAGATCTGCTCGACGCGAGCGAGAGCGAGAGCGACGCGGTCACGCGGTGCGCCTCGGAGGAAGCGCATATCGTCGCGCCGATCCCCGCGCCGATCCCCGCGCCGCTGCCTCGGACCGTGGCACGAGGTTGGCCTCGCTGGGTGAAGCTCTCGCTCCTCGTGGAGGCCGTGGCGCTCGTGCTCGGGGTCGTCATGGCGGGCTGGCTGCTCTCGCGAGCGGCCCGCTGAAGCCCGCGACGGGATGGCGAGGTGGGTCGCGGGTGGCCGCTCCTGGTGCGATGGGCGCGCGGATGCGGGCCAGTCGATGGCTCGCTACGTCATCATCGGCCGCCGTGATCGGCACGGTGCGATGGGCGCGCGGACGCGGGCCAGTCGATGGCGGTAGGGGTGGTCCTGGCGGGGTCGCTTTGGTGCGTGCGGTGCCCCCGATGGTGTACGGAGCGGGCCATGCGTTGCGCGATCTTCGTCTGTGCCCTCGTCCTTCCTGTGCTCACGGCCGCCGCCTGCGGAGGTGGAGCTTCGGACGGCTCGCCTGCGAGCGGGAGCGGAGGAGCGGGCGGCGAGGCAGGTATGGGGGGACTCGCGGGTCAGGCGGGCGGGGGTGGCGGCGTGAATCCGAGCGCCATCTGCGCGGAGCTGTCGCTGCCAGCGCGAGCCTTCGCCGAGGGGCCGTATGGCACGCACCGTGGGGAGCGGATGGATGACTTCGAGCTCGAGCTCGCCGATGGGTCCACCTTCCGCTACAAAGAGCAGTTCGCAGGGTGTGAGAGCTATATTTTCGTGCCCGACACGATCGCCGTCTCGGAGCTCGACAAGACGCCCGCGTGGAGCAGCGACAAGGACCTCGCGGCCCTCACGAGCGCACCCAACCCGCGGAACGTCCACTACGTCTTCGTCTCGCGGCAGGGCTCGCCCGTCGCCGCCAAGGCGAACACGGACGGAATGCAGGCGCGGATCGAGGCGCTCGTCTCGTCGATGGCGGCACCGGACGCGGAGCACTGGAAGTCCCGCCTCCACGTCGTCGCCAAGCGCGCCGCCGAGCTCGACGGACCGATCGGGACGATCCTCGCCACCCACGGCAAGGTTGGCTTCGCGATCGATCGGCTCCAGCGCGTGCGTGGCCTGGGCTCTCTCGCCGACGTGAAGCGCACCGACCCTCAGCTCCAGTCGCAGGGCAAGTGGCCCTTCAAGAGCAACCTCGCGTACGCAGCCTACGAGGCGCTCCGCTTCGACGCCGAGGCGGCGCTGGACGAGCGCCTCGCGGCGGAGGCCGCGAAGGTGGTCACGCTCTTCTCGGGGGAGATCCTCGCCGAGCTCGCGGACAAGACGGTGACGCTCCCGTCCGCGGCCGAGCTCGCGGGCATGGACACGCTCGAGATCGAGGTCACGCAGGGCTGCCCCGACCCCGAGCTCCCCGAGCTCGGCAACTGCGGCGCCTGGGACTACTTGGCCAACCTCTTCCTGATGGACGACCCAGCGCACCCCGTCGAGCTCGGGCGCTTCATCACATCGTACCACCGCGAGACGCACTGGGTGGTGGATGCCTCCGGGCTCCTCCCGCTGCTCCAGTCCGGCGGGGAGCACGCGTTCCGCTGGAGCTTCGCGCCGTCATGGAACACGCAGCCCACGGCGACCTGGCTCTCGCTCCGCTTCTCTCACGCGGGGAAGCCCGCGCGCGCGGCCGAGACGACCTTCCTCTTCGGAGGAGGGAAGTTCGATATCGGGTACAATGACGACAAGCTCCCCATCGAGGTCACGATCCCCGCCGACGCGAAGAAGGTGGAGCTCTTCGTGCTCGTCACGGGGCACGGCGCGGAGGCTGGGCAGTGCGCGGAGTTCTGCAACCATCAGCACGCGTTTTCGATCAACGGAAAGAAGCACCTCATCGAGTTTCCGAAGGCCGGGTCGTCGACGGGGTGCGTCGCCGAGGCCGCGCGTGGCATGACCCCCAACCAGGCGGGCACCTGGTGGTACGGGCGTGGCGGCTGGTGTCCGGGAAAGCAGGTCGATCCCATCGTCGTCGACGTGACGGGCGACGTGACGCCGGGTCAGGAGGCGACGATCGGGTACGAGGGGCTCTACAAGGGCTCGCCGCCGACCGAGGCCTCGGGGGAGATCCAGCTCTCGTCGTACCTCGTCGTGTCGCGCTGAGCGTGTCGTGCTCGGAGTCCGTGGTCGGGTGAGGCTGAGCTGTTGCGTTCGGCGTGGGCCGCGAGTCGCTTCGACCCCAGCGGGAAAGGTGGACTCGAGGCCGTCGAGATGGCCGCGCGATGGGGCTCGAGCCTCGCTCGCTCGACGGTCCCCACGCGATCGGCGTCGACGAAATCGTCCGCCGCAAGCGCCAGGTCTACTCCACGATGGTCCTCCAGAACGGCGCCCGCTGCCGCCGCCTGCTCTGGATCGGAAGGGACCGCGCCGCGGCGAGCCTCCACAAGTCCTTCGACCCGACGGGCGAGCGCGCCAAGACCATCGCCTCCGTGGCCAGCGACACGTGGAGGCCATACCTCGGCGTGTTCGACGAGAGGGCGCCTGGGTCGTGCACGTGGACCTCGATCGCTCCTGCGTCGTGAAGCAAGTCCCCGATCTTGGTTTGGCGCGATCTGCGCAACCACATGAAACTATTGGTGATTTCAAGGTTGAACCGGGCTCGACCCGGGCTAGCCGAGCCGCGCGGCGGCGTCGCGCCCGTCGAGCAGCGCGTCTTCCATCGAGGCATAGGTCCACTTCCCGTACCGGCCGATCGAGTCGACGCCCCGCTCGGCGAGGTGCGCGAGCAGGCGCGCGGTGGCCTCGTCGCGGGCGGCGTCGAAGAGCACGTACGCGGGATCGAGCCGCCGCAGCCGCGCGAAGCGCACGTCCTCGGGCGCGACGACGCCCATCTCGACGAGCCCCGCGACCGTGGAGGGCCAGGCCTGGTCGAAGGTCACGTCGCGCTCCGCGAGCTCGACGTACAGGCTCCCGCACCCCTCGGGCGCGAGCGCCGCGGAGAAGGCGGAGTACGCGCCGACGCGGTAGAAGGGGAAGCGCGGCTCCGGGACGTAGACCCAGTGGAAATCCTTGCGAGGAGGCCTCGAGAGCGCGACGTCGAAGTAGGAGAGCGACGTCGCGCGGAGCCTCTTCGTGTCGTCGACGAGCGGCGCTGGGAGATCGCGGACCTTCTGCGCGAGCGTGGGCAGCGGGAGCGTCGAGACGAGTCGATCGAAGGCGATCTCCTCGCCGTCGACGACCGCGGTGCGCGTGTCGAGGCACACCGACGAGAGCTCCCGCGAGGTCTCGACGGGTGGAGCCTCTCGCTGGAGCGCGTCGGCGAGCGCGCCGATGCCGAGCCGCGGGTAGACGAAGGAGGTGTTGTAGCCTAGCTCGCGGGGGGCCGCGCCGACGGCGCCGGCGAGGACGTCCTCGAGCGTCGGCAGGGGGAGGAAGCGGTCACACCAGGTCGTCGACAGCTCGCGCGGCGCGACGCCAAAGAGCCGGCTGTTGTACGGGAGCAAGAAGCGCCGCGAGAACCCCTCGCCGAAGTGGGCGAGGCAGTGCTCCTCGAAGTTCTTGGGGTTGATCGTGGTGTCGCGGCGGAGGAACCCGAGGAGGCACTCGTACGCGGTCGCGGGCGGGAGCCCGAGGGTGTTCGCCTGGTAGGGGTAGCGCGTATAGACTCCCTCGGAGTAGACGAGCGCGCGCCGGGAGACGACGAGGTGGTCGCCGCCGAGGAGCCGGAGCACGTCCTCGCGCAGGGTCGCGTCTCGCAGGTGCAGGAGGTGCCCGGTCTTGTCGAACCGGAAGCCCTCGTCGAGCTGGGTCGTCGCGTGCCCGCCGACGATCGGCGAGCGCTCGACGATGCGGAGCGTGCGGCCGCGCTTGGCGAGGTGGTAGGCCGTCGAGAGCCCAGCGAGCCCAGCGCCGACGACGAGGACCGGGACGCGCACGGGCCGATGTCTAGTCGGCTCGTGCGCCCGAGAAAAGCGCTGTGCGCACGCGCTTCAGTGGACGCCCGCTGACGGGCTGGAGCTTGTGGCGCCTGGTGGGAGAAAAGCGCTGCGCACACGCGCTTCAGTGGACGCGCGTCCTGGGGGCTCACTGGCAGGCCGGCATGGGCTCCGCGAGCGACGTGCTCGACGATGCTTCCGTGGAAGCGCGCCCTGGGGCCTCACTGGCAGTCGTATTGGGGCGTCGCTCCCTGGCACATGCAGGTCTTCCCGGAGGCGTACTTGCAGGTGACCGGGGAGTCGGCCTTGCAGGCGTCTCCGGTCGCGGGCTCCACGTCGGGGCAGTCGATCTCGGCGCCGCTGCACTGGAATTCGCCATTTGTGCAGGTGCAGGCCACGTCGGGGTTCTGATCGTCGGGATAGTAGCACTTCAGCCCCTCGGCGCCGCACGCCTCGGCCTCGATGGGTTGGTCGGTGGGGCAGGACGAACCCGCGCCGCCTGCGCCGGCGTCGGCGCCGCCCGCGCCGGCGTCGGAGCCGCCCGCGCCGGCGTCGGAGCCGCCCGCGCCGGCGTCGGAGCCGCCCGCGCCG
>CAYNEK010000073.1:22710-25278 GCA_964396175.1 uncultured Polyangiaceae bacterium | reverse complement strand
CGCGGTCGTCATCGGGTCCTTGAAGATCCGATCCCACTCGCTGAAGAGGAGGTTGACCCTGAAGCGACCCTTCAGCGATGGAACCTTCGCCCTCGAGCTGGACCCGCTCAGCCTGCTGGTCCGGCTCGCGAGCTCCGTGCCGCCGCCGCACCGTCACATGGCGCTCGAAAGCGCGGTGGCCTGACACTCGCGCTGCTCGCCGCCACGAGCGGGTGCAGCAAGCCGAGCGGCGATGGGGTGAGCGGCGCTGGGACCAGCGGCCGTGGGGCGTGCGCCGCGTGGGAGGCCTGCTGCAAGGCCGCCGCGAGGATGCCCTCGATGGCCAACGTGGCGAAGGCCTGCCCGCAGGAGGCCGGCGGCAGGTCGTGGACGGTGTATCGCGCCCTCCCGCTCGGGGCCGACCAGGTCTGCGTGCAGGGGTTCGCCACCATGGCGCAGGCGATGGAGCACATGCCCGGAGGCCCGCCGCCCGAGTGCGTGGGCGGCGGGACGGCGGTGGCACCTCCACGGCGCTGAGGGTCCAGCGGCTCTCGAGCGGGCCACGGCCTCGTCACGCCGATGGGTGAATCGGTGTGCGGCCCGCCCGCGTTCGGGGAATGGGCGCCCATTTGTCGCCGCTCGGGAAGGGTCGGAGACCCTGCGCGCGAACCTCGCGCGCCCCCTCGTGACGCTGGTGGAAGCGTCCGCGAGCCTCGCGCGTCTCCCCACCTCCGCGACGCTGGATCCGGGCGCGTACCCGCCGCACGAGATCGCTGCCGGATTCACGGCCGAGGACATCTCGGACGCCGGCCTTCGAGATCGTGCGCGACCTCGGCCACGGCAAGGTGAGCGGATTCGACGCCGCCGTCAGGTGCCACGCGTTCGGCAAGGCGCTCGGGACCGACACCCATTGGGCGCGGCGGAGCGCGAGCTGGTCGCGCTGCAGAATCGTCCGTTGACGCAGCCTGGTCCGGCGAGCGCCGAGCCGAAGTCCAAGAAGGAAAAACGATCGGCGCCCCGCAACGAGCCCCGGCGAGCGGTCGACATCGGAAGCATGAGCCGCTCCGCGCTGCATCCGCTCGCCGCCCTCCTCTCCCTCCACGTCGCCGCCTGCCAGCCCGAGCTGCCCGAGGCCGATCCGCGCGGCTCGGCGGCGCCCCCTGCCCTCGCCCCGCTGATCCTCGAGGCGGCGCCGAGCATCGGCCCCTCTGGGACCATCCCTCCCCGCGCCCAGCTCGCCCTCTCGGGCCCCGATCTCGACCCGGGCACCGTGCTCCTCGTCCGCGGCGAGGTGAGCGACGTCGCGCTCGCGGGCCTCGCCAAGGGGGATCCTCCGGCCTCGACGCGCGCGCGCGCCGTCGAGCTGCGGGCGCGCCCCTTCGGCGATCGGCTCCTCCTCGAGCCCCTCGCGCCTCTCGCCGCCGGGCGACACACCCTCGCGGTGGGATCGCGGCGCCAGCGGTTCTCCCTCACGGTCGACCCTGCCTTCGCGCCGGGGCTCACGCGCGTGTTCCCTCCACCCCTCGAGCGGACGAGCGCGTCCGTCCTGGTCCTCTGCGGCGATGCGCCGCTCCCGGAGGAGCTGACGACAGCCGCCATCGAGCCGACCGACGGGCTCGACGTCCGTCGGGGAGACGAGCTCTCTCAGCCGTCGTGCGCCATCCTTCGGCGGCTCGACGGCCCCGTCGTGCCACCCCCCGCGCTGCTCGGAGGACCGAGCCGGATCTACCTCGTCGAAGGCGGCGAGATCGACGCGGCGGGCGCCCCGCGCGCCATGGGCACGGCGTCGTGCGCAGGGGGCGAGGTCCCGCTCGGCCCCGCCTGTGTCACCGTCTTCGACGACCACCTGTCCGTCCGCCCACCGTCCGGCCCCGTCTACGTCGAGCTCGCGGCGAACGGGGCGCGGGAGGCGCACGTGACCTCCGGGGCGCCCGTCACGCTGGGCGGGCTCAGCCCCGACGTCGATCTGACGCTCCACGCGCGCTTCCTCGACGAGCGCGGCGATTGGACGAGCGCCGAGGCCTATCTCCACACGATGGCGCCCTCGCCACGCCTCGTCTTGAACGAGGTGCTCGCCGATTGCCTCGGCAAGGAGCCGCTCTGCGAGTGGATCGAGCTCGCGAACGTCGGGACCGCCGCCTCCGTGGTCGAAGGACACGCGATCCTCGACGAAGGCGGGGCGACGCCCCTCCCCGACCTCACGCTCGCCCCCGGAGAGCTCGTGCTCGTCGTCGCCGAGGGCTTCGCGCCCGGCGCGCTCGACGTCCCCTTCGCGCCGGGCACGAGGGTCGTCTCCGTCCCCAAGCTCGGGAAGAACGGGCTCTCGAACGCGGGGGAGGAGCTCCGCCTCGTCGACGTCGCGGGGACGGTGATCTCGACCGTGCCTGCAATGGCGTCGAAGCCGGGACGGAGCCTCTCACGGACGAAGGATGGAGCTTATGCGCTCGCCCAGCCCACGCCAGGCGCGCCCAACCCATGAGCTCACCTGAGGCACTTCAGCGACTGAAGTATGGACATTCCATATGACACCTCTCGCCCTCGCGTGGCCGCCGCCTCGTCGAGGCTGCTCGTCAGGCCGGGGCCTCGGGG
>CAYNEK010000073.1:0-22610 GCA_964396175.1 uncultured Polyangiaceae bacterium | reverse complement strand
TCCTCTTGACGTCTCTCGCCCTCGCGCGCCGGCCACCTCGTCGCATCCGGTCGTCGGGCCGGGGCCTCGGGGTCCTCTTGACGTCTCTCGCCCTCGCGCGCCGGCCACCTCGTCGCATCCGGTCGTCATCAGGCCGGGGCCTCGGGGTCCCGCACGGCGAGGCGCCGGAAGAACGCCCGCTTCACCCCCTCGACGAGCGCGAGGTACGCGGCGACGAGGAGCGCGAGGATCCCAAAGAAGCTCGGCGGGAGCGGCACGAACCCGAGCCACGGCGCGAAGGGAGTGTACGGCAGCGCGATCGCCGCCGCGAGGACCGATATCGACGCGACGAGGAGCCAGCGGCTCGGCTTGCTCGCGAGCGGACTCTTGCGCGTCCGGATCACGAAGATGACCAGCACCTGCGTCGCCAACGACTCGACGAACCACCCCGTGTGGAACTCGGCCTCCCCGGCGTGGAGCACCCTCAAGAGCACGAAGAAGGTGATGAAGTCGAACACCGAGCTCACCGGGCCGATGCGCAGCATGAAGTCCCGAACGAACCCCATGTCCCACCGCCGGGGCCGCCGGACGTCCTCCTCGTCCACCTCGTCGAGCGGCAGCGCGAGCTCCGACAGATCGTAGAGGAAATTGTTGAGCAGGATCTGCAACGGGAGCATCGGCAAGAAGGGCAGGAGCAGGGTCGCCGCCGCCATGCTGAACATGTTCCCGAAGTTCGAGCTCGTCGCCATCATCACGTATTTCAGGACGTTGCCGAAGGTGCGGCGCCCCTCTCTCACCCCGGCGACGAGGACGCCCAGGTCCTGCTCGAGCAGGATCATCGACGCGGCCTGCTTCGCGACATCGACCGCCCCCGCCACCGAGATGGCGACGTCCGCGGCGTGCAGGGACGGCGCGTCGTTGATCCCGTCCCCCATGTAGCCGACGACGTGGCCGCGGGCCCGAAGGGCGGCGAGCACGCGGGTCTTCTGCTGCGGGTTCGCGCGGCAGAAGAGCGTCGTCTCCTCGACGCGCGCGCGGAGGGCGTCGTCGTTCATCGCCGCGATCTCCCGACCGAGGAGCACCCCTCTCACGGGCACCCCGAGCTCCTCGCAGACATGGCGCGTGACCCGCTCGTCATCGCCGCTCACGATCTTGACCGAGACGCCGAGCTCCGCCAGCCCGCGGAGCGCCACGCCGGCGCTCGCCTTCGGAGGGTCGAGAAAGGCGACGAGCCCTGCGAAGACGAGCTCGGTCTCGTCATCCACACGCGCGTCCTCGCGCGTCGGGGCCGCGTGCTTGAACGCGATCGCGAGCGCGCGGTACCCTTGGTCCCCAAGAGAGGCGAACCGAGCGTGGAGCTCGGCGCGCGCCGCCTCGTCGAGGTCCGTCTCGGTGGGGGCGTCCCCGTCGTGGGCGCGCCGCGTCGAGAGCCCGAGCACGTCCTCGGGCGCCCCCTTGACGACGAGGAGCCGCTCCCCCGCGCGCTCGAGGAGCACCGACACCCTCCGCCGCTCGAAGTCGAAGGGGACCTCGTCGAGCTTCTTCCACGCCGCGACCTCGAGCGGGCCGCGCGCGAGGATCGCGTCATCCATCGGGCTCTTCAGGCCGGTCTCGAAGTGGCTGTTCAGGTACGCGAGCTCGAGGACGCGCGCGCTCGGGTGCCCGTCTGCGTCGAGGTGGTGCTCGAGCCGGATCTTCGCCTCGGTGAGCGTGCCGGTCTTGTCGGTGCAGAGCACGTCCATCGCGCCGAGATCGTGGATAGCCGAGAGGCGCTTCACGATGACTCGCTCCTTCGCCATGCGGAGCGCGCCCCGCGCGAGCGTCACCGAGACGACCATCGGCAAGAGCTCGGGCGTGAGCCCCACCGCGAGGGCGACCGCGAACAAGAACGACTCGAGGAGCGGCCTGTGGAACGCGAGGTTCACGAGCAGGGTCCCGAGGACGAGCAAGAGCGTGAGCCTCATGATGAGGAGCCCGAACCTCCGCGTCCCCACCTCGAAGGCCGTCGGCGGTGGAGGCTCGTCGAGGCTCGCGGCGATGCGCCCCACGGCCGTCCGCTGGCCGGTGCGGCGCACGAGGATCGTCGCCGCGCCGCTGACGACCGAGCCCCCCATGAAGACCGCGTTCGTCGTGTCGACGTCCCAGTCGCCGTCGTCGGGCGGAGACCCTTGCGCAGCGGCGCGCTCGACAGGATAAGGCTCGCCGGTGAGCAGCGCCTGGTTGACGAAGAAGTCGCGGGCCACGAGCACCTCGGCGTCGGCCGGGATGAGATCGCCCGCGGAGAGGAGGACCACGTCGCCGGGGACGAGCTCCTCGGCAGGGAGCTCTCCCGGGTGACCGTCTCTGCGGACGGTGGCCCGGAGCGCGACCTGGCGTGCGAGCTTCTCGGCAGCAACGCCCGCGCGGCGCTCCTGGACGAAGTCGAGGACCACCGACAAGCTGACGATGACGGCGATCACGCCCGCGCTCGCGCGATCGCCGGTCAGCGCCGAGACGACGCTCGCGGCGAGCAAGATGAGGACGAGAGGGTTCGCGAACCGCGCGACGATCTGCCGGACGAGCGTCTGGTGCGTCGCCGAGAGGCGATTGGGGCCGACCGAGCGCAAGCGGAGCGACGCCTCGACGCTCGAGAGCCCTCCGGCGCGGTCCGCAGCCGCGATCGGGCTCGTCGTCCCCCGCGCGACGCTCGAGCCCGAGGGCTCGGACGCGGGAGGATCGGGCGGGAGAGCCGTGCTGGCCATGGCGCCTCGGTGGCTCGGGGTGGCTCAGCGATCGGTGGGGGCCGGGGGCTTCCTCGCCGCCCAAGGGCGCGCCGCCTCGAGCTGCCCCGCGAGCCGGAAGAGCGTCGCCTCGTCGCCGAGCCGCGCGGTGAACATCGTGCCGATCGGGAGCCCCTCGGCGTTCCACACGAGCGGGACGCTCATCGAGGGCTGCCCCGTCACGTTGGCCACGGGCGTGAAGGGGATGAACTCGAACACACGCTCAGCCATCTTGTCGACGAGCCCCGGGAGCTTCAGCACCGGGGTGATGCTCCCGCGCGCGACGATCTCCTGGAGGAGGTGCTCCGCTCCCTTCGGGCGGAGCTCGCCGTGGCGGACCGGCGGGCGACCGAGGGTCGGCGTGAGGAGCACGTCGAATCGGTCGTAGAAGCCGAGGATCTGCCGTGATCGCGCCTGCAAGCTGCGCCTTGCCTGCGCGAAGTCGAGCGCCGAGCGCGTGCGGCCGAGCAGGGCGACGAGCCAGGTGTCCGACGACACGTCGGCGCGGGTGGCCCGGCGTCCGAGCGCCTCCTCACAGACCTCGAGCTCGAGCGCCGTCGCGACCGCGACGTGGGTCACGAATTCCATCGCGAACGCGTGCCCGTCGATGTCGGGCCCGGCCTCGACGACCTCGTGTCCGAGCCCCTCGAGGAGCTTCGCGACGTCGCGCACGGCCGCCACGCAGTCGGCGTGGACCACGCCGGGCAGGTGCGGGCGGGTCGAGAAGGCGACGCGGAGCTTGCCGGGAGCGCGCGAGACCTCGTCGACGAAGGGACGCTCGGGCAGCGGCACGGGGAAGAGCGCGTGGGGCTCTCGCGCCGACGTCGCGTCGAGCAGGGCGGCGCTGTCGCGCACCGAGCGGGTGAGCGCGTGCTCGATGGCGAAGCCGAACCAGTTCTCGCTCGCGTCCGGCCCCGACGGCGTCCGCCCGCGCGAGGGCTTCAGCCCGAAGACGCCGCAGCACCCCGCGGGGATGCGGATCGAGCCGCCGCCGTCTCCGCCGTGACCGATGGGCACGACCCGCGCGGCGACGCCGGCCGCCGACCCACCGCTCGAGCCGCCCGAGGTGTGCCCTGCCTTCCAGGGTGTCTCGGTGGGTGCGTGGGTCTCGGGCTCGGTGACGGGCGTGAGCCCGAGCTCGGGCGTCGCCGACTTCGCCACCGCGACGAGCCCCGCCGCGCGGTGTCGCCGCACGAGCTCGCTGTCGTGCTCCGGGACGTACCCCGCGTAGAGGCGGCTCCCGCTGCGGAGCGGGACGCCCGCGTAGCTCGCGAGGAGATCCTTCAAGAGGTAAGGGACGCCCGCGAGGGGCCCCTTCGCGTCGAGCGAGCGCGCGCGCCTCCTCGCCTCGTCATCCATGCGCTCGACGACGAAGGAGAGCCGCGGATTCCACCGCTCGACGCGCGAGATCGCCTCGTCGACCAGCTCAACGGCGGTCACCTCGCCCCTCGCGACGAGCGCGGCGAGCGAGAGGGCGTCGAGATCCTCGTACTCTGCGATGCGTGCCATGCGAGGCGCACCGTAGCCGAGCGAGGGTCCGTCCGGCGAGCACGCTTCGCTCCTTGACGACCGAGCCAGGGCAGCGTGGAATCGGGCCATGGCCCCGACGCACCGGACGATCCCGCCGACGCACGTCCACCCGGACGACGACGACTCGCCCACCGAGCAGCTCGATCGCGAGTCCATCGCGGCCATCGAGCGCGCCGCGGCCCAGCCCATCGAGGTCGAGCTGGTCACCCACCGGGGGCACACCGCCTTGCCGCAGAACCTCTGGGCCCTCGTCGACATCCACACCGAGAACCGAATCTATCGCGTCAACGTCGCCCTCCAATGTATGGAAGTTCTGGACAAACTGACCTCCAAGCGGGATCCCAAGCACCAAATGCTCGGCGCACGCCTCGCCGGCGGACAGATGGCCGGCCCCGAGCGCAGCGCCGTCGCCGATCCGATCCCGCTCCCAGGCATGGAGGCGCTCTTCCGGCTCCCCAGCGGCAAGTACGCGCGGACGAGCCGGGTCGCCCGGGTGGTCCTGCGCGTGCGCGTCTCGGCGTGGAAGCTGGACCGCGGCGCGTCGTGGGAGGACATCACCTCACAGTTCGTGCTCGGCTGAGCCAGGCCAGCGCATGCGCACCCGACCAACCCGGCCCCTCTTCGGCGCCGCGGGCGACCGGCACGGGGGTCGAGCCCCCTCGCGGGCGCGGCGACGCAGAGGACATCACCCGGAACGTCCTGCGCATGAAGCGAGCCCCCTCGCGGGCGCGGCGACGCACCCACCGCGTGCCCAGGGCCCGGCGACCGCCAGGGGCCGCCGTGGCGAGCCCACCTCTCGCCCCCGCGAGACGCCCTGAGAACACCGGCCGGCACGCTGGTCGCAATGCGCGACCCGCCATGCTGAGACTCCTGCTCGCCAAGCTCCTGCTCGCCGCCATGCAGCCCCACCCCACGCTCGTGATCGCCGCGCCCGACGGGCACCTCGCCGTGCTCGACGAGGCCGGCGCGGTGATCGCCGAGGCGCCCGGGGCCTTCGTCGACGTCGCCGCCGATCCAGGCGATCGCGCCGCGTTCTGGGCGCTCGCCCCGGGCGGTGACGAGCCTGGCGAGCTGGTGAGGTTCCGCGTCGTCGACGGCGCGCTCGTCCGCGAGGCTTCGAGGCCCTTCGAGGCGCCGTCGGGCGCGCTGTTGACCGGCGGTGCGGACCCAGTCGTGCTCTCCATCGCCGAGGGCGCGTCGCTCGATCGCGGCGGGTACGGGGTGGGGGTCGGGCTCGTCGCGTCGGGCGGCGGTGCGGGGCGGCTCGTCTGGACCTTCTCTCCGTGGCCCGAGCCGACCTACGCGCGCTTCATCGTCGCAGCGGCCGGCGTCTCACGGCTCGACGAGCGGGCCCTCGACGCAGCGGCCGACCCCGATCGCGCGCGCGCGGTCTCCGTGAGAGGCGCGCCGCGGCTCGTCGTCGCCGACGATGCGACGGTGCGGCTCTCCGGCTCCACCTCCGCGGCGCCCACGGGGGGCTGGGTCCTCGACGCGAGGAGCGGCCCCTCCGGCACGGTGTTCGCGCTCGTCGGCGACGCGCCGCGGCTCGTCGCCTTTCGCCCCACGGGCTCTCCCACGGTGACGGCGCTGCCCGGCGGGGCGCTCCCGCACTCGGCGTCGGTCGTGCATCGGCTCGCGGGGGGCGCGGACGGCGCGGCGTGGGTCGCGCTCGGCGAGCGGCTCGCGCGGGTCGCCGGTGGCGCGGTGACCGAGCACCCAGTGCCCGCGATCGCGATCGCGGCCCTCGGCCGCGATCTAGACGAGTGACGCATCACGAGCGACGAGGCCCAAGCGAGCCGCTGCGGCCCCGACCCAGTCGCCCGGCGAGACGAGGCCCCCTCGCCCGACAGGTTCGACCACGCTCGAGCGGACGAACGACGAAGGGTGTGCCGCCGCGACGACAGGGCCCGTGACCCGCAGATGACACGACGAAATGCCCCGATCGCGCTAGGCTGCGCGCCCTGATGACTGACGCCGCGAGCCCGTACGCCTTCCATATCCCGGTCATGGGCACGGGCTTCTCGCTCGAGACGCCGCTCCGGGTGGCGCGCTTCGGGATCTCGTCGGTGATGTCCATCGTCGACGACGTGCTCATCGAGCGGGTGCGGCGCCACCACGCCCGCGCGGCTGGACTCGACGACACGCCCATCCGCGCCGAGGAGCCGGACTCCCGCGCGCGCCGCATCACAGCCTGGCTCGATCTCGTAGACGAGATCATCGAGCGGCAAATGACGGAGCTCCGCGCGCTGCCCTTCGTCCCGGGCAACGACAAGACCAAGTACTTCGAGCTCCTGGCAGACACCTCACCGAAGAAGCACGCCTACCTCGCGATGCTCGCCCTGCCCGCCGGCCCCGAGCGCGAGCGCGCCGAGCACGCCGTGACGGAGCTCATCGTCCGTGGCTCGGCCGACGTGAACATCATGACCAAGGTCGACCGCGCCCGGATGAGCAAGGACGGCGAGCTGCCCGCCGCCGATCAGTCCGACGCGAAGGCGGCCCTCAGGGGCTTTGCGGCGTCACGGCTCGAGGGGGATCTGATCCTCTCCGCGGGGATCAACCCGACGCTCTTCGGCCTGCTCGAGCGGTACCCAGCCTTCTACCGCGACACGAAGGGCCGCATCGCCAAGGGGATCATCCTCAAGGTGTCCGACTTCCGATCCTCGCTCGTGCAGGGGAAGTTCTTGGCCAAGAAGGGGATCGAGCTGAAGGAGCTGCGCATCGAGTCCGGGCTCAACTGCGGGGGGCACCTCTTCGCGACGGACGGCGAGCTGCTCGGCCCCATCGTGGAAGAGGTGGCGGCGCGGCGAGAAGAGCTGAGAGAGGGCTTCGAGGCGGCGGTGCGCGAGCACTACGAGAAGCACGGTCGGCCCTTCGTCGGCGGCCCGCGACGGATCCGCGTGACGGCCCAGGGCGGCGTGGGCACGGTGGGCGAGGCGAGGCGGCTCATGGACGGACTCGGCGCGGACTCGGTGGGTTGGGGCACGCCCTTCCTGGTGGTGCGGGAGGTGACCACGCTCGACGACGCGACGCGGGCGAAGCTCGTGCGCGCGACCGTGGGCGACGTGTACGTGAGCGACGCCTCGCCGCTCGGCATCCCCTTCAGCAACCTGCGCGGCTCGAGCTCCGACACGATGACGCGCCAGCGCATCGACGCCGGCCGCCCAGGCTCCCCGTGCCCCCGGGGCTTCTTGGCCGCGAACACCGAGTTCACGAAGGAGCCCATCTGCACTGCGTCACGCGAGTACCAGAGCAAGAAGCTCGAGGCGCTCGGCTACACGAAGCCCCCCAGCTACGAGGAGGCGAACGAAGAGGTGCGGGCGATCTACGCGAAGCAGTGCATCTGCAACGACCTGGGGAACGGAGCGCTCATCCAGCTGGGGATCGTGCGCTCGCAGGCCCCCGTGGCGGTCTGTCCGAGCCAGAACATCGCGTGGTTCGATCGCGAGGTGACCCTGCGAGAGATGGTGGATCACATCCACGGACGCGGAGCGAGCCTCGTGCCCAAGGCGCGTCCACACTTCCTCGCGAAGGAGCTCTCGATGTACGTGGATCACTTCGAGAAGGAGCTCCGCGCCACGAAGCCAGACGACACCCGGGGGCTCGAGCGGCTCGCGTCCTTCAAGAAGAACCTCGACCGCGGCCTCGAGCGCTACCGCGCGCTCGTGCGTGAGACGGCGTTCGAAGAGGAGAACCTGGCGTCGCTCGCGCAGGCGATCGAGGACGAGAGCGCGCGGCTCGACCGCGCGTGGTCCCCGCGAGCGTCGGCGGCCGAATGAGCCAGCAGCGCGGCGCGCGCCCGGCCCAGATCGTCTTCGTCCCATCGCGACGCCCGACGTCCACCAGCGCGGCGCGCGCCCGGCCCAGACCGTCTTCGTCCCATCGCGACGCCCGACGTCCACCAGCGCGGCGCGCGCCCGGCCCAGACCGTCTTCGTTCCATCGCGACGTCGTCGCGACACGGGGAGCCCGAGCGGGAGCTCAGTTTCCCGTCGCGACCACCACGACGGTCACCCCAGAGGCCACGCTCTCCTCGACCTGCCCCGGGACAGCGACCGTCTTCGCCATCTCCACCTTCTCGAGGGTGCCGATGAACGCGCCTGGCGTCCACGTCGACACCTTCACGTCGAAAGGCGACGCCGTCGAGACGTACTTGATCGTGCTCGCGCCCACCACCCGCTGCGCCACGTAGGCGCACGTCACCCCTCCGACGTTGCAGGAGATGACCGGCGTCGAAGCGTTCGTCCCGATCACCGTGAAGGCCCAGGACTCGCCGGGCGCGCCCGAGCCGCCTGCCAGCGACAACTTCGTCTGATCGGGCTTGGATGAGAGCCCCCCCGCGCACGCCTGCCAGTTGCTCCCATCGACCAGCGTCATCGAGCCCGTCGCGTGCGGGAGCCCCCCCGCGTCGCACGTGCTCGGACCAGCGCCGCCCGCACCCGACGAGCCGGCCGCACCCGACGAGCCGGCCGCGCCGCCACCCGACACGCCCCCGGCTCCCGCGCCCGCGACGCCCCCGGCGCCTCCATTGGCCCCCCCCTGCGCTCCCGACGCGCCCGCGATCCCAGCCGCCCCGGACGGGCCTCCTCCCTGGGCTCCCGATGCGCCCGCGGTGCCGCCCGCGCCCGACGTCGTGCCCGCCGCCCCCGCCGCACCCGCACCGGACACACCCGCGGCCCCCCCAGCCCCGGCGCCGGAAGTCCCCGCCGCTCCAGCCCCCGAGGCTCCTGCTGCGTGACCCGCCGTGCCCCCCGCGCCCGACGTCGTGCCCGCGGCGCCCCCGCCCCCCGACGCGCCGCCCGCGCCGTACACACACACCGGCACGTTGTTCGCGAGGACGCACGCGTAGCCTGTCACGCAGCCGCCGTTCGTCATGCAGTCCCCGGGGACGCACTGCCCGGCGCGGTTGCAGGTCTCGTTCGTTCCGCACTGGCTCGGCGCGATGCAGCGGTTGTTCGGAGGGGACTCGGAGCTCGCGATGCAGCGACCGTCCTGGCCGCATGCCCAACCCGCCGCACAGTCGTCCGCGCTGGAGCAGGGGCCGTCCGAGTAGATCGGACAACCCGCGAGCACGGCTCCGAAGAGGCCAAGGACACCGAGCGAGAGAGCATGACGAGCGGAGGCCATGACGATCCTCACGAGCGTAGCAAGCGACATGCCCCCGACAAGGGGCGTCCTCGTCGGCCGCAGTCTCGAGGATTGTGTCTCGTGGTTCACGAAGGCGGAGCGACGCGCGGTCACGAGGCGTCGTGACCCGTGCATCGTGCCGCTCGGATCGAGCGAGCGCCTCGCGTGGTCGGCCGAGCCCGCCGCGAGCCGGAGCCGCTCGAAGGACGAGCGCGCCGACCGGCCGAGCGCCTCGCGCGATCAGGCGAGCTCGAGCAAGCCGGCTGCGCCCATGCCACCGCCGATGCACATGCTCACGATCGCGTACTTGCCGTGACGTCGCCGGAGCTCGTGGAGCGCCGTCGCGACGAGCTTCGCGCCGGTGCAGCCGAGGGGGTGCCCGAGGGCGATGGCGCCGCCGTTCACGTTGAGCTTCTCGGATGGGATCCCGAGCGTGCGCTGCACGTAGACCGACTGGCTCGCGAAGGCCTCGTTGATCTCGAAGAGATCGATGTCACCGAGCTGGAGCCCCGTCCGAGCGAGCAGGCGCGTGATCGCGGGCGCGGGCCCGATGCCCATGATCGCGGGATCGACCCCCACCGACGTGAAGGCCCGAAACCACCCGAGCGGCCTCTTCCCGAGCTTCTCGGCGCGACCAGCCGTCGTCACGATCGCCGCCGCCGCCCCGTCCGAGAGGGGCGAGCTGTTGCCCGCCGTGACCGATCCCCTCTGCGAGAACGCCGGCTTCAGCGCCGCGAGCCCCTCCAGCGTCGTGTCTGCCCGGACCAGCTCGTCCCTCGAGAAGGAGAAGAGCTTGCGCGCGCCACCCTCGTAGCGCACGCCCGACACGGGGACGATCTCCTCGTCGAAGCGTCCGGCAGCCTGCGCCGCCGCAGCCTTCTGGTGCGAGGAGAGCGAGAAGGCGTCCTGGTCGGCGCGCGACACCTCGAAGCGGGTCGCGACGTTCTCCGCCGTGATGCCCATCGGCGTGTACACGTCCGGGAAGCGCTCCATCGCCTCGGGCGACGCGGAGAGCTTGTTGCCCGTCATCGGAACCATCGACATCGACTCGACCCCGCCCGCGACGACGAGATCGTCGAAGCCCGCCGCGATCTGCGCCGCCGCCATCGCGACCGCCTGGAGCCCCGACGAGCAGAAGCGGTTGATGGTGATCGCGCTCGTCTCCTTGGGCAGCCCGCCGAGGAACCCCGCCACCCGCGCCACGTTGAGCCCCTGCTCACCCTCCGGCATCGCGCAGCCGAGGACGAGATCCTCGACGGCCTCGGGCTTCACCTCCAGGTTCCGCGCGAGGAGACCTCGGAGGACCTCTCCGGCGAGCTCGTCGGGGCGGCGCTGCGCGAGCGAGCCCTTGTGGGCGCGACCGACAGGGGATCGAACGGCGTCGAGGATGACGATGTCCTTCAGCATGGCGACCCCTTCTTGCGTCGAGAACGCGCCGCTGTCGAGCGGGACCGACTTCGGCGCCTGGGTCCATGGAGGGGCAGGCGATCCATGGCGAGGCCTCCGTTTCGGCGAGCAGGCCCTACTTCGGCATCGGGATCCACAGCTCGACGTTGCGGTCGTCCACCTTGCCGCGCTTCTCGCCGCCCGGGTTGTAGCCCGTCGTCCAATCGATCGTCCCGCGCACGACCGCGTCCTTCGCGATGGGATCGTCCGCTGTATGGAGGTTCACTACTGTCGACCGGAGCATGAGGAAGCCGTTGTCCTGGTCGAAGACCTCGATGAGCCGGAACGTGTGCGGGAAGTCGGCGATGGCCGCGGTCATCACGTCCCAGTAGCCCTGCCCCACCGCGCCCTTCTGGAGCTTCACGCGCTGCTCGTGCGCGTGCCCCGTCAGGTGGAAGACCACGTTGGGGTAGCCGCCGAGAAAGTCCTTCCACTGCTCGGGCGTCAGCGCGTCGGGCTCCTTCGAGCCGAACGAGCCGCCATCCTCGGTGAAGGAGTCCGCCGAGTGGTGCGAGACGAGGATGACCGCCTGCCCCTTCGCCTTCGCGGCCTCGAGGACCGGCTTGATGACGGCGTCGATGTCCGCCATCCGGAGCACGCCCTCGGCGCCGCCCGCCGCGTGCGTCGTGTCGAGGACGAAGAAGAGGAGCTTCGGGCTCGCCTCGAAGGCGTGGAAGGCGCGCCCCTTCGTGGCCTGCTCGGCAGAGACCCCGTGCCCGTCGTGATCGCCGGCGACCCGGCCGAGCAGCTCGGTCGGGAAGAGCGCGACGCGCTTCGGATCGGGGATGACGTCGTCGTTCACGAACGCGCCGCCCTCGCGGTAGTCGCGCGTCCCGAGGGGCGCGCGCTCCTGGACGCTGTCTTGTTTGCGCTTCTCGGTGATAGGGAAGTTCCCCTGCCCGAGGACGTCGTGGTTGCCCATCACCCACTTCCACGGCACCTTGAGCCCCTCGGCGAAGAAGGGGTCCTTGCCGTCGTTGTCGGGGCCTGGCACCGGATCGTCGTCCTCGCCCGAGTCGCAGTGCACCTCGCTCGAGCCGTTCAGGATCGAGAGGAACCAGTCGAGCTCGTTCGACTGCGCGTTGTCGACGTTGTCGCCGCCCATCACGACGAAATCGAGCGGCTCCTTCGCGTGGAGGCCGTTGGTGGTGCGGACGGCGGCGTTCGCCAGGCGGCACATCTCGAGGTCCTGCGGGCGCGCGGCGGACGACAGCATGGACGCGCCGTCGGTCGAGCAGCTCCGCGTCGGGGACTCGTCGTCGAGGAGCTGGAAGTCCGAGAGGTGCACGAAGCGCGTCAGGCGCTTGGCGTTGGGCCCGGGGGCGGGCGGCGCGCTCCCGTCGAGCGTCCGCGCCGTGTAGCCCTCACCCGGGCCGACCTGGAGATCCCCGTAGCCCGCGGCGCGCAAGTCCGGGAGGTTCGTGTAGACGGCGGGGTTCCCGAGCGTCTTCGCGTCGGCTTGGGTGGACTTCACGGGACCCAGGGTCTCGTCGACGGTCGTCTTCGCGGTCGTGAGCGACGGCAGGGGCGTCAGCTTCGGGGGCGGCCCAGCAGGCCCCGGGGAGCCGTCGGCGTCGTCCGAAGACGAGCAGGCCGCGGCGAGGGCGACTATCGAGACGAGGCAGAGCGCGGAGAGGCGACGCATGGGACGCACGAGTCTGCCATCCGTGCCACGCCGCCGCCACGCCGATCGACGCGGCGGGTCGCTCGCGAGGCGACCATGGGCGCCCCTGCGCGGCTCGACGGGAGCGCGGCGCGCGGCGCGACCCACCCGCCACGCCCGTCACCGGCGACGATCGGCCTGCGAGATCTCGGCCAAGATCACGCGAGAGATGGCCACGCCCGTCGTCCGCGACGATCGGCTCCCCGGGGACCTCACGTGCGGCTCGTAGAGGCGCACTCGATCGACCCGATGGGTCGCCGTCGAGCGACGCTTGCCTCGCGCGCGAGGCGACGTGGTAGGCGGCGCCCATGCCGCGTCGGGACGACCTGTCGAAGATCTTGCTCCTGGGCTCCGGCCCCATCGTCATCGGCCAGGCCTGCGAGTTCGACTACTCGGGCTGCCAGGGCGCCAAGAGCCTGAAGCAGGAGGGCTACGAGGTCGTCCTCGTGAACTCGAACCCGGCGACCATCATGACGGATCCCGAGCTCGCGGATCGCACCTACGTCGAGCCGCTCGAGCCGAGGACGGTCGCGCGCATCCTCGAGGTCGAGCGCCCCTCGGCGGTGCTCCCGACGCTCGGCGGCCAGACCGCGCTGAACCTCGCGCTCCGCCTCCACGAGGACGGCGTGCTCGAGCGGCTCGGCATCGAGCTCATCGGGGCGAGCCCCGCCGCGATCGAGAAGGCCGAGGACCGCAGGCTCTTCAAGGAGGCGATGGATCGGATCGGCCTCGAGTCCCCGAGGAGCGGCTACGCGTACTCCGTCGACGACGCGCGGAGGCTCATCCGGGAGCTGACGGGGCTCCCCGCGATCCTCCGGCCGAGCTTCACGCTCGGAGGCGCCGGCGGCGGCATCGTACGGACCGAGCAGGAGATCGACGAGAAGGTCGCGTGGGCGCTCCGCTGCTCGCCGACGGGCGAGGTGCTCGTCGAGGAGAGCCTGCTCGGCTGGAAGGAGTACGAGCTCGAGGTCATCCGCGATCGCGCGGACAACTTCATCGTCGTCTGCTCGATCGAGAACCTCGATCCCATGGGCGTGCACACCGGCGACAGCATCACGGTGGCACCCGCCATGACGCTCACGGATCGAGAGCTTCAGCGGCTGCGCGACGCGGCCAAGGCCATCATGACGGAGATCGGCGTCGAGACGGGCGGCTCCAACGTCCAGTTCGCCGTCAACCCACGCGACGGCCGCTTCGTCGTCATCGAGATGAACCCGCGCGTCTCGCGCAGCTCGGCCCTCGCGTCGAAGGCGACGGGCTACCCCATCGCCAAGATCGCCTCGAAGCTCGCGGTCGGCTACCGGCTCGACGAGCTGCGCAACGACATCACCCACACGAGCGCGGCCTTCGAGCCGACCATCGACTACGTCGTCGTCAAGTGGCCGCGCTTCGCCTTCGAGAAGTTCCCCGGCGCGGACACACGGCTCGGCACGCAGATGAAGAGCGTCGGCGAGGTGATGAGCATCGCGCGGACCTTCCCGGAGGCCCTCCAGAAGGCCGCCCGAAGCCTGGAGACCGGCCGCGCCGGGCTCGTCTCGCTGCGCGATCGCGTCGACCACCGCGCGCTCCACGCCGCGCTCACCGAGCGGCAGACGCGCGATCTCGGGCACGAGGCGCCCGCCGCGCCGTCGGCGCCCGTCGTGCTCCCACCGCCGACGGACGACGAGCTCCGGTCCCTCCTGCGTCCGCTCGTCGCGATCGGCTCGGCGGACCGCCTGTTCCACGTCGCCGACGCGATGCGCCTCGGCTTCACGGACGAGGAGCTGTTCGAGCTGTCGGCGATCGATCCGTGGTTCTTGCGGCAGGTGCGGCGCATCGTCGACGCCGAGCGCGACATCCCGCGGCTCCGCACCCTGCGCGGCGACGCGCGCGTCGAGCTCCTCCGCGGCCTGAAGCGCCTCGGCTTCTCGGACAAGCAGATCCTCGAGGGCGGCGGCGCGGCAGGGAAGAGCGAGCTCGACGTGCTCGAGGAGCGCGCGACGCTCGGCGTCGTCCCCGTCTTCGGCCGCGTCGACACGTGCGCCGCCGAGTTCGTCGCGCACACGCCGTACCTCTATGGAACCTACGAGACCGAGCACGAGATCGAGCCGAGCGTCCGCCGCAAGATCGTCATCCTCGGCGGCGGCCCCAACCGCATCGGCCAGGGGATCGAGTTCGACTACTGCTGCGTGCACGCCGCGATGGCCCTCCGCGCGATGGGCGTCGAGACGCTCATGGTCAACTGCAACCCCGAGACGGTCTCGACGGACTTCGACTCGTCCGATCGGCTCTTCTTCGAGCCCCTCACCTTCGAGGACGTCCTGGCCATCTGCGCGCGCGAGCGGCCCGAGGGAGTCATCGTGCAGTTTGGCGGCCAGACCCCCCTGAAGCTCGCGGTCCCGCTCGCGCGCGCGGGGGTGCGCGTGCTCGGCACGAGCGAGGACGCCATCGACCGCGCCGAGGACAGGGAGCGCTTCGACGCCCTGCTCTCGAAGCTCGGCCTCGCGCGCCCCCGCGGGGGCATCGCGAAGGGAGAAGAGGACGCGCTCGCGATCGCGCGGAACATCGGCTTCCCGGTCCTCGTGCGCCCGAGCTACGTGCTCGGCGGTCGGGCGATGATGATCTGCCACGACGAGGACGAATTCGGCGCGTACATGCACCTCGCGCGCGAGGCCGCGAGGGAGGCCGGCACGCAGACGATCCTGGTGGACGAGTTCGTCGAGGACGCGATCGAGGTCGACGTCGACTGCCTCGCCGACGGCAAGCGCGTCGTCATCGGCGGCGTGATGCAGCACATCGAGGAGGCCGGGATCCACTCGGGCGACTCGACGAGCGTCCTGCCCCCGCACACGCTCCCCGTGCCCATCATCGATCGCATCGAGGACGCGACGCGCCGCCTCGCGCTCGAGCTCCAGGTCCGCGGCCTGATGAACGTCCAGTTCGCCGTGAAGGACGGGGAGGTCTTCGTCATCGAGGTGAACCCTCGCGCCTCGCGCACGGTGCCGTTCGTGTCGAAGGCGACCGGCCGCCCGCTCGCGAAGCTCGCCGCCCAGATCATCGCAGGGAAGACCCTCGACGAGCTCGGCGTCGCCGATCTCCCCTGGCCGCGCCACGTGGCGGTGAAGGAGAGCGTCTTCCCCTTCGACAAATTCCCCGGGGTCGACACGATCCTCGGCCCCGAGATGCGCTCGACGGGCGAGGTGATGGGGCTCGGGACCACCTTCGCGCGCGCGCTCGGCAAGGCCCTCCTCGCGAGCGGGCTCAGGCTCCCGACGACGGGCAAGGCCCTCCTGAGCGTGAAGGACGCGGACAAGCAGCACGCGGTCGAGCTCGCGCGGCGCCTCCGCAACATGGGGCTCGAGATCGTGGCGACCCACGGCACGGCCGAATTCCTCCGCCACTCGCGCATCCCCGCGACGGGGGTCAACAAGGTCGCCGAGGGCAGCCCGCACGTCGTCGATGTCATCCGGAGCGGCGAGATCGCCCTCGTCGTCAACACGACCGTCGGCGCAAAGTCGATCCGCGACAGCTATGCCATCCGGCGCCAGGCGCTCCTCGCGAACATCCCGTACTTCACCACGATGAGCGCGGCGCTCGCGGGGGTTGCCGCCCTCGAGGCCGAGACGGCGACGCCCGAGGTCCGCTCCCTGCAAGAGTGGGCCGCGAGGAGCTGATCCGAGCCACCCCGAAGGCGCCCGAACCGCGGCAATCCCCCGCACGCGACGCGCGGGCGCGCGACGTCGTGTGACGTCAGAGGCGATTTCACCGCCGACCACGCCTCCGCGCGCGACGCGCGGGCGCGCGAAGTTGACGGTGGCGGTTCCTGGGGGGAGAGTCCTGGCATGAAGCGCCTCTCGTGGGCCGTCTCATGCGTCCTCTCACTCGTTCCGGGGCTCGCGGTCGGGGTGGCCTCCGCCGATCCGCCGGCCACCATCCCGCTCCCCGCGGCGCCCGCGGAGGGCTCGAGCGCGGAGGCGCCGCCGTCGGCACCAGCGCCAGCGGCCGCTCCTCCCCGATCGACCCAGCCCGAAGCCGAGCCCGAGCCCGCGTATCCGCAGCGAGGCCACCACGTCCCACCTCCCCCTGCGTGGGGCGCGCCGCCGGCGTACGGAGCTCGCTACCCCTACGGTCCGCCGCCACCCCCCTATTACGTGCCGCACCCGTACATCGCTCGCGACGGCCTGTATGTGAGGCTCGCGCTCGGCGTCTCGAGCCTCCAGTCCACGCTCTCGAGCCCGGTGGTCCGGCTCCCCACGGGAGCGCGTGTGGGGACAGCCAACGACAAGCTCACGGGCACGGGCTTCGGCGTCGAAGCGGCGATCGGCGGATCGATCCGGCCGGGCCTTGCGCTCGCCTTCGAATTCGGCGGCTACGATCTCGCGTCCCCGACCTCGTCCCAGCGACTCTCGCGCCCCGACGCGCTCTCCTTCTCCCATGTCGGAGCGCTGCTCGATTGGTTCCCCGATCCGCGCGGAGGCTTCCACGTCCAAGGGGGCGTAGGGCTCGCGAGCATGACGTTCGACGACTCGACGACGTACGCCTTCGATCTCGCGCCGGGACAAACGGTGGACGCCACCGAGGCGCCTGACACCCTCCAGGGCCTCACCGGCCACGCCGGGGTCGGGTACGAGTGGTGGGCGGCGCGGGATTGGTCGATGGGGATCTTGTTTCGCGTCGACGGCGCGAAGCTGACGGGACAGGGCGACTACGGTGACCATCAGATGGCGGTCCTCTCCCCCGGCCTCCGCTTCTCGATCACGCTGAACTGACGTCGCTTCGCCTCACACCTTCGTGGGCTCGAGACGGGCGTTCATGGGCTCTCGCCAACGCGAGCCACCCGCGACCCTTGCCGAGCGCGATCCACGCCGAAGCGACGGGCCCCACGCTGAGCCCGCCACGGTTCCTCACCCCCGACGGGGTCGCTCGACCAGCCCGCGCGCAGCCAGGAGAGGGCGACACGCCTCGTGCTCGGTTCCAGGGCCGCAGGTCCACCGGGGCACCTCACGCCCCCAGGCGAGACCTCCTTCGCCTGCGGGGCGGCTCACTTCGGGAAGCGGGAGCCGACGGGGTGCATGTAGCTCGTGTACTTTCCGTAGCCGATCAGCTGGGCGCCGAACGGCATGGCCGACTCGAGCAGGTGGTAACCTGGGGTGAGGACGGGCACGCGGTAGAGCGCGCGGTCTGGCGTGATCACCGTCGGCGAGGCGGCGACGACGACGCCGTCGAGCAGGAGCGCTTCCCCCGCGTGGGTCACGACGTCCACGTACGTGACGTCGTAGCCCGAAGGCACGCCAAAGACGGCCTTCTTCGCGTAGCGCGCGGTCGGGATCGCGTAGCTCAGCGAGGGATCCCCGAGCGCGTCACCCGCCGGACTGAGCGGATCCAGCACCGCGCCGCCAGGGAGGAGGAGCGCGACCGCGAAGTCCTTCGTCCCCATCACCCTGTACGCCGCCGAGGACAGCGCGAGCTCGACCACCTGGCCCTCGTCGAGCGTCGTCGGCGCCCCCGGAGGTGCCGCGGGCGCGTAGCTCAGCACCGTCCCATCGTGGAGCCCTCCGAGGCGCACGACGAGCCCCGGTGCGTCGCCCTTCGGTCCGGTCGGCGGCGCGACGACGTACTCGCTGCCGAGCGCCGTCGTCGGCCAGACGGCCTCCTCGAGGTGATCGCACGCCTGCTCTCCGAGCGGGACCTGCGCGCACGGGATGCCACCGATCACCTGGACGGGCTTCGTCGAGGTGACCGTCGTCCCGGAGAAATCGCCCCCCGACGCGGGCCCGACGAGCTCGACGACGTCCCCCGCGTCGAGCGCGAACGCGACCTTCTTGCCACCCGGTCCTCCCGTGACGCCTCCTCCGGAGAGCAGGGCCCCTTGGGTCCCCGTCTGCACGGTGACGGTCGTCCCGTCCTCGACCCCCGCGATCGAGACGAAGCTGCCCGTGACAGGCGTCCCATTGGCGACCCAGGAGGGAGCCTGAAGGATGCGATGGCTGGTCCCCAGCGAATGCCTCGGCAAGAGCGCGGACGAGTCGCTCGAGAAGGAGAAGCAGCCGATCCCTCCGGGTGCGGAGCCCGGGCAAGCGGACCAGTCCTTCCCTGCGGGACCGCCCTTCCCGCCCGCGTACTCGATCGGGTTGTGCTGGACGACGCCCACCGGAACGTCGGAGACGAGCTTGTATGCGCCGCCGTTCTCACGCACCGTCGCCGTGAGCGGCGTCGTGACGGACCCATCGGCGCTCGTCGGCGGCCCCTTCAGCGAGGAGACCCACGGGAGATAGATCGGCGCGGCGCTCGAAGGGGCGATCGTCTCCTCGGTCGAGAACGCGCCTCGCGACACCGTGACGTGCGCCGGGGCTGTCCCTGGGTTGGTCACGACGACCGCGAAGTCGAAGATCTCCCAGGCGAGGTTCGCGGTCACCACGGGCCAGAACTCGCACCCGAGCGCCGAGCCCCCCTCGCTCGCCTCGAGGCACGTCTTCGGGAAGTCCGACGAGCCCCCACCACCCGCTCCTCCCGCGCCCCCGCTTCCGCCGGGCGCACCCGCGCTCCCACCGGCCCCACCGGGCGAGCCCGAGGCCCCGGCAGACGCGCCCGCGCTCCCACCCGCGCCACTGGGCGATCCCGAGGCACCGGCCCCGGCAGATGCACCCGCGCTCCCAGCGCCACCGAGGCCACCCGCCCCGGCCGAGCCGCCAGGTCCACCCGCGCCCCCTGCGCTGCCGCCCGCTGCGCCCCCTTCCCCAGCGCCGCCAGCGCCGGATCCGCCGCTGCCCGCCTGGCCTGCGCCCACCCCACCGGCTTGCCCTGCCCCTCCATGCGCCTGCCCCCCGTGGCCAGTCCCGCCTGCTCCTGGAGGCGCGAACGCGTCGCCCCCGTCATCCGAGCCTCCGCACGCTGCAACACCGACGGCAAGGACGAGCACGGAGAAGACTCCCGAGGTTCGCATGATAGAATGCTCCCTAGCGCAAGAGGCGACGTCGCGTCACGCCAACGCGAGACCTCAGGCAGTTTTCCATGATGTCCCCCGCCGACGCGGTCGGCGCCCCGACGGTCCGACCGAGGCGCGGCTGCTCCTTGGGATTCTCGGTGGTGACTGGCCCCGTTACCTCCCGCGTGATGCCCCGAGGGTCGACCGAGCCCCCCCCGGTCCGCTCACGACGGCGCCGCCGCGTGCCTAGCTCGCGAAGCGTCTCTCGTGTCTCGCGAAGGGCGATCCCCACCGCCCTCGTCGATACGGCCACGGAGCGAGACCGCGCACGCGGACCCGTCTGGACGACCTGCACGCCGACCGCTCCGCCCCGGGAAGATGCGTGCGGGGCTTCGTCGCGCATGGACTTCATCGGACGACCTGCACGCCGACCGCTCCGCCCAGGGAAGAGCCCGCGAGCAACCTGGAGTTGGGGGCCATGGGTGGACGGGGCACGCGCCCTCCGCCCCCCGGACGCTCCCATACAACGACTACGCTCCCGCCTCGACGACCGTCCAATGCGCCGTCCGCTCCCCGGAGGCTCCCATCCCACGAGGGCGGCACGAGCGCCCCCGAGGGCCCTGCCCTGCCGTCCCATGGGCACCCCAACAACAACAAAAAAAAAACGACGAGACGCGCCCCCCCCCCGACAGGCGGCGCGCCTCGATCGTCCACGCTCTCCCGCCGAGCGTGCTCAGCCCGCGGTCACCTCTTCGGGCCGGCGGCGACCTTGCCCTTCTTGTCGCCCGAGTGCCCGTGGAAGGTCCGCGTCGGCGCAAATTCGCCGAACTTGTGACCGACCATGTTCTCGGAGACGAAGACAGGGACGAACTTCCGGCCGTTGTGGACCGCGAAGGTCATCCCGATCGCTTCCGGGAGGATCGTCGAGCGGCGCGACCAGGTCTTGATGGGGGCCTTCGCCTTCGTGGCGAGCGTCTTCTGGATCTTGGCGAGGAGGTGCCCGTCGATGAACGGGCCTTTCTTGACGGAACGCGGCATCGGCTAAGCCTTTCTTCCCACGGGGACGCACGACCATGGAGTCGGTGCGCTTGTTGTTGCGGGTCTTCATACCCTTCGAGAGCTGGCCCCAAGGCGAGCACGGGTGACGACCACCCGAGGTCCGCCCCTCGCCGCCGCCCATCGGGTGATCGACCGGGTTCATCGCCACGCCGCGGTTGTGAGGGCGCCGACCGAGCCAGCGCGCGCGCCCGGCCTTGCCGAGCGACACGTTCTGGTGCTCGACGTTCGACACCTGACCGATGGTCGCGCGGCAGTCGAGGTGCACCTTGCGGATCTCGGTCGACGGGAGGCGCACCTGCGCGTAGGCGCCGTCCTTGGCCATCAGCGTCGCGGCCACGCCCGCCGAGCGGACGAGCTGACCGCCGCGCCCCTTCTGCAGCTCGACGTTGTGGATGAGCGTGCCGAGCGGGATGTGGCGCAGCGGAAGCGAGTTGCCGGGCTTGATGTCCGCGTGCTTCGACGAGAGCACCTTGTCGCCCGCCTTCACGCCGTCGGGCGCGAGGATGTAGCGCTTCTCGCCGTCGGCGTAGTGGAGGAGCGCGATACGCGCGGTGCGGTTCGGATCGTACTCGATCGCCGCCACGTTGGCCGGGACGCCGATCTTGTCACGCCGCCAGTCGATGAGCCGGTAGCGCTGCTTGTGGCCGCCGCCGCGGAAGCGCGAGGTGATGCGGCCGTGGTTGTTGCGACCGCCCTTCGAGGTCTGCTGCTCGAGGAGCGCCTTCTCGGGCGCCTTCTTGGTGAGGTCCGAGGTCACGAGCACCGAGTACTGTCGGCGCGCGGGAGAGGTGGGCTTGAAGGTCTTGATGGACATCGTCGTCTAATCCCTGGCCCGAGGCCTCGTTGAAGAAGTCGATGCTGTCGCCCGGCTTGAGGGTGACGATCGCCTTCTTCCAGTTCTGGAGCTTCGCTTCACCGCGGCCCATGCGGCGGATCTTGCCGCGGAAGACCATGGTGTTCACGCTCGTGACGCTGACCTTGAAGAGCTTCTGGACTGCGTCGCGGATCTGGATCTTGTTCGCCTTGCGGTGCACCTCGAAGGCGTACTGGTGCTGCTCACGCTGCGACGAGGCCTTCTCGGTGAGGAGGATCGGGCGGCGGATGATCGATTCGGGGGTCATGGCTGTCTCCTCACTTCCTGCAGCGATCTTCGAGGGCCTTGACCGCGTCCGACGAGACCACGAGGTGGTCGTGACGGAGCAGGTCGTACACGTTGACGCCCTCGGGCGGCAGGAAGAGCGCGTCCTCGAGGTTGCGGACGGACACCTTCAGGTTCTCGTTCTCCTTCGCGTCGACGACGAGCGCCTTCTTGGACGCCCCGAGCGCGCGGAGGACGGTCTGCGCGGTCTTCGTCTTCTTCTCGGCGAAGGCGAGCTTGTCGACGACGGTGAGCCGCCCCTCCTTCACGAGCAGCGACAGCGCCGAGACGAGCGCGCCGATGCGGACCTTCCGCGGCGGACGATACGCCCAGTCCCGCGGACGCGGCGGGTGCGCCTGACCGCCACCGACATGGTGCGGCGCGCGGATCGAGCCCTGGCGCGACCGGCCGGTGCCCTTCTGCTTGTAGAGCTTCTTCGTCGAGCCCGAGACGGCTGCGCGCTCCTTCGCGGCGGCGGTGCCCTGGCGGCGCGAGGCGAGCTGCGCCTTCACGACGTCGTAGAAGAGGCCCTCGTTGACCTCGGCCCCGAACACCTCGTCAGCAAGCGCGATCGAGCCGACCTTCTCGCGCTTCATGTTGAACACATCGATGGTAGGCATGGTGACTGTCGCCTTTCTTCTAACGACTTGATCTCGACGTCGACGCCGGCCGAGAGATCGAGCTTCATCAGGGCGTCGAGGGTCTGCTGCGTCGGCTCGAGGATGTCGAGCAGACGCTTGTGCGTACGGATCTCGAACTGCTCGCGCGACTTCTTGTCGACGTGCGGTCCGCGGAGCACCGTGTACTTGCGGATCTCGGTGGGGAGCGGGACGGGGCCGGCCACGCGGGCG
Organism: uncultured Polyangiaceae bacterium; assembly: GCA_964396175.1. GTDB lineage: Bacteria > Myxococcota_A > Polyangia > Polyangiales > Polyangiaceae > CAYNEK01. The sequence continues at coordinate 158 of CAYNEK010000073.1, read as the reverse complement.
CCCGTGCGCTTCGCCGTCTCGACGATGTCGGTCGTCGAGCGATCGAGCAGCTGGTGGTCGAAGGCCTTCAGGCGGATGCGGATCTTCGCGGTCTCAGCCATGGCTCACTCCGTGACCTTGGTGACGACGCCGGCGCCGACGGTCTTGCCGCCCTCGCG
>CAYNEK010000072.1:0-25892 GCA_964396175.1 uncultured Polyangiaceae bacterium | reverse complement strand
GCCGGCGAACGGCGCGAAGTACCCCGAGGGCATCGTCGGCAAGCGGCTCCGTCAGGTGGCTCAGCTCATCCGGAGCGAGGTCGGGGTCGAGGTCGCCGTCGTCGACACGGGCGGGTGGGACACCCACGTGAACCAGGCCCCGCAGCTCGACAAGCGCCTCGCCGAGCTCGGGGACGCGCTCGCGGCGTTCGCGACGGACCTCGGCCCGTCGCTCAAGGACACCTGCCTCGTCACAGCGACCGAGTTTGGCCGCACCGTGAAGGAGAACGGCTCGGGCGGCACCGATCATGGCCACGGCTCGGTGATGCTCGTGCTGGGCGGGGGCGTGAAGGGCAGGCGCGTCATTGGACCCTGGAAGGGCCTCGACGATCTGTGGGAGGGCCGCGATCTCCCCGTGACGACCGATCACCGCTCGGTCTTCTCGGAGATCCTGCGCGCGCACCTCGGCCTCGCGGATCCGAGCGCGGCCTTCCCGGGCTTCACCCCATCCAAGGTCGGGCTCTTCTAGGCCACCCGTCGCCCGGCGCGAGCGACGATCGGGGCTCGCGGCGCGGTGCTAGGCTAAGCGGTCCAGCGCATCCACGCGCCGTCCGGCGCTAGCGACGATCGTGGCTCACGGGGAGGACGAGCGTGAAGGTCGCCCCCCGCCCGATGGCGCTGTCGACCTCGACGTGCCCGCGGTGCGCGCGCATCACGTGCTGCACGATCGCCAGGCCGAGCCCCGAGCCCTCGCGCTCGCGCGAGAGCCTGTCGTCGACGCGATAGAACTTCTCGAAGATGCGCGCGTGCTCCCCGGGCTCGATGCCCATGCCGTTGTCGCTGACCGCGACGCAGACCGCGTCCTTCGCCGCCTCGACGCGCAGCCGGATCGACGGTGTCTCACCGCCGTACTTGTAGGCGTTCGAGAGCAGGTTCACGATCGCGTCCTTCACGGCGCCGCGATCGCACAGGACGGGCGGGAGGCCCGTCGGGATCTCGACGTCGAGCAGGACACCCGCTCGCGCGCGGAGCGGCTCGAAGGCAGCGAGCGCGTCCCGGGCCACCTCGCCGAGATCCGACGGCTGCTTCTGGAAGACGCGCCTCCCGCTCTCCATGTGGCCCCAGTCGAGCAGCCGATCGATGAGATCCTGGAGCCGCTTGCTCTCCCGCGTGAGCGCCGCGAGGCTCTTCTCTTCGACCTCGGGGTTGCCGCGGCGGAGCGCCAGGGTCTCGGTGTAGAGGCGGATGCTCGTGAGCGGCGTGCGCAGCTCGTGGCTCACCTTCGACACGAAGTCGGCCTGCAGCTCCGACAGCTTCGCGTCGCGCCGCACGAAGACCCAGACGAGCACGACGCCGGTGATGACCGTGCTCGTGAAGGAGATGACGAGGATGCCCGAGAGCAGGTTGATGCGCGCGTCCCCCAGCACGACGAGGGTGATGCCGACGCTCGTCAGGAGCACGCTCGGGACGATGAGCAGCCAGATGAGCAGGAGGACGATGCGCCTGTAGCCGTACGAGAAGACGCTCTTCGCGGGACGCAGCGGCTCAGCCATGCGCGAGGCGGGCTAGCACGGCGGCGCGCATGACGTCGCGCGGCGGCGATACGCCGAGCCAGCGCTCGAACGCGAGCGCCCCCTGCTCGACGAGCATACCCACCCCGCCCTCGGCGACGAGCCCGCTCGCCCGCGCCCCGCGGAGGAAGGCCGTGTCCTCGTCGTACACGAGGTCGTACGCCACCGCGTGGGACGGGAGGCTTCGGAACGCGATCGCCCGCGCGACCTCCGGACCACGACCGGGGGTGCACTGGACGACGAGATCGCAGCCGCGCAGGGTGCCGTCCCAGGACGCACGGATGGTGAGCGAGAGCTTCCCGGACGCGCGGACGTCCTGCCCAGGCCACACCGTGAGCAGCGCGCCGCGTGCGCGGAGCGGCTCGGCGCGGCCCGAGCCCTCGAGGGCCTCCATGTTCGTCCACGAGCGCGTCGTCACCGTGACGAGCCGCGCCCCGAGCGTGAGGCAGGCCGAGAGCGCCGCCCGCGCGGCCCCGCCGGCGCCGAGGATCACGACCGAGCCGAGCCGAGGCGCGAGCCGCGAGAGCTCCCGACAGAGCGCGACGGCGTCGGTGTTGTGCGCGACCACCGCCCCGTCGGCTGCCCGCACGAGCGTGTTGGCGGCGCCGATCTCGGCGGCCGATGGGTCGATCCGATCGACGAGCCCGAGCACGGTCTCTTTGTGCGGGGCGGTCACGTTGAGCCCGTCGAGCCGCCCCTGACGGAGGAGGTGGACCGCGGCGCCGAGCTCCGCCGACGTGGGGCACAGCACGGCCTCGTAGCGGTGCGGGAGCCCCATGGAGGCGAAGGCGGCCGCGTGCATCGCGGGCGACGCCGAGTGCTCGATCGGCGCGCCGAGGACGGCGAAGCGCCTCTCCCGCGTCACGGCTCGCGCCGCCCCCAAGAGGTCGCGAGCCGGAGAGGCACCGCGCCCGCTCGTCCGGCCGACGAAGGCGCCGCCCCTCGCCGCTTCCATCGAAGCTCATGGACCCGCCAGACGCCCCAGTCGCCACGCCCCACCGAGCGCGTCACGGCTCGCGCCGCCCCCGGAAGGTCCCGTCGCGGAGGCGCACGACGAAGGGCTCGCCCACGCGCACCGCCGCGACCCGCGTGAGCGCGCGCCCCCCAGGGTCGACGAGGAGCGCGTAGCCACGCGAGAGGACGCCGAGCGGCGAGAGCGCGTCCAGCGTCCCCGCGAGCTTCGCGATCGAGGCCCGACGCTCACCGGTGACGCGCCTGCCCGCCGCCACGAGCCGCGCCTCGAGGGGAGCCACGCGCGCGCGACGCGACGCGAGGACGGCGCGTGGGTGCTGCCCCCCGAGCCGCGCCTCGAGGGCAAGCGACACCTGGCGCCCCCGCGCGAGCCGCGCGCGCTGCGCGACGGCCAGACGCTCGGACAGATCGTCGACGAAGGCGCGCCGCTCGTCGAGGAGCGCGTCACCCGTATGGAAGCCCTGGGAGAGCCGCTCGAGCGCGCGCGCGTCCTCGGAGAGGCGCGCGTGCATCGCGCGCACGAGCCGCTGACGGAGCGAGGCGAGCCGCTCCGCCAGCGCACCCGCGTCGCGCACGATGAGCTCGGCGGCCTGCGACGGCGTCGACGCGCGGACGTCCGCGGCGAGATCGACGAGCGTCGTGTCCACCTCGTGCCCGACCGCGGAGACGACGGGCACCCGCGCCCGCGCGACGCGACGGACGACCCGCTCGTCGTCGAAGGCCGACAGATCGTCCGAGCCGCCGCCGCCGCGGCCGACGATGAGACAAGAGAGGCCCGAGACCCGCTCGAGCAGATCGATCGCGCGGACGATCTCGAGCGGAGACGCCGCCCCCTGGACGCTCGCGTGCGCGAGCAAGATCCGCGCGCCGCCGCGGCGGAAGGCGACGCGCGCGATGTCGTGGATCGCGGCGCCCTCGCGGCTCGTGACGACGCCGATGATGTCGGGATCGGCGGGGAGCGGGCGCTTCTTCTCGGGGGCGAAGAGGCCCTCGACCTGGAGACGCGCGCGCAGCTCGCGGAGCGCCGCCTCGCGCGCGCCCTCGCCCTGCGGACGCGCCGCATCGACGAGGAGCTGGAGCCGCCCGGCCTGCGCGTAGAAGCTCGCCGAGCCGCGGACCTCGACCTTGCCCCCGAGCCGGAGGTGGCGGGCGAACGCGACCGCCGCGCCGCGGAACATCACGCACGACACGCGGGCGGGCTCGCGCTCGTCCTTCAGCGTGAAGTAGACGTGACCGCTCGGTGCGGTCTTCAGGTCGGACACCTCACCTTGGACCCAGACCTGCCGGACCCCCTCCTCGACGAGCCGGCGGAGCCTCCGGTCCAGATCGGCGACCGAGAGCGGGACCGTCCCGTCGGGCGGCCCTCGGTGCTCCTCCGCGCCTGCGCGCGAGGTCCAATCGGGCATCTCACGCATCGTGCGCCGGGACGCCTCCCGCGGTCAACGTCCCACCGACGCGCCGCATGTCAAATCATGTGAAGGGACCCGCGGCACGGCGCTGCCCCCGAGCCAAGCGCTCGCGGGCTCCCGTCTCGACCCCCCGTGAGGCGCGGCGCCCGCGCCCGTGACGGTCCTCTTCTGCCCACCGCGCGTCGGCGCCCGCGCCCGCGGGCGGCGTCTCGAGGCCGGGCCTCGCGTCCTTCGCTTCATGCATCCAGTTGCATGAACGCATGAAGATCGCTAGACGGACGCCGTGACCTCGACCGCGTGGGTCGTCCGCTTCAAGGCGCTCTCGGACGAGACGCGCGTGCGGATCTGCGCGGCCCTGCTCGACGACGAGCTGTCGGTCGGCGAGATCGCGGGGGTGCTCGGGCTCCCGCAGTCCGGCGTCTCGCGCCACCTCGCCGTCCTCGGCGGGGCCGGGCTCGTCGCCTCTCGCCGCCAGGGCACGGCGACCTTCCATCGCCTCGTCCGCGACGACGCGGCCATCGCCGGATCCTTCCTCGACGAGCTCTCCGCGATCGCGCGCAAGGAGCGCCTCGTCACGAAGATCGCGCGGATCGTCGCGCGGCGCGCCCAGCGCTCGCGCGGGTTCTTCGATCGCGCCGAGGACTGGGACACGCTCCGCGCCGAGCTCTTCGCCGACGCCGCGGGCTACGCGTCGCTCTCGCCGCTCGTCCCCGCCGGGCTCACCGTCGCGGACATCGGCACCGGGACGGGCGGGATGCTGCCCTTTCTCGCCGAGGTCGCCGCCCACGTCCACGCCATCGATCGGTCGGCCGCCATGCTCCGCCGCGCCCGGGCGAAGGCGGCGCAGCTCGGGCTCTCGGGGATCTCCTTCGATCGAGGTGAGCTCGAGGCGCTGCCGCTCCAGGCGCGCTCGCAGGACGCGGCCTTCCTCTCGCTGGTCCTCCACCACGCGGCGCAGCCCGCCGTGGCGCTCGCCGAGGCGGCGCGCGTCGTGCGCCCCGGCGGCGCGGTCGTCGTCGTCGATCTCGTCGCGCACGGCCACGAGTGGCTCCGCGAAGAGCAAGAGGATCTGTGGCTGGGCTTCTCCGAGGCCGACATCCGGGCGCTCGCCGCGCGCGCGGGGCTCACGGACGTCCGTCACCGCGTCGTGTCCCGCACGACCCCCAAGCGCGCGCCCGGCGCGCCGCTCGAGCTGTTCGTCCTCTCGGGGCGCGTCCCCCACGCACCCTCCCACGACGTCTCCCCCAAGAAGAAGTCCCCCGTTCGTTCCAAGCACCCACAGAAGACCCACGAAGGATCCCACGCATCATGACCGAGAACTACAAAGTCGCAGACATCCAGCTCGCCGATTGGGGCCGCAAGGAGATCGCCATCGCCGAGAAGGAGATGCCCGGGCTCATGGCCCTCCGCGCCGAGTACGGGGCGAAGAAGCCCCTCCAGGGGGCGCGCGTCGCGGGCTGCCTGCACATGACCATCCAGACGGCGGTCCTCATCGAGACGCTCGTCGCCCTCGGGGCCGAGGTGACCTGGACCTCGTGCAACATCTTCTCGACGCAGGACCACGCGGCCGCCGCCATCGCGAAGACCGGCGTCCCCGTCTTCGCGTGGAAGGGCGAGACCGAGGAGGAGTACATGTGGTGCCTCGAGAGGCAGATCTTCGCCTTCCAAGGCGGCAAGGGGCCGAACATGGTCCTCGACGACGGCGGCGATCTGACGGCCTACCTCCACGAGAAGCACGCGGGCCTCTTCTCGGGGGCCGATCCCATCCGCGGGATCAGCGAGGAGACGACGACGGGCGTGAAGGCGCTCTACCGCATGGCCAAGGAGGGCAAGCTCGCCGTCCCCGCCATCAACGTGAACGACTCGGTCACGAAGTCCAAGTTCGACAACCTGTACGGCTGCCGCGAGTCCTTGGGAGACGGCATCAAGCGCGCGACGGACGTGATGTTCGCGGGCAAGACGGCGGTCGTCGCGGGCTACGGCGACGTCGGCAAGGGGTCGGCGCAGGCGCTCCGGTCGCTCGGCGCGCGCGTCATGGTGACCGAGATCGATCCCATCTGCGCGCTGCAGGCGGCGATGGAGGGCTACCAGGTCGTCACGATGGAGACGGCGGCGCCGCTCGCGGACATCCTCGTCACGGCGACGGGCTGCAAAGACATCGTCCGCAAGGAGCACATGGAGGCGATGAAGGACGAGGCCATCCTGTGCAACATCGGGCACTTCGACTGCGAGATCCAGGTCGCGTGGCTGGAGGAGAACCCGGAGATCCAGAAGGTGAACGTGAAGCCGCAGGTGGATCAGTACATCTTCCCGAACGGCAAGCGCATCACGCTCCTCGCGTCGGGGCGGCTCGTGAACCTCGGCTGCGCGACGGGGCACCCGAGCTTCGTGATGAGCTCGTCCTTCACGAACCAGGTGCTCGCCCAGCTCGAGCTCTGGCAGAACGCGAAGGCCTACGAGAAGCAGGTGTACGTGCTCCCGAAGAAGCTCGACGAGAAGGTGGCCCGCCTGCACCTCGCGAAGCTCGGCGTCGAGCTGACGCGGCTCACGGGCGAGCAGGCTGCGTACCTCGGGGTCTCGCAGGACGGGCCCTTCAAGCCCGAGGCGTACCGGTACTGACCGCCCGAGCCAGAGTCCCCCGCTGCCCCTCACGGTGCCCGGGGTCCGCGGGGGACTTGGCTCGGCGCCGCCGTGTGCACAGGATGGGCGACGTGCTCGCGCCGCTGGGGACGCTCGGGCGGCTGCGGGCTTCGTCGCCCGAGGGGCCGCTCACCTTCTTCGTGCACACGCACGTGCGGGAGGATGCGCTCGCCTCGTTCGGGTTCGCGAGCGCGTTCGAGCGCGAGGTGTTCCGCGGCCTGCTCGTCCGTGAGCCGCGTCAGCTCGACGCCGAGCTTCGCGAGGTGCAGGCGCCCCCCCCTTCGACGCCGAGCCCCCTGGCGCGCCGCGCCGTCTCCCCTGGCGTGCTGGATCCTCTTGCTCGTTCCGAGAGATGCGCCCGAGATGAGCTCGGCGCGCCGCGCCGTCTCCCCTGGCGTGCCGGACGTCGTCGCCGGCTCCCCCTGCCGCCCGCGGATCCTCTACGCTGGGCCATGGCCTGCACCCCCTCGCTGATCGCCTTCGTCGTCGAGCAATTCGGGCCGGGCGTGACCTCGAAGGCGATGTTCGGCGAGCACGGGATCTACCGTCGTGGGGTGCTCATTGGGTTGTTCTGCGACGACAGGCTGTTCCTGAAGCCGACGGCGGAGGGAGCCCGGCTCCTCGGGGAGCACGAGAGGGCGCCGCCCTATCCAGGCGCGAAACCCGCGATGATCGTCCCTGAGGAGCTGTGGGGTGATCGCGGCTGCATGGCGCGATTGGCCGAAGGGACGGCCGCCGAGCTGCTCGCAAAGAGCCCGCCGAAGGAGCCCGCGCGGACTGCGCGAAAGGGCGGCGCGCCCTCTCGGAAGCCCCGCCCCTGAGCGGCCGCTCCTCGGTGCACGGCCGCGGGACCGCGACGAGACCGAAGAGGACCGGGAGCGCGTCTTGGCCCGTGTCGTCGCCCCCTGAGCGCGGCCGCGGGGGCGCGCCGCGCGTGGGGGAGCCGTCGCGCGCCCATCCTCACTTCGTGCTCGCCGCGGGCGCGGCGGCGCGGCGAGACGGCCGGAGCGGGGCTCCCGGCGCGCTTCTTCCAGAGATCCCCGAAGAGCTTCGAGCCATGGCGCGCCTCGCCGACCGTCGCGCCTCGCCGCTCGCCTCGCGCAGCGCTTCGGAGGCCCGCTCGGCTCGTCCGGCTCCTCACAGACGCACTTGGGTGACGACCCTCGCCGAGACGACGCGCGTCGGCTTCGCGGCGAGATCGGCCAGATCGAAGGGCCCGCCCACGCGCCCGCCGTCGAGGCTCACCGCGGGACCTGCGCGATGGTCGCTCGCCGAGGGCAGCTGGAGCCGCGCCTCGACGCGCACCGCCACCATCACCCCCGCGGAGGTCGTTGGGACCGGGAGCCTCCGGCGCGCGAGCTCGGCGCGGAGGACCGCGAGCAGGGGACCCCACGGGCCGCCCCTGCTCGCCGCGACGCGAGCGCTGACCACGCGACCCTCGGCGTCGAGGCGCAGCTGGATCGTCGCCGAGCCCTCGCGCGGGGCCTCGGGGCCCGTCATCGCGGCGTGCGCCGCGTTGGCGACGACGCCCGCCGCGCCGAGCCCGAGGCTCCGATCGCGCGCGTCGAGCCCATCGGTGATCGAGCGCTTCGCGCGCGCGGCGAGATCGGGCAGGGCCATGGGCGTCGGTGCGTCGCTGCGGGGTGCCTCGCCCCGGGGTATCGGCAGGAGCCCCGTCCCCGCCGCGAGGCCCGCGAGCGCGTCACGAGCGCGTCGCGCGCGGTCGGCGCCCAAGTCCACGGGCGCGAAGGGATCGACGCTCGCGACGGGCGCGGCCGGCGCCTCGAGCGCGCGCGAGCCGCGCGCTCGAGGCGCCTCACTGGGGCTTCGACGGACGTCGGTCTCGCGGGCGCGCGGCGCGCCCGGATCGTTCGTCTCCGCGCCGTGCGCGACCGCCGCCACCTTCCAGGGTGCGGGAGGGCGCGCCTCCTCGAGCGCCAGCTCCATCGGCGGCGCGTCGTCCATCGCCGCGGACGGCGACCCCGCCGGAGGCCGGACCCGCGCGACGCCGACGCCGATACCCGCGTGCGCGAGGACGGCGACGACGAGGGCGGGGACGATGCGCTTCACGAGCGCACCCTTCGTTGCACGACGCGACGGGCCTGTTCAAGCGATCCCGCGTGAGGGTAGCGATTCCGCACACGGCCGCGCGTCTCCAGGATCGTTCGCGCGAGGCGCCGGGCCACCGCGGCGCGCCCGCGCTCGCCTCCGCCTCGGCCCAACCACGCGCCCCGCCGAAGTCGGCCCGGTCCCTGCGTCGCAGGCCACCGCGACCGCGCGTCAGTCCGCGCCGCGGAAGTAGGCCGCGATCGCCTTGCCCTGCGCGAGGTGCACGCTCACCGCGTCGCAGCCGCCTGGGCGCCCGTCGGCGTCGGGGCCAATTTTTCTCGGGTTCCTCGCGCAGGCCTCGTCGTCGAGATCGGTCTCGAGCACCTCGGGCACCTCCCGGTGGAGGAGGTCCATCACCTCGCGATCGGGCAAGACCACGCCGTGGTACTTCGTCGGCCCGGCGGACACGACGGCGACGCGGGGCCGGACGGCCGCCAGGAAGGCCTCTCGCGTGGACGACTTGGATCCGTGGTGCCCGACGACGAGCACGTCGGCGCGGAGGTCGTCGCGCCGCGTGGCGAGCAGCGTGCCCTCGATCGAGGAAGGGGTCGGCCTCCGGGACGGGCTCGCCCTGCCTCCCGCCTCGGCGTCACCCATCAGCAGCACACGCGCGCCGCCCAGCTCGAGCAAGACGACGATGGACGTGCGGTTGTAGTCGCCGGCCCGGGCGACGGCGGACACATGGAGCACCGTCATCGACGCGTGCTCGTCGAGCCTCACGCGCTCGCCCGGCTCGAGCCGCGCGCCGTGCGCCACATCCACCTTCGCCGGGAGCTTCTGGGTGCACACGGGGCGACCGAAATCGACCGTGACGGTCCCCTCGTCGTGCGCCGCCGTGCGGTACGCGATCCGCGGATCGTCGGCGATCGATTGGACGAATGTCCGGTAGTCACACGCCGGGTTGACGGCGCCGGGATCCCAGGCGGCCTTCACCCGATACGCGGCGAACACGCCCTCGAAGAGCGAGTCGTGATCTCGGTGGGCGTGCGACAAGATCGCGTGATCGATCGTCGCGAGCTCGGGTCGGAGCGCCTTCAGGTAAGCGACCACGCGGTTCTGGGTCCCCGTAGCCAGATCGTCGTTGGACCCCGCGTCGTAGAGGAGGGACCAGGACGGCCCCGTGACGAAGACGGAGAGCCCCGTGCCCACGTCGAGGACGTGCAGATCGTAGGCGGGCTCCACCGCCGGGGTCGGCGCGGGCCGGGTCGCGGGCGGCGGCGCGGCGGTCGGATCGGGCGGCGGCGTCGGGCGGGCGACGGAGGCATGGCTCGGGGGCGCCGCCTCGCGCGAGGGCCTCGGCGCGGGGTCCTGCGGCGCGGCGAGCCCCGGGCTGGCGCAGCCTGCAGCGGCGAGGACCGCCGGGAGGATGGCTCTCACGAGGATCGACATCGCGCGGCCGATCGTACCTCAGACGCGGAAGGGAGACCCAAGGCTCGACGAGCCGACGCCGTCACGGCGAGCGGTGGGTGGCTCAGGCTGCGGCCCCTCGAGCCGCTGCGCGCGGGCGGCGGGGTCACGCGGGGCACCCCCCGGGGTGGCGATGAGCGGGGTGAACGTGGCGAGCGTGGCGCGGAGCGTGGCCGCGGCGCTCTCTCGTGCTCCACGAGGGAGCGTCGGCACTCTGGTGGGACGGGGACGACGACACGGAGCCGAGCGAGCGGCGCGCGATCGTCCACGAGGCTCGCCGCGCTGCTGCGCCTGAGCGTCGTGCCGTCCTCCTGGAGGTCGTCGAGCCGAGCGCCGCAGACCCGGGCCGCGTGACGCGACGGTCCCTCGTCAGAGCCCACGTCGAGGGCGGCCCAAGAAGCTGCGCGGGATGCAGGCGGGCGCTGCGCTGGTGAGCGGTTGGACCCAATCGCCTCTGCGCGAGTCGTCGGTCGCTCTTGGTTCTGGCCCTGTCTGGACGGCACCCGCGCGCCGTGAAGCACCCACCTCGGCCGCTCGCGGGATCTTCCCGCAGGCGAGGTCGCAAAGCGCATTGACAGCCCCGCGAGGCGAACGCTAACGTACGTGCCGACCTCGTCCATGGATGGGCGGGGAGAGAAAGGTTCGCGATGGCACGCACGCACGCACGCACGCACGCACGCACGCACGCACGCAACGCAACGCAACGCAACGCAACGCAACGCACGCACGCACCGCATTTTCCCTGGTTCTGCTGGCACTCGCCGCCACCGCATGCCAGTCGAACATGACTCCCGCGACGGTGATCGGGACCACCGGAGACGGCACGCGGCCGGCGATCGCGCCCATGCCGCCGAAGGCGGGCGACTTCACCCTGTATACCGGCCCCAACGTGTCGGATCACCTCTCGTGGGACATGAAGAAGCTGAAGATCCGAAGCTGGAGCGTCGGGGCGACCACCGTGACGAACGACACGCTCTCGGATCTGAGGACCCGGCTCACCCTGCTCACGGGCAATCCGCCCGACGGCGACCTCCACGGAGGCCCCACGCGGCCCCAGCTTGCGCTCCTCGTCAACCGCAAGGGATTCAAGGGGGGAACATGCGCGGACGCTACGCCCTTCGTCGGCAACCCATCGCTCTCTGCGTACAGCGGGCAGGGTTGCCTCGTGTACTCGCCTCAGGAGACGCCCAACATGGCGGCGCTCTTCCCCTTCACGGTGAACGTGCAGCTCTTCGATCCCGAGCGGGTTGCAGGGGCCGGCGGGTACTACAAGGATCCCGTCGAGGTGCCGTCCCTCGGCGCGCTCGCCCTCGTCATGCCCAAGGCGGCTGGAGCGCAGCCCGTGGTGGTCGACAGCGTCACGAGCACGTGGAACGCAGGTCCGTTCTCGGGCACGTACACCCGGCAGTTTCTGGCGGTCGCGAAGATCGACGACGCCGTGATGACGCTGACGATGCACCCTGAGCGGTTGAAGCTCGCGCGGCGCGTCGAGACGGTCTCCTACCCGGGCGGTGCGAACCAACGCGCTCTCATCGGCGTCGAGATCCCGTTCGAGGTGAAGTGGACGGACAAGGACGGCACGACCGGGTGGCGGTCGCACCATGCGTGCGAACGATCGCTCGCGGAACACATCGAGTCGGACCTGGATTTTTCTCCCTTCGACGAGGACAGCGGGAAGGCCAAGGGCGACACCTGCAGCAAGATCTTCAGCGCGACGGACACCTACTGCAGCATCGACACGGTGAGCGCGGTCGCCGTGGACTTGCGGCTGAACCGGCTGAAGGGGCACATCGTGCTCCGACCGCAGCGTATCCCCGGGTGTGCTCCGACGGCGACGCGACCGGACCTGAGCTACACGCGCGCGACGGCGGAGAGGCTCTTCGCGGGCGGCGGTCCGACGGCGCCCGCCTACGACGCCCAAGACGTCGGCTGTCTCGAGGTGATCCCGAGCATCGAGCTCGACCCCATCCACGCCAGCGACGACGTCGACTCGGGCACGCCCGACGTCGCGATCGACATCAGCAACATCGACGGCTGCCTGGGGCTCCCGGAGGCTGTCCTGTGGCTCGGCAACGCCTTGTGCGCGACGGGCGTCGAGAGGCTCTGCTCGTTCGACGGAGACTCGCTCGCTGACACCATGGCCACGTACTTTGCCGAGGCGGCCCGAGCGGCGATCCACCAGGTGCTGGTCGAGCAGACGCCGCCGAGCGGCGCGCCCGATCCCCAGTGCTTCAAGGGCGGAGACACGAAGAAGTGCGCGCCGGAGTGGGCGAGGGTCGAGGTCGCTCGCACGATGTTCGGCTGGTTCGCGAGGCCGTTCGTGGGCGCGACGCCGAACCATCCCCACCTGCCGATCGCGGACGTGACGCCCTGCGCACCCCCGACGCGACACGACGTCTTCCGAGACCTATGCGTGAGCTGCCCCGAGGGCTCGGTGATGATCCGGGCCTGCTGCGAGGACCCAAACTTCGCGGACGCCCACGGCTGCAAGGTCGTCGACTTCGACGAGCCAGGACCGTTCATGCAGGGAGCGTGCGACGCGAGCCAGAAGACGCCGTACGTGTGGTGCAAGAGGCCTGACGGCGTGATCGGGCTCGCCACCGAGCAGCCCGTGGTCCCGATCGACGGGCAGTGGGACGGGAAGGCGTACTTCGTGTCCGCCATCGATCTGGACGAGGACGGGGTGACGAACGACGTCGACAACTGCCCCCGCCTCGCGAACACGAACCAGCTCGATCGGGACGGCGACGGCCTGGGCGACGCCTGCGACAAGTGCCCGCTCGACGCCAAGAACGACGAGGACGGCGACGGCGTCTGCGGCGACATCGACAATTGTCCCCAGGTGCCGAACGAGAAGCAGACGAACTGCAACGCCGAGGCGGAGCACGCGCGCACGGCGGAGGTGCTCGGGGATGCGTGCGATCCGGTACCATGCCCGGACTTCTCGGTCGCGAAGCAGGACCACACGAAGTTCGCGAGCGCCGTCGTCAAGGGAGACAAGTGGGAGCTGCCCGACGACGGCACCTTCACGCTGAAGGGGCTTGCGCCGCGGATGGTCGGCGCGAAGACAGACTCCCCCGTCCCCGTGACCCTCACCGCCCCCGGCGCCGATCCCATGGAGTATCGGTACTGTATCTCTTCTACCACGACGCGGTGCGGTGGCGATGCGGCGATCGACGACAAGTACCTCGACATGGAGGAGGACAAGCCGACGCTTTGGCACCGGCAGGGGATCGCGCACCTTGGGTACGCGGACAGCGTCCTCTTCGACGACCAGACACAGTACACCGTGGGCTGGAGCTGGAAGCCCGACTGGGCGTCGTGGCTCGCCGCGCCGTGGAACGACGGCTTCATCCCGCCGATGCAGCCGCCGAGCCCCTTCGAGACCGGGACGTACGTGGGCGCCGGGCGCCAGTGGATGCACGCGAACACGACCCTCGGCCAAAAGGGCGCGCCCCCCACGCCGCCCGTCGGTACCCACATGCTGCTCGATGGGACCCCGGGGGAGGGCCTTGCCAACCACTACGAGGACGCCGAGGCCTTCACGTACGTGGCGACGGGCGCCCCCTTCACCCTGGGAGGCCCGACGATCCCCGTGGATCCGTGCGCGCTCGTCGAGTGCAGTCGCCCGTGCCTCGGCTGCGAGCAGGTGAACCCGCCGTCCTCGGGCACCTGCGACGTGTGCGGCTTCTTCTCGCCCGGGCTCGGCCTCGTGTCGAACCCTCCGCCGGGGTACCTCGGGATCGGGAGCAGCGTGACCAAGATCTTCGGCGAGACCGGGCCGCGCGATCTCCCCTCGAGCCGCCTGTCGCCAGGCCTGCGATCCCTCCTCGTGACGCCCGGGCTGAGGTACGTCCGGTACACCGAGTCGAACGCGGGGCTCGGTCACGGCTACGACGGACCGCAGGCGCTCCTCGTGTCCGAGGACGGCCTCGACATCGTCGAGCAGGTGTTCGCCTCGGCGGGCGGCCTCGCGACGAGGCTCGAGACCTTTGCTCGCGGGCCGGTGACGAGCCCGGGTGGCGCCGATCCGATCCGCGGGATCGCGATGACGGCGCGCCGCGCGGGCACGGCGAGCCAGGGCCCCTCAGGGCCGGGCGACGCGCCTCCGGCGGCGGTCTACAGCCGCTCGCTGGGGCTGCTCTTCCGCGTCGGAGGCGTCTCGGCGGGCGCGCCGCGCGCCTCGCTCGAGGCGCGGAGCATCGCAGACGACGGCGCGTGGCAGGCCGTGGACCTCACGGGCACCCTGCCCGCGAGGGTGGTGACGGCGATCTGGTCCCAGGCGACGAGCGACCTGTGGGTGATCGACGAGGTCCAAGGGACGCATGGGCGACCATGGGCACGGCTCCTGCGGATCGATCCGACGACGGGCAGCTCGACGCTGGTTGGACAATGGCCTCGGCTCGGGCTGTACGACGGGCTCTGGCTGCTCAACGACGTGGACGGCGGGGTCACCCTCGTGGCGTCCTCGAAGTGGCTGCAGCGCTTCGTGGTGCTGCGCCTCGAGCGCGCGGCCGCGCCGGACGCCAAGAAGCAGCGGCGCCACCGGATGTTCGTCGGGAGGGGGGCCTTGACGGGCGCGCCGGTGATCAGCCTGGCGGGCTACGCCTTCCCGCTCGCGGAGACCAAGAGCACGCCCGCGCGTGTGCTGCGGCTCGCTGGCCTCGAGCCGGCGCGTGATCCCTCCTCGAAGGGCAAGAAGAAGCCGAGGCGCTTCTGGGACGACGAGCGAGACGGCGACTGGAACGACTTCGGAGGCTGCCTGTGAGGGCCGCCATCCTCGCGGCCAGCCTCGTGGCGCTCGTCGCGGTCGCGCTCGCTTCCTGCGGCGGTGGAGAGTCCGACGCGGTCGCCCCCTCGCCCAGCGGGCAGGGGGGCGGCGGCGCGGGCAAGGCAGGCTCCGCGGGCCGCGCGGGTCGCGCGGGCAAGGGTGGCTCCGGTGGGACGCCCGCCGCGGGGGCGGCCGGGGACAACGGGCTCGGCCCGGGCTTCGAGGGCTGGAAGCGCCTCCCGACCGAGGGCATTTGCGAGGTCTGGTACCCCAGCACGACGGGCAAGCAGCTCCCGCCCCTGAGCTGGACGACCTGCCCGCCCGAGTGGGTCGAGGGCGTCCCCTGCGAGGCCGCGGCCGTCGACGGATACAAGTGGCTCGAGTCGAGCCCACGCAACGTCTTTCAGCGCATCAGCGACGACGAGTGGGTGTTCGGCGTCTACCGCTTCAACACGGATCGGCCATACTACTTGATCACCTGGGAGTCGAACAAGGGGACCGTCTATCAATCCTACAGAATTCGAGGTGGGTGCGCAGCGCGTCTTCCCTTCGGCGTGAGCGGCGGTCGGTTCTTGGTCGATGTCTCCGTCTACAAGCCGGGAGTGATGGTCTCGACCGAGGGGGTGGTCGCGGCCGGGCAGCTCGGCGATCTGGATCCAACCTTCGTCGGTATCCGTAAGGCCTGGACCAAGTCGGCCGAGCCGTTCTGGTCGATCGGCATCGACGGGGTCCTCCGGCAGGCCGAGTCGGAAGACGTGCTGTTCCCGATGGACGACCCCGAGCACGGGACCGTCATCTTCGATCCGAGCATGGACCCCGCCGGGCTCGGCGTGAAGGACGTGACCCAGACGAACAAGGGCTTGTTCCTCGTCGTGTCGGGCGGGTACCAGGACGGCGTCCACGTCTACCACGGCGGCAAGGCGCAGCCGTTCTTGCGGTACCCGACGACGGAAGAAGCGGCCTTCGGCTTTGGTGCGGACGACGACCAGATGGTGTGGGTCCACGGGCACGGCGGCCTGACCGGCTTCTATCGGTGGGCTGTGCAGGACATCATGGTGGCCCCGACGACCACCGACCCAGAGACGGCGAAGAAGACGGCCGTCCGCCTCCGCTCCGAGACCACCCAGAGCCTCCCCTGGGGCTGGAAGGTCGGCTGCGGATACGCGGCGGCGATCTCCTATGTGATGAACACACCCCACCAATCCGCCGCGATCCGGGTCGTCCGGCTGTCGGACGGCTGGTCATGGGTCTTCCACAGCCCCGGCTACGCGTACCCGCTCAGCGCCGTCGGCGTCACGTGCGATCACGTCTACGCCATCGCGCCTGCGAGTCAGCTCTTCCGTGTGCGGCTCGACTCGCTGGGGCCGGGAGAGCCTCCAGATTGATGCGGCGCGCGCCGTCGATGGAGTCGGTGACGGGCCTTGCGCCCACGATCGTCTGGACGGCGGGGTCACCCTCGTGGCGTCCTCGAAGTGGCTGCAGCGCTTCGTGGTGCTGCGCCTCGAGCGCGCGGCCGCGCCGGACGCCAAGAAGCAGCGGCGCCACCGGATGTTCGTCGGGAGGGGGGCCTTGACGGGCGCGCCGGTGATCAGCCTGGCGGGCTACGCCTTCCCGCTCGCGGAGACCAAGAGCACGCCCGCGCGTGTGCTGCGGCTCGCTGGCCTCGAGCCGGCGCGTGATCCCTCCTCGAAGGGCAAGAAGAAGCCGAGGCGCTTCTGGGACGACGAGCGAGACGGCGACTGGAACGACTTCGGAGGCTGCCTGTGAGGGCCGCCATCCTCGCGGCCAGCCTCGTGGCGCTCGTCGCGGTCGCGCTCGCTTCCTGCGGCGGTGGAGAGTCCGACGCGGTCGCCCCCTCGCCCAGCGGGCAGGGGGGCGGCGGCGCGGGCAAGGCAGGCTCCGCGGGCCGCGCGGGTCGCGCGGGCAAGGGTGGCTCCGGTGGGACGCCCGCCGCGGGGGCGGCCGGGGACAACGGGCTCGGCCCGGGCTTCGAGGGCTGGAAGCGCCTCCCGACCGAGGGCATTTGCGAGGTCTGGTACCCCAGCACGACGGGCAAGCAGCTCCCGCCCCTGAGCTGGACGACCTGCCCGCCCGAGTGGGTCGAGGGCGTCCCCTGCGAGGCCGCGGCCGTCGACGGATACAAGTGGCTCGAGTCGAGCCCACGCAACGTCTTTCAGCGCATCAGCGACGACGAGTGGGTGTTCGGCGTCTACCGCTTCAACACGGATCGGCCATACTACTTGATCACCTGGGAGTCGAACAAGGGGACCGTCTATCAATCCTACAGAATTCGAGGTGGGTGCGCAGCGCGTCTTCCCTTCGGCGTGAGCGGCGGTCGGTTCTTGGTCGATGTCTCCGTCTACAAGCCGGGAGTGATGGTCTCGACCGAGGGGGTGGTCGCGGCCGGGCAGCTCGGCGATCTGGATCCAACCTTCGTCGGTATCCGTAAGGCCTGGACCAAGTCGGCCGAGCCGTTCTGGTCGATCGGCATCGACGGGGTCCTCCGGCAGGCCGAGTCGGAAGACGTGCTGTTCCCGATGGACGACCCCGAGCACGGGACCGTCATCTTCGATCCGAGCATGGACCCCGCCGGGCTCGGCGTGAAGGACGTGACCCAGACGAACAAGGGCTTGTTCCTCGTCGTGTCGGGCGGGTACCAGGACGGCGTCCACGTCTACCACGGCGGCAAGGCGCAGCCGTTCTTGCGGTACCCGACGACGGAAGAAGCGGCCTTCGGCTTTGGTGCGGACGACGACCAGATGGTGTGGGTCCACGGGCACGGCGGCCTGACCGGCTTCTATCGGTGGGCTGTGCAGGACATCATGGTGGCCCCGACGACCACCGACCCAGAGACGGCGAAGAAGACGGCCGTCCGCCTCCGCTCCGAGACCACCCAGAGCCTCCCCTGGGGCTGGAAGGTCGGCTGCGGATACGCGGCGGCGATCTCCTATGTGATGAACACACCCCACCAATCCGCCGCGATCCGGGTCGTCCGGCTGTCGGACGGCTGGTCATGGGTCTTCCACAGCCCCGGCTACGCGTACCCGCTCAGCGCCGTCGGCGTCACGTGCGATCACGTCTACGCCATCGCGCCTGCGAGTCAGCTCTTCCGTGTACGCCTCGACTCGCTGGGGCCGGGAGAGCCTCCAGATTGACGCGGCGCGCGCCGTCGATGGAGTCGGCGACGAGCCTTGCGCCCACGATCGTCTGGCGACTCCGGCTCGCGCGAGCACCGCGCCCAGGCGTCCGCGCGTGGGATCGCCAGCGCAGAGGCGGCCGAGCCCGGCGCGTCGATCGACAGCGGGTCCGCGCGCCTCGGAGAGCGCGAGGCGACGAATCGAGAGCCGGATCACCACGAGGCTCGGTTCGCGAGACCGGACTTGCGGTCGAGGCGACGCGCGCCGCCGCCTCGTCGGACGCGATCCTTTCACGGCGGGGCGTCCGCACCTCGGGGCTCTTCCAAGGGGCCGCGCCGCCCGAGCTCCCCTCGGCAGGGTGAGCCAGGCGGCGCGGGGCCGATCAGGTCAAGCGCTCGCCGGGAGTCGGGCGTCGAGCCGTCGACGACCGATGGCGGCGAGCGTCCAGGCGAGGACGAGGAACCCACCACCGAACGCGACGGGTGAGAGCGCCTCGGCCACGCCCTCCGAGAGGGCGCAAACGATTTGCCCGATCTCCGCTCGGTCCATCTTCGCGACGTAGAAGCCGACGGCCATGAGGTTGGTCGCGAAGGCGACGACCGTCGTCCACGCGGTCGCCCGCAGGAGCCGCTCGAGGAAGCCCTCGGTCTCGCGCCTGCCGGTTCGGGCAAACGCGAGCGCCGTCGCGAGCACCGCGAGACCGAGGCCGAGGATGGGGAACATGCCGATGCCGCCGTTCTTGAAGAATTGGATCATGATGAGGTCCTGCCTTTCTGGAGGAGAGAACGCATGAGCCCCGCGGAGTGTGACCGGCGATTGTCGAGGGAACTCCCACGGGCGACGGTTGTCGGACCTCCTCATGTGCCCTTCGCCCAAGGATTGGGCCCTCATCGACCGCCTCCGCCGGGGAGAGCGGCGCGCGTTCGAGGAGGTCTTCGAGCTCCACGCCGACGCCGTGTTCGCGCTGCTCCGCCGCCTCGGGGGGTCGAGCGCCCTCGCCGACGATCTGCTCCAGGACACCTTCCTCAAGCTCGCCGGCTGCGCGGGCGAGCTGCGCCCGGACACGCGCCTCGGCCCGCTGCTCCACACCATCGCCCGCAACACCTGGCTCTCCGCGCGCCGCGCCGCTCGCCTCGATCTCGGCGCGGCGCTCGACGAGATCGCCGGCTGCGGGGCGTCGCCGGACTCGTCTGCGGGGTGGACGGAGCTCTCCTCGCGCACCGAAGAGGCGCTGCTGCACCTCCCGCCCGAGCTGCGCGAGGTCGTCGCGATGAGCCTGTCCGATCTCGACGCGGCGGACGCAGCCAGGGCGCTCGGCCTGTCGGACGAGGCGTACCGCAAGCGCCTCTCCCGCGCTCGAGCCGCGCTCCGCGGCTCGCTCGGTCGCGCCTACGCGGAGGTGTTCTCTTGACGCCAGAGCGGCGGCGAGCCCTGCGCGCCCACCTCGCCGACGCGTTCGAGCGCGAGCACCGCGAAGCTCCGCGACGTCGCCGATCCGCGCGGCTCACGGTGGTCGGCCTCTGCGGGCTCCTCGCGTACGGCGCGCTCGTCGTCGACGCCGTGCGCTCGGGGCCCGATAGGCTCGGCCTGCTCGTGCGACGGTGAGCCGCGAGCCGCTCGCGCTCGCTCCCACGCGCGCCCTCAGCGCTTCGCCTCGAGCTCCTCCCAGCGCGCCGTCAGCCTCGCGACCTCGGCCCTCTTCCGGTCGAGCTCGGCCGTGAGCGCGGCGCCGCGCCCGTCGGTCCACACGCCCGGATCCTCGAGCGCGCGCTCGGTCTCGGCGAGGGCCTCTTCGGCGGCGGCGACGAGCTCGAAGAGCGCGTCGAGCTCGTAGCGCTCGTTCGACGTGAGGCCGGCGGCCTTCCCTTGCGTCGGCGACGCGCGGCGTGCGCCCTCCTGCGCCTCACGCTCTTCGCGGAGCCTCGCGAGCCGCGCCTCGTCGCGGGCGCGACGGTACGCCTCGTAGCCTCCTCCATACTTCTTGACGACGCCGTCGCCGAGGAAGGCGAGCACCGAGGTCGCCACGCGATCGAGGAACCACCGGTCGTGCGTGACCACCATCACCGTCCCGGGGAAGTCGGCGATCATCGCCTCGATCGCCGAGAGCGTGTCGACGTCGAGATCGTTGGTCGGCTCGTCGAGGAGCAGGAGGTTCGCCGGCTGGCGGAGCAGCTTCGCGAGGGCGACCCGCGCGCGCTCGCCGCCCGAGAGCGAGGCGACCTTCTGCTTCTGCTCGTCGGGCTCGAAGCCGAAGCGCGTGAGGTACGATCGCGCCGCGAGGACGTCGCCGCCGACGCGCACCTCGGCCTGCTCCCCCGCGACGTTGTCGAACACGCTCTTCTCGGGATCGAGGCCGCGGCGCTCCTGGTCGAAGAGGGCGATCCGTGTGTTCTGCCCGATCGTGAGCTCGCCCTCCACGGGCGCGAGCTCTCCGGCGAGCGCCGCGAGGAGCGAGCTCTTGCCGGTGCCGTTCTGCCCGACGATCCCGATCACCTCGCCCTGCACGAGGAAGAGATCGAGCCCCTTCACGAGCGTCCGGCCCCCGCGCGCGAGGGTGACGCCCCGGAGCTCGGCGATGGTCTTGCCGGAGCGGGACGCGGTCGCGTCGAAGGAGACGGCGCGCTCGGCGACCGGC
Organism: uncultured Polyangiaceae bacterium; assembly: GCA_964396175.1. Classification (GTDB taxonomy): domain Bacteria; phylum Myxococcota_A; class Polyangia; order Polyangiales; family Polyangiaceae; genus CAYNEK01. The sequence goes on along the minus strand of CAYNEK010000072.1, from coordinate 5,262 downwards.
GGCGCCGCGCTCCGCGCCTCGTTCGCGCGGAGGATGCGCGCCTTCTGCTTCGTCGTCCTGGCCTTCGGTTGCCGCCTCAGCCACTCGAGCTCGCGGCGGAGGAAGTTTTGTCGGTTGGCCTCGGTGCGCGCGGCGTGGGCGAGGCGCTCGGCCTTCGCCTCGAGGTAGAGGCCCCAGCCGCCCTCGTAAGCGTAGAGCGCGCCGCCCGCGATCTCCCAGGTGGCGTCGACGACGCGATCGAGGAGGGCGCGATCGTGCGTGACGAGGAGGACCGCGCCGCGGAAGCTCTCCTCGAGGTAGGTCTCGAGCCACTCGATCGTCTCGACGTCGAGGTGGTTGGTGGGCTCGTCGAGGACGAGCAGATCGGGCGCGGCGACGAGCGCCTCGGCGAGCGCGACGCGGCGCCGCTCGCCGCCGGACATCGCCGAGACCCGCCGGGACGGATCACCGATGCCGACGTGGGCGAGGATCTCGCGGATCTCGGCGGAGCGGTCCCACCCGCCCTCGCGCAGGAGCGCCTCGGTGGCGCGATCGAGCTCGCCGAGGACGTCCTCGCCGCGCGCGACCCGGGCCGTGAGCTCGTCGTGGCGCTCCTTGGCGGCTTGCCACACGGGGAGCCCCGCGAGGACGGCGTCCTCGGCCGTGGGCTCGCCGTCGAACGCGGGCGCCTGCGACAGCACCTTCACGCGGCTCGCGCGCTGGCGCGCGACGCTCCCGCCGTCGGGCGCCTCGCTGCCGGCGAGGATGCGCGCGAGGGTGGACTTCCCGGCGCCGTTCTTGCCGACGAGGCCGATCCGTGCGCCCGGCTCGATGGCGCACGAGACGTCGTGGAGGACGACGCGCGGCCCGTAGGCCTTCGAGATCCCGTGGGCGGCGACTACGGACACGGGCCCGCCGATCGGAGGAAGGTGGACGCGCAGGGCAGCATCGGGCGCGCTCGCTACCATGACCCAGGCAGCGCGAGGCGCGCCTTCGGCGTACCCACCGTGCGCGAAGTCTGCTACGCGAGCCGTCGCCCGCGGGCTCGCGCCGGAGGGCATCCCCAAGAGCCGAAGTGGCGGAATGGCAGACGCGGCGGACTCAAAATCCGCTGTCCTCACGGGCGTGTCGGTTCGATCCCGACCTTCGGCACCACGAGCGGTCCTCCAGCAGCGTCACCCCGCAGGTTGCGGAGGGCAAGCGCCCACGACGCAGCGAGCTTGCCGTGAGGCGGACGTGGCCGCCCGCGGCGCGAGGAGGATCGGCGCACCCCGGCGTCGACGCGGTCACGTCGCGCCGCGAGCGAGACCCGCGTGGTAGCGTGACAGGGTGACGAAGAAATACGTCGTGCGCCCGGAGACCGCCGTCCTCACGCGCGGCTTCGATCCTCACCTCGCCGTCGGCGCGGCGCGGCCCGCCGTCTTCCGCAGCTCGACGTACGTCTTCTCGAGCCCCGAGTCTGCTGCGCGCGCCTTCGACATCGCCCTCGGCCGCGCCACCCGCGGCGAGCACGAGTCGGTCGACCTCATCTACGCCCGCCTCTCGCACCCGAACGCGCAGATCCTCGAGGACCAGACCGTCCCCCTCGAGCGCGGCGCCACCGAGGCCGCCGCCTTCAACTCGGGCATGGCCGCGATCTCGACCGTGCTCCTCACCTTCTGCCAACCCGGCTCGACGGTCGTCCACACCGCGCCGCTCTACGGCGGGACGGAGCTCTTCCTCGACTCGCTGCTCACCTCGCTCGGCGTCACCTCCGTCGCCGTACCCGCCGGCGACGCGACCGCCCTCGCCGCCGCGATCGCCGCCGCGAAGGATCTCCGCGTCGTCTTCCTCGAGACCCCGGCGAACCCGACGCTGCGCATGACGGACATCGCCCGCGCCGCCGAGGCCGCCCGCGCGCACCCCGACAGACCGCTCGTCGTCGTCGACAACACCTTCCTCGGCCCGACCTTCCAGCACCCGCTCCCCCTCGGCGCCGATCTCGTCGTCTACTCCGCGACCAAGTACCTGAACGGCTTCTCCGATCTGCTGGCCGGCATGGTCCTCTCGGCGGACAGTGATCGGATGACGCAGCTCCGCGGCACCCGCGCCATCCTCGGCAACATCCTGCAACCGGACGAGTGCTGGCTCTTGAACACACGGCTCCCCACCGTCACCCTCCGCATGAACAAGCAGTCGAAGAGCGCCCAGCGGATCGCCGAGGCGGTCGCTCGCCACCCCGCGCTCTCCCGCGTCCTCTACCCGACGCTCTTCGACGATCCGGAGCAGATCCGCGTCCGCGACGCCCAGTGCGACTATCCGGGCGGGATCGTCACGCTGGATTTCGCGGAGGGACGCGCGGCGGCCTTCGCCTTCCTCCGCCACCTCCGCATCTTCCACAACGCCGTGAGCCTCGGCGGCGTCGAGTCGCTCGCGTGCCACCCGAGGACGACGACCCACAGCGAGATGAGCCCCGAGACCCTCGACGCGGTGGGGATCACAGAGGGAATGGTGCGGCTGTCCGTCGGCATCGAGAGCTGGCACGATCTCCTCGCCGACGTCCAATCGGCCCTCGACGCGGCGGGCTGACGCCATGGACCGCGCCGCCGACGGCCGTCGCCTCCCCATCACCCCCAGCGCGGCGCCCGCGCGCCGTCGGTTGCCGCTCACCGCGGAGCCGCGGGGGATCGATCGCGCCGTGCGCCCCGTCTACGCCGTGTGGGAGCTCACGCTCGCGTGCGATCAGGCGTGCCGCCACTGCGGCTCCCGGGCGGGCCGCGCGCGCCCGGACGAGCTCTCGACGGCCGAATGTCTCGACCTCGTGCGCCAGCTCGCCGAGCTCACCGTGAGCGAGGTCGTGCTCATCGGCGGCGAGGCGTACCTTCGTGACGATTGGCTCGAGATCGTCCGCGCGCTCCACGACGCCCGCATCGCGTGCTCGATGACGACGGGCGGACGGGGGCTCGATCACGCGCTCGCCCGCGAGGCGAAGGCGGCCGGGCTCGGCGCCGTCAGCGTCTCGGTCGACGGGCTCGAGGCGACCCACGACCACCTCCGCGCGTCCAAAGGGAGCTTCCGCGCGGCCCTCCGCGCCCTCGACGCCGCTCGCGAGGCGGGGCTCCGCGTCCACGCGAACACCCAGATCAACCAGAAGAACCTCGGCGAGCTCCCATCGGTGTACGAGCTCCTGCGCGATCGCGGCGCGAAGGCGTGGCAGGTGCAGCTCACGGCGGCGATGGGCCGCGCCGCCGACGAGCCAGGTCTCCTCCTCGATCCTTGGCAGGTGCTCGTCGTCCACCCCATCCTCGCCGAGCTCGCGGATCGCGGCGAGGCCGAGGGCCTCCGCATGTGGACGGGGAACAACGTGGGTTACTTTGGCCCCTTCGAGCACAAGCTCCGTCGGTACCTACCCGGCCAGCACATGTCCCCGTGCGGCGCCGGGAGGTCCGCCCTCGGCATCGAGGCCCATGGAGACATCAAGGGCTGTCCGTCGCTGCCCAGCGAGGCGTACGTCGGCGGCAACGTCCGCGACGCGCGGCTGGTCGAGATCTGGGAGCGGTCGAGGGAGCTGCGCTTCACGCGGGACCGCACGGTCGAGGACCTCTCGGGCTTCTGTCGCACCTGCTACTACGCCGAGGATTGCCTCGCGGGCTGCAATTGGACGACGCACGTCGCCTTCGGGAGGCCGGGAGACAACCCCTATTGCCACCACCGCGCCTCGACGCTGAAGGCGAAGGGCAAACGCGAGCGCATCGAGCGACGGGTCGAGGCGCCCGGCGCGCCCTTCGATCACGGACTCTTCGAGATCGTCTTGGAGGGCTGGCTCGACGACCCCGCCTGACGGCGCGGTCCCGTCCCAAGGAGGCGAAACGACAGGGGCGACGCACGGGTCTTCCCTCGAAGCGCCCGCACGTCGGCTGGAGACGCCCAGGCCGATCGCAGCGCCGGGTGACCCATAGGTTTGTCCTCGAAGCGCGCGCACTTGACGGGTCGACCCGAGGGGCGTACCAGGAACCAATGAGGATCGTGACAGCAGCTTCCTTGGGCGTCGTGGCGACGGGTCTCTGGCTCTTGTCCGGGTGTGGGGGAGGAGACGACTCGGGCGGAGCCGGGGGCGCGACCGGCGGCTGCAACACCCTCGTCAACGACGGCGGCGACGTCCCCGAGCTCGCGGCGACGGGCGCGCCACCGACCATGACGGGCGGCGCCATCGCCGACGGCACCTACGTCCTCACGGCGCGTCAGGACTGGCAGGGGTCGTGCAACTGCACCACCCGGCAGAAGCTGGTGGTCGCGGCCGGCCAGGCGCAGCTCGTCCAGCACACCGACTCAGCCCCCGATCTGCACCTCACCGCCGCCCTGACCACCTCGGGGAACGCGCTCTCGCTGAAGGTGAGCTGCCCGGCCGCGACGACCATGGACCTCCTCTACACGGCGACCGCGACGGAGATCCAGGTGTTCGATCCCAAGGACCAATCGCTGAACGTCTTCACGAAGCAGTAGCCGCGGTCGGGCGCGACGGCGCACGATGACGGGGGCCTTTCGGGGGCTTCTGGGCCCGCGCGAGCCCAGCATCGCAGGGCGCACGTGACGAGGCGCGCGAACGCGCGTAGCCTCGCCTCATGCTCCCTCGCACCGCCGTCGTGCTCGGCCTCGGCTTCGTCGTCTCTGCCTGCGCGTCCCCCGAGGACAAGGCGCGGAAGGCGGCCGTGGGCGAGTGGGTGGGTCAGGTCGTCGTCGTCGGGGCGCCGCCGGTCGAGGTGCGCTTGAGCCTCCAGCCGGGCGGGAAGTACCGAGAGACCCGGAGCGTCCAGGGCATCCAGGGCTTCACGACGGGCGGCACCTGGGCGCTCGCCGGCGCGAAGGCGATCACGATGACGCCCGGGAGCGCGCCGCCACCGAACCCCATCGCCGCGCTCACGGCCGCACGCGCGCTCATGCCCTTCTCGGGGACTTTGCCCTTCTACCTCTACGACGGCTCCCAGAAGATCCGTGTCGGCGATCTCGATCTCAGCCGCGCCCGCTAGTACCCGAGATCGGAAGTTCGTTCCGTGTCGTCCGACGAGATCAGTCCCTGGGCGCGAGCAGCCAGGGGAAGGATCCGACGAGGAGGTTCAGGACGTTGGGGATGGGGGCGCGAACACCCGGGACGGGCTCCCAGATCGTTGGACGGACGGACACGTCGAGAGCCCACCCCTGCCTGGTGACTCTGCGGAGCCTGGCGTGAGCGACGGGAGCCCGCTTGGGGCCGGGTGGATATCCAACCTGGCGGGGGTGTCAAGCCGCGAGCACCGGAGCCGAGTA
>CAYNEK010000071.1:24389-26288 GCA_964396175.1 uncultured Polyangiaceae bacterium | reverse complement strand
CGCCGCGTGGCGTGTCGGTGGGGCTCGTCAGGAGCGGAGCGGCCGAGCGTGATCTTGGGGTGGGAGAGCCGCTCGCTCGCCGCGTGGCGTGTCGGTGGGGCTCGTCAGGAGCGGAGCGGCCGAGCGTGATCTAGGAGGGCTCCCGCGCGACGTGCCATGGGGTCCCGCCGTCCTCTCCGGAGGTGGAGGGGAGCCCCGTGCGGCCCCAGCCGGCCTCCACGAGCTGCCCGAACGCGTCGCGCCTCCCCTCGAAGCCCGCGCGCTGCTCGACGACGTCCGTGTAGCCCGCCGCGACGAGGATCTCTGCCGCCTGCATCGAGCGGACGCCCGCGCGGCACCCGAGCACGAGCGCCGCGTCCCTCGGGAAACGGCGCAGCATCGCCGGGAGGAACTCCAGGTTCGGGCGCATGCCTCCGGCCTCTGCGTGGAGGAGAGGGACGTTGACGGAGCCCGAGGGGTGGCCCTCGACCCACTCGCCCTCGGAGCGCACATCGACGTACGTGTACCCTCGGGCCATCAGGGTCGCGGCCTCCTCGGGCGAGACACGACGGATCGTCATGTGGACCGCGACACGGTAGCACTAGACTCGCCTCATGTGGATCGCGCTCCCCGTCCTCGACGACATCGTCGATCGCGCCTTGCAAGAAGATCTCGCCGGCGGAGATGTTACGACCGAGGCGACGGTCCCCCGAGCGACGCGAGCCTCGGCGACGGCGCTCGCGAAGAGCCCGACGGTGGTGTGCGGCGGCGAGGTGTTCGGGCGCGTGTTCGAGCGCCTCTCGGCCGAGGCGGTGACGGATCGGCTCGTCCCGGACGGCGCGCGCGTCGAGCCCGGGACGCCCATCTGGCGCGTGCGCGGCCCGGCCTGGGCGCTCTTGATGGGCGAGCGGAGCGCGCTCAACCTGACGCAGCGGATGAGCGGGATCGCGACCCTGGCGCGCGCCTTCGTGGACGCGCTGCCCGAGGGCTCCCCGGCGCGGATCACCGACACCCGCAAGACGACGCCGGGCCTGCGCGTGCTCGAGCGCTACGCCGTGCGCACCGGCGGCGCGCACAACCACCGCGACTCCCTCGGGACCGCCGTGCTCATCAAGGACAACCACATCGTCGCGGCCGGAGGCATCGCGGCGGCGATCGCACGCGCGCGGGCGCGAGCCCCCCACACGAGCCGGATCGAGTGCGAGGTGGAGGATCTCGCGGGGCTCGACGAGGCCCTCGCCGCCGGCGCCGACGTCGTCATGCTCGACAACTTCTCGCTCGCCGCGCTCGAGGCCGCGGTCCCACGCGCGAAGGGGCGGGTGCTCCTCGAGGCGTCGGGCGGCGTCTCGCTCGACTCCGTCGCGGCGATCGCGAGGACGGGGGTGGATGTCATCTCGGTGGGCGCCCTCACGCACTCGGCGAAGGCGGCGGACATCTCGCTGGAGCTCACGCTCGGGTGAGGCGCGCCGCGGCGCTCGTCGCGACGCTGGGCGTGTTCGCGCCCTTCGGGTGTGATCTCTACGACGCGCGGGTCTTCGGCTCGATCTGCGAGCACGACGAGGACTGTGAGGCGGGCTACGTCTGCCGCGAGACGACCCGTGGCCGCCCCGGCGCGTGCGAGGGAGGCTCCGCGCTCTTCGTATGCACGAAGCCCTGTCGAGGGAGCGCCGACTGTGCCGGGCTCCCTGCGCCCGCGGGCAAGCCAGCGCTCTGCATGCCGACCTGTGTGACGGACACGGGCTCGAAGACCGAGGTACCCTGCGCGCCGGATCCCGCGCAGCCGAGCCGCGTCGTGTGTCCGGGGATGTGCTTCTTCCCCGGGGAGTGACTGCCCGCGTCGCGGCCCTCGGTCCGTCGAGGATTGCAAGGAGGGAGCGGGCCTCGTCGTCGCTCGGGCCGACCGGCAGACGTCGCAGCACC
>CAYNEK010000071.1:12535-24289 GCA_964396175.1 uncultured Polyangiaceae bacterium | reverse complement strand
AAGGCGATCGTCGCGCCGCGCGATCGGACGAGGCGGTGCCCATCGGACGACGATCAGGGAAGCGTCGCAGCACCAAGGCGATCGTCGCGCCGCGCGATCGGACGAGGCGGTGCCCATCGGACGACGATCGGGCAGGCGTCGCTGCGCCAAGGCGATCGTCGCGCCGCGCCTCGAGTCGCAGACGTGCGAAGGGGCTTCGATCCATCCATCACTCTTGGTATCGTCAGGGCGAAGCCGTGTCCAAGCGCCTCGAATTCCTCAAGAAAATGGTGGCCGAAGGCTCGACGGACCCGTTCGTACACTACGGGCTCGCGCTCGAGCACGTCGCCCTCGGCCAGGGCGGCGAAGCCCGCGCCGCCTTCGCCGCGCTCCGCGCGCGCTTCCCCGACTACCTCCCCCAGTACATCATGGCGGCGCAGCTCTTCCAGAAGGAGGGGCTCGACGACGAGGCGCGCCGCGCGGCCACCGAGGGGCTATCCCTCGCGCGAGTGCAGGGCAACGCGAAGACCGCGTCCGAGCTCCAGGGGCTCCTCGACGAGCTGTCTTGATGGCGATTGAGTCCCCGGACATCCCCGCCCTCGCCGATCCGGCCTCCTGGCTCCTCGACGAGCCGTCCTGATGCCGATCGGGTCGGGGGCGTGCTGAGGCGACATGCTCGATCCTCGTCGCGCGCGGCTCCTCTTCTTCGCGTGCCTCGCGCTCGTCTATGGCTGGACGTACCCGTACCTCGCGCGGATGAACAACCCGAACGAGACGACGCGCGTCTACGAGGTGATGGCGCTCGTGGATCACGGGACGGTCAGGCTCGATCCGGTCGTCGAGGTCTTCGGCTGGACGAACGACATGGCCAAGGTCCCGCGCGCGCGCGGCGCGAGCCACCTCGCGAGCGTGAAGGGGCCGCTCCTCACCTGCGTCGGGGTCCCCGTCTACGCGGTCTTCGAGCTCGCGTCGCGCGCCGCGGGGATCGCGCGGCCCCACGCGCTGTCGCCGCGCGCCGAGAAGGTCGCCTGGCTGCGCCGCGCCACCCTCACGCTCGAGGCCGTCGCGATCCACCTGCCGTGCTTCCTCTTCCTCGTCTGGCTCGAGCGGCGGCTCGCGCGCTTGACCGGGGATGTGGCGGTGCGTCTCGCCGTCGTCGCCATCGTCGGCCTCGGGACCAACTACCTCGCGTACTCCTTTGTCTTCGTGAGCCACGCGCTCTCGAGCGTCGCGGCGTTCGTCGCGCTCGACCTCGTCTTCGGCGAGCGGGTGAGGACCGGGGGAGACGCGCGCCGAGCGAGCGCCTGGGTCGCCCTGGTCGTCGGCGTCGCGCTCGGTGCGAGCACACTCCTCGAGCTGCAGGGGCTCTTCGTGTCCGTCCCGCTCGGTCTCTATGCGCTCACGCTCTTCCGGCGTGGTCGACCGCTCGTGGCGCTCCTCGCTGGCGTCTCTGTGTGCGCGCTCGTGCTCGCGCTCTTCCAGTGGCGAAGGTACGGGTCCCCGCTCTCGACGGGACACCTCTTCATGCAGACGGAGGCCTACGCGGCGCTCTGGCGTCGCGGCGTGCTCGGCTTCGTTCCGCCGACGTCCGAGGCGCTCCTCGGCCTGTCGTTCGACCGAGGGTACGGCCTCTTCGGCACGAGCCCCGGGCTCTGGCTGGTCGCGCTCGCGCCGCTCGTCCTCCTCGTCGAAGACCGCGAGACGCGCCTCGTCGTGCTCGCGGCCCTCGGGACCTCCGTGCTCGTGTGGCTCGGGGTGTCCTCGTCGCTCATGTGGCGTGGTGGCTGGACGATCGGCCCGCGCTACCTCGGCGCGCTCCCGGGGCTCCTCGCGCCCGTCGTCGCCGCGGGGCTCACGGCGGCGCGACCCATCCTGCGCCCCAGCGGGGCGCGCGCGCTCGCCGGGGGCCTCGCCCTTGGCTCGTTTCTTCAGATGGGTGTCCTCTCGATGCTCGTCTCGACGCTCCCCGAGAGCGTCGTGCGGCCGCTGCCCCAGATCGTGCTCCCGTTTCTCATCGAGGAGCGCGTGCCGCATCTCCTGCCGTCGCTCGTCGGCGTCGAGGACGCCTCGCTCTTCTGGATCGCCCCCGCGGCGGCGGTCGCGGCGCTCGTCGTGCCGATGGGCCTCACCCAGGGCGAGGATCGCGAGCGCGTGCCTCTGCGGCTGCTCGCCACCTTCGCGCTCGCCGTCCTCTCGGTGCGTCCAGCGCTCGCGGTCCCGCGCGGGATGCCCGACACGGGGGCGGAGGTGCGAGCGTTCTTCCGTGAGGTGTGGGAGCCCGTGCGTCCGCAGCGATGACATGTGAGGGGCGGCGCGGGGCCGAAATCGCACGGCCTCACCCTGGTGCGCGGTCGGGCCGCGCCGCGGGGACTGCGCGCGACGGGTGCCCGCCGCGGAGGCCACACGCCCACCCCGAGCGTGGCGCGGCGCGGCCGCGGGGACCGCGCGCGACCTCCGTCATCGTGGCCGTCGCGAGTCACCGACCGAGCGAGCGCGTGAGGCCTCGGCGCGCGCGCGCTCGAGCACGCGGAGGAGATCGGGCGCGAGGGGTGACTCGATCTGGAGCGGCGCGCCCGCCCTCGAGGGGAGGGTGAGGCGCTCGCAGTGGAGGAAGGGCCGATCGAGCCCGAACGTCGCCTCGACGTACGCGTTGGTCGCGGGGTGGCCGTACCGCTCGTCGCCGAGGACGGGGTGCCCGATGCCCTCGAGGTGGCGCCGGATCTGGTGCTTGTGGCCCGTCTCGATCGTACACTCGAGGAGCGCGTGCGGTCCCACGCGCTCGCGACGGACGAAGCGCGTGCGAGCGGCCTTCATCTTCCCGGCCTCGCGGAGCGGACGGTCGACGACTCCATGTCGAGGAAGGACGCCGCGTGCCCAGGCGACGTAGGTCTTCTCTGCCGCGGCGAGCGCCGCCTGGTACGGAGGCACGCGCCGCGCGTGCTTCACGAAGACGCAGACGCCGCTCGTTCCGACGTCGAGCCGGTGCAGCGGGACCGCCTCGCGCGCGCCCGGCAGTCGTCGCACGAGCGCGAGCAGGCTGCCTGTGTGCTCACCCTGCGGCGTCGTCGGCAGGAAGGGCGGCTTGTCGACGACGACGAGCCCCTCGTCCTCATGAAGGACCCGGAGCGGGGGCGGGGGCTCCGCGCGGAGCACGACGAGCGTCTCCACCTCGCGCGACTGAGGGATCATGTCGAAGGGGGTGGCTCGCTCCGCGCGCAGCCCGATCCAGGCGAGGTGCGAGAGATCCCGCGCCAGCGAGTCGGGATCGCAGGACACGATGGCGACCACCGGCGCGAGGGCAGGGAGCCTCGCGCGCAACCGAGCCGCGAGCCCTCGGCGGGGAGGGTTCGCGATCACGAGGTCGTAGCTCCCGGCCGGGAGCTCGGCGGCGTCGCCCTGCCGGACCTCGAGCGTGAGCCCGGCGGCGTCCGCCGCGCGCCGCGCCGCCCGCGCGGCCGGCGCGAACGACTCGACCAGCGTGACGTGAGCGCCCTTCGCCGCGAGCGCGAGCGCGATGGGTCCAGAGCCTCCATATACATCGAGCACGCGCGGCGAGACGCCGCGCTCGTTGGCGATCGCCGCGAGCGCGTCGTGGAGCTTGGCTGCCTGCCCCGCGTGGGCCTGGACGAACGCGCCGTGCGAGGCGAGGGTCCGGGCGCGCCCCGTCTCGTCCCAGGCCTCGACGGCGCCGACGAGCGGAACCGGCACGCCGCCGAGCACCTTCGGCGAGCCTTCTGGGCGCGTGCTCACGGCGACCCCGATGACGGCGGAGCGGGCGATGAGCGCCTCGGCCGCCTCGCGCAGCCATGGCGCGCTTCGTGGCACGTCGTCCCGGAGGACCCAGGTCGCGAGCACGGCGCGGCCCTCCCCGTCACGAGCGCTCCGGAGATCGGCCCCGACCAAGGCGCGGCGGAGCGCGGGCCGCTCCTTCGTGAGCGCGCGAAGCGCCTGGGTCGCCGCGCGGAGCTCGTCCCGGACGACCACGCAGCCGGGGAGATCGACGATCTCGTGGCCGCCGCGCGAGAAGAGCCCGATGCGCCCGTCCTTTGCGACCCACTTGGCGCGCGCGCGGTAGCCGAGCGGTGGATCGGCCATCACCGCCGGCGCGACCTCGAGCCCTTCGAGGACGGGGTATGCGGCGAGCGCGCGGGCGAGCCGCGCCCGCTTGAGCGTGGCCTGCTCGTCGGGCGGGACGTCGAGGAGCGGGCAGCCCGGGCAGATGTCGGCGTGGGCGCAGGACGGGCGGGTCATCGGGCGACGAGGGCGCGATCGCGCAAGAACCCGAGGTTGATGCCGTTGATGAGCGCGTGCGCGACGAGCGGCCCGACGAGCGATCCCGTGGTCGCGAAGAGCGTGGCGAGCGCGAGCCCGACCACCATCGCCCAGGCGACCCAGCCCCATCGCGCCGGGCCGCGCACCTGATGCACGAGGCCGAAGACGACCGACGAAAGCACGACGCCAATCCAGCCGAACCAGGACGACAAGAGGCCGCGGAACAGGAGCTCCTCGCCTGCGGAGGAGAAGAGGGCGAGGAGGACGATGTCGTGCCCACGCAGCGACGAGGCGAAGGGCGACAGCTCGCGCGCGAGCGCGCCCGCCCAGCGTGTACGATCGACGAGCGCGCGCGTCGTGCCGACGACGATCATGGCCAGGGTGACGCCGCAGAGCATGGATGCGCTCTCGCGGAGAGGCGGCCCGAGCAAGAAGAGCGGCGTCGGGTGCTCGAACATCGCTGGGCCTCGGAGCGCGAAGAGCGCGCCCGAGGAGGCCGCCGTGAGCAGCCCGTAGGCGAGGAGCATCCACCGGACGCTCAGGGCGAGTACCTCGGGACCAGCGCCGAGAGCTCTGGCGGGAGCGGCGAGGTGACCGCGAAGGCCGGGACGTCCTTCGAGCCGCGGTGGGACACGGAGGCGGCGTGCAGGGCGTGTCGTGAGAGCCCCGCGCGGGGCGCGGCGCCGTAGAGGACGTCGCCGACGATGGGACACTCGAGGACGGCGAGGTGTGCGCGCACCTGGTGGCGGAGGGCTCGCGGCGCGGTGACGAGGACGACGGCGAGCCCGCCCTCGCGATGCACGACGCGGTAGCGGGTCTCGGCGGGTCTCGGCTTCTCGCGCGCGATGTCACGGGGGTGGAGGCAGGCGAGCACGCGGCGCTTGTCCTTGGGGTGCGGCGCGAGCGGCGTGTCGACGAGCCCCTCGTCGGGCATGTCGGCGTCCTCGACGATGGCGAGGTAGGTCTTGTCGAGCTGCCCGCGCTTCGTCGCGAGGACGAGCGACTCCCAGGCGGGCTTGCTGCGCGCGACGACGAGCACGCCCGAGGTGTCGTTGTCCAGGCGATGGACGAGCCCAGGCTCGCGCGGGTGATAGCCGACGCCGGCGGTCTCGGGGAAGCGCGAGACGACGGCGTTCGCGACGGTGCCCTTCTCGCCGCCGCGCAGGGGCGCCGAGGCGATCCCGGCGGGCTTGTCGATGACGACGACGTCGGGGCGCTCGAGGAGGATCGTGAGCGAGAGCTCGTGATCCGGGACGGCGCCCTCGGCGTCGCTCGCGTCGGGCAGCTCGACGTGGAGCGAGCGCCCAGCGACCGAAGGCTCGCCCTTGTCGGCGGCTCGTCGCCCGGAGCGCACCTTGCCCTCGTCGAAGAGGCGCCTCGTCATGGCCCGCGACAGCCCGAGGCGGCGCGCGACGAGCTTGTCGAGCCGCTCGCCGGCCTCGCCTTCGGTGATGAGGACCTCTTCGACGCTCATGGGCCCGCGCTGATAGCACCCCGGAGGGTCACCACGCGAGGACGCCGGTCGCGGAGGCGGCGTGGACGCAGCCGAGAGGGCGCCCCGAGCCTGCCTGCGCTGCGAGGTGTGTGGGCGGCTGGGTGCGCGGGCTCACCACGCGAGGACGCCGGTCGCGGAGGCGGCGTGGACGCAGCCGAGAGGGCGCCCCGAGCCTGCCTGCGCTGCGAGGTGTGTGGGCGGCTGGGTGCGCGGGCTCACCACGCGAGGACGCCGGTCGCGGAGGCGGCGTGGACGCAGCCGAGAGGGCGCCCCGAGCCTGCCTGCGCTGCGAGGTGTGTGGGCGGCTGGGTGCGCGGGCTCACCACGCGAGGACGCCGGTCGCCGTGAGACCGTAGACGGGCTCGTTCTTCGGGCCCGTGGCGACGACCCCGACCCCTGGGACGAACGGCAGCTTCGCCGCCTCGCGGCGCGTCGCCGCGCCCGCGAGCGCCGCGCCCGCGAGCCCGCCGACGAGGGTCGCCGCGCCCCAACCTCGCCGCTGTGTCTTCGTCGCGTCGCGTGTGAGCAGGGGACTCCCCGCGGCGGCGCCGAGGAGCGCGCCGAGCCCGAGGCCGAGGTCGACCATGAGCCAGCGGCTCTCGGATACATCGAGCATGGGGCCGACGAACCCCATCACGAGGACGCCCGCGCCGATGCCGTACCCGGCGCCCTTCTTCGGGAGCTCGCTCGACTCGCCGCGCGCGACGAGCTCCGTCATCCCTCCGAGGAAGCCGCCGGCCAAGGCGCCCGAGTGTGTGGCGATGGCTCCGCCGCTGGAGACGTGCCCGTGTGCGAGCCGCACCGTGGCGAGCCCCACTCCGGCGGCCCCCGCCGTCGCGGCGAAGGCGTACCGGTCCGAGGCAGGGCGCGAGTCGTAGCCCGACGCGAGCAGCATCGTCGCGGCGGCGGGCCACCAGGTCCCGGCGACGAGGTACCGCGCGTCGCCTTCCCCGATGTCCCACTCGTCCGCCGCGACGAGCGACGCGCCGAGGCCGAGGCCCGTCCCGAGCGCCATCAGCGGGTACGCGAGCCTCGTGTCGCTCCCGCGGCTCGACTCGTGGAGCGAGAGCCCGAGGAAGGTGCCATAGACCGCCGAGTTTCCGGCGAGGAGCGCGCCCCCCGGCGAGCGTGGTCGGGGGGGCTCGACCGGCTTGGTCGCCTCGGCGGCGGGCGCGTCCGGCTTCGCCCGCGCGGCGAGGACGAGATCGCGGAGCATCACGACCGCGCGCACGCCGACGCGTTCGGGCTCCACGCGCTCGACGCGCACGAGCAGGAGGCGGGTCCCTGGCCTGACGACCGTCAGGCGGAGGAGCAGCGCGCCCGCCTCGCGCGAGAGCTGCCCGCTCACGAGCCACGCGGGTCCGCGGGACGCCGCGACGACGAGCTCGTCCTCGCGCGCGGGCGGGAACGGCGTCGTCGCCCCCACCTCCACGTCGAGGTCGAGGTCTTGCGCCGCCTCGCGGAGGACCGAGTCGAGCTCACGCGCGCGGGCCGCGAGCGTGGCATCGGGGGTGCCCCCGGGTGCTGCGGTCACCGGGAACAGCTGCGCGGCGTCGCGCGTCTCGCCCGCCTCGGCGGAGCCCTCGGCTGCGACGAGGCCCCCGACGAGCGCGACGAGCGCCGCGAGGCCCCGGCTCGTCAGAACATCACGATGGCGTTGATCCACCCGTCCCACAGGCTCATATCGTCGATCTTGAAGCGGCTCCCGACCGCGTCGTAGGCTGGCCGGTAGAGCGGGTTCGGGATGCCGGTCGCCGAGTTGGAGCTCTTGGTCGAGCCGCCGCTCGTCGTCGTGCTCGTCGACTTGCAGGGGCCAGACTTCGACACGTCGTCCTTGAAGTTCGGGTTGCAGGGCTGGTCGCCGGTGATGAGGTGCCCTTGCACGTGCGTGTAGCCGAGGCCCACCTGGAACTTGATGTACTCTCCCGCCTGGAAGAGGACGCTGCCCGAGAGCTGGAAGCTGCCGTGCGCCGCGACGTCGGTGAGCCCCGTCACGTACACCCGCTGCGAGCCCGGGTTGACCACCGAGGTGGGCTGCCCGTCGACGCCCGTTCCGAGCCGGTACCCGGAGTAGCCGGGGTAGCGCACGGTCCGCGCGTCCGACGAGCCGAGCGCATCGTAGAGCGGCGAGTAGTCGCGACCCTCGGAGCGGTAGGACCCCGTGAAGCGGAGATCGAAGGTGAGCCGCTGGAACTGCTCCTTCACCTCCCAGGGGATGATCTGCACCCCGACGATCATCCATCCCTGGAGCGGCGGGCCGGCCGTGAGGATGCCGTCGGCGCCCTTCACCTCGCCGTAGTCGCTGTCCGACTGCGGGAACTCGATGACCGCTCGGAAGCCGCCGTAGGGCTCGACGTACTTCACGCGGCGCGACATGATGGAGTGGATCTCGAGCGCCGTCGTGCCACGGCCGACGCCCGGCTTGCGCGCGGCGACCGAGCGTCCCTCGAGCGGCGCGCCGTCGGGGCCGACGACGACGCCGCCGTTGCCGTCGCGATCGACGTCGGCTTGGTGCGCGCACTCGACCTGCGGGCTCTTCTGGTTGAGCCCCATCGTCGAGCCGCAGGCGTGCATCGGCGAGCTCAGCCACGGGAAGCGCCCCTCGAAGCCGAAGACCCACGTCGGCTTCGTCGAGTCGCGGGCCTGGTTGAAGATGCCGAGATCGAAGCCGAGCGCGAGGTACTCGATGCCGCTCCGCGTGGGCGACTTGAAGGGCAGCCGGAAGAGCTGCTCGCGCGAGCCGGTCACGGGATCGTACGCGCCGGCGAGGACGGTCGCTTGGTTCTTCTCGCTGCCGTCGAGATCCGAGAGCTCCTGCGAGCGGGACAGGATGAGCGGCATCCGCAGGTAGAGCGCGATGTCCTTGTACACGCCGACGTCGAGCCGCGTGTTGAGCCGCGCGGTCGACTCCTTGTACGTGGCCACGTTCATCGTGTCGCTGGTGAAGCGGCCCGTCGAGAGCCCCGGCTGGCTGAGCGCGGTCTCGCGGCGGATCTTGCCGCCGCCCCACGTCTGCTGGAAGCCCAGCGTCAGGTGGAGATCGAAGGGGTTCCCGTGCTCGGTGTCGAAGGCGTCGACGACGTTCGTGACCTCGCCCGGCTCGGCCATGATCCTGGGCTCGGTGGCCTTCCTCGGCTCGGTGGCGAGCGCGTCGACCGAGATCGACGAGAGGCCCAGGGTCGAGAAGACGAGGGCGGCACGCAAGCCGGGGCGAGCGACGGAGAGGGAGCGTCGGCGCATGGAAGTTCGAGAGCGACGCTATAGGTCGAGCGCGCCGAGGTCAACGGCCGACACGCGGAGAGCGAACGATGGCCGCCAAGCCCCCCGCCCAGGTCCCCAGCGCGGCCCCGAGAGCGCGCCCCATGCGGCGCGGCGAAGCGCCCCCGAAGTGCCCGCCCCGTGCGGCGCGGCGAAGCCCCCCTGAGCGCGCCCCGCGCGGCTCTCGTCGGCCTCGTCGCGGCCCCGCGACCGGGCTTGCTCCCCGAGCGGCTCCCTCCTCGCGCGTCCCCACCTGGGGATGGGCCACGCGCTGCGCCGCGCGGCGGCGATGGGCTCCACGGACGGCGCGGTCGCTCCGCCTCGAGGGCGATCAAGCGCCGCGTGGAGGCGGCTCGGAGCTCGGCCCGAGGCGCACGCGGGCGGCCTCGACGGCGGTCGAGACGCCCTTCAGCTCGGGAGCGAACCGCTCGACGATCTCTGCTCCCGTGAGCGCGCCGCGCTGGGCCGCCTCGTCCGCGAGGGCCGAAGCGAGGACCAGCTCTCCTCCGCGCGCCTGCGCCTGGAGCCTCGCGGCCACGTTGACCGTCTGCCCAAAATAATCCAGCGCGCCGTTCGCGGTGATGACGTACGTCGGCCCGGCGTGGACGCCGAGCTTCAGCCGCACGCGTCCGCGCAGCTCACTCGACGCGCGGAACCGCTCGAACGCGCGGAGCAGCTCCACGCCGGCGCGGGTGGCGGCAATTTCGTCTGCGAAGGCCGCCATCACGCTGTCGCCGATCGTCTTCACGATCGCGCCTCCAGCCCGCTCGAGGACCTCGAAGAGCACCTCGAAGTGGTCCTGCACGAGCCGAAACGCTGCTGCGTCGCCGAGGTCCGAGTAGAGCCTGGTCGAGTCGGTGAGATCGCTGAAGAGGAGCGCCACCCGCGAGACCTCGAGCGTCATGCCCGGGACCAGCAGATCCGAGGAGAACTCCCGGCGAAACTCCGGCAGCGTCGTGAGCTCGCGCACGGTCGCGGCCAGATCGGTCCGCTCGGTGCGCTCGAGCTTGGCGTGGCGCTCTTCGCTCGTGTCGTTCGAGAGCTCGAGGGTGCCGCGCGGCGCGAGCTCGACGGCGGGGGCTTCGGCGAGCTCGGAGGTGGTGAGGTGGACCCGCTCGGGCGCGCCGGGGCGGATGAAGATCGCGCGTGCGGCGCCGCCTCGGAGGAAGAGCCGGAGCCCCGTGCCCACTTCGTCCGGCGCCTCGAGCGTGACCGCGCCGCGGGCAGGCAGGATCGCCTGGCAGGTGACGTGCGGGACGCGCGCGGGTCCGCCGATGCAGTACGGCCCGACGTCGACGATGCGGATCGCGGGCGCCGGGACGAAGGTGAGCTCGACGGCGTCCTCGAGCGAGACCTCGACGTCGAGCTCGCAGAGCTGACAGGTCGCGTGCTCGCGGAGCTCGGCGAGGGTCGGCACCTGCGAGATCGCGGTGCGGCAGGACGGACACACGACGTCCCAGCGGAGGTCGACGAGGCCCTCCTTCACGGCCTGGAGCAGCATCGCGAGCACCTGCCTCCGGTCTGCGCCCCAGCGATCGGCGAGCGCGAAGGGCCGGAGCCGCGCGACCTCGAGATCGCTCGCGTGGGTGAGCAGCGTGACGAGCTCGTCGACGAGCTCGGGGGCCGCTCGCGCGCGGAGCGCCGTCGCGTGGCGCGCGAGCGCATCCTCGTCCACCGTCGCTGGGGTGACCGAGGCGGGCGCGCGTCCGCGCGCCTTCAGCGCGAAGTCGATCCGCCTGAGCTCGGCGGTCATCCGGTCGAGCGCGCGTCCCCCGAGGAGCCGGGCGAGCGGCGCGAGCAGCCCGAGGCGCGGGGCGAGCGTGGTCGCGAGGTGCGCCCGCGTGCCGCCGTCCGGCGTCGGCTCGAGGGACAGCGCGAAGCGGAGGCGCTCGAGGGGCCCGCCCCGGAAGACGCGCTCGACCGAGAGCCGTGAGGGCTCGAGCCACTCGAACGGCCGCTCCTCGTACCCGACGCGGAAGCCGCCGAGCGCTGTCGAACCGAAGAACCTCGCGGCGCCGGCGCCCGCGAGCGGCGTGAAATCGACCGGCTCGAGGCCGATCTCGCGGTTCATCCGCTCGGTGTCGGAGACGACTCCCCAGAGGCTCTTCGCGTCGCTCTTGCAGTCGACGACGCGCTCGACGGTGACGGGGTTCACGGGGACCGGGGCAGTCTAGCAAGGGAAGCGCGTCGCTGCGCCCGCCGCACGCCGTCCCATCGCGGTCTCGCGCATCGCCCGCGTGAGAGCGCCCGTCCCCGTCACCAGACCCGCGGCGCGAGTTGCGCCTCGAACCCATGGACCGGCGCGGACGACGCGAGTACGATGGCCGAATGCGTCTTCTGAGCCGTCGAAGCGCGCGGCGTCGCCGGGTGCGCTCCTTGCTGTGCCTCGTCGCGGGCCTCGTCGCCTGGGGGATCGGCTGTGGAGCGCGCACGGAGGGGCTCGGGGACGGACAGGGCGGCGGCGCGGGCGTCCCACACGTCGTGACGGACCCGCCCTCGGGCGCCGCGGGTGTGGCCGGCGTCGGGGGCGCGGCGGGAGCAGGCGGGGCGTCGCCGCCGACGCCCGTGTGCATCCCGGGGGTGTCGCCCGGCACGGGGGCGACGCAGCTGCTCTGCATGTCGGCGCCGAGCTGCCCGCCGATGTCCGACCCCTCGCTGTTCTCGTCCCTCGGGGGCTCGGCGTGCAAGCCCGGATGCATCTTCGAAGGCCCCATGACGAACACGGGGCCAGGCGCCTGCTGCTACCTCGT
>CAYNEK010000071.1:0-12435 GCA_964396175.1 uncultured Polyangiaceae bacterium | reverse complement strand
GACGCTGAAGTGCGGCTGAGGACGGGGCGCGCGACGCGCGCTCCAGCGACGCACGGGGCCGGGCGCCTGCTGCTACCTCGTGACGCTGAAGTGCGGCTGAGGACGGGGCGCGCGACGCGCGCTCCAGCGACGCACGCCGCCGGAGCGCGTGCGAGCACCTCGCGGCGTCAGCGGGAGAGGGGCAGGCGCCTCGGCTCGCCGATGCGGCGAATCGCGTTCGGCGACACGAGCTCGCGGCGTCAGCGGGAGAGGGGCAGGCGCCTCGGCTCGCGCCAGCCCTTGGGGACGTAGGAGCAGAGCGGATCGTAGTCGTTCATGTCGCCGGTCATCGCGTACGCGCGCGAGCGTGAGCCGCCGCACACGAGCTTGAAGGGGCAGACCCCACACTTTCCGCCGAGGTTCGAGACGTCCCGCAGCTCCTGGAAGAGCGGCGAGGTCCGGTAGATCTCGGCGATGTCCGTCTCGCGGACGTTTCCCCCGCTCACGGGCAAAAAGCCGCTCGGGAACACCTCTCCGTGGTGCGAAATGAAGACGAACCCCGAGCCGTCGTTGATCCCACGGCGCCCGGTGACGTTGCCCTCCGCGTCGACGTCGTGGAGCACACCCACGGCCTTCGCCTTGCGCTCGAGCTGCACCCGCCGAAAGTGTGGCGCCGCCGTCGTCTTCACGTCGAACGGCACCTTCTCGGCGAGCCCGGCGAGGTGCACGAGCGCGCCCTCGAGGTCGTCTGCGGTGAGCATCAACGATGGCGTCGCGCGGCCCGTCGGCACGACGACGAACACGCTCCAGAGCACGGCGCCCACCTCGCGAACGAAGTCGGCGAGCACGTCGAGCTCGTCGAGGTTGTGGTGCCCGAGCGTCGTGTTGATCTGACGCTCGATCCCGAGGGCGATCGCGTCGTCCAGGATGCGCCGGGTGTGCGCGTAGCTGCCGTCGACCCGCCGGAACGCGTCGTGCGAGGCGGCGTCGTGCCCGTCGACGGACACCGCGAGGCGCGCCATCCCCGCGTCCTTCATCGCCTGGAGCTTGTCGCGGGTCATGAGCGGCGTCCCCGACGGCGTGACGGCCATCGTGAGCCCCGCCTTCGCCCCGTGCTCGATGAGCTCGACGAGATCGGGGCGCTTCGCCGGGTCGCCGCCCGTCAGCACCATGAGCGGCGTGCCCATCGCCGCGATCTGCTCGAGGAGGCGCTTCGCCTCGCCGGTGTCGAGCTCGTACGGATCGCGGTCGTCGACCGCCGACGCGCGGCAGTGCACGCACTCGAGATCGCACGCGCGCGTCATCTCCCAGATCGCCAGGAGCGGGTGGTCGTCGAAGGGGTGTGCGACGTCGCGCCGCGAGAGGGCCGTGTGCTGGGTCACGCGGGGGATGCGTAATGCACGACGCATGCCGGTCCGCAACGGAAAAGCGGCCGCGCTGACGTCCTCGAGGCGTTCCAGATCGGTCCGCGTGGAACAGCTCGAGCGGACCCCGGACCAGGGCCGCGCTCGATCCAGCAGCGCCCACCGGCCGAGCGCGCGGGCGACCGGCACGAGGTCGTGGCCCGTCTCGAGGGCCGCGCGCGATCGAGCGGCGCCCACCGGCCGAGCGCGGGCGACCGGCACGAGGTCGTGGCCCGTCTCGAGGGCCGCGCGCGATCGAGCGGCGCCCACCGGCCGAGCGCGGGCGACCGGCACGAGGTCGTGGCCCGCCTCGACGGCACCGCGCGAGCCGGCGTCGCCCGCTGCCCGAGCGCCGGCGAGGCGCGGACGCGGCGACTTTGCTAGAGACGCCGGCCGTGGCGTCCCTGCCCTTCTTCTCGCGGCTCGCCGTCGCGTTCCAGGTCCTGTTCGACGGCGAGGCGGCGGCGCGAGCGTCGCGCCCGGCGCTCGCCGAGGCCCCGCCTCCGTCGCCACGAGAGCCTCCTCCCTGCGAGGCTCCCCCGGTCGACACCTCGGCGCTCGTCCTCCTGTCCGTGCTCCAGGCGGAGGCGCGCCTCCTCGACTTCGTCAGCGAGGACGTCGGCGGGTTCTCCGACGCGGACGTGGGCGCCGCCGCGCGGTCGGTGCACGACGGCTGCAAGAAGGCGCTCGGTCGGATCGCGCCGGCCTCGCCCGTGCGCTCGGAGCGCGAGGGCGCGCGCGTCGAGATCACGGCGGACGACGCGGTGTCCACGTACAAGGTGCTCGGCACGCCGCGGGCGGCCCCCTTCTCCGGGACGCTGCGCCACGCCGGCTGGCGGATCGACGCGGTGCGCCTCCCGGAGCTCGCGAGCGGCGCCGATCCCCACCTCATCGCTCCGGCGGAGATCGAGGCGTGAGCCACGTCGGGATCGATCTGGGCACGACGCACACGGCCCTCGCGCGCGCGACGGACACGGGGCCCGAGATCGTCCTCGTGCGGCAGGTGGTCCGGCCTGGACAGATCGAAGGGCTCCCGCTCCTGCCGTCGTTCGTCTACCTCGGCGAGGTCGGGGAGGGGATCGGCGTGCCGTGGGACGAGCGTCGGACGCACGCGGTCGGCGTGTACGCGCGGTCGCGCGGCGCCGAGGTGCCGTCGCGCGTCGTCGCGAGCGCGAAGAGCTGGCTCTCGCACACCGGCGTCGATCGCCGCGTGGGCGTCTTGCCGGTCGGGCCGACGGACGTCGAGAAGATCTCGCCCGTCGAGGCGTCGTTCCGCCTGCTGGAGCACCTCTCCGAGGCGATCTCCCACGCGGGCGGCGCGGCGCTCGCGGACGAGCGCGTGGTGCTCACCGTGCCCGCGTCGTTCGACGCCGTGGCGCGTGAGCTGACGTGCGAGGCGGCGTACGCGGCGGGCCTGGAGGACCTCGTGTTGCTCGAGGAGCCGCAGGCGGCGCTCTACGCGTGGCTCGCGGCGCGCGGCGAGGCGTGGCGGAGGGAGCTCCGCCCGGGGGACGTCGTCCTGGTCGTCGACGTCGGCGGCGGCACGACGGACTTCTCGGCGATCCGCGCGGTCGACGACGGGGGCGAGCTCGGGCTCGTCCGCGTCGCCGTGGGCGATCACATCCTGCTCGGCGGGGACAACATGGATCTCGCCCTCGCGCACCTCGTCAAGAAGAAGCTCGGCACGGAGCTGGACGGCTTCCAGCTGCAGGGGCTCGTCCACTCGGCGCGCGCAGCGAAGGAGCGGCTGCTCTCGGGTGAGACGGCGGAGGCGTCCGTCGTCGCGCCAGCGCGCGGCTCGAAGCTCGTCGGCGGCGCGCTGCGCACGACCCTCGCGGCGAGCGAGGTGGACGCCCTCGTGCTCGAGGGGTTCTTCCCGCTCGTGCCGCGAGACGCGCGCCCCGCGAGCCGGACGCGCGCCGCGCTCAGCCAGGTGGGGCTCCCCTACGCGCAAGATCCGGCGGTGACGCGCCACCTCGCCTCCTTCCTCGCGACGCTCGGCGAGGGGGCGTTCCCGACGGCGGTGCTCTTCAACGGTGGGGTCATGCGCTCGTCGCGGCTCGTGGCGCGGCTCGTCGCGGCGCTCACGGGCTGGGCGTCCGAGCTGGGCGCGCCCCCGCCCCGCGTGCTCCAAGGGGCCGAGCTGGATCTCGCCGTCGCGAAGGGCGCGGCGGCCTACGCGAGGCTGCGCGAGCGCGGCGGTGTGCGCATCCGCGGGGGCACGGCGCGCGCGTACTACGTGGGAATCGAGAGCGCGGCGCCGGCCATCCCGGGGCTCGAGCCCGAGGTCGTGGCGATGTGCGTCGCGCCCATGGGCATGGAAGAGGGCGCGAAGGCGCCGTTGCCCGAAGAGGAGGTCGGGCTCGTCGTCGGGGAGCCCGTGCGGTTCCGGTTCTTCACCTCGACGACGCGGAAGGACGACGCGGTGGGGCAGGTGGTCGACGTCGAGCGCGCGAGCCTGCTGGAGCTCGCGCCCGTCGAGGTGACCGTGCCGGCCGAGGGGCGGCGCCCGGGGGAGATCGTGCCCGTGCGGCTGTCGGCGGAGGTGACCGAGGTGGGGCAGCTCGTGCTCGGCGCGACGCCCACGACGCCGCGCGCGGAGGGCGAGCGGTTCTCGGTCGAGCTCGGCGTGCGCGGCGAGGGGTGAGCGCGCGAGGGCCGAGGACTCGATGGGTCGCTTCTCCCGGGCCTGGAGGAGTCGGCGTGGGACGCGCGCCGGGTGACGACGCCGGGCGGTGCGGTTGCGAAGCGAAGCGCGTCCGCGTAGCCTCCTGCTCCAACATGGCCCAGATCCCTTTCAAGTACCTCACCGCCGCCGAGATGCTGTCCCTCTCCAAGACGCTCTGCGAGGACGAGCAGGCCAAGGTCGCCGCCATCCCGCTCGCGGCGCCGGTGCTCCCCGTCCTCGCCGCGGCGCATGCGCGGCTCCTCGAGGCGAAGCCGGTGCCGACGACCGTCGGCGCCGATCCGGTGCTCGGCGAGATCTCGCGCGACGAGAAGGCGCGCGATCTTCGGCACGACCACTACGTGACGGCGCTGCATCTCCTCTTCCAGGCCAACATCGAGCTGGCCGCCGCGGAGGACCCGCCCGACGACGCGCGCGCGTCGGCGCTCACGTCGCTCGCTCGCGCGCTGCTTCCGGACGGCCTCCACGGCGCGGTGCACGCGTCGTATGCGGGCGAGGCGGGGAACGCCGAGGTGCTGGAGAAGGCGTTCCACGAGCCTGGCAACGCGAAGCTGCTCGGCGAGCTGGCGTTTCGCGACGGCGTCAGCGCGGCCTCCGTCGCCGCCGCCCACGTCGCGAACGCGCGCGAGATCGGGAAGCTCGAGGAGCTGCGCCGCGTGCCCGCCGAGCGCGCCGAGCTGAACGGCGCGCGCCGCGATTGGACGAGCGCGGCGCGCCTCCTCGAGATGGCGCTGGGCCAGGCGGGCACGCCGGACGCGCTCGCCCTGCGCGCCCCCCTGGTCAAGAAGGCGGAGGACGCGCGCGCCCGGGCGCTCGGCGAGCAGCGGAGGCGTGCGAAGGAGACGAAGGACGGCGCCCAGCCCGCGCCCGCCCTCGTCACGTCCCTGGCTGACGGCGACAAGAAGTAGGTCCGCGCACCGCTCGTCCAGTGACGCTGGAACGTGGCGGCGGTTCCGTGTGGCACACGGCCCGAGACGAACCCGAGTCGGCCCGATCCCGTGTGCCGTACGGCCCCGGATGAGCCGAAGTCGGCGTGATCCCGCATGGGGGGCGGCCCGGGACGAACCCGAGTCGGCCCGATCCCGTGTGCCGTACGGCGGAGCGTGTCGTCGAATCGGTCGCGAGCGGCCCTCGACACGGCGGGGCGCGTCGTCGAGTGGGCGGGCGGCGGGGTCCCGCACGAGCCGAGAGCGGTTGGAGTCGAGCGGATGCCGTGCGCCACACCGCGCCCCGCCGTGTCGAGGCGACACCGCGCCGTGCGGCGCGTCACGGGGCGCGATGTCGAGCCGATCCGTCGCCGTGCGCGCCACGCCGGGGGCGAGCTCGAGTCGACGGAGCGTCGTGAGCGACACGGCCACCCGCCGTGTCCGGTCCATTGGACGCCGCGCGAGATACGGCAGGGGGGCCGAGCGAGTCGGGGGTGTGTCGCTCGATCGGCGGAGGCCGCGCGGCTCGACGAAGCGCACCTCGGCGCGGTGTGCGCCAGAGCGGGGACGCGACGCGCTCGTGGAGCGGAGGTGAAAGGAGCGCCCGTGGTCCACGGGGCGCGGGGCGAGGGCCGTCGGGCGGCGGCCCGGCGGGGCGGCCGCGCGCCCAAGTCGCGTCGGCTCGCCTCGCGCGGCCGTATGGCTCGGATCGCACCGCACGCGGCACGTTGGCGTGAGCGAGCCGCGAACGTCCTGCGGCCGGTGCGGTCCGGAGACGGCGGACGCGGCTCGCGCAGCCTCGGGATCGAGCGCGTCCTCGCCGGCGCCGAGCTCGAGCGGGCCGCGGCGGCGGAGGTCGCGCTCGATGCGGCGGATGGCCGCCTCGAGGACCTCGCCGACCTCGCGGCGGAGCTTCGGCGCACGGCGGCGGCGATCGCGGCGGCGTAGCCGGGGCCGGCTCAGCGACCCCAGGCCATCGCCCCCTCGCCTCCCGCCGCGAGGGTGACTCGGGGCAAGAGTCGCCCGTGGTATGCACGGTCTCATGGCGAGTTCGGGTCGTCTGGCGTTTTTCAGCAACGAGAAGCTCTTTGCGCCGCTCGTGTTCGAGCAGTGTGCGACCCACCCGAAGCACTCGTTCGCGCGGCCCGACCCTGCGGACCTCGACGCGCGACTCCGCCGGCTCCTCGAGATCTGGGCGGCCGTCCGGCCGCGCCTCGTCACCTCGACCACGTCCTCGCGTCGCAACCTCGGCCTCCCGGCAGGGCTGCGCCCCGTCTCCGGTGTCGCAGAGTCCGTGACCGAGCAGGACTTCGTTCGCCGTGTGCTCGAGGACGTGCTCGGTCTGTCCACGGAGAACAACCGGACGTTCACCGACGCCGACGGCGTCCAGCATCGCCCCGACGTCATCGTGTTCGGCGACGTGGCCGCGCACCGGTCCGCGGTGGTCGCGGCGGACGCGTCGAAGAAGAAGGCGCTCGACGGTCGCGTCCTCTGCCGAGACGCCCACTACCTGCTCGACGTGAAGCGCCTCGAGAAGGGGATCGTCGCGGACGAGGTCGACGATGGCGCCCCCAAAGCCCCTTCGTCGTCCGCCATCCAGGACGTCGACCAGGTGCAACGCTACCTCCGGGGCATCCGGGAAGAGCTGGGGCGTCCTCACCAACGGTCGGTCGTTCCGGCTGATGCGCGTCGGGCTGGGTCTCGCTCACCTGCGGTTCGACCTGGTCTCCTTCCTCGAGTCGCTGCGGGGCCGCGAGGTCGACGACGAAGACCGAGAGACGTTTCGGCTCTTCTTCTACCTGTTCGGTCCGCCTGCCGCGGGCGCGAGCTACCTCGATCGGCTCTGGCACGAGAGCGACGCCGAGGTCCGACGGGTCAGGGACGTCCTCCGGACGCAGGCCCACGAGGCCGTCTCGGCCATCGCCACGGGCTTTCTCACCGCGCGTGAGAACGGCTTCGACGCCGCCCCGTCCCAGGAGACGCTGGACCACGTCCGCGAGCTCGCCCTCGTCCTCCTCTACCGGCTCCTGTTCGTCCTCAAAGCCGAAGCCCAGAACCTCTTGCCGATGCGGGACGAGCTCGGTCAGGCCACGAAGTACGCCAACTTCGTCAGCACGGCCGAGCTGTTCAAGAAGATCGACGCCGTCTCGCCTCACGAGCGATCGGGGGTCGACGTCGGCTACGCGGAGCTGCGGCGACTCTTCGAGCTCGTGGACCAGGGCGCGCCTCAGTACGAGGTGCCCGCCTACAACGGCGGCTTGTTCGACAAGGACGCTCACAGGGAGCTCGAGCGCCTGACGTTCCACGACGATGTCGTCCACCGTGTGCTCGCGACCTTGATCTACGTGGACGGCGACGTCTCGCGTCCAGTGCCCTACGAGGATCTCGATGTCCGCGACTTCGGCGACATCTACGAGGGCTTGCTCGAGCAACGGCTCGTGAAGGAAGCCGTGGACGGCCACGTCGCCTTCGGCCTCCGGAACGAGAAGGGCGAGCGCAAGGCCAGCGGCTCGTACTTCACGCCGGACGGCCTCGTCGAGCAGCTCGTCGATCGCGTCGTCGGGCCTCTCCTCGACGCCGCGGGCGACGACGCGGACGCCATCCTCTCGTTGCGCATCGTCGACCCCGCCATGGGGAGCGGTCACTTCCTCGTGAAGGTCGTCGACCGGATCGCGTGGCGCCTCACGCTGCAATGCGATCCGGCCGAGCCGGACGCCCCGCGGGACAACGGCCCCGACGAGTACGCGTACTGGAAGCGGAAGGTCGTCGAGCACTGCGTCTACGGCGTCGACGTCAACCCCATGGCGGTCGAGTTGGCGAAGGTCGCGCTCTGGCTGCACACGGCGTCTCGGGGGAAGCCCCTGTCGTTTCTCGACCATCACTTGAAGTGCGGCAACTCGCTCGTCGGAGCGCGGCTCTCCGAGCTGCATCAACCCCGGCTCCGCACGCGCAAGACGAAGAAGGGAGAGGTGTACGAGCCTCGACCTCGCACCGACGCGACGCCGGCGACGCCCAAGAGGAGCAAGCGAAAGCAAGCGCCGGCGGCCCAGCTCGAGCTGGTGCTGCCCATCGACGAGGACGTCGTCAGCCGCATCGTGGCGAGCGTTCGGGGCCTCGTCGCGCGGCCGAGCGACAGCTCCGCGGACGTCAAGGCGAAGAGCAAGGCGTATGCAGTCGAGGTCGAGGGACGGCTCGCGGCCCATCGGATGCTCGCAGACCTGCATTGTCTCCAGTGGTTCGTGGGCGCGCCCACGAAGGAGCTCGTGCTCGACTACGAGGCCCCGGGGGGGCTGTACCAAGAGCTGAAGGCCGTCGCCGGGCTGCGCGACGACGCGCAGCGCGCCCACGAGCTGGAGCGCCTCGAAGACGTGCCGCTGATGAGACGGCTGCGAGCGGCGCGAGAAGAGGGATACGGCCCCCGCCTCCTTCGCTTCTTCCACTGGGAGCTGGAATTTCCCGAGGTGGCGTTCGACGAGAAGGGACGGCCGTCGGGGGGCCTCGCCTTCGACGGCGTGGTCGGCAACCCTCCGTGGGACAAGATCAAGGCCGCGACGCGCGACTTCTACGGACCCTTCAGCCCAGACGTCCAGAAGCGGCAGGGCCCGTCCTTGGATGCCTTGACCAAGCAGCTCGACGCCGAGCACGCCGGGCTCGACGACGGATGGAAGGCGTATGTGGCGCGCGTCGACGCGATGACGACCTACCTCTCCGGCAGCGGCGAGTACGTCCACCAGGTCGCGGTCGTGAACGAGCGGAAGACAGGAGGGGATCCAGACCTCTTCCGCTACTTCGTGGAGCGCGCGGCGGGGCTCGTGAAGCCTGGCGGGCGGTGGGGGCTCGTCGTGCCGACGACGCTGCTGCAAGCGGAAGGGTGCACGGGACTTCGGCGGCTCCTCTTGCGGACGCATCGCCTGGAGTGCGCGTTCTCGTTCGAGAACTACCGGAAATGGGCGTTCGACATTCACTCGTCGTTCAAGTTCACGGTGTTCGTCGCGACGCGCGTGACGCCGACGTCTCGGCATTCCTTCGAGGCGGCGTTCATGCTCCGGAGCCTCAGGGCGTTGGACGGTCTGGCTCAGGAACGCTTGCTCCGTCTAAATGGCGCCACCATCGAGTCGGTGAGTCCAGGGTCTCTGGCCTTCTTGGACTTCAGGGCCGCGGAGGAGGCTCGGCTCGTGGAGAAACTCCACGCGACTCACGTTCCCCTCGCCTCGACGGAGGGGCGATGGAGCGTCGAGTACCAGCGAGAAGTCGACCTCACCAACGACGCGACCAAGTTTCGAACCCGCGAGTTTCTTTCCGCCAGGGGATGCACACGCGTTCTTCCCACCTCTGAAGGCGGAAAGTGGCGCCTGCTGCGGGAGGGCCCAGGGCCTGTGGCCGGCGTTCCGGAACAGGTCGAGGACGGAGGGGAGTACTGGATTGCCGCCGTTCCAGACTACTACCGTTCCCGTGGGTACACAGAACACGCGCGGGAGCAACGTGGCCCGGCGTCCACCTCAACTGGCCCAAGTTTCAGCCTTCCCACCGACCGCGGCGACCAGAAAGTCATCGCCGGCGCTCGCTACACGCCTCTCTACGAAGGGCGAATGGTTCATTTGTTCGACCACGCCCAAAAGGCCTACGTGTCAGGCGAGGCGCGAACCGCGACCTGGCTCGACATCGACTGGAGCGCGAAGCGCATCGTTCCTCGGGTCTTCGTTTGTCCGGAGGAGGTTGAGATCGCTCGAGGAGCGCGGGTGGGCTTCTGCGACGTGACCGGAGCGACGAATGAACGGTCGATGCTGGTCACGCTTCTGCCACCAGGCGTGGTGGCAGGGAACACCGTTCCGGTGCTCTTGACGCCGCCTGAACTCCGGGCCGCGCTCGTCGCGGTGCTCGCCTCGTTCACCGCGGACTACCTGCTACGCCTGAGAATCGGCACGCATCTCAACTGGACGTATGTCCGCTCGCTGGTAGTTCCCCGAGCGGACGCTCCCCACGGCTTGCTGGCCCCTGACATCGCGGAAAGGGTAGCCCGCCTCTCGTGTACCACTCCCGAACTTTCGGGTTTCTGGAGTGACACCTTCGGGCCGACCGTGGCTTGGACGCGCGCGGGGGCGGAAACGACTCCCCTTGGGCGCGCCACCCTTCGGGCCGAGCTCGACGCAATCGTTGCCGATGCGTACGGCCTGAGCGTCCCCGAGTTCGCCTACGTCCTCACGACGTTCCCGCTGCTCGATCGGGACCAGCCGCCACTCCCTGGAGACCGCTTCGTGACGGACGGAAGCGCCAAGTCGAAGAGGGGCGTGAAAGGCGTGGGTTGGGACGAGACGGAGGACGGAATCGTCGAGCTGTCGCCGCGGAGCTTCGTCACCCGCGATCTTGCCCTGTTCACGTACATGAAGCGGAAGGGGTACCCGATCCCCGAGGACCTGGCCGCGTTCTACCGCGACGTGGTCGGTCTCGACCCCGAGGGACCGTTGTCGCGCTTCCGGATCGGCAAGGTTCGCGATCTGGAAGCCCGAGTGCTCGCCGCCCGGGACGCAGGCGCGATCGCTTACGTGCCGAGCCGACGAGGAGACGCGGCAGAGGAGTCACAAGACGCCGGCTGAGGCGCGGCGCGTACACGCAGAGGGCGCCCGCCGTCGAGGCGGACACAGCGCTCGCCGTCGATGCGATACCAGAGGGAAGACTCGGGGCAGCGCGCGACCCCGTCGGCATCGGGCGCGCGCAGCCGCCTGAAGGTCCGCCTCTCCGCGAGACGATGCTACGCTCGCGGGCGACGCCCCCGGGGCGCAAGACCACGAGGACCCGATGATCCGCCGCCTCCGCGCCTCCCGCTTTCGAAGCCTCGGCAAGGACGTCACGCTCGATCTCGGTGCCCTGACGGTCCTCGTCGGCCAGAACGGCGCCGGCAAGAGCAACACGATCGACGCGCTCGTCTTCCTCGCCGACTGCATGCAGATCGGACTCGAAGGTGCCATCACGAAGCGCGGTGGTATCAGCGCCATCCGGCACGCTGGCACCCACGGCCATCCGTTCGACGTCACGGTCCGCGTCGAGGCGACGCGCGACGGAGTCGACGCGGACTACGAGATCACGCTCACGGGTGACAGCGTCGAGCAGTACCGGGTGAAGCGCGAGCGCGCCGAGGTGCGGCGGCCCGAAGGCACGGTGCAGTTTCGCGTCGAGGCCGGGAGCTGGGTCGAGGGGCCGACCGATCTCCGGCCTCGCGTCGACGCCACGAGCCTCGCGCTCCCGATGCTCGCCGGCGACGAGCGCTTCGGCCCGCTGGCCGAGGCGCTGCGCTCCGTCACGAGCTACAGCATCTTCCCGGAGGAGCTGCGTCAGCCTCACAAGTACGATCCCAAGCGACCGATGGACCGCCACGGGACGAACTGGGTCTCGATCCTGAAAGATCAGGAGCTCGACACCTGGAAGCCGGACCTGGTGACGGTGCTCAACAGGCTGACGGGCGACATCGTCGACGTGAAGTTCGCGCCCGTCGCTGGTTTCCTCGTGATGCAGTTCAAGCACGAGCACGACGCAAAGGCGAAGCGCAAGCAGTGGCTCGAAGCCGCGCAGGAGTCGGACGGCACGCTGCGCGTTGCGGGCATGCTCGCGGCGCTTCTCCAGCGCCCTCGCCCCGAGCTGATCGCCATCGAAGAGCCCGAGCTGACGGTCCACCCCGGCGCGCTGCGCCTGCTCTGCGACTACATCCGCGAGGGGACGGACGAAGGGCAGATCATCCTCACCACGCACAGCCCTGATCTCCTCTCCCTGCTCGACGCCTCGGAGGTACGGGTCGTCGAGCGCGTAGGCGACGAGACGGTCGTTGCGCCCCTCGAAGAGGCGCAGCGTGAGGTGGTCGCGCGCGGCCTCTTCTCTCTGGGCGAGATCATGCGGTCCGAGGGCCTGCGGCCCGAACGATTGGCCCTTCCTTTGGAGGGGTCCGAGACGTGACCACGTACGTCCTCGTCGAAGGGCACGGGGAGACGGACGCTGTCGGCAACCTGCTGGCTAGGCTCGTCCAGAACCTCGAGATCGACGTCCCGCGCTTCGCGAGGCCGATCCGGGCCACCGGGATCGCTCATCGCGAGGGTCTGCGCCGGCACGCCGAGGCCATCCGCGCGAAGAAGGACGCGGAAGCATTGCTCGTCCTCCGCGACGACGAGGACGGCTGCCCACGCGACGATGGGCCGCGAGAGGCTGCCGTGTTGCGCGAGCTCGCCCTGCCGTTTCCCGTCGCGGTGGTGCTCGCGTACCGCGAATACGAGAGCTTGTTCCTTCCGTGCGTCCACCAGATGGCGGGCAAGGCCTTCGAGGCTCCCGGCGGTCTGAAGCGCCCCGGCCTTCGCGCCGACGCGCGCTACGAGGGGGACTTCGAGGCGAAGCGCGACGTCAAGGGTGGATATCCAACCTGGCGGGGGTGTCAAGCCGCGAGCACCGGAGCCGAGTA
>CAYNEK010000070.1:0-26415 GCA_964396175.1 uncultured Polyangiaceae bacterium | reverse complement strand
CGCGAACTCCGAGCCCCCGCCGGAGGCACCCCTCGCCCGTCGCCCGCATCCTCCCTCGGCCACGCCCGCAGGTCGTGTCCAGCGCGGCGAAGCCGGCGCGCACAGCGCGCGAACCCTCGACGCGACCGAGGACGGGGCCACGCTGGCGCCTCTCGACCGACTCGGGCGCGATGGGTCAGCTCGTCGCGGCGTCCGCCCCATTTGGGCTCAACTGGGTGGGTGTCGATCCCCGTCCGAGCGCCCACGAATTCTGTCGAAGAGCCGGAGATCGGAGCGGGCTGCGGCGAGCCGCACGCGATCGCCGAGAGGATCAGCGCACCCGAGGCGCCGAGGGGAGATGGCTTTCGTCTCACGGTTGCACACCCATGGCTTTCTCGTCCCGCCGCGCTTCCGCGGGAGCACGTCCTCTTGCAACGAACCGAGCCTTCGCGACCACGTCCACCTCTTGCCCACCGCCGCTGACCCCGGCGGGGCGAGGAGACACCACCCCGGGCCCGCCGAGGCGGACCGGATGGACTACGGAGACGTCGACGGTCGAGCACACGTTCGCCGAAGGTGCGCCTCCGCGCCACCGCCTGTCCATCGGCACGCACTCCGGCCTCGTCAGGTCGCGCCCAGGTCGCCGGGCTTGCGACGGAGGCAGCCGTCGGGGATATCGAAGCTCACACGAGCGGCGACGCCCCTCGCTGCTCTCGCCCGCCAAACGACCCCGCGCGCGAAATCGCCGCTCAGAGCCCGCTCGGCGGCAGCCAGGAGGGTGCCCGAGGACCCGGCGGAGCCGGAGACGTGTGTGGCGCCGGAGGACCCGTCGACGCCGAGGTCGATCGCACCGGGGAGCCCGAGGGGCGCGCCGTCGCCGAGGTCGTCGGCGCGCTCGACCCCGAGGGCTGGGCCAGGGGCGCGTCGACGGACGAAGGCGGCGCAGAGATCGCCGCGTCGCCGTGGGGGCGGCCGACAGTCGTCGAGGCGTTCGGGGCTCGGTGCGCGCGCAGGGCCGCGTACGTCACCGCGCCTGCGACGACCATCGCGCCAGCCGCGACGAGCCAGCCGCGGCGCTGGGGTGGACGTGTCGGTCTCTTGGCGGACGAGGCGCGGAGAGCCAGCCGCGGCGCTGCGGTGGGTGTCGTGAGATCGTGCGGCGCCTTGCGAGGGGGCTCGAGGGGGGTGACGAGCGTGTGTGCGCCCCGCGGCGCGTGATCGACCTCGGTGTCGCCAAACCGATCGTCCATCGACAGCACGGGGGGATCGGGGTCCGTGGGGCACGCGTCGAGGGCGCGGGCGAGCGCGCGTCGAAAGTCCTCGGCCCGCTGCCAGCGCGCCTCGGGGCGCCGCGCGGTGGCTTTGGAGACCGCGTCGACGAGCTCGCGCGGGAAGGCCCGCGGGTCGAGCGTCGAAGGTCCATGGATCACCGTGCGCACGGCGGCGGCGACGGGCTCGAGCCCCGCGTGCGGCGGCTCTCCCGTCAGCGCCTCGACGGTGAGAAGGCCGACGGCGTACACATCGCTCCGTGCGTCCACCGGGCGCCCCTCGGCCTGCTCGGGCGACATGTACCGTGGCGTCCCGACGGTGGCGCCCGTCGCCGTCGGGTGGGTCGCTCCTGCGTCCTCGGAGAGCGCCTTGGCCACACCGAAGTCGAGGAGCTTCAGCCTGTCGTCGCCGATCAGGAACACATTGTCCGGCTTGATGTCGCGGTGGACGAGGCCCTTGTCGTGGGCGGCTCCGAGGGCGTCGAGGAGCTGGACGACGAGGGCGAGGGCGCGCCGAATGGACAAGGGGCCCTCCCGCGCGAGGACGTCGCGGAGCGTCTCTCCGTGGAGGAGCTCCATGGCGAGGAAGAGGCGCCCATCGCCCGCGACGCCGAGGTCGTGGACGGTGACGATCCCGGGGTGCGAGAGCTTCGCGAGCGCCCGCGCCTCGGTGCGGAGCCGCGCCGCGAGATCGTCGCGGTGCGCGTAGCGGCCGAGGAGCACCTTGAGCGCCCGCCGCGCGCCGAGCAGCTCGTGCTCGACCTCGTAGACCTCGCCCATTCCGCCGGCGCCGAGGGGGCGAATGACGCGATAAGGGGTGCCGGGGACGCTCGCTCCGGGGGCCCAGGTCCTCGGTCGGGCGCGATCCCGGTCCATGGGTCACCGGCGGCCTCGCGGGGGGCGCTTCTTGTCTTGGTGTTTGGCGTGGCCCTTCTTGGGTCTCCGGTCTCGATCCCTCGGCTGCGGGCCGTGCCTCGGATCGGGGGCCTTCTGGTCGGCGCGACCACGCTTCTCGAAGGGCGTGTGCTTGAGCGGCCCGTGCTCGCCCGAGCCCGGCGGGTGACGCCAAGCGTACACGGTCCTCCTCGGGATCGACGCCTCCTCGGCGGTGACGACGATCCGGTCGCCCCACCGGACGGCGTCGCCCGAGCGGGGGGCGAGGTAGAGGAGGCGCTCCTCGTCGAGCGAGTATCGGTCCTTTCCCATCGCCTCGGGGCGCACGAGCACCTCGACGAACGGCGCGTCGAGCGCGACGAAGGCGCCCGCCGTGGTGACGGCCGTCACGGTGCCCTCGAACGATTGCCCGAGCTTGTCGCGGAGGAGAACGACGCGGTAGAGGTTCGCGATCTCCTGCTCGATGTCGGCGATCTTGCGCTCGCGGAGGGACGCCGAGGTCGCGGCGTCGCGGAGGGTCGCGAGGCCCTCGTCGGAGCGGTCGAGGGTGCGCTCGTCGAGGGCGCGCTTCACGAGCCGGTGGACGAGCGTGTCCGGGTACCGCCGGATGGGCGAGGTGAAGTGGAGGTACGCCGGCGACGCGAGGCCGAAGTGCCCGACGTTGTCGGTCGCGTACGACGCCTGCTTGAGCGACCGGAGGAGCAGCGTCGACAGGACGTCGGCGCGAGGGTGCTTCGAGAGCTTGCGGACGAAGACGGAGAACCGCTTGGGATCGGCGCGATCGGCGGGCTCCATCGTGACGCCGAGCGCCTCGGCGAAGGTGGCGAACCGCTCGAGCCGCTCCTCGTCGGGCGGCGCGTGGACGCGGAAGATGGCGGGGATGTGCCGCTCGACGACGAAGCCCGCGACGACCTCGTTCGCGAGCAGCATGAGCTCCTCGATGAGCTGGTAGGCGCGCTTGACGCCCGGGTCCTCGGCGCGACGGACGACGTCGGTGGGGGCGCCGGTCTCGGGGTCGAGGACGATCTTGGGCTCGGGGAGGGAGAGGTCGAGCGCGCCTCGGCGGATGCGCTTGGTGCGGAGCATCTGGGCGAGCTGATCGGCGACGCGCAGACCCGGCGCGAGCGCCTCGGCGGCCTTCGAGACGCGGCCCTCCTTCGTCCAGCCGAGGGCGCGCGCGACGGCGCCGTAGGTGAGCTTCGCGCGGCTCCGCAGGAAGCCCTTGGTGATGCGGGACGAGACGACGTTCGCCCCCTGATCGAGCCGCACGACGACCGCGACGCAGAGCCGCGTCGTGTCCGGCAAGAGCGAGCAGAGGCTCGACGAGAGCGCCGGCGGGAGCATCGGGATCGCGCGGCTCGGCAGGTAGAGGGTGAAGCTGCGCTCTCGCGCCTCGCGGTCGAGCGCGCTCCCCTCGCGGACGTAGTGGCTGACGTCGGCGATCGCGACGGTGGCGGTGAAGGTCCCGTCGTCGTGCCGCTCGACCCACACCGCGTCGTCGTGATCGCGGGCGTCCTCGGGATCGATGGTGGGGAGCGGGAGGCCGGTGAAGTCCTCGCGCCCCGCGAGCTCGTCCGCGGAGACCTCGCCGCCGAAGGCCCGCGCCTCGTCCTCGGCGTCGCGGGGGTGCTCCTCGGCGATGGCCTCGCGCAGGAGGACCTTCTTCACCTCGACCTGGAGATCGCCGGGCTCGCCGAGGGCGGCGAGGAGGGAGCCCTCGGGGTTCTCCTCGGGGAGCTCGGGGTAGCGCGTCAGCTCGACGACGGCGGCGTCGCCGTCGGCGCCCGAGAGCGGCCCCGAGAGGACGATGGGGCCGCGGACGCGGGCGTCGTCGGGCTCGAGCCACGCGCTCTTGCCGCGACGGCGGAGGGTGCCCGCGACGCGAGCTCGTCCGCGCTCGACGACGGACACGATCTCGCCCTCGAGGCCGCGCACGGTCTTGCGGACGACGCGCGCGAGGACGGCGTCGCCGTGGAGCGCGCCCGCCATGGCGTGCTCGGGGATGTAGAGATCGTCGCGCGAGCCCGGCGAGCGCACGAAGCCGAAGCCGCGCGCGTCGGCGGAGAGGGTGCCGCGGCGCTCCTCGGCGCGGGGCGAGGGGCGCTGCGGCGGCGCAGAGAGCGCGGTCGTCGAGAAGCGGTGCGCCGCGTCGAGGACGAGCTCGCCCTGCATCGCGAGATCGGCGAGGAAGCGGGAGAAGCCTGGGACCGACGCGGGGGGCACGCGGAGGCGCTCGGCGAGCTCCTCGGCGGCGAGGGGACGGCGCGTGCGGGCGAGGATCTCGAGCACGGCGTCACGGCGCGGGAGAGCGACGCGCATCCTTCTGTCAGGGTAGCACAGCGGCCCCGCGCCGTGGGCAGCAGCCTACGGGCCACGGGCTACGGGGCGTGGCCGCTCGAGCTCGCGGGCCACGCGCGGGCGCGAGCGCGTGAGGCGCGGGCTCGGACGGATCCCGTGGTGGCCTGGGACGGCTGGGTGGGCGCACGCGCGGGTGCGAGCGCGCGGCGGCGGACGCGCGACGTGTCGTCGGGGAGGCCTGGGGGGTGACGAGGGTCGGCGTGGGGCCACGGCTGGGCCGAGCGGCTCTGCGGAGCGCCAATTGTGCGCTACACGTGCGCCCCGTGAAGCCGGACACGCCGCTCCTCCTCCTGCGCCTCGTCGCGGCGGCCGCGCTCGCCGTCAGCGTGGCCATGCTGTGGGACTACCTCGCGGCGACGCCGTCCTTCTGCACCGTCGGGAGCGCGTGCGCCCAGGTCCGCGCGAAGGCCGGGATGATCGGCGGGTGGCTGCCGGTGCCGGCGCTCGGGGTCGCGGCGTTCGGGGGGCTCTTCGTGCTCTCCGCGGTCGGTCGCGCCCGGCGCCTGGCGGGGCTCGCCGCGATCCTGGGTGGGGTCGTGGGGGTGGGGCTCGTCGCGTACCAGGCGCTCCTGCTCCACGCGATCTGCCCGCTCTGCGTCGTGGTCGACTCGCTCGGCGTCGTCGGCGCGGGCGTCGGGATCTGGGTGCTCCGCGCGGCGCCGGGGCGGGACACGCTCTCGTGGATCGGAGACGCGGGGCTCGTCGCGCTCGCCGTGGGCGTGCCGCTCGGCTGGGTGTTCTCGAGGCCGCCCGAGCCCGTGCCGGCGGCGGTCGCGGCGCTGCAGCGCGCCGACGTCGTGACGATCGTCGAATTCTCGGACTTCGAGTGCCCATACTGTCGACGCGCGCACCCCGAGCTCGAGGCCGCCCGCGGGATGGTGGGGATCCCGACGCACCTCGAGCGCCGCTCCTTCCCCCTCCCCATGCACCCGAACGCCCGCTTCGCCTCCCGCGCGTGGGTGTGCGCCGAGAAGCAGGGCAAGGGCGACCCGATGGCGGACAGGCTCTTCGCGGCGGAGGACATCGGCAAGGTGGGCTGCGAGGGGCTCGCCGAGGCGCTCGGGCTCGACATGGCGGCCTTCCGCGGGTGCGTCGGCTCGTCGGCGACCGAGGCGCGCATCGAGGCGGACATCGCGCTCATCAAGGCGTCCGGGTTCCGCGGCCTCCCGACGGTGTGGATCGGCGATCAGCTCCTCGCCGGCGCGCGCGATCGGGACGCGTACGCCGAGGCGATCCGCCGCGTCGCCGCGGGCACGCGCAAGGAGGGCAAGAGCTGGCCGCTCGTCGCGGCGTTCCTCCTGGGCGGCTCGCTGCTCCTCTTCGGGCGGCGCGCGTCCGAGGCATGACGCGGCTCCGCTACCTCACGGCGGGCGAGTCGCACGGGCCCTGCCTGACGACCATCGTCGAGGGCTGTCCGGCGGGCCTGCCGCTCCTCGCAGAGCACCTCGACACGCACCTCGTGCGTCGGCAGCGCGGCTACGGCCGCGGCGGGCGGATGAAGATCGAGCGCGACCGGGCCCGCATCCTCTCCGGTGTGCGCGGCGGCGAGACCCTGGGGAGCCCGATCACGCTCCAGATCGAGAACCGCGATTTCGAGCGCTGGACGGGGCGGATGGGCGCCGAGCCCTTCGACGCGCCGCCCGCGCCGATGGTCCGCCCGAGGCCCGGCCACGCCGATCTCGCGGGTGTGACAAAATATGACCGAGCCGACGTTCGGGACGTGCTGGAGCGCGCCTCGGCGCGAGAGACGGCGGCGCGCGTCGCGGCGGGGAGCGTCGCGCGGAGGCTGCTCGACGCGCTGGGCGTCGCGGTCGCGGCCCACGTGACGGCGATCGGGGGTGTCGAGGCGAGGCCGGCTGGCGACGACGTCGCCGCGTGGGCGTCGCGCGCCCTCGCGTCGGAGCTCGCCTGCGCGGACGCGGCGGCCGAGGCGGCGATGCGCGAAGAGATCCAGGCGGCCTCGCGCGCCGGCGACACGGTGGGCGGCGTCGTCGAGTGCGTGGCCATGGGGCTGCCCGTGGGGCTCGGGAGCCACGTCCACTGGGACCGGCGCCTCGACGGCCGGCTCGCCGGCGCGCTCATGAGCGTCCAGGCGGTGAAGGGCGTCGAGCTCGGTCTCGGCTTCCGCGCGGCGTCGATGCGCGGCTCCGAGGTGCACGACCCCATCGTGCGGGGCCCCGTGGGGCTCACCCGGAGCCAGAACGGCGCGGGAGGAGTCGAGGGCGGGATGACCAACGGGATGCCGCTCGTCGTCCGCGTCGCCATGAAGCCCATCTCGACCCTGCGTCGCGCCCTCCCGTCGGTGAACCTCGCGACCGGCGAGCCCGAGGAGGCGGCCTTCGAGCGGAGCGACGTCTGCGCGGTCGGGGCGCTCCCCGTCATCGTCGAGTCCGTCGTGGCGCTCGTGCTCGCGGACGCGCTCCTCGAGAAGACGGGAGGCGACAGCCTCGGGGAGGTCCGGCGGAACCTGGCTGCGTACGTCGACAGGGCGGCTCGGTGAAGACCGTCATCCTCTCGGGGTTCATGGGGAGCGGCAAGACGACGGTGGGGCCGCTCGTGGCGGCGGCGCTCGGCGTCCCGTGGTACGATACGGACGCGTCGCTCGCGGCGGCGTGGGGTCGGTCCGCTGGAGCCGCGCTGGAGAGCCTGGGAGAGGCGGCGTTCCGCGAGGAAGAGGCGGCGGTTCTCCGACGGCTCCTCGACGGTCCTCCGTGTGTCGTCTCGGCCGGGGGAGGCACGCTGCTCGATCGAGGGCTCCGGCTCGAGGCGCTGCGGCGTGCCACGGTCGTGGTGCTGGAGGTCCCGTGCGAGGTCGCCGCGGCGCGGATCGCGGGGACGGACAGGCCGCTCGCCCGGCACGATCTCGCGAGGCTCGCCGCGGCGCGGCGGGGCGCGTACCGAGAGCGCCACGCCGCGGTCGATGGGACACAGCCGCCGGAGCGGGTCGCGGACGACGTCGTGGCCGTGGCGCGGGAGGCGCGCGTGGTCGTCGCGCTCGGCGAACGGACCTACCGCGTGCATGTCGGCCGGACCGTGGCGCTCCCCCGTATCCTTCGAGGGCTCGAGCCGAGCGCGGCGCTGGGCGTGACGGACGCGGATCTCGCGGACCGCGTCGTCGCCTGGGGACGCGAGGCGGTCCCGGGGGGAATGTTTCACGTGACACCTTCGGGTGAGCGCGCGAAGGATCTGGAGGGGCTCCGAGGGATCTGGGACGCCTGTGCGCGGGCGGGGCTCGACCGTCGATCGGTGCTCGTGGGGGTGGGCGGCGGCGTGGTGACGGATCTCACCTGCTTCGCGGCCGGGACGTGGATGCGTGGGATCCGCTGGATCTCGGCGCCGACGAGCCTCCTCGGGATGGTGGACGCCGGGCTCGGCGGGAAGGGCGCGGTCGATCTCGACGGCGCGAAGAACCTCGTCGGGGTCGTTCACCAGCCTTCGGCCGTCGTGGCCGATCTCGGGTGGCTCCGCACGGAGCCGGAGCGGTCGCTCCGGAGCGGGCTCGGCGAGGTCGTCAAGGCGGCCCTCCTCGGGGACGAGGCGCTCCTCGCGCTCCTCGAGCGCGAGCCGTCACGGATCCTTCGTCGTGATGAGGACGTCCTCGAGGAGATCGTCGCGCGCGCCGCGCAGGTGAAGGCGAGCGTCGTCTCGGTCGACGAACGGGAGGCGGGTCCGCGCCGCCTCTTGAACCTCGGCCACACGCTCGGTCACGCGCTCGAGGCGGCCGCTGGGCTCGGGGCGCTCGCACACGGCGAGGCGGTCGCGATGGGGCTCGTCGCGGCGCTCGAGGCCGGGGCGCGGCTGGGCGTGACGGAGCCCGCCCTCGCGCCTCGGATCGCGGCGCTCCTCGGGCGCCTCGGGCTCCCGGATCGACCCGATGACGCGCTGCGGAGCGCCGCGGTCGATCGGCTCGGGCAGGACAAGAAGCGGCTGGGCGCCAAGCTCGCCCTGGCCCTCGTCCGGCGTGTGGGCGAGGGGGTCGTCGTCGAGGTGCCGCTCGCCGAGGCGCGCGCGCTCCTCGCATAATTTGGCGCGGCGCACCCGAGGCCGGTACGCTTCGCCTGTCCGACCCTGCTCGGAGGCCCTCCCGTGAAGAATCCCCTCTCGCTCTCGAAAGTCCTCGCCCTGGGTTCGCTCGTCGCGCTGGCAGGCAGCTACGCCGGCTGCAAGGAGCCCGACTCGGAGATGTACATCCGCGGCGTCCTCTCGTGGCCGACGACGGGGGACTGTCTCCTCAAGGCCGACCCCGACGCAGCGCAGCTGCTCGAGGGGCAGCTCGATGTCGGGCTCAGCAACGAGTACCGCGCCGTGCTCCTCGTCGCGAACCAGCTCGTCCAGACGGACCGCGCGCCGGACGAGAAGCAGCGCACCGAGACGAGCCGCGTCTCGATCCACACGGCGGAGGTGGTCCTCAGCGTGCCGGGCAACTGCGCCGACGGGCTCTGCGAGGTGTCCTCGTTCTCCCTCCCCGCGAGCGGCGCGATCGACAACTCGACCGGAGGCCGCCCAGGCTACGGCCTCGTCTACGTGACGCTCATCGACTCGGTGACGGCGAAGAAGAGCGCGGGCAAGATCCTGACGGCGCAGGTCCGGGTCTACGGCCGGGCGCTCGGTGGCCAGGAGGTGCGGAGCAACGACTTCCAGTTCAACATCCGCGTGGGGTCCGGCCAGCTCATCTACTTCGACCCAGCGTACGACGATCCGCTCATCCCCGGGATCGACTGCCTGAAGGACCAGGGCTCGTCCGGCGGCAGCGCGGCCCTCTCGACGACCTGCGTGCTCGGTCAGGACGGGCCGACGCACTGCGCGCTCTGCGCGGGCAACAACGTCAACTGCCGCTGCCAGGACCCCAGCGCCGCGAAGCAGTGCGAGCTCTAGTCAACGGAAGGCGTTGACGAGCATCAGGATCGGCAGCGAGAGGACCTCGCCGTCGAGGTGCGCGCCGACCACGAAGGCGCTCGATCGATCCCCGCCGAGATCCTTGCGCGCCTCGAGGACGAGGCCGCCGACGAGCACATAGCTCCCGTGGTGGTTGAAGGAGCGGCTCCCCCAGAAGAGCGATCCGAAGACCCCAGGTGAGCTTATCCCATCTTTCCGCACCATCGCGCCGCCCGAGAGCACGAAGGGCAAGTACTCGTGCGAGGGGATGAGCAGCGAGACCCCGCCCTGCGCCTGGAGATCGCGGAAGCGGTAGGTGCCCACGCGGGCCATCGGGCCGACGCCCCAGGAGCGGTTGCTCGAGCGCCCGAGGATCACGTCGCCGTGCGCCGCGAACAGCATCGGGCGGTGGCGCTCGTCCGCCGGCCCACGCTCGAACGCGAGCCCCGTGACGAGCGCCGTGTTCCACTGGGGGCGGCTGTCCTCGGCGCGCGCCTCGCCTGCCGTCGCCAGCGCGGCGAGGGCGGTGAGGAGGGCGAGCGTTTCACGTGAAACCTTCATCGAGCGCACCCGAAGATCGCGTTGAGGGGCTCCGTGCGAGCGGCACTGAGCGTTTCACGTGAGACCTTCATCGAGCGCACCTCGCGAGGCACCGGAGGGCCTCGTCGTCGCAGCGTGCGCCGCACGCCGTGGGCTCGTCGCAGGCGGCGCGGCACCGTGTGTTCGCCTCGTTGCAGGCGCGCTTGCAGGCTGGATCTGCCTCGGAGGTGGCGTCCGTGCGCCCGCAGCCGGCGACCACGACCAAGAAGAGGAACAGGAGCGCGAGGAGGTGCTGGAGCTTCATCGGGACGAGAGGAGCAGGTGCTTCGTGATCCCCGTCGGCGTCGTCGAGCCGGGGGGCGGCGCGTCGTTGCCCACCCAGTGCACCTCGAACGCCACGATCCGGTCGGCAGGAGGACGCCCCGTGAGCTCGTGCCAGCGCGCGAGGTAGCGGCGGAGCTCCTGCCGGTACGGCTCGTTGCGATCGAAGGAGTACTTGAGCTGCCAGTCGCACTCGAGCTGACTCTGGTACCAGGGTCCGTGGAGCGGCGCCTCGAAATCGGGCGCTCGCCCGCCGTCGAGCGGATCGACGTGCCGTCCGCCGACGGTCACGGCGTCGATGACGAGCTTGCCATCCTGGCGCGGGGCGTCCGGGGAGAACATGCTCCAGCCCCGCGAGATCCCCGCGTACGCGACGAGCGGCCGCAGCGACGCGGGGAGGTGGCCGTGGAGCGCCGAGGGCAGCCCGTGGTTGTCCTCGGAGATCTGGAGGATGGCGACCAACAAGAGCAGCCCGGCGAACCCCTCGCGCAGGGACTCGAGCGTCCCATGCCACCACACGACGGCTGGCGACGGGTCGTCCGCGAGAGCGTAGGGCTCGGCGGCCTCCGGTGGTGCGGCGGCGCGCCAGCCTCGCGCGAGGGCGAGCCTCGCGCGCCCCCTGAATGCCGCGCCAAGGAGCGCGCGTCCGAGCGGGTTCGAGAGCAGGGCGACCCACAGAGGGCCCATGGGGAGGCTCCGGGCGGCGTCCACGATCGCCGCGGCGCCGACGCTCCAGCGGCCGTCGTGGAGCACGGCGAAGGGCGCGTCGGGGCGGCCCGAGGGCGCGCCCGCGGCGCGCGCGTCG
This sequence comes from uncultured Polyangiaceae bacterium, assembly GCA_964396175.1. GTDB lineage: Bacteria > Myxococcota_A > Polyangia > Polyangiales > Polyangiaceae > CAYNEK01. Next base: position 15,375 of record CAYNEK010000070.1, on the reverse strand, counting down.
ACGAAGGTGAGCCGCTCGAACCGATCGAGCCGTGACAAAATACGTCCTACCCAGTGGAGCGCCGCGTCGCCGCCGTCGTAGACGACGATCCGCGCGGCGCGGCGGACCCGGAGCCACGCCGCGGCGCGGTCGAGGACAGCGCCCGGGAAGAGCGTCATCGTGAGCCCGATCATCGCGTACGAGAAGGGCCCGAGCGTCAGCGTCGCCGCGAACGAGAGGTGGAGCACGCACGCGAGCGCGAGGAGGAGCGCGCGCGTCACCCGCTGGAAGACCGGCGAGATGGCGCAGGCGGCGAGGGTTGCCTCCATGACGAGCGCGGCCTTCGAGAGGATGGGCGAGAGCCAGGCTGGCTCATGCATCCGAAGCCAGGCGGCGAGCCCCGTCGCGATGCGGTTCTGCCAGAGCACCCAGTGGACGCTCTCGCCTCGGCTCCACGTCTCGCCGGTCTTGTGGATGACGTTGAAGAAGTAGATGGCGAAGATCTCGAGGGCGAGCGCGAGCCCGACGATCGAGAGGTGATCGTTGGCGAGGGGCGTCATGCCCCGACGGTCGTCGAGCCCCGCGACCGTCCTGTCTCGACGCGCTCGGAGGCTCCTGAGGAGCGCGTCGACCGAGAAGCGATCGCCGAGCGGCAAGAGCGCCGCCCAGACGACCAGGATCGCGAGCACGATGGACCCGCCGTTCGACGTGAGGAGGTTCCGCTGGTGGAGGCTCGGGTAGAGGATGACCGCCGCGATCTGGGCGGCGCGTGTGTAGAGCCCCGCGGCGTAGAAGAGGTAGATCGTCGCCGTGAGGGCGAGCGCGACCGTGATCTCGCCCGGCGTCGAGAAGGCGAAGTAGAGTGAGAAGCTAGGCTTGGCGAGCGGCGCGAAGAGGGCGAAGTGGTTCGAGAGGACGCCGTCGTTCGAGTAGAAGATCGCGGCGTAGGGGATGCGGCGCACGCAGTCGACGAAGAGGAGCCCTCCCAGGTAGATGCGGAAGAGCCCGAGCGCGCGCCGATCCAGCCGGAAGTAGCGCTCGCGAAGCCTTGCCATGAACCGAGGCTCGTCGGGCGGATCCGCGGCGCGTGCGTCGCTCACGCGCTGGAGTGAACCTCGACCGGGTCGGTCGTGGCAAGCGCAAGCAGCACCTCGCCGCGGTGGACGCGGCGTGAGGGTCGCGCTGGCGTCGTCCGAAACCTGAGCCCGCCGCGCCGCGGTTGATGCGCCGGGAGAGGACGCGGGGTGAGGGTCGCGCTGGCGTCGCACGAAGCCTGAGCCCGGCGCGCCGCGGTTGATGCGCCGGGAGAGGACGCGGGGTGAGGGTCGCGCTGGCGTCGCACGAAGCCTGAGCCCGCCGCGCCGCGGTTGATGCGCCGGGAGAGGACGTGTACCGCGCTCTCGTCGTCATGCGCGCTCGCTCTGTCGCCGTCCTCGCCTTCGTGTCCGTCGTCCCTGTCGCGTCGATCGCGCTCGCCCAGGCGGAGCCGGGCGGCGCGGCGCCACCCCCCCCTCCGAGCGCTGCGCCCCCCGCGGCCGACGCAGGCAATCCACCGCCCCCCGGCGCGACGAGCGTCGCCCCCGGCGCGACGGCTGCGCCTCCGGCCCCTCCACCAGGGGCGGTCGCCCCCGCGACGAGCGTCGCCCCCGGCGCGACGGCTGCGCCTCCGGCCCCTCCACCAGGGGCGGTCGCCCCCGCGACGAGCGCCGCGCCTCCGGCCCCTCCACCAGGGGCGGTCGCCCCCGCGACGAGCGCCGCGCCTCCCGCTGCGCCGGGCGCGTCTGCTCCCACCGACGCGGGCGCCAAGCAGGAGGCGGCCCCCTGGCGTCCAGTCGGGCACACCTTCGCTCCAGAGCTCGGCTTCGGCAGCTCGACCCGCATGGGGCACGCGTCCGCGTGGTCCGACGTCCCCATCACCCGTCGCACCGGCCTCGGCATGCACCTCGGCGTCTATTACGCGACGAGCCGCACCCTCACCTTCGGTCTCCAGTACAACCACTCGTACGGGGGTCGCGAGAAGAACAGCGGCACCATCGAGAACGCCATCGCGGTCGACCGCTCGATCCACGCGATGCTCGGCGAGGTGCGCGTCCACCCGATCGTCGGTGACTCGGGGCGGCTCTTCGTCTCGCTCCTGCTCGGGGGCAGCTACGAGAGCGCCAGCATGGTCGTCGCGTACAACCAGCAGCCCGGCCCCGCCGTCGCCGATCTCCGCGTCGCACGGTGCTCCGGCTCCGGCTCGCCCTCCCTCGCGCTCGGCGCCGGGGTCGGTGGGGACTTCGAGCTCGGCGGAGGGTTCGCGTTCCTCTTGCGCACCGCCTTCCTCGGGCACCGCCTCTCGGACGCGCCCATCGACGGCGATGGCTGCCGCATCCCGGGCGCCGGCTCGGTGCCCAACTTCGAGGCCCACGCAGCCTTCGCGTACCGGATCGATCTCGATCGAGCGAACAAGCGGTGAGCTCGCGCAGGGCGCTCCTCGCCCTCGCGCTCCTCGCTGGCTGTCGGGTCGCCTCGCCCGATGCGGCGCCCCCGTCCGGCGGGACATCCGGGGCGCCCCCGCGCGTCACGCTCCGCATCCTCTACACGTCGGACGAGCACGGCTTCATCCAGCCCGTCCACGAGGACGGAGCGCCCTTCCGCGACGGCGCGGCGGTCTTCGCGACCCTGCTCCGCGAGCGCGAGGGCCACTGCGTCCCCGGACCCGCCGAGCCGTGCGAAGACTCGTCGACCCTCGCCCTCTCGGGCGGCGATCACTGGACAGGGCCCGCGATCTCGTCGCACTGGAAGGGGATCCCCGCGGCCGAGGTGCTCGGGCGCCTCGGCTACGTGGCGAGCGCCTTCGGGAACCACGAGCTCGACTTCGGGCGCGCGACCTTCGAGGAGAACCACGCCAAGGAGCGCGTCCCCTTCGTGGCGGCGAACGTCACGCCGACGCGCGCGGAGGGCGGCGTCGCCGATCCCTTCGTGCTCGTGCGACGGCGGGGGCTCACCGTGGGCGTCGTCGGGCTCGCCACGCACGACACCGTGCAGGCCGGGCTCCGCGACAACTACCGAGGGCTCCGCTTCGGCGACGAGGAGGAGGCGCTCTCGCGGGTGGTCCCCGCGGCGTGGGCTAGCGGAGCGGACGCCGTCGTGGTCGTCGCGCACGTCTGCGCGCGTGAGCTCCACCCCATCGTTGCGCGTCACCCCGAGTGGCGCCTCGCCTTCGTCGGCGCCGGCCACTGCCACCGGCTGGAGCAGAAGGACGCGGGCGCGACCCCGGTGGTGGAGCCCGGCTCCTTCTTGCGAGGCTACGTCCGCGCGAGCCTCACCTTCGATCCCTCGCGTCCGCAGCGGGAGCGGCTCGTCGGCGTGACCGCCGAGACGGTGTCGCTCGAGCGCGCGAAGGACGCCCCGCCGCTCGCGGCGCCCGATCCAGAGATCGCGCGCCTCGTCGCGGGCTGGCAGACGAAGACGAGCGAGGCGCTGGGCGAGATCGTCGGTTACTCGAACGCGCGCCTCGAGCGTGACACGCCACCTCTCACGAACCTCATCACCGACGCCTGGCGCAAGGCGACGGGCGCGGACGTCGCCATCTTGAACCGCTACGCGACGCGCCAGGCGATCCCCATCGGCCCCATCCGCCGCGAGACCATCGTGTCGGTCCTGCCCTTCGAGAACCGGCTCGTCACCGTCCGGGTGACCGGCGCGGAGCTCGAGGAGGACGTGCGCTGCTGTGGGGGCCACGTCTCGGGCGTCGTCGAGCAGGGCGGCGCGCTCGTCCTCGCAGACGGTCGCCCGATCGACAAGATGGCAAGGTATGTCGTCGTGACCACGGACTACGGCTACTTCGGAGGCTCGGGCTTCCCGTTCGAGCGGCAAGATCCCCACGGCGTCTTCGGCGAGGACTGGCGCGAGCCCGTCTACCGGCTCCTCGCCGCACTCGCGACCTCGCCGGACCGTGGGCTCGAGACCCTCGTCGACGGCGCCGCGCGGCTCTCGACGCGGAGGGGCACGGATGCGCACTGAGCTGCTCGCCCTCGCGCTGCTCCTCGTCGCGGGTCACGTCGCGGCGTCCGTCGAGACGCGCGTCGTCTCGGTCCGTGCGCGGGGTCGGGCCGCCCTGACCGTGCAGATCGAGGAGCGCGCCCTCTCGGCGCGCGCGTGCGCGGCGGCCCCTTGCGCGGGCGGCGTGTCCCTCCCGCTCGCGGCCGGCGTCACCCTGCACCCCGCCGAGACGAGGGTGCTCGACATCGGCCAGGGCGTGCAGATCGTCGCGGTGCGCGGCGAGCGCGCAGGGGCCCCGTGGGCCATGGTCCTCGCGCCGCCCCGAGCGCCCGACGGTGCCCCCGACATCCTCTTCACCAGCGATCCCGACGGCAAGACGGCGCTCGAGCTCGCCCGGGAGGGCGGCGTGGACGTGGTGCGCTCGGGTCGCTTCGATTCGCGTGTGACGGTCTGTGGTCGCCGCTCGCTCCTCTCGCCGGCTCGCCTCGATCCCGTGAGCTTGCGCTGGGAGCCGATCCGCGTGTCGGGGCTCACCTCCGAGGAGCGCGCGCGCGCGACGCGCGTCACGGCGACGGTGCGCGCCGCGGGTCGCGCGCCGCTCGGCCGCGTGCTCACCGCCCACGGGGCGTCATCGGCGCGGGCTGCGGCGCGCTGGCTCACCGATGGCGATCCGGCGACCTCCTGGTCCTCGGCGGGGCGTGACGGCGGCGAGGGCGAGTTCGTCGCCTTCCGAGCGCCCCGCGCCGTGGCGCTGACGAAGCTCGCCTTCACCGTCCGACCCACCACAGGGGCGCCCGAGCACGGCGTCGCGCCGCGCTCGCTCTATGTTGCCGTCGATGACGCGACCTACGAGGTGGCGCTTCCCGAAGACGGCTGGCTGCACCCAGGGCGGAGCTACGAGGCACGCCTCCCGACGCCGGTCACGACCTCTTGCCTCGCGGTGGTCCTCGGCGAGGCCTATGTTGGAAGCCAAAGGGCACCGGAGACGACGCTCGCCGAGGTCTTCGCCGAGACGACGCTCGACGACGGGGTCCGGGACCACGCGGGGCTCGTCGGCCTCCTGGACGCCGATCCACCCGTCGCACGTGCCGCCGCCGCCGTCTTGGCGCGCGCGGGAGAGCCGGGCCTCCACGCGCTCGGCGAGGCGTTCCCGCGGCTCGGCGCGCGGGGTCGTGCGCTCGCCCTCGACGTCCTCGACGAGGCCCCTTGCGACGCCGCGGCTCCACGCTACGTCGAGGCGCTGGGTTCGGAGCGGTCGGACGAGGCAGCGCACGCGAGGCGGCGGCTCGTCGACTGCAAGCCGGCGTCGATCGGCGCCCTGGTCGCCGCGGCTCGCGATCCGGCGAGCCCGTCACGGTCGCCGGCTGTCTCCCTGCTCGTCGCGCTCTCGCCTCCCGACGCGGTCCGAGCGCTGGGTCCGCTCGCCGTGGGCGACGACCCCCGAGAGCGGAGGCGCGTGCGCGGCGCCGTCGAGCACGCGCTCACCTCCGCGCGCTCGACCTCGGCGCTCGTCGAGCTCTTCGCCCGCGGGGGCTCGTCTCGCCAGCTCGCGCGCGCCCTCGGGCTCGTCCCCGACCGGCCGCTCGACGCCCCGGCGCTGCAGGCGCTCGAGGCCTCGCTGACACGCCTCGGCGACGGGTTCGACGAAGCGTACCTCGCGACGCCGGGGATCGCGGCGCTCGCAGCGTCGGGGAGCGCTCTCGCGACCACGCGGCTGCGGGCGGAGCTCTCGTCGCTCGACGCTCGGCTGCGCGCCGTCGCGGCGCTGCACGCGGGGAAGGTGCGTGGGCTCGAGGATGCGGTCGCGCGGCTCCACGCCGATCCCGATCCCCGCGTCCGCGAGGCCGTGGCGAGGGGCCTCGCCGGCGCGGGGGGCGAGGTGGTCCCACCCCTCTCGACGCTCGCGTCGGACGACTGGGCCTTCGTGCGGCGGGCGGCGTACGAGTCGCTCGTGCTGCGTCCGCTCCCGGCCTTCGACGCCCTCATCGCGCGCCGGCTCACCGAGGAGCGCTCGTCGGAGCTCGTCGAGATCCTCGTGCGCGCCGTCCAGGCGCGCGGCGGCGGTCCGGGGCGGGACACCCTCGTGCGCCTCACCGCCTCCGACGACACGCCGCTCGATGTGCGCGTGACGGCGGTCCGTGCGCTCGGCGAGCTCTGCGACGTCACCCAGCTCTCGCTCCTCACCTCGCTCGCAGGGAGGGCGGCCGGGGCGAAGGCGACCGACCCCGCGCGCCGGCTCGGTGGCGCCGCGATCCTCGCGCTCGGGAAGCTGCACCCCGCCGATCTCGCGGCGCGCCTCTCCGGGCTCCGCGGCGACGACACCGCCCCAGGCGTGCGACACCTCGCGCGGGCCGCGCTCGCCGAGCGGGACGTGTGCGGCGCGCCGCGGTGAGCGAGCGCCTCGCGCGGACCCGAGCGCGCCCCAAGCGCTCGTCGCGCCCCGTGTCGCCCGTGCACCGCCAGCCGCGCTACCACGAGCAGGGGCGATGGCCCTCGGAGACAGGGCCAAGAAATCGGCGCGTTCCGCCGCTTGGCCCGTGAGGCGTATCAGCGCTGAAAGAGAGGTGGAGACAGGGCCAAGAAATCGGCGCGTTCCGCCGCCCACGGCGCGATGCGCGGCGGGGCCTGCTACGCTCGCGCCTCGCCCTTGATCTCCGCGCGCGCGCCCTTCCTCGCGAGGCAGCTCCCCCGGGCGGTCGGGCTCGGGCTCGGTGTGCTCGCCGTGGTCGGCGGCGCGCGGCTCTGGAGGTCCGATCCGCAGGCGCCTGCCACGATGATCGATCTCTCCGCGCTCGTGATCCCCGTCGATCACCCGGGCCCGCGTGCGCTCGTTCCGCCGACGGGGCGGCCGCCGACCCTGAGCTGCGACGAGGCGAAGAAGGTCGTCGCCCAGGCCCGTGAGCAGCTCGCCGGCCTGGCCCCCGCCGTCGCTGCACGTCACCTCGCGACGGGCACCATCGACTGGATCGATCCCCACGGACTCTGGTCTGCCTCCCCCGACTCGCCCGTGGGTCCCTTGGTCCGCGAGCGGGCCGCGGGGCTCCTCGCCGAGCTCGACGGGCGCGGTGAGCCGGACTGTCCCGTCGCCAAGGAGATCGGTCGCGAGCTCGCGACCTTTACGGCGGAGCTCCGGGGCGTCTTCCAGCGCGCGCGTGAGGGGGCGACGGGCCTGCGGGGACCGGATGGGTACCGCGTCGTCGCGCTCCCGGCCTTCGAGGATGGCAAGGTCACCGAGCCTGCGCACGCGCTCGCGGCGGATCTCGGGCGCCGTGTCGGCGCCGCGCGTGCGACCTACGGCGAGGAGCTCGCCCCCTACGCGTCCGCCGCGCTCGAGCGGCTCCTCCCGAGCGACGTCCCTTGGGACGAGGTCGTGCTCGCGGCGGCCGTGAGGGCGTACCTCCCGCAGATCGATCCACACGGGGGCTGGGCGCCCCTCGACGAAGAGACCTCGCTCTACGACGTCGGGCTCGAGGCCTCTCCGCCCCCGCGGCTGTGGCGGAAGATGTCCCGCACCGCGCTCGGTGTCCGCGTGGAGGAGACCGGGGTGGAGGGTCTGCGACCCGGCGACGTGGTGCTGCGCGCCGGGGGGATCGCGACCGCGGGCCTCTCGACGGAGCAGGCGGAGCAGCTCTCGTACGTCGACGCCGATCCCGACGGCCCCGCGCGCGTCGAGGTCGTCGTCCTGTCGCCGAGCGATCCCGCGCCGCGCACGGCCATCCTCACGCTCGGCGGCGAGCCCTCCCCGCCGCCGGACGAAGGATCCCTCACCGCCGAGATCGTCGCCTACGGCGCCGGCCACGTGCTCGTCGTCGGGATCCCGGAGATCGGGGAGCCCCTCTTCGCCGATCTCGCCGCCACCCTGCACCGCGCCCAGGCCGACACCGAGCTCACCGGGCTGCTCCTCGATCTCCGCGGGAACGGCGGGGGCTCCGTCGATGGCGCGGTGGGGGGGCTCTCGATGTTCTTGCCGGGCACGCGCGTCATCACCACGCGGCGTCGCACCGGCGAGCTCGAGGTCGACGAGACGCGCGTGCCCGACGTCCGAGATCGATGGGACGGCCCGCTCGCGGTGCTCGTGGATGGCGACACCGCGAGCGCCGCCGAGATGGTCGCGGGCTCGCTCGTCGCCTACCGCCGCGCCGTGCTCCTCGGCGATCGGACCTTCGGGAAGGGCTGCGCCCAAGAGTACCTCGAGGACTCGTCCCGGAGCGGCGTGCTGAAGCTCACCACCCTGCTCTACGCGCTCCCCGACGGGGCCCCGGTCCAGCTCGCCGGCGTCGCGCCGCAGATCCGGCTGGGGATGGATCCGCCGTCGGAGAGGGAGTCCTCGCTCTTGCACGCGCTCAGCCCCTGGCGCGGCCCCGACGTCCGCACCGAGCCCAAGTCGCGCGAGGTCGCGTGGCCGCCTCACCGCGGCGAGATCGGGCCATGCCGTGACGCGACGGTCTGCCGCGCGCTGCGCGCCGTCGGGATGCTCCGGTCGAGCGCGGCGCGCGGCCGCTGATCCGGCCCGACAAAAAGACGCGTCGCGTCATGCGCCACCCGCAGGTGGTCGTCGAGGCGGACGATTTTTGGTTGCGCGAACGTGAGCATATGGCTACAATCGCTCCGGGCTCACAGAAGCGTTTCTCAGCAACGATAGCTCTCTCGGTCACGGGATCGCGCTCGCTCTGCTCGATGCGTCACGTGAGGTCGCGGAACACCGGTTCCGCGAGCCTCCTTCCGATCCGCGACGGCGTTGGGTGGCAGGCACCATGTCCCGGGCCGTCCACTGATGAGATACTTTCGATGGGAAACCGACTCTACGTAGGCAATCTTTCGTTCAACGCAACCGCCGACAGTGTCCGCGAGCGCTTCGCGGCGTGTGGCTCGGTGACTGACGTGCACATCGTGATGGATCGCGAGACGGGCCGCTCCCGTGGCTTCGCGTTCGTGACGATGGGGACGGACGCCGAGGCCCAGAAGGCCATCGCCGAGACCAACGGCTCGGTCCTCGACGGGCGCCCCCTCCGTGTCAACGAGGCCGAGGAGCGCCCGAACCGCGGTGGCGGTGGTGGCGGCTTCGGCGGCGGTGGTGGTGGTGGTGGTGGTGGTCGCCGCGGTGGCGGCGGCGGCGGTCACCGCGGCTGGTGAAGTGAGGCGTGGGCAGGCGGGCGCCGAGAGACGCCCGTTTGGCTCACTCGTCGACGGCGCGAGAGCCCTCGGGCTCTCGCGCCGTTCGCGTTCGAAGCCCGAGAACGACGATCCCGCGGGCTCTCGTGTCGGTTCATCGGGCGCCTTGCCCCACACCGAGCGGCCGCGGCACCGCGCGCGGCTCACTCTTGGTCCGCTCCGGTCGAACGTCCGTATCGGGCCTCACACGGAGCGCGGAGGCACCCTGCGCGGCTCAGCGCGCGACCCCGTGCGGGCTCACGTAGCTCCCGATCTCGGTGCGGAACGCGACGTTCAGGCGGTTCCAGCCGTTGATCGCGATGATCGCGAGCGTGAGATCGACGAGGCCCTTCTCATCGAAGTGGCGCCGTGCTTCGTCATAGATGGCGTCGGCGACGCCCTCGGGGCCCAGCTTGGTGACGGCCTCCGTCCAGGCGAGCGCCGCCCGCTCGCGGTCGCTGTAGAAGGGCGCCTCTCGCCACGCCGTCAGCAGATGGAGCCGCTGCTCGGTCTCACCGCGCGCGCGGGCGTCCTTCGTGTGCATGTCGAGGCACCACGCGCAGCCGTTCAGCTGCGAGGCGCGGGTCTTCACGAGCTCGAGGAGCGGCTCCTCGAGGCCGCTCTCGTGGACGGTCAGCTCGGTCTGGAGCATCGCCTTGAAGGCGGATGGGGAGGCGGATTTGTAGTCGAGACGCTGGTGCATGAGGAGTTCCTTCCTTGCCTGACGTGTTCCCCTCCACCCTCCCCTCCTGGGCCTCGAAGTCAAGCGGCATCGACGCTCTCTGGCGTCCTCGACCGCGTTCACCGACAGCCCTTCGCCGCCAGCCACAGGACGACCGTCCCACACAGGAGGAGGAAGAGATTCACCAACCCCCGGTGGAGACGACGGGTCTCCTGTGGGTACACCTCCTCCTCGTCCGCCGCGCGATCCGGCGCCCTGCTCCGTGACGGGGCGGATCGGGCGCCGCCGGTCGTCGCGGCCGCCGGGAGCTCACCCGCGCGCTTCACCGCCCGGACGAGCTCACCGACGACCTCCAGCGCCTCCTGGGCCACGCTCTCTCGCTCGATCCAGCCGGGCTTCTCCAGCACGAGCCAGCCGTCGCGGGTCTCGAGCGTGAGGTCCCCGAGGGCTAGCAGGCGCTCGCAGAGCGGTGGGGTCAGGATGGCTCGGACCAGCTACGCCGGCGCCGCAGCGAGACGCAAGGTCTCGTCCTCGCCTCGGACCGCCACCATCCCCTCCCTGCGCGTGGGAGACGCGCCCGTGTCGGCCCCGAACGCCGCGAGCCCGGGCTGCAGCGCGCGTCGCTCATGGTGCCACCACGATCGCGGGCGCCGAGGTGATCGGCACCTCGACCGCTCCACCGTTGGGCGGGATCGTCTCGGTCGCCTTCGTCGTCGCGTGGTCCCAGCGGTAGACCGTGGCCGGCCCGGTCGCCGGCAGGCTGACCACGCCCTTCGCGTCCTCACCGGCCGTCCCCGCGGCCCACGCCACGTACGCGAGCGTGCCGCCCTTCGTGCGGAAGGCCAAGACGCCGGGGCTCCCCACCGCGGCCGTCGCCGCAGGATCGGAGAGGGCGCCGTCCAGGATCAGGCTCAGCGTCGCGTAGGCCGTCCCCGTCGTCGTCCGCTTCGCCTGGGCCGGATCGCTCACGATCTTCAAGTTCTCGTAGAGCCCCATGTAGTCGAACGCGTCCGTCGAGCCGCCCGGATCCGCGGAGTCGCCGAGGATGAACCAATCGATCCGCCGGAGCCCTCTGCTCTGACCGAGCGCCATCGACTTCATCAGATAATTCGCCGCGTAGGCCGCCCCTCCGGGCTGACCCCCCACGGCGAAGCGGGGCGCCCCGGACTCGGTGACGATGAAGGTCTTCCCCTCGACCCCGGCCTTGGAGAGCTCCGCGGCGAGCTCGTCTCGGAGATCGACGAGGCCCTTCGCGCCGCCGTCCGAGTTCGCCTTCGAGAAGATCGGGTAATAGTGGTAGCTGACGACGTCGAAGTACGCGCCGCCCTTCTCGGGGTGGGCGGCGTCGACGGCGCCCCCTGCGGGCTCGTCGGTGTAGCGGAGGATGGCGCTCAAGAAGCTCGGCGTCCCGATGCCACCCAGCGCGACCTTGCCCTCGGGATCGAGCTTGTGGACGACCGCGTGGGTGATCCGCAGCATGCGGATGTAGGCGAAGATCGTGTCGTTCCACCACACCAGGTCGGACGCCTTCGGCGCCTCGGTGCTCCAGGCCTGGGTGACCTGCCACTTGCCCCCGACCTGATCGGGCTCGTTCCAGACCTCCCAGGTGTGAATGTACGGGCTGTAGGTCTTGACGACGCGCGCAACGAAGGACGCCCAAGGGTTGCCTGGGTTGACGTTGCCGTCGGGGGTGAAGATCGGCTCGTAGAGGCCCTTCGGGGCGTAGTGCTCGCGCTCCCAGTCGGCGGCGCCGCTCGGGGCATTGGAGTGCGCGGCGGACGCACCCACGAGGAAGCAGACGAGATCGCGCTCGCCCGCCGCGAGCATGTCGGTGAGCTCCTTCACGTGGATGGTGTCGCCCCACTTGTCGAGGAACGGCTCGCCGAGCTTGTGCCGGTGGGATCGCGCGCCCGCCGCGAGCCCGAGCTGAGACGTCTTCGTGTCGTTGAGCTGGGGGTTGTAGTATCCGAGGTTCAGCCCGTAGGTGAAGGGCGCGCCAAGGGTCGATCCCCCCGAGCCCGCGGAACCGCTGCCCGCGGAGGAGCCGCCGCCCGCGCCCGCGGAGGAGCCGCCGCCCGCGCCCGCGGAGGAGCCGCCGCCCGCGCCCGCGGAGGAGCCGCCGCCCGCGCTGCCGGCCCCCGTCGGCGACCCGTCGCCCCCGCCCCCACAGGCCGCGAGCCCGGCGACCGAGAGACCACTGACAGTCGAGAGGACGATCCCCGCGAGCCACGCTCGAGACCCGGTTGCCATCGACCCATCCTATCCGCTCTCCGTCCTCGAGCACCAGAGGTCCTGCAAGCTCTCCGTGTGGCCCCCTCGGGCAATCGATCGGGCGTCGTGCGTCCCACCCCCGGCAGACCGCGCCGCGACGTCCCTGTGCCGGGCCGTCCACCCTCACAGGGGGCGACGCGACCAGAGACGCGCCTCGACGCCGTCGGTCTCCCAGACGACCGCCCCGTGGAGATCCGTCCGCGCGAGGGGCAACCCGAGCCTGCGCAGCGTCCCGAGCGTCTCGGCGTGCGGGTGCCCGAAGCGGTTCCTCACGCCCGTCGACGCGACCGTCCACGTCGGCCCCACCGCAGCGAGGAAGGCGCTCCCCGACGAGGTCCGGCTCCCGTGGTGTCCGAGCTTCAGGACGTCCGCGTGGAGGTCGGCGCGTGACGCGAGGAGCTTCGCTTCTTCGTGGTGCTCGGCGTCGCCGACGAGGAGCACCGACCGGGCGCCGAGCGAGATCCGCATCACGATCGAGTTGTCGTTGGGCCCGAGATCGCCGTCGAACGATGGACAGGGCGCGAACACCTCGATCTTCGCGCCACCCCGCGTCCGGGCGCCGCAGAACCCCGCGGGGCGCACGATGCGCGGGACGCTGGCGACGAGCCGGGACCACGCCTCGGCGGGGCGCTCCTCGCCTTGCCCCGTGTCCCAGAGCTCATGCACCGGCACCGACGCGGCGACCGTCGCGAGCCCGAGGAAGTGGTCCGGGTGTGGGTGGGACAGGACGGCGAGCTCGAGCTGGCGTCGCCGCCTCGCCGCCAGCTCCGGGACGATCACCCGCGCGCCGACGTCGACCGGTGATCCGACGAGCCCCCCGCCGTCGACGAGGATCGCGCTGCGATCGGGCAGATCGACGAGCGCGGCGTCACCCTGCCCCACGTCGAAGAACGTCACGCGCAGCTTGCCCGCGGGTCGCCCTGCGCTCGCCGCGGCGACTTCCCCCGCGACGAGGAGCGCCACGCCCCCGGCGGCGGCGAGCCGCGCCCGGCGCGTGACGAGCGCGGCCGATCCCGCGAGCAAGAGCCCGGTCACCTGGGGCGTCGTCAGCGGCGGTAGCGACCAAGCAGCCCACGAGGGCGCCGCCGACGCTCGCGCGAGGAAGGCCACGCCGGCGAGCGCGCCGCTGCCGATGAGCGCCGCCCCACGCTCGATCGCCGACAGCCACGGCGTCGCCGCGGAGAGGAGGCAGAAGGGCAGCGCGAACAGCTCACCGAGCGGCGCGGCCACGAGGTTCACCCCGAGGCCGACGACGGATACGCTCGCGCCCGACAGCGCGAGGATCGGCGCCGTCGCCGCCGTCGCGCACAACGAAGCGCCGAGGGCGCGCCCGGCGCCGAGGGGGAGCGAGAGCCTCGCCGCGACGGATCCCGCGCCGACGAGGAGCCCGAGCGTCGCCGCAGCCGAGAGGACGAAGGACAAGTCGTACGCGACGAACGGATCGCAGAGCGCCATCGCCATCATGGACAGGCCGAGGGCTCGCTCCGCGCGAGGGCGGGCCCCAGCGACGCGCGCGGCCGAGACGGCGCCGAGCATCACGGCCGCGCGCCAGGCCGACCCCGAGCCGCCGGCGAGATCGGCGTAAGCGAACGCGAGGACGCCCCCTATCGCCGCCGCGGCGCTGCCCGCGTCCACACGCCCGGCGATCGCCTCGATCCGCGCGAAGATCGATCGGAGCACCGCCGTCACCCCGAGCACGGCGACGACGAGGTGGGAGCCAGACACCGCGAGCAGGTGCGCGAGCCCGCTCCGGCGGAACGCCGCTTGGTCTTCGGCGGTGAGATCCTCCTCTCCGAGCACGAGCGCGCGCGCCAGGGCGCTCGTCGATGGCGGATACGACGCCTCGATGCGGCGGCGGATGGCGCTCCGCGCGCGATCGATGACGGCTGTCACCCCGCGGCCCGGGCGGATGAGCTCCGCGTGCACCACCGATCCGCTCGCGACGACGTCGCGCGGCGCCAGGAGCGTGATGGGCGATGGCAGCGCCGGATCGTCGAAATGCTCGAGCGCGCCCAGTTGCACGAGCACCGAGAGCACGTCCCCGCGCGCCGGGGACGAGTCGGCGAAGAGCCGCGCCCGGAGCTCGCCGGGACGCGCGCCGTCCTCGCACGACACCGAGGACAGGCTCGCCGTCCAGACGAACGCCTCGCCCCGTCGCTTCGGTGAACCATCGACGCGGGCCGTGGCCTCGCAGCGCTGGAGCCCGTGGATCACGTGGCGGAGCGCGGTCTCCCTCCGCTCGAAGCCGCGCGCCGCCCAGGCGGTGTGCCCCGTCGCGAGAAGGAACAGCACGAGCCCGAGGCGCCGAACGCCGGCGCCTTGACCCCAACGCCACACGATCGACGCGGCGGCGACGAGCAGCGCGACCGCGAGCGCGCGTGGCGCGAGGGCGGCGCGCTGACCCAAGAGCCAGACGAGGGCGGCGACCAGGGTGGCGTCCACGCGGCCCCGGAGAGCAACCGCCGGACCAGCCTGGGAGCGCGTCGCGAGGGCGTGGCGCCGGTGGTGGCCGCCATGGCGACGGCGGCCATGGACGATCGTCCCGTGTGGGGTGGAGCCCTCGATCCAGGAGCGGCTGATGCTGCGGCGACGGTGACCGTCGCCAGCGTGCCGTCGACGTCCAAGGAGCACGGTCGCCCCGATCTCGATGTGGCTCCGTCCCGGCGTGGAGCGCGCCTCGGCGCGGAGAGCGGACCCCGGTGTGGACCGGGCCTCGACAGGGAGCTGGAGCCGGCCCCGCCGTCCCCGTCGTCGACGACGGCCTCGCGGTCCTCTTCGCGGAGGGTGCCCGCGCAACGCCGGGTGTGGTCGCCGCGAGGCCTCGTGGATCAGGACACGCCGTGCTGCACGGCCTTCATGGCCTGCCCGAGGATCTCGAGCACCTGGTTCGACGAGAAGCCGAGCCCCTGACCGAGCGCCTGGAGCGCCGCCCCCTCCTTCGCGTTCACGCCTCCCGCCGAGGCGGCGACGACGGCCGCGAAGGACACGGCGAAGCCCCGCTCGTTCGAGTCGGTGATGGCCCCGGCGACGGCGTCGACCGTCGCCTTCTGCCCGTTGCTGGCGAGGTAGTCGAGCTCACCCTGGAGCTCCTCCGGCGACATCTCGCGCCCGGTCAGGGACGACTGGATCTGGTTGATCTGCGCAGCCTCGCTCTCGTCCGGCGCGCCGTCGGCGGCCGCGACGATCACGGCTGCGGTGAGAAATGGCGAGAGATCCCGCCCCTCGGACGAGATGTTCGACGACTGGGCCCAGAGGGCGATGGCGTTCACGGCGTTCTCGATCGACATGGTCAGAGATCCTTCTGT
>CAYNEK010000069.1:18916-26444 GCA_964396175.1 uncultured Polyangiaceae bacterium | reverse complement strand
GGACGCCTCATCGCCATGACCGGACGCCTCGTCTCCAGGACCGGACGCCTCATCGTCATGACCGGACGCCTCGCCTCCGTGACCGGACGCCTCGTCTCCGTGACCGGACGCCTCATCGCCATGACCGGACGCCTCGTCTCCAGGACCGGACGCCTCATCGCCATGACCGGACGCCTCGCCGCGCGGTTCGAGCGCCCTCTCGGCGCTGGGTTCGCGCGCGCGGCGCCGCGCCTGGGACCTCCTGCGCCGAGCGGCTCGCCCGACGACCGCGGGGCCCCGCGTCGAGGGCGCCCCTCACACCTTCGTCAGGAGCGACGTGATGACGTAGTTCGCGATGAGCACCGCGACCGCGCTCTGCACGACCGCTCGCGTCGTCGCGAGCCCGACGCCCCGCGCGCCCCCCGACGCGTAGTACCCATGCCGCGTCGAGATCGCGCTGATCAAGAAGCCGAAGGCCGCCGCCTTCACGACGCCCATGTAGAGATCGTCCCCGTTCGCTTGCGCGCGCATCCTCGCGAAGAAGACGCCCGGATCCACGCCGAGCCACACGACGCCGACCAGGTAGCCGCCGATGGTGCCCACGCAGGTGTAGAGCACGCAGAGGAGCGGCAGCATCAGGACGGCCGCCACGAGGCGCGGCACGAGCAGGTACTGCACCGGCGAGACTCCCATCGTCGTCACCGCGTCGATCTGCTCGGTCACCCGCATGTTCCCGAGCTCGGCCGCGAGCGCGCTCCCCGCCCGCGCCGTCACCATGAGCCCCGTGAACACCGGGCTGATCTCGCGGAGCAGCGAGACGAGCACGATCGCCCCGACGAGCCCCTGCTGGTTGAAGGTCTTCAGGGCGTGGAACATCTGGAGCGCGAGCACCATCCCGCTGAACATCGCCGTCAGCGAGATGAGGAAGATCGACTCGACCCCGAAGAACTCCATCGCGCGGAGCACGAGCGAGAAGCGGAACGGTCGCCGCACCGTCCAGAAGAGCGTCTCCACCGTGAGGGACACCGTCGTCCCGACGTCCTCGAACACCTTGCCGAGGGAGGCCCACAGATCGGACAGGCCGGGGCGCTCCGCCATCAGCCGATCCCCGCCTCCGTCGACCAGCTCGCGCCGCGGGCGCCGAGCGGCGTCACCTCCGCCGTGCGGACGCCGTCTCGGCCGAGCGCGATGTCCACGACGAGCCCGTCGGGTCCGAGCGCCTCGTGCCACCGGCGCGCCCACTCACACACCAGCACCGCGCCCTCGCCGCGCGCCTCGCGGAGCCCGAGCTCACGGGCCTCGGCCGCCGCGCCGACGCGGTAGAGATCCGCGTGGAGGAGCCGCCCGCGCGGCGTCTCGTGCTCGTGGACGAGGGCGAAGGTCGGCGAGGTGACGCGCTCGTCCCGGTCCACGCCCGCCGCCCGGGCGAACGCCCGCGCGAAGAAGGTCTTGCCCGCGCCGAGCGGGCCCTCGAGGATCAGGAGATCGCCAGGCGCCGCCGTGCTCCCGAGGCGCCTCGCCAGGCGGAGTGTCTCCCTTCGCGTCCGGAGCGGGACCGCCGTCACGAGCCCTCCACGTGGACCCACACGTGCTCGAGATCGAACCGGGCCTCGAGCGCCTTCCCGAGGCGATCGCCGAGATCCGCGCCCTCGCCGCGCACGCGCAGCGCCGCCGCCTCCTTGCCGCCGCCGAGCGACCAGGTGTGGACGCTCAGCACCTCGCCCACGCCGGGGACCGCGAGCGCCACGGCACGGACGCGCTCGTCGCCGAGGTGGCGCGGCGAGGCGTCGAGCAGGACGAGCCCAGCGTCGCGGAGCAGCCGGAGCGCCCCCACGAACAGGATCGCCGCGATGAAGAGGCTCGCGATCGGATCGACGAGCGCGGGCGCGCCCGCCTGGATCGCCGCGCCCGCGACGAGGGCCGCGAGGCCCGACAGCGCGTCCCCGAGCACGTGCAAGAAGGCGCCGCGGAGGTTCAGCGCCGCCTCGCGCCGATCCTCCGGGTGCTCGGCGTGATGACCGCGCCCGTGATGGTCGTGCGCGTGCTCCAGGCACTCCGCGTGGTCGTGCGCGTGGTCATGCGCGTGGTCGTGCGCGTGACCGTAGGCGCTCCGGTGCAGGAAGAAGGCCGACAGGCCGTTGACGACGAGCGAGCCCACCGCGACCCCCATCATGATCCGCGCGTCCGGGCCGCCGCCTTCGCCCGTCGGGTCCGCGCTCCGCGCCGCGATGGTGAGGACCGCGCTGCGCGTGAGCGCGATCGTCCCCGCGAGGACCAGCGCCGAGTTGACCCACGCCGCGAGCGGCTCGGCGCGGGCGAAGCCGAAGGGGAAGCGCGCGGTCGGCGCGCGCGCCGCGAGCAGCGACGCGAGGAGCGCGATCACCATCACCGAGACATCCATCGCGAGGTGGAGCGCGTCGGCCTTCAGCGACTCGCTGCGCGCGACGACGCCGAGCGCCGCCTCGACGACGCCGAAGGTCGCCGTGAGCCCGAGCACGAGCACGAGCACCCGACGCTGGAACCTCTCGGGCTCGGCCACGGGCGGCTAGACGAGCACGACGTCGTCTGCGGACAGGACCTCGTCCGAGAGCAGCCGGAGGTTCTCGTCGTCGCGCTGGACGGCGAGCGCGTAGAGCCGGGCGATGACGAGCGGGTGCTCCTGGATGAGCTCGAGGAAGGCCGTCTTCGACAGGAAGAGCGCGACCGTGGGGTGCGTGGCGACGACGTCCGCCGTCGCCGCGCGCCGGAGCACCAGCGCGACCTCGCCCGCCGTGTCCCCCGGGCCGAGCGCCGCGAGGACGAGCGCCTCGGACGCGCCGGGCTCTCGCTTCATCACGGCGACCTCGCCCGACGCGATCAGGAAGAGCCCCTCGGCGCCCTGGCCCTCGACGATGAGGGCGTCGCCGCGCTCGTACACGCGGGTCTCGAGCGACGAGACGAGCGAGCTCCGCTCCGACGCGGGGACGGCGGCGAGGACGGGGCTCGTGCGCTCGAGGTTCTCCACCATGCGGCGGAGGCAGTGCGCGGCGAGCTCGTGCGCGACCTCCGGGACCTCTTCCCCGACCTCGTCGAGCGCGTCCTTCGGCGCGCGGAGCACGATCGTCGGGACGACCGCCGCGACCGTCGCCGCGCGGGGGGCCCGCGCGAGGAGCGCCATCTCGCCGAAGAGCGCGCCCGCGGAGAGGTGCGCCAAGGTGAGCCTCTGCTCGTCGCGACGGACCGCCAGCCTGCCGCGCACGACGACGAACGCGTCCTCGCCGGGCGAGCCCTCCTCCACGACCACGGTGTCTCTCGGGACGTCCATCGGCTCGAGCCGCTCGAGCAGCTTCGCGAGCGCGGCCTCGCCCAGCGACGAGAACGGCGAGACGGGCGCGATCGTCGTCGAGGCGCGCGGGGAGCTGCGCGACGTCTCGACGAGCACGTCGACCTCGGCGTGGAGGGCCTCCCCCCGGCTCGTGAGGGCGGTCACCCCCGTCATCGCGCCGGGAGGCTTGGGGGGCGTGCCCTCGCGCAGCCGACCAGAGCCCTTCGCGAAGGCGCGCGCCAGGGCCGCGATCGAGCCGGCCGCGTCGCCGCCGAGCCTCCGACGCTCCTGCGCCGCCGCGATCCCGACGCCGAGGACACCGGCGTCGATCGCCGCCTCGACCGCGAGCGCGAGGGCGTCGTCTGCCTCGGCCTTCCTGTCGAGCCCGGCGAAGGCGCGGCCGACGAGGTAGAGCCCCGAGGGCGACGAGAGGTTCCGGCGGAGGACGCCGCCCGCCCACGCGAGGCACTCGTCGTATTTCTTGGCGAGGAGGGCGCCCGTCGCTCGGTCGAGCGGCGAGTCCTCCTGGGGAAGCTCCGGAGGCATTCTCGGAGCTTATACACGAACGGGGCGGCCAAGCCGTGGCAAGGTCGCCCCGTGACCCACACGAGGACCCGACCGTGAGCGTCTCACGACGCGAGCTGCTCCTCGCGCTCGGCGTGACCGCGCTCCCCGCGTGCAAGGCGCTCCGCCGGACGCCCGGCCGGATCGTCGGGGCCTCCGTGGACACGGGGCATCGCCTGCGGGGCGCGCTCCACGCCGCGCCCTCGCGCGAGGAGCGCGCCCGCGTGGTGGTCGTCGGTGCAGGGCCGAGCGGGCTCGCCGCCGCGTGGAGGCTCCGCGCCCTCGGGGAGCGCGACGTCGTCGTGCTCGATTTGGAGGACGCCGCCGGAGGCACCTCCCGCTCCGGCACCGAGGGCGTCGTCCCCCACCCTTGGGGCGCACACTACCTCCCGATCCCGCGGCGCGAGAACCGCGCCCTCGTCGCGCTCCTCCGCGAGCTGGGCGCCATCGTCGGCGAGGACGACGAGGGGCGACCCATCCCGCGCGAGGACTGGGTCGTGCGCGATCCGGAGGAGCGCCTCTTCGAGGGCGGCCAGTGGCACGATGGCCTCTTCCCGAAGACCACGGCCACCGAGGCGGACACGGCCGAGTACGCGAAGTTCCATGCCCGCATCGACGCCATGGTCCGGCTCCGCGACGGCCGCGGACGCCGCGCGTTCGATCTCCCGCTCGAGCGGAGCTCCGACGATCCCGACTTCACCGCGCTCGATCGCATCACCGCGACCGAGTGGCTCCGGCGCGAGGGCTTCGAGAGCCCACGAGTCCGCTGGCTCGTCGACTATGCGTGCCGCGACGACTACGGCCTCCAGGCCGCGCAGACGAGCGCCTGGGCCGCCCTCTTCTACTTTGCGGCGCGGATCGAGCGCTCGGGGGCCGAGGCGGCGCCGCTCTTCGCGTGGCCCGAGGGCAACGGCCGGCTCGTCTCCCACCTGGCCCGCGGGGCGCGCATCGAGACGCGGCGGCTGGTCGTCGACGTCGCCCCAGGCGAGGGCGGCGCCCCGGCGCGGGTCCGCACGCTCGACGTCGCCGGCGGGGAGCTCGTCGATCTCTCGGCCGAGCGCGTCATCGTGGCCGTCCCCAAGTTCGTCGCCGCGAGGATCGTCCGCCCCTTGCGCGACGAGCGCCCCGATTGGCTCGCGAGCTTCCAGTACGGCTCCTGGCTCGTCCAGAACCTCCACCTCGCGGCGCGGCCGCGCTCTCGCGGCGCGCCGCTCGCCTGGGACAACGTGCTCTACGACAGCCCCTCCCTGGGCTACGTGGTGGCCAACCACCAGACGCACGTCGACGAGGGGCCCACCATCTTGACCCACTATTTCGCCTTCACCGACGCCGATCCCAAGGCGGCGCGAGAGAAGCTCCTCGCGATGGACCACACCGCCTGCGTCGATCTCGCGCTCGCCGATCTCGCGCCGGCTCACCGCGACTTCCTCGGGATGGTCACGCGCATCGACGCGATGCGCTGGGGGCACGCGATGCCTCGCCCGGTCCCCGGCCTCCTCTTCGGCGGCGCGCGGGCGAAGTCGCAGACCGTCCTCGGAGCGATCCACTTCGCGCACAGCGACTGCTCCGGGCTCGCGCTCTTCGAGGAGGCGCTCCACCACGGCGTGCGCGCCGCCGAGGAGGTCGCCCGCGCGCTCGCCCCCGATCGCCCCTTCGAGAGCCTCCTCGGATGACGGCTCGCTCGTCTCGGGGCCTCACCTCGACGCTCGCCGCACGCGTGAGCACGCGGACCATCCCGTGACGACGAGTCGCCCCTCCCCCCACCTGTTCGGCCCTCGCGCGGAGACGCTCGCCGCACGCGTGAGCACGCGGACCATCCCGTGACGACGAGTCGCCCCTCCCCCCACCTATTCGGCCCTCGCGCGGATCTGGCCGTGTTCGTCGGACCCACGCTGCTCGGGCTCCTCGTCTTCGCCTTCGCGCCGCGCGTGCCCGCCCTCGCGGCCGCCAAGCGAGATCTCCCCGACTGGGCCTTCGTCATGCTCGTCGTCGCGGTCGACGTCGCGCACGTCTGGTCCACGCTCTTCCGGACGTACCTCGATCCCGAGGAGCTCCGCCGCCGCACCCTCCTCTACGTCGGGACCCCCGCCGCCATCCTCGCGCTCGGGGTCCTCACCTACGCCGCGATCGGCGACCGCTTCTGGCGCCTCCTCGCCTACATCGCCGTCTTCCACTTCGTGCGGCAGCAGGCCGGTTGGGTCGCGATCTTCCGGGCCAAGTCAGGGCCCAACACCGCGCTCGACACGAGGCTCGACTCCCTCGCGATCTACACGGCCGCCCTCGCGCCGCTCTTCGTGTGGCACACGGATCCGACGCGACCCTTCGCCTGGTTTCTCGCGGACGATTTCGTGTTCTTCGAGCGCCTCGCCCCGCTCCGACCCGTGGCCACGGCGGTGCTCCTCGGCGCCCTCGCCGCCTTCGTCATCCGCCAGCTCGTGAGGGCTCGCGCGGGGCTCCCGGTGTCGCGCGGCAAGGTGCTGGTGGTGCTCGCGACCGCCGTGTCCTGGTGGGTCGGGATCGTCCTATCGGAGGACGATCTGTCGTTCACCGCCCTCAACGTGCTCCCCCACGGGGTCCCTTACATCTACCTGTTGCTCCGGTACGGCCAGGAGCGAGCCAAGGAGGCGCCCGCGCTCGTCGGCTCCCGGGTCATCCTGCTCGGGCTCGTGCCCGCCGTCCTCCTGCTCGTCGCGCTCGGGTTCGGCGAGGAGGCCCTCTGGGACCGGCTCGTCTGGCACGACCGAGAGGCGCTCTTCGGATGGCTCCCCGACGTCGAGGGCCTCCCGAAGCTCCTCCTCGTGCCGCTGCTCGCGGTCCCGCAAGCCACGCACTACGCGCTCGACGCCATCCTCTGGCGCCGCGGATCGACGAGCACCGCACAGGGCGCGGCGCTCGGGTTCGGGGCGTCCACGCCCGCCGACACGCGCTGAGACGATCCTGTGCCGCGGCGTCGGAGCCCACAGCCTTCGCGCGCACCCCTCGGTCCCGACCCTTCCCGACGATCCGGCGCGGTCGGGCCCGCCCCATGAAAGGATCGCCCCCGCGCGCGGTCGGCAGACGCGACCGACACGTTCAGGTACTGCCTCGTGAGATCCATCGCCCCCGCACTCGGTCGGCAGACGCCCGTCCCAACCGACCGCGACGGTCGGCCCTCGGCACGACCCGGGAGCCTGCGCGTCAGGGCGCCGCGGCGTGCGCCTTGACTCGGCGGGCGCGGTCGATCAACGTGCGGTCCTCTCGGTCGCCGCGGTCCGACTTGCCTCCACCCGCGGCGCGAGGTCCCCACCCACCGTCCTCCCCCGACGTCTTGCTCACGAAAGGCCATCCGATCACCCATCCGCGCGTGCTCTCGATCTTCGGCGGCGTCGCCCTCACCAGCCTCCTCGTCTCGGCAGGCTGCGGCGGAGACAGCAGCCACGGCGGCGATGGCAGCGTCCAGTCGCAGGCTGGAGCTTCGGGCGCTGGAGGTTCGGCGACCGCGGGCAAGAGCGGCGCGGCCGGTACCGCCGGCGGCAAGGGCGGCGCGGCCGGCGCCTCCGCCGGAACGAGCGGCACAGCCGGCGCCTCCGCGGGAACGAGCGGCGCAGCCGGCGCCTCCGCCGGAACGAGCGGCGCGGCCGGCGCCCCCGCCGGAACGAGCGGCACAGCCGGCGCCTCCGCGGGAACGAGCGGCGCAGCCGG
>CAYNEK010000069.1:6552-18816 GCA_964396175.1 uncultured Polyangiaceae bacterium | reverse complement strand
CGCCCCCGCCGGAACGAGCGGCGCGGCCGGCGCCTCCGCCGGAACGAGCGGCGCAGCCGGCGGATCCGCGGGAATGAGCGGAGCAGGCGGCGCCTCCGCGGGGACGAGCGGAGCAGGCGGCGCCTCCGCGGGGACGAGCGGCGCAGGCGGAGCGTCCGGATCGTCGCCGGTCGCCACGGAGAACATCGGGAACGCCTGCTCGTCGGACACGGACTGCGGGACGGGAGGCAAATGCCTCACCGCCGACACGGACTCCTTGGGCGACGGTGGGCCAGCGCACGGATACTGCACCGTCGACTGCACGGCCGACTCGAGCGCCTGTGGCGCCAAGGCGACCTGTACCACGCTCTCGCCGGCTGAATCCCTGTGCCTGCTCTCCTGCAAGTTCGGCACGCCGCCCTTGCAGTATCTGGACGACCTCGACGGGGCCTCCCCGCCCAACAAATGCAGGGGTCGCAAGGACACGGCCTGCCGCGGGCTCTTCAACGACAACGGCGACTACGTGGGCCAAGACGCCTGCTTCCCGATGTGCAACGCGGACAGCAACTGTCCGCCCGGCCGCGCGTGCGATCTCGAGAACGGCCGCTGCGTCGCGGCGAGCAAGCTGGCCGGGAAGAAGAAGGCCAACGATCTCTGCAACGCAGCCGCCACCGAGGACGAGTGCGCCGGGATCTGCGTGCGCCTCTACGCGAAGGGCGACCCCAACACCCCCGCGGGCAAGGAGGACCTCGGCGTCTGCCTCGACACGTGCACCATCGGGACGATCGAGGGGGGCTCGTGCGGCGGCATCGACAGCGGGCTCTGCCTCCTCACCGAGCTCTTCACCCCCGTCGCGGGCGGTCCCGCCGGGGGGCCTGCCGACCTCGGCGCCTGCATCCCCGCCTCTACCGCTGGCGACTCCTGCTCGTGCCATTGGCAAGAGGGGCAGTGGTCGGTCGCCTTCCCCGCCCTGAACCAATCGTACTGCTTCTTCCTTGGCCGCGACGCGTGCGCGAGCGACAAGGACTGCGCCTTCGCATGCTCGACCGACTTCGACTGCCAGGACAGCGCCGATCCCGGCAGGAAGTGCGACAAGTCCTCGCCCAACCCAAACGGATCGGGACAGTGCAAGAAGAAGAACGGCACGTACGCCACGCTGTTCGACAACGTCGCGTGCCTCCCCGTGGGCCCCAATGGCGAGAAGATGTGCGCTCCCAAGGACGCCGCCGACGTCTCTCTGTGCGGCGGCAGCAAGGGAAACTGATCGGTAGGGCAAGCCCGCAGGACGAGCGTCGGTCGCGCTCTCAGCGCGCCAAGCCCCTTCGTCCAACCCCGCGGCCGCTCTGTCTCCCCGTCGCACATGCCGGGGGCCGCACGGCAGGCTCACGCTCGGCGTCCAAGCCTCCGGAGCGGACAGCCCCGCCTATTTCGCCTCGAGCGCCCATTCTTCCGAGAACGCGCCGCCGCCGAGGAGCCTCCCCGCCCGGAGGATCATCCCACCGCGCGCCGGGCCGAGCGCCGCGTCCCAGACGACCCAGTCGGGGAGCAGATCCGGCAGCGACATCCCACGCAGCGTCCCCTCGACGGTCGGCGCGCCGAGGACCACGAGGTAGCGGGCTGGGTCCTCCGGGTTCGGGTAGATGAAGCCCGCGCCCACCTCCCTCCCCGCGTAGGTCCTGTCGCCGGCCTCGACGCCGTCCGCGGTGAAGCGGATCGGGAGCTTCTCCGCGAGCCGCGCGAGCACCGCGTTCGACCGCGGCGTCCCGACGAGCACCCAGGCCTTGCCCGCGAGCTGCGCGGCGGTCACCTCCGTGTCGGCCACGACCGGATAGTCGATCTCGAAGCCCTGGCGCACCGCCGCGAAATGCCGCGCGAGCTGCTCGTTCGCGGAGCGCAGCGCCGGATCGGACGCTCCATAGACGACGACGAGCGGATCGTAGAACACGTCGCGAAGGGGGCCCGAGAGTCCCTTCCTTTTGTGCAGCCCCGGATGGACCGGAGGCCCCTTCTTCCACGCGTCGTCGTCGCGGTGGAGCGCGAGGGCCTCCCCGGCGCCGAAGGACAAGGTCTCCTTCGCGATCTCGACGTCGAGCGCGTCGGCGCCGAAGAGCTTGTCGTCCCGCGTCAGGGTGATCCCCGTGATCCCCCTCCCCGTCAGCGAGACGCGCGCCGGCCGCTTCCCCTGCGCGTGGCGGACGATCGCGGTCACCTCACCCCACCCCATCGAGCGCTCGAGCCCCGTCACGGTGAGCCAGTGCGTCGTGTCCACGCGGAGGTTGTTCGTCCGAAGCACGAGCCGCGAGGGATGATCCGGCCGCCGGTGCGCCCGGAGCCACGAGATCCCCTTCAGCCCCTCATAGGTCTTCTGCCAGACGTTGTGGCCGAGCTCGGGGTGCTCCTCGAGGAGCGAGTAGCCGAGGGCCTTGTAGGCGTCGATGAGGACCCCACTGTTCTCGACGGGGAGGTCCTTGGTGCCGTGGACGATGTAGAGCGGGAGATACAGGCCGTTCTTCGCCCATTGGACGGTGCTGCGCTCCTCGCCGCCCCGCAGCTCCCACTCGGTCTTCTTGCCAGCCCAATCGCCGCGGAGCGCCCAGGAGTGGTAGCCGCAGAGCGGGGCGGCCGCCGCGAAGACGTCCGGGTTCTTGAAGGCGATCGCCGCGGTCCCCGTGCCGCCCATGGATGGCCCGGTCACGCTGACGCGCGCGGGATCGATGGGGAGGTGCGCCATCGCCCACCGGACCACGTTCATCACGTCCACCTCCGCGGCGTAGCGGTACATCCCGTTCTGGTGGGCCATCGGCGCGACGACGACGACGTCCGTGTCGGGGAAATCGCCTGGGTGGCGGTCCTCCCACTCGCCGTCGCGCGCGTCGTCGTCCCGCCCGAAGACCCACCGCAACATGTTCATCGGCTTGCCGTTGAGCCCGTGGAGCGCGACGACGAGCGGGAAGCGCCGCTCCGGCTTGTCGTCGATCTTGGGTGGCACATACAACCCAAAGGACGAGGGTCGCCCGTCGAGGGGCGACCGGTACGCGACGCGGCGCGCGCCCCGGACGCGCTTCAGCGGGTCGCGGCCGGCGAGGACCTCGTCGGCCCACTCGGTGAGCCACGCCGCCTCGTCGAGCTGCGCCCGGAGATCGGGATCCCCCCGCTCGGCGTACGCCCGCACGCGGGACGCGAGCAGCTCGAGCGTCGCGTCCGCCGTCTCCCGATCGGAGAGCGCCTCGGGGTGCTCCGCGAGCGTACGCCGCGCCTCCTCCGCCTTCGAGAGGGCCGCGGAGAGCTGCGCGTCGGGGTAGGCGTCCGCCGTCGTCGTTCGCCCCCCGAGGGTCACCGAGACCTTCGCCTTCCCCTGAGACAGGAGCCTGGGGAGCCTCGCGGTGAAGTCGAAGGGACCCGGGACATCCCCCAGGTCGAAGCGCGTCGGCTCGGCGCCGACCTGCTCGATCACGACCGACGCCGGGGACGGCACGCCGACCAGGCTACCCCCGCGTCGGCTCACACGGACGAGCGGCGACATCCCGTGGGCGCCCAGCGTCCGCTCCACCGTCACCCTCGCGAGCTCGTCGGCGAGCGCCTCGGACGTCGCGCCTGGGACGACCCACGTGACGCCCTCTGGGCGCTCGAGGTGCTCGCCGAGGACCGCGAGGCGGAGGCTCCACGGGCCGCCGCGCTGGTGCAGCTTGAGGAGGAGCGGGTGCGACCCGGGTGCGAGACGCACCCGCACGAGGTGCTCGTGCTCTCCGCCGGCGCGCGCGTCGTCCGAGCGGAGGATCTCCTGGCCATCGAGGAGCGCGAGCACGCCGTCGTCGACACCCACCGAGAGGAAGCCCGAGAACCCAGGCCCGGCCACCCGGAGCACGCCGTGCACGAGGCCGGTCGCCTCGAGGTGCGCCGCCTTCCAGGCTTGGGCCAGATCGACGACGCCGCTCGACGCGGCGACGACGGTCGCGCCGCGAGACGCGAGGAGCTCAGGCACCCCACCACCCGTAGGCGTCGTGCCCTCGGGGAGCGGGAAGTCGACGTCGAAGCGCGGCGTCTTCTGCGCCTTGCCCACACGACCCGCGACGAGGAGGAGCACGCCGAGGCCGCCCTCGGGGCCCGGCGAGAGCTCGACGTCCGCGCGCGCGAGCCCGGGCGCAAGGAGCCCGAGCGCCGCGAGGTAAGCCGCCCACGCCCTGCGCCAGCGTGCGCACGCCATCGCGGAACATGACCTCCACCTTCGAGCGATCGAGCACCTTCACCACATACCCATCGCCGAACTTGGGGTGCCGCACCAACAGGCCCAGCTCGAAGGTCACGGTCGGTCGGTACGGCTTGAAGTCGGTCGGCGCGCGGCCGCTGACGGCCTTCTCCCACTCGCGCTCGCGGTCGAGCTCCGCCTTGTGGCGCTCCTGCGCGCGCGCGCCCTCGCCCCGAGGAGCACGTGGCGTCACGCTCGCCGACGCCGACGCTCGCTTCTTCGACGGCGCGGCCGGAGAGGGAGAGAGCGTCTTCGGCTTGTGGTAGTTGTGGTGGCTCCTGCACGTCTGGCACTCGACGCGCTTCGGCACGCCGTCCTGCAGCGCGATGATGCGGTGGCCGAGATCCAACTTGCATTTGGTGCAGTAGGCGTCGATCTCGCCGCCCGCGGTCAGCTTCTTCTGGGTCATTCGTCGTCCTTGCCGTCCTTGATCTTTACGGCTGTCTTCACCGAGGGCTTCGGGATCTTCTCCTTGCCCTCGAGCTTCTCGTCGTTGGGGATGAAGCGGATCTCCGTGCGGATCTCGAAGGACAGCGTCGTCAGCGCCTTCACGAGCTCCTCCGAGAGGTTCGTGTGCTCGAGGAAGTCCCGGAGCTCCTTCGCGGTCGCGCGGTACAGGCCGTTCTTGGTCTCGTCGAGCTGCTGGAAGAGGAGCGCCGCGACGTCCCGCGGGAGCTTCAGATCCTGGACGAAGTGCCGGAGGTTCTCGGGCCCCTCGGTGATCTGCTCGACCCCCTTCTCGACGGCGCGGCGCACGCCCTCCGCGAGGATCTTCTGCACGATGCGGCGCGCGCGCCGGCGATCGTCGCGCGGCTCGCGCTCGTCCTCGTCCTGGACCTCCTCATCGAGCCCAGGCTCCGCGTCGGAGGCGGGCGGGGGCTCGGTGCCTCGCGGCGCGGGACGATCGGTCGACATCGCTCAGGACCTCGCCTGCATGGAGATTCCATACCCGATGAAGGTCGGCTGGACGAACGCTCGCGCGGCGCCTCGCGGCGGGGGACGCTCGGACGACATGGATCAGAACCTCGCCTGCATGGAGATTCCATACCCGATGAAGGTCGGCTGGACGAAGGTGCGGAGCTGGTTCGTCCCGTCGGCGGCCTTCGCGAGGCGCGTGCCGTTGTTGTCCTGCGACACCTGCACCCACACGATGGACGCGAGGAGGTTCGACAGATCCCAGCGCACGGCGGCGCGCCCCTGGACGATGGGCACGCGGCTCTTCCCGTCGGGCAGGATGGAGATGTTGCCCTGCTGGCGCACGACCACGGTGCGGCCGATCTGCCCGCCGACCGACGAGTCCGCGACGCTCGTGAAGGTCGCCGGCACCTGCACGCCGCCGCCGAGCGACGGCGTCAGGTGGAGGTCCTTCAAGAAGTAGTCGAACGTGACGGCGAACGACGTCTCCGGGCTCAGCTCGGCGCCCTTCGGCATCGTCGTGAAGGGGATGAAGCCCGGCTGGTTCTTCACGACGAAGGCGAGGTCGCGGTAGAGGCCCGTCGCCTGGACGCGGAGGTACCCTGTCTTCACGGTGCCCGAGATCGCGCCCGCGGTCGCCGGCTGGAGCTTCGTCGCGTCGGGGCGCTCGAAGTCGGCGAGGTTCTGCATGAGGCGCGTCCCCTCGAGCGCGATCGCCCACGTGGTCGCGCCCGCTCGGTACGTCTCGGGGCGGAACATCACCATGGGGGCCGACGGGTCGTTGCGATAGAGCTGGAAGTCGACCGAGGCGGGGACGGGCATCCCGTCGTGCACGACGACGCGGCCCGAGCCGCCCATCGTGTAGACGCGCTTGCCGAGGAGCCCCTGCGGCTCGAAGCGCCCCTGCTCGAAGTACCCCGCGCCGCCGTCGAGGCGGACGTTGTCGGTGAAGTCGACGCCGAAGCCGCCGAGGAAGCCGTAGTTGGTCTCGAGCACGCGGGTGAACTCCGTGTTCGCGCCGTCGCCCGTCTGCGCCTGCGGCTCCGAGATCTGCGCGGTCTTGAGGCCGACGTAGGCGTAGTAGTTCGGTCCGGTGAGCTGCGCCTTCACGCCGGGCGCGGTGCCGTTCAGCCGCGGGAAGATCGACTCGTTGATCGACTGCGCCGTGCCGCCCCAGCTGATCGCGTAGAGGTAGCCGAGCCGCATGCGATCGGTGTCGAGCGGGAAGAAGGTGAGATCGACGCCCGTGTTGCGCAGGCCGTCCGGGGTCTTGCCGGTCTTGTAGAGCACGCGCAGGTACGAGCCCGCGTCGTAGAAGGTCGAGTTGAAGGTCGCGTTGCGCCCCGACAGCCGATCCATGTCGACGCGCATGACGAGCGCCGCCTCCGTGTCGACGCCCTCGATGAAGCCCGGCATCTTGCGGTAGAGGACGAGGTGCGTGAGGTTCTCGCGGCCCGCGAAGCGTGAGTTCAGCCCCTCGTAGAAGAGCCGGTACTGCGGGCGATCGCCGACGCTCGACTTCGGTGAGAACGGGAGCGCCTCGCCCGAGGGCTTCGTGACGTCGTCGTCGCCGAAGGTCCACGTGATGCGCGTGTCCATGAAGTCGAAGTTCCGGACCGTGTCGCTCGGGTGCGGCACGCGGAGGGCCGCGTCCGGCACGCTCGCGCGTGGGTCGTCGTACGACGGTGGATGCTGAGCCGGCGGGGAGGACGCTGGGCCGACGGCGCCGGCGGGAGCGGTGGGCGGGGATGCGGGAGGCTGCTGGGGGGCCGCGGGAGGCGCGGCGTCCGCTGGCTTCGCGGGCTCGTCGGCGAGCGCCGCGGGCGCGAGGAGGAGGACACCGAGGATCGTGGCTGCCTTGTGGGGTCTCATGGGTTCAGTTCGATGCGGCGTCGTTGTCGTCCTCGGTGCGCGGCTTCACGCACGCCGTGTCCACGGCGACGACGGGTGGGAAGTTCGCCTGGCAGGCGGGAGGCTCGCCGGGCTTGATCTGGGCGGGGCACGCGGCGCACGCGGCGTCCCCGGGCGGGCAGAAGACGACGTCGTCCGAGCACCGCGGCTCGATCGTCCAGTTGAGCTGTCCCCCCGAGAAGGTCGCGAGCGTGCCCGTGATCCACGGGATCGTCTGCCCCCGGAGCGCGACCGGATCGAAGGCGGACACCGTCGCGCCGTTGACCTGCATGAGCTGCGGCGTGCCGAACGGATCGCCCACGATGAGCCGCACGTTCCCCCGGGATTTGTAGCTCTCCCACTGGGCGCACTCGGGATCCTCGAAGCACCAGCACACGCACGCGGCCTCGTCGACGTCGGTGTCGAAGTTGGTCCCGCCCGAGCCGTCGAGATCGCAGCTCGTCGCGCCCTCGGAGAACTCGTACTTCTTCTCGGACGTCTTCGCGCCGTCGCGCGAGCGCGTCTTGCAGAGATCGGCGTCGCTCGGCCCGCGCGGGATCTCCGCCGCGCGCGCGCCGCCCAGCTTCTTCGCGACGTGCGCCCCCTTCACGCGGACGAGGCCCGCCTCGACCTTCTCGAGCTTCGCGTCGACGCCGCCGAGGAGCGTCCCGTAGTCGATCGCGAAGGGCTCGGGCACCGGGCACGGCGCGCCCCCCGGTGCGTCGGGTGGCACCCACGGGGTGATGCCGTAGCTCGGGAAGCTGAGCTCCGTGTAGCCATAGAACTCGCTCATCGTGCCCGCGAGGAAGGTCACCCGATCGCACACGCGCACGCCCGGCGGGATGGCGAAGTTGAAGACGTACAGGCTCCCGTAGTCCTTGGCCACGGACTTCCCGGCCCCGTCCTTCGAGACGTCGGTGACGAACATCCCCTGCGCGGAGACGCGGACCACGACGAGATCGACGCCGCGCGCCGGCCGGGTCTCGAGGGTCACCGACTCGGACTGGAAGGGCGTCGCCGCACCGTACCCCTGCACGTCCGCGACCGTCGGGTACGCGTACCAGAGCGTCGGAGACAGGCCGATGGCGCCCGTCCCCGCCCCCTCGCTCGCGTCGTTGGGGAAGGCGCAGCCGGGATCCGCCGGGTAGTCGATGAGCCCGTTGCCGTCGTCGTCGAGGCCGTTGGCGCACGCCGGCACGCCGCCGCTCGCGTCGAGGTCGTACCCGATGTCCTCGACCGAGAGGCGCGTCGGGCCGAAGGCCCCCTGCACGCGGACCCGCACCTCGGCGCTCTCGCCGCCCGTCAGCTTCACGTTGCGCCCCTCGGTGCCGTCGCCCGACAGGGCGACCACCGTCCCCGGGTGCACGTCCACGCGCACGTAGCGATCGAAGGAGCCGTTCTTCGCGCCCTTGCCGTCGAGCGCCGTCACGCGGAGCCGGAACTCCTGGCCTGCGCGGCACGCGGGATCCGGGCTCTGACCGCGCAGATCGAGGCACATCGGCTGCTCTTCGCCCAGGAGAGGCGAGCCGTCGGCGCGGCTCACCTCGACCTTGAGCTGGAAGGTCGAGAAATCGACGTCGCTCCGCACCGTGCACGACGGAAGCAGGAGCGCGCCGAGCGCGAGGATCGACGCGAGCGCCGAGCGCGTCATCGACCCACCATCAAGATGCGACCATCCGAGAAGTTGCCGACGCGACGGTCCAGGCACGCGAGGAACTTGCACTCCTCCCCGCCGATCTCGCACGGGTTCGTCGCCGCCTCGCAGTCGGCCTTCATCGCGTCGTTGCGGGCCGTGTCGCATTTCGTGCGGTGGAAGGCGGCCACGTCGTCGCGGCAGGCGCGCAGGACGCACCGCCCCGCCCCGCCGCACGAGCCCGACGACAGGCACTGCCCCGTCGCGCTCGGCGTCACCTGCCCGGTGCAGGCGCACGCGAAGTCGGGTCCGCCGCAGTCGGCGTCGGTGTCGCAGGTGCGCAGGCCGTCCGACGTCCCGAGCGACGGATCGTAGCCGCAGGGTCGCCCCTGCCGGATGAAGTCGATGAGCGCGTCGCGCTGCTGGATCCCCGTGTCGAACTGCGTCGTGTTGCGCCGGAGCATCGAGAAGCCCGAGCCCCCCGTCGCGAGGTAGTTGCTCGTCGCGAGCTCGTAGCTCGCCGTCGGGACGATGGGCCGGAAGCACCGCCCGAGGCCGCTCGAGTCCACGTTGTACGCGTCGCAGGCGCCGATCGCGCCGCCGCAGTCCGCGTCCGAGGTGCACGTCCGCTTGTCGTCCACCCCGATGTAGATCGCCTCGGCGCACGCGACGCGGCACACCTTCCCGCCGGCGCTCGCGTCCGGGTTCGCGATGCACTGACCGGTCGGCAAGCAGTCGTCGTCCGTCTGGCAAGGCGTCGCGAGGTCCTTCCTGTCGAGGCAGCCCTCGCAGTTGAAGACGACGCGCGCGCCCGCGATCTGGACCTGCGAGGTGCACCCGCGCGACACCGCCCGGCGCGCGGAGAAGTCGAACATCTCCTGCACCTCGACGCCCGAGAGCTGCATCTTCGCGATCGAGTTGTCGAAGGGGAAGACGTTGAACATCTGCTCCATCGTGACGGGCCCCGCCGGGATCGCCGCGCGGATGCCCGTCGTGTTCGTCAGCGCGAAGTCGGTCTGGACGCCCTGCCGGAGCCACGCGGCGTCGGCGACCATGTTGCCGAGCGGAGAGTCCCCTCCCGCCGACGAGCTGCGGGACACGGAGGTGGGCGCGTAGCCGACGAGCAGATCCAGATCGAGCAGGGTCCGCAGCCCCTGGCGGTACGGCTCGAGCACCTCGGTGATGCTCGGATCGTCGGGGACGGACTCGTTGATGGGGATGAGATCGTACTTGGCGTCGACGACGTCGAAGCGATCGATCGGATCGTAGGGGCGGTCGAAGTCGCCCGCCTGGTTCGACACGACGAGATCGAGGCGGCCGACGTACTTCGCGAAGGCGCCCGAGTGCGCGAGGAGCACGCGCCGCGGGATGCAGCGCCGTCGCTTGTACTTGGGCTTCTCGCCCGCCGTCTGGGCGTCGGCCGACACCACGTTGATGTAGTGGCCGCCGTCCTCGTCGATGAGCTGGCAGTCGTCGATCGACTTGGGCGGCTGCAGGACGATGTGGTTGTGCCCGCCGAGCACGACGTCGATGCCGCTCGTCCGCGCGATCATGTCCTGATCGACCTCGAGGCCGAGGTGCGTCACGAGCACGACCACGTCGACGAAGGGCCGGACGAGATCGACGTAGAACTGCGCCGTCTCCACCGTCTCGAGCGGCGTGATGCCGAGCGAGTTCGGCTGCTCGAAGAGCGACGAGACCGTCGAGAGGTTCCCGAGCCCGATGACCCCGACCTTGAGCCCCTTCACGTTGAAGGCGGTCCACGGGACGAGCACCCGCCCGAGCCCCGGATCCTTGGGGTCCGAGAGCGCGCCGGTGTCGTAGTTCGCCGCGAGCACCGGGAAGGTCGCCCACCGCTGGATTTGCTCTCCCAGGTTGAGCGGACCTCGATCGAATTCGTGGTTCGCGACGATCATCGCGTCGGTGCCCATCTGCGAGAGCACCTTGATCTCGGCCTCGCCCGCGAAGAGGTTGAAGATGGGGGCCCCCTGGAAGCAGTCGCCTCCGTCGAGGTGCAGGACGCGCTCGCTCCTCGCGCGCTCGCGACCGATGACGTGCGACACCTTCGCCGCGCCGCCGATCCGCTGCACCGTGCCGTCGGGCCCGAGCCCGAGCTGCGCGTCGATGGTGCTGATCTGGAAGTCGTACGGGAAGAGCCGCGAGTGGATGTCGCTCGTGTGGAGCAGGGTCAGGCTGACCTGCCCCGACAGCTCGACGTCGGGCTGGTCGCTGGGGCACCCCTGGAGGCACGCGGCGCCGAGGAGCGCGGCGGCGGGGGCGAGGAAGCGCGGGAGACGCACGGGGCGCCGAACCTAGTACGAACGCCGGCCGAATTGGCTCCTTTTCTGCGCGAGCCCCCACCTGCTCCCTGCTAGCGTCCCTCGGGCTTGCACTCCTTCTTCGTCACCGCGGCGCGCGGCACCGAGGGCGCCCTCCGCGACGAGCTCCGGGAGGCGCGATTTCGAGCGGTCCGCGCGACCCGGGGCGGCGTCGGCTTCTCGGGAGAGCTCCTCGACGGCGTGCGCGCGTGCCTCGAGACCCGCGTCGGGGTCCGCGTCATGCTCCACCTCGCCACGGTCGAGGCGCGGGACGACGCCGCGCTCTACGCCGGTGTGCGCGAGCTCGCGTGGGAGGACTGGATGCGCCTCTCGGACACGCTCGCGGTCCGCGCGACCCTCTCGAAGAGCGCGCTGACGCACGCGCAGTTCGTCTCTCGCCGGGTGAAGGACGCCGTCGTCGACCGCTTCCGCGATCGCGCGGGCGCGCGCCCCGACGTGGACGCGAAGGATCCCGTGATCCCGATCTCCGTGCACGTCGTCGGCGAGCGCGCGGACGTCTACCTCGAGCTGTCCGGGGCACCGCTCTTCCTCCGCGGCTATCGCCCCGAGGCGGGCGAGGCGCCGCTCAAGGAGACGCTCGCCGCCGCCATCGTGCGCCTGTCTGGCTGGCGCCCGGGGATGCCGATGCTCGATCCGATGTGCGGCTCGGGGACGCTCGCGGTCGAGGCGGCGCTCTGGGCGGCGGGGCGAGCCCCAGGGGTCGCGCGCGCCTTCGCGTGCGAGCGCTGGGAGCGGCTGTCCGACGCGGCGTCCGCGGCCGAGATCGCGCGGCTCCGCGAGGCCGGCGAGGGCGACCGACGCGGCGCCGACGTGTTCGCGAGCGACGTCGATCCTCGCATGATCGAGCTTACGCGGCGGAGCGCGCGGCGCGCGGGCGTCATCGTGCGGACGCGTGTCGCGGCGCTCCGAGACGTCGACGTCCCCATCGATCGCCCGGGCTGGGTCATCACGAACCCTCCCTACGGGGAGCGGCTGCAGCGTGACGACGCCCTCCCACGAGATCTCGCGGCTCTGCTCGCGCACCTCCCTGGCTGGTCCCTCGCGGTGATCTGGGCGGGCGAGGATCCGACGCGGCTCGTCCGCGGAGACAGGCGCCCCCCACACGAGCTCTTCAACGGCGACCTCCGCGCGATGCTCACGCGGATCGAGCGATAGCGAAGCACACGGCGAGGAGCGGACGGGCGCGCGCGACACGTCCGCGCCGCGACGATGCTCACGCGGATCGAGCGATAGCGAAGCACACGGCGAGGAGCGGACGGGCG
>CAYNEK010000069.1:4139-6452 GCA_964396175.1 uncultured Polyangiaceae bacterium | reverse complement strand
CGCGCGACACGTCCGCGCCGCGACGGCACCTCGCCGAGCGACGCGACGCGCGGAGACACGGGCTGCAGATCGTCCCGTCGCGCTCAGCGGAGATGCTCTCGGAAGAACGCGATCGCGTGGCCGAGCATGAGCACCTGGTTCTCGCGCCGCTGGGCGCCGTGCCCCTCGTCGGGGAAGATCATGAGCCTCGAGCCGAGGCCCTTCGCGACGAGCGCCTCGTGCATCTGCACCGCCTCGCCGACGGGGACACGCGGATCGGTCGCGCCCTGGACGATGAGCAGCGGCCCCTTCACGCGGTCGACGTAGGTCGTCGGCGAGAGCTCGCGCAGCGCCGCGGCGTCCTTCTCGGGATCGCCGTACTCCGAGACGCGCAGGGACCTCCGGTACGGCGCCGTGTTCTCGAGGAAGGTGACGAGGTTCGAGATCCCGACGACGTCGACGCCCGCGTCGTACGCCCCCGCGAACCGCGTCATCCCCATGAGCACCGAGTAGCCGCCGTAGCTGCCCCCGTAGACGCCGAGCTTTGGCGCGCGCCCCTCGACGGCGAACGCTTGACGAGCCCAGACCGCCGCGTCCTCGATGTCCGTGATCACCTCGAGGCGCTTGGGGCCGTCGTCGGCCGCGAGCCAGGCCTTGCCGTAGCCGTCGGAGCCGCGCACGTTCGGCTCGACGAAGACGAAGCCCGCGTCGACGAACATCTGCGCCGACGGGTTGAAGCCGGGGCGCGCCTGGGACTCGGGCCCGCCGTGGAAGTGGACGACGACGGGACACGGTGACGACGCGCATCGAGGCGGACGACGGACGAAGACGGGGATCTTGGTGCCATCCCGCGCGGGGTACGACTCGAGCGTCGCCCGCGCGAAGGAGGTCGTGTCGAGCTCGGGCGTGCTCGGGCGGCTCCACGAGGTCAGGGCGAGGGTCTTCCAATCGAGGACGAACGCCGCGCGCGGGCGCGTCCCGTCGTCGATCGAGAGCGTCGTGAAGCGCCCGTCCGGCGTCGTCGAGACGAAGTCCACGTGATCGGCGCGGGGGAGCTTCGGGAGAGCGAGCGGCTGGCCCGTCCGCGCGTCGAGCACGTGAGGGCGCGTGTAGCCGTCCTCGTTGATCGTGAAGGTGACGCGCTCACGCTTGCGGTCGATCGCGAAGCTGGACACGTCGTGTGGGACATCCGGCGACAGCGCGCGCCACGCGCCCCTCTCGATCGCGTAGAGCCGGCGGAAGTTGCCCTGCTTGTTCGTCGAGATGAGGAGCGACTCCCCGGGCCCGAACGCGGCTCGGTACTCCTCGCGCTCCCCCTGACCGAGCACCGGCGTGAGCTTCCCGTCCTTCGTGAGCACGAAGAGCTCCGCCGTCAGGCTCCCGGTCGCCTTGCGCAGGAGGAGCGCCCCGTCGTCGCGGACATCGGCAAGGCTCCAGAGACCCTCGGTCTCGACGAGCGCGCGGCGCTCGCCGCCGAGGAGAGGCTGCGCGTAGAGGACATAGCTGTCGCGCTTGCGGTCGTTCGCGGTATAATAGAGGGTCGTCCCATCGTCGGAGAGGCGCTGGAAGTGCGTCTGCACGCCGGGCACGTGGCTGACGACGGTGAGCGGGCCTCCGTCCGCGGGCTGCACGTAGATCCCGGGGTTCTCCTCGCCCTTGCGGTCGCGGACGAGGACGAGGTGCTTCCCGTCCGCGGTCACGGCGACGACCGTCGTCACGTCCTCGCCGCCCGTCAGCTGCACCGGGAAGCGGTCGGGGCCGTCGAGCCGGAAGACCTGCGAGACGCCCGTCACCGCCCACGAGAAGAAGAGCCGCTTGCCGTCGGGGGAGAGGATCCCGGCGCCAGGAGGCTTCAGGTCGAGGAGCGACTGGATGCGCCGCGCGACCTCCGCGGGGACGGGCTCGGGGCGGTACTTCGCGAGCACGGACAGAGGCACGCTCGCGGCGCCGTGCCCCGAGTAGACGTGCGTGGAGGACGCCGCGGGGGGTGCGACCGCGGGCGACGACGACGCGACGGGGGGCGTGGGCGACGAGGGATCGCGCGAGGTCGCCCCGGGCTGACCGCAAGCCGCGAGGCCGAGCGCGAGCGCCGCGCACGTCGGGCGAGCGGTCATCGCGCCGAGCTCCTCTCTGGAGTCCGAGCAAGGGAGGGCATGAGCCCCGCGCACGTCGGGCGAGCGGTCATCGCGCCGAGCTCCTCTCTGGAGTCCAAGCAAGGGAGGGCGTGAGCCCCGCGCACGTCGGGCGAGCGGTCATCGCGCCGAGCTCCTCTCTGGAGCCCGAGCAAGGGAGGGCATGAGCCCCGCGCACGTCGGGCGAGCGGTCATCGCGCCG
>CAYNEK010000069.1:995-4039 GCA_964396175.1 uncultured Polyangiaceae bacterium | reverse complement strand
CCGAGCAAGGGAGGGCATGAGCCCCGCGCACGTCGGGCGAGCGGTCATCGCGCCGAGCTCCTCTCTGGAGTCCAAGCAAGGGAGGGCGTGAGCCCCGCGCACGTCGGGCGAGCGGTCACCGCGCCGAGCTCCTCTCTGGAGCCCGAGCAAGGGAGGGCGTGAGCCCCGCGCACGTCGGGCGAGCGGTCACCGGCTCTCCTTACGCGCAGATCTGCACATCGACAACGCCTCGTGTGCGTTCGCCCCACGACTCCTGAGCGACGCGAGCCCCGCAGCTCGTGTGCGGCCGCCTCGCAGCGACGATGAGGCGCGCCGATCCACGGCTCGCCCACGGAGACCGCCGTCGCCCCGCCACCGCGAGCTAGAGCGCGCCGGCGAACTTGCGGAAGTCCTCGGTGACCTTCTCGAGGGCTATCTTCAGGAGCTCGTCCTCGGCGCCCTTGTCCTTCTCGGTCACGCCGGTCTGCGAGTACTTGGGCGCAAATTCGGCCTTCACGTCCGCGCCCGGGTACGTCGTGACCACGACGCGGACGGCGATGGTCAGCTTGTCGTCCTTGTAGACGGGCGCCTCCGCCGTCGTCACGAGCGCGAAGCCCTTCAGCCCCTTGTCGGCGATGACCTTCTTGGCCTGCGCCGCGCTCTCGCCGCTCGGCGCCACGGCGTAGCCGCTCGCGGCCTCGACCTTCTGGCGCAGCGTCGCCGCGACGAGCTTCGACACCTCGTCGCGGCCGGTCTTGTTGTTGACCTTCCCGACCGACACGTAGAACTTGGTCCCCGCAGGGACGCCAGCGATCGCGCGGAGCGCCTTGTCGATCGCCGCCTTGACCTTGTCGCTCGACTCCTTCTCGCGGCGCGCCTCGAGGCACGCCTTGCTGGACGACTTCGCGAGCTTGCCGAGCGCCGAGGCGGCCGCGCCGCGGACGGCGTCATTGCCGTCGTCGAGCCCGCCGCAGAGCGGGTCCACCGCGCGATCGCTGCCGGTCTTCCCGAGGGAGAGCGCGGCCTGCGTGCGCACGCGAAAATCGTCGTTCGTGCGGAGCTCCTTCGCGAGATCGTCGATCGAGTCCGCACGCGCGGAGCCCGCGACGAGGAGGCAAAAGAAGACGCTGCGCACGTCACCGAAGCGCATCTGCTCCCATGATACGCCGAAGCGGCTCCCATTTTCCCGGTTCCGTGTCAGGATTCTGCACGAACTTGGCTCGGCATGTAGGACCACGTAGGTGCGCCGCCGCGGCCCTCGCCATCGGAGCCCTCACGCCGCGAGCGCACGCAGTCCCCGTGGTCGTCCGCGGCGCGATGACGGTGGAGGCGACCGTGTCGGCGGAGCAAGACGGCCAGTTCGTGCGCGGGTCCGTGCGTGATGACGTCGGCCGCGCCGTGCCCCACGCGCGCATCTCCCTCTCCGTGCGCGACGGCGCCGGGCGGAGCGTCGCCTTGCCGCCGCCGCGCCCCTGTCTCATCGACGGCTTCGCGCCGCGGCCCGCGGGCGACGGGTACCTGGTCGAGGCCGACGACCAGGCCGGCTTCTGCGTGCGCACCTCGCAGCTGCCTCACGAGGGGACGCTCCACATCCTCGCCGAGGGCTCTGGAGGACTCTCGGGGGTGCGGATGGAGCTCCCTTTCGACACCAGCCAGGCGCCGACGTCGCTCGACTGGGACGGGCCGATCGATTCGGTCGATCTCGACGTCGACCGCTTCTCGGTGGGGGTCCTCGCGATGACCCGCCGAGCGGCCGCGCGCCTGCCTCTCGTCGGCGCGACGGTCGTCCTGTCCGACGGGGATCGCGAGCTCACCACCGCGACGACCGACGAGCGAGGGAGGGCGACGCTCGTCGTCGCGACCTCGACACTCCAAGGCCCGGGGCGGGGCGAGCTCGTGGCGCGGCTCGAAGGAGAGGGAGGGCCTGGGCTCCGTCGCCCGGTGCTCCGCGCGGCGCACGTCACCTTGACCAGCGTCGCCCCCACGCGGGAGGTCGTCCCGTCCTCCGGCGTCACGCTCGACATCGCCGCCCAGACCGCCCGCGGCCCGGTCACGAGCGGCGTCGTCGAGGCGCGCGTCGGCGCGGACATCGTCGGCGCCGCCGAGGTGCGCGAGGGGCGCGCCGGGGTGTCCGTGACCTTCGACGCCCGCGAGGCGGGGATCACGCCGATCACCTTCTCCTTCGCGCCATCCCAGCCTGGCTTCGCGCCGGGTGCGCCGCTCACGCTGCGTGTCCCCGTCCGACCGCCTTCCCCGTGGCGAAGGGCGCCGCTCGCGCTCCTCGGCGTCGGCGTCGTCGCGGTCCTCGTCCGCGGGTGGCGACGCGCTCCTCGGACGGAGATCGAACGGGACGGGCAAGGCGAGGCAAGACCCCCGGCGCTCCCACCGTGGATCTGGGAGAGACAGGAGGGCGCCCGCGGGCTCTCGGGGCGGGTGCTCGACGCGCACGACGCGCGGCCCATCGCGGGCGCGTGCCTCACCGTGGTGGCGCGGGACTTCCGCGGGGAGCACACCGTCTCGAGCGTCGAGAGCGACGCGTCCGGAGCGTTTTTTCTGTCGTGCGACCCGTCCTCGGAGCGCGTGCTCGTCATCGAGGCGCGCTGGCACTCGAGGCTCGAGCTCCCGCTCCCGCGGCCGGGACACGCGACCTTCGCGCTCACGCTCCGGCGACGCGCTCTCGTGGCGCGGCTGCTCTCGGCCGCCGCGAAGGCAGGGCACCCGTGGTCCCAGTCCCCGGAGCCGACCCCACGAGCGCTCGCGACCACCGCGGACCGTCTGGGCGAAGCGGCGATCGCCTCGTGGGCGACAGAGGTCGAAGAGGCCGCCTACGGAGACACTCCGGTCGACGCGGCGCGAGAGGTCGCGGTGAGCGCGCTCGAGCGCGATCTGCCGCGGCCTCGCTGACCTCGCTCGCACGCGTCACGCTCGCCCGCCGGGCGACGTGGACGCGCGCCGCAGGTCCAGTCGACGAGCCCACTCCAGCGACGTCCCCTCGACATGAGGCGGGGCTCTCGCTCGCACGCGTCACGCTCGCCCGCCGGGCGACGTGGACGCGCGCCGCAGGT
>CAYNEK010000069.1:0-895 GCA_964396175.1 uncultured Polyangiaceae bacterium | reverse complement strand
CCAGTCGACGAGCCCACTCCAGCGACGTCCCCTCGACGTGAGGCGGGAGGCGCCGGGGAGCGAGTTCGAGCATGATCCGCCATGGCCCACCGCACGCGTTCGCGCTCGCGCGCCCAGCGACGCCGCCCCGCATTTCGTGGCCATAGGGCGCGGTCTGCCACCGCGCGCGTTCGCGCTCGAGCGCCCAGCGACACGGGCGCACGCCCGGCCGAACGCATCCGCGCACCCCGTGGACCGGATCAGGGCGGCGAGATCGTGAGCTCGAAGGCGCCCGCCGCGTCCTTCACGCCCGTCACGTTCGACCACCCATCCACGAAGACGTACACTGTCTGCCCCGCCGACAGCGTCACCGTCACGGTCTCGGTGCCGAGCCCCTGCGGGACGATCGTGAGCTCGTCGCTCGCCGCGAGGCACGTGGCCTTCGTGATCGTGCAGCTCGTCGTGACGTAGAGCAGCGTGTCGTAGAGCGCCTTCGGGACGAGCTTCACGAAGTACGTCCCCGCGCTCGGCGCGGTGAACGCGTAGACGCGATCGGGAGAGCCGTTGCCCTTCTTCGCGTCGACGCCCGGGCAGACGCCCGCGTCGAAGCCAGCGTCGTTGGTGTGCCCCGTCGTGTCGCCCGTCGTCGTGAAGGGGAGCGACGCCACGAGGATGGGATCGGCGCAGGTCTCGCCGCTGCCCGTCGGTCCGCCGCCGGCGCCCGACGAGCCGCCGCCCGAGGACCCCGCGCTCGCGCCGCCCGCACCCGCGCCGCCTCCGCCGCTCACACCCCCCGCGCCGCCCGCGCCCGCACCACCTCCGCCGCTCACGCCTCCCGCACCGCTCGCCACGCCCCCTGCGCCGCTCGCCACGCCCCCTGCGCCGCTCGCCACGCCCCCTGCGCCGCTCGCCACGC
>CAYNEK010000068.1:491-27049 GCA_964396175.1 uncultured Polyangiaceae bacterium | reverse complement strand
GCGTCTCGATGTACAGGCTCGCCTGGAGGTACTTCAAGCAGCAGCGCTACGAGGCCGCGGTCCGCGAGTTCGTCACGCTCCTCGAGCACACCGACGAGATGGAGAAGAAGACCGGCGATCCGGGCGCCGACTTCCGCAAGGAGGCGTACGATTACGTCGCAGGCTCGCTCACGTACGTGGACTTCGTCGGTCCGCGCGAGCAAGATCCGATGATCGTCCGCTCGGACGTCATCGACACCGAGACGCGCGAGGGCGTCGCCGAGCAGAAGATGCGCATCGGCATCGACCGCGCGAGTGATCCGAAGCTCATCCCCCAGGATCGCAAGTGGACCGTCGAGATCTTCAAGGCGCTCTCCCGCGAGTACCGCGAGGTGAACCAGCTCGCGAACGTCACCGAGACCCTGGAGACGATCCTCAAGAAGTGGCCCTGCTACCGCGAGGCGCCGCTCATCCAGGACGAGCTCGCGGCGACCTACGAGGAGCGCGCTCGCTTCGCCGCCACGAAGTCACAGGCCGCGGCGGACGAGCTCCAGACGAAGGCCCTCCAGGCCCGCACGAACCTCGCGAAGTACGTCGGCAACACCGAGTGGGTCGAGTGCAACAAGGACGACCCCGAGGCCATCCAGATGGCCGAGAAGCTCGTGAAGGGCGGGCTCCGCCAGGCGGCCGTCCAGCACACGCTGAAGGCCCGCGAGTACATGCAGCTCGGGAACCAGTCGACCGACACCGGCGAGCGCCGCGACAAGTTCGACAAGGCGCTCCAGGAGTTCCGCCTCGCCGAGCAGGGCTGGACCGGCTACCTGAACCGCGACCCGAACGCGACCGACGCGTACGAGTCCCGCTACTGGATCGCGGACGCGCTCTACTGGCAGGTGGCGCTGCTCTTCACGCTCGAGCAGCCCATCCAGCCCGAGCTCACGGGCCGGGCGCGCCAGGCCAACGCGGACGTCCGCGACTCGAACGAAGACGATCGGTTCCTCGAGCCGACGGCCCTCAACATCGTCGGCCTGACCGACTTCAAGGTGAAGGAGCAGTACCGCAAGGCCGAGCGAGGCGAGGGCGGCTACCCCGAGCAGAAGCAGCTCGAGAAGAACGGCAACGACGTCGTCGAGAGGCCTATCCAGCCCGAGGTGCTCGCGACGGTGAGCGCTCGCGACGAGTACATCGCGCGCGTCTCCCCTGCCCTCGATCCCTTCAAGAACGGGGAGAAGTTCGAGTACCAGGCGGCGGAGATCTTCTTCCTCTACGGCCAATTCCCCGAGGCCGAGAAGCGCCTCACCGCCGTCTACACGAACCAGTGCAAGAAGTCCGTGTACGCCGTGCAGGCCTGGCAGAAGCTCCTCACGATGCTGGCCATCAAGGCCGACAAGTCGGGGACCTCGGAGGATCTCGCGAAGGTCCGTGACTTCTCGCTCCGGGAGCAGAACCCGGAGACGAAGTGCTCGATGAGCGACGCGGCCGCGTGCGATCCCAAGAAGGATCCGACCTGCATCGATCCGACGCTCCTCGACATCGAGATCGCCTACAAAGTCGCCGCCGAGGCGTACGAGAAGGCGAAGACCATGCAGGACGGACCCGAGCGCGCGGCCCAGTGGCGGCGTGCGGCCGAGGCCTACGGCGCCGCCCTCCAGAAGAACCCCAAGCACCCGAAGTCGCCCGAGGCGGCCATCAACGGCGCCATCGCCTGGAAGAACATCGGCGAGTACGACAAGGCCATCGAGATGTACAACCTCTTCATCTCGAGCTACGGCTCGGACGCCGAGCTCGGCAAGCTCGACAAGAAGAGCAAGGAGTACGCGGAGCGCGTCGACTACCTCGATCGCGCGTACCAGGCGCTCGCGAACTCGTACATCCTCTTCTTCAACTACCGCGCCGCGGCCGAGACCTACGAGAAGATCGCCGGCATCGATCGCTTCGCCGAGCAGAAGCGCAAGGACGCGGCGCGCAACGCGCTCGTCCTCTACTCGAACATGGGCGACCGCGAGAAGATGCAGGCGGCGCGCAACCGCTACCTGTCCTTCAAGCCGTCGGCCGAGGACAAGGCCGACGCCGACTACCTCATCGCGATGTCGGAGCTCCGCGGCTGGGACCCGAACGGCGCGGACACCGACGCGACGCGCGCGGCGCGAGGCAAGGCCATGGCCGCGATGTCCGCGTACTACATGCAGTACAAGAACTCGCGGGAGGCGGCGAAGTTCACCACGATGGCCGCCTACTACGTCGCGAAGGCGAAGGTCCAGTCGGGACAGAGCGCGGACGAGTGGTGGAAGAACACCATCGCGGAGTTCAACAAATTCAAGTCCGTCGATCCCAAGACCGCGACCGGCAACAGCCCACAAGGCAACATGGCGGCGGAGGCGGACTTCACGATGGTCGACGCCGACATCAAGAAGAACTTCGACTACGACACGGGGCACCACCGCTACAAGGGCACCGCCGTCGACGTCATCAAGAAGTACACCGCCGACGCGAAGGACGCCGAGAAGTACCACGCGAAGCTGAAGCACATCGCCGACCCCGCGACGTACGGCTCCATCGACTACGTCGCCGCGGCGATCGCGCGGCAGGGCTCGCTCTACGACTCGCTCCGCACCGGCCTCTTCAACACCCGCGAGCCCGCGCTCCAGCTCTTCACGACCGAGGAAGAGAAGACGCTGAAGAAGCTCGAGGAGAGCGGGAACGAGGACCTCATGGACAAGGCCGCCGAGTTCCGCGACAAGCGCGTGCAGCTCTGGCGAGGCAAGCGGGACAGCGAGCTCGCGTCGGCCGACCAGATCGCCGTGCAGCGCTACACTCAGGCCGTGACGGTCGCCCGGAAGTACAACGTCCGCTCCTCCGCGGTGAACCGCGCGCTCCAGCGGCTCGCCTTCTTCAGCGATCTGCTCGGCGACGACAAGATGCGCGCCTACTCGGCGAACGTCGAGGGCTTCTCGTACCAGGACGGCATGTGGCAGAAGACGCGGCCCGGCATGGTGGTCGAGCCCGAGACCCAGGTCCTGCCCCCACCCTTGCCCGTGATGCCGCAATGAGGTCCTCGATGAAGAACCGCCTCTCCGCTCTGCTCGTGACGACCGCGGCCCTCGGGCTCGGCGTGGGGCTCTCCGCCTGCGGCAAGAAGACGGCCGCCCCGGACGCGAAGTTCGCGCCCAACCCGGACGGCTCCCCGACCGCCGCGGCGGGCGCGACCGCGTCCGCGCCGACCGGGCAGCAGATCGGCGTCTCGGATCGCGATCCCGACGCGTCCTCGCGGCCCAAGATG
Organism: uncultured Polyangiaceae bacterium; assembly: GCA_964396175.1. Lineage (GTDB taxonomy): Bacteria > Myxococcota_A > Polyangia > Polyangiales > Polyangiaceae > CAYNEK01. The sequence continues at coordinate 23,790 of CAYNEK010000068.1, read as the reverse complement.
ACCGACTCGGCCCGCGCCTCGTACGACAGAGGCATGGCGGCGTGGGCCACGGGGGATCTCCAGGGCGCGGCGGCCGCCTTCAAGGAGGCGACCGATCGCGACGCGAACGCGTACCAGGCGTGGTACTCGCTCGGGGTCATGCAGGAGCGCCTCGGGAACGCGGCGGCCCTCGAGTCCTACAGGAAGGCCTTCACGCTCCAGGACACGTACGAGACGGCGATCGAGGCCTACGGGCTCCTCCTCGCGAAGCGCGGCAGCCTCCAGGAGGCGGACGACTTCTTGACGGGCAAGCACGCCGCGATGCCCAAGTCGGCGGGCGTGCTCGCCGCGCTCGCCGAGGTCAAATCCCTGAAGAAGGACACGGGCGCCGCGCAGCAGCTCGCGCAGGACGCGCTGAAGCTCAACCCGAACTTCCCCCCAGCGATGGTCGTCCTCGCTCGAGATCACTACCGGAACCGCCGGCTCGATCTCTCGCTCTACGCCATCTCGGCGATCTTGGACGGAAGCGGGCGCACCGAAGAAGAGCGCCAGGCGAACCCGCCGCGCGACAAGAACAACGCCGAGGCGCGCCTGCTGCGCGCCACCATCTACAAGGAGCAAGGGCGCCGCGGCCCGGCGATCGACGAGCTCCGCACCGTCGTCACGGCGCGCCCCGATCTCGTCGAGGCGAGCATCCAGCTCGCCGCCTACCTGCTCGAGGCGGGCAACGCCGAGGAGGCCGCGCCGCTGCTCGAGCGCGCGGTGAAGTACAGCGCCGAGAGCGTCACCGCGCGGCTGAACCTCGGCGACGCCTACCGCATCCTCGGGAAGATCCCCGAGGCGAAGAAGGAGCTCGACTGGGTCGTCGCGAAGGACCCCAACATGCCGCAGCCGCACTACAGCCTCGGGCTCCTGTACCTCTTCGGCAAGGGCTTCCCGGGCATGGACGAGCAGGGCCAGATCAAGGCCGCCATCGCCGAGCTCGAGAAGTACCAGACCCTCCGCGGGACGCCCACGAAGGGACAGACCGACGACGCCGATCAGCTCATCCTGCGCGCCAAGGTCAAGCTCGAGGCGCTCGAGGCGGCGAAGAAGGCCGCGTCCGCGCCACCCCCGCCTGCGGCCTCTGGCGCCGCGGCTCCACCAGCTGATTCTGGCGCCCCACCGCCCAACAATTGAGAGGTCCCCCATGAAGCACGCCGTCGCACTCCCCCTCGCCCTCGCTGCGCTCTTCGTCGCGGCGCCCGGGCTCGCGCAGCAGAAGAAGGCCAAGGTCGTCGAGCTCAACGAGATCACGATCACGGGGCGGGTCCAGAAGCCGGTCGCCGCCGTCGACATCGCGCGCATCGCCCCGAAGGTCGCGCTCGCCGAGCTCCGGCAGCCCTTCCTCGACAAGATCGAGGCCGCGATCTACGCTGATCCTTTCTGAGCTCCCCTGGGTCGGGCTCGCGGGCGCCGTGGTCGCCGCGGGTGAGGTGGTGCTCCTCGCGTGGACGACGGGGCGGGTGTGGAGGCTCGCGGGCGCGCTGTCCCTCGACACGGGCGATCTCGCGCGTCACCTCCGCCGACACCCTGCGCACGGGAAGGCGGTTCCAGGACATCTCGCCCCCTCGGCGACGCCGCTCACCCGCGAGCTCGCCGACGCGCTTGCCCTCGAGCCCCCGAGGCGCGCGCGTGAGGTCGATCTCGTGCTCGGCGAGGTCGCGCGGGATCTCTCGATGCTCGAGGATTCGAGGGACTCCATGGTCAAGCTCGCGCTGTTCGCCGGAGCCTTCGCCGCGCTCGCGGGGTTCTTCGCCGACCATACCCGAGGGGTGTTGTTTGGCGCATGGTTCCACGCGCTCGGCGGGCTCGGGGCCGGAGGGCTCGTCTACACGCTCTCGCTCCGGCGCGTCGCGCGGCAGGTGGCGCGCGCGCTCTCTGGAGACATCGATCGCTGGGTCGAGGCCTCCGTCTCCGAAGAGGAGCTCCGCGCCGAGGAGCCGCGAGCTTCTTCGTTTACGAGAAGGCGACGTTGATCTAGAAACCATTTCGCACACGAAATATCCATGTGCGACAGGAAGCCATGATCGACTTCGAGCCCACCGAAGAGCAGCGCCTCGTGCGCGACGCCGTCGCCGACGTCGCGAAGACGGTCCTCTTGCCCAAGATCCGCGAGGTCGAGGCGCTCCGCGCCCTCCCCGACGACGTGTCGAGGACGCTCCGCGAGCTCGGGCTGCCGCTCGCCGGGCTCCCGGAGACGCTCGGAGGTCAAGGGTTGACCCTCGCGTCGATGGTGCTCATCGAGGAGGAGCTCGCCGCGGGCGATCCCACCGCCGCCTACGCCATGCCGGGCCCAGGGGCCTTCGGGCGTGCGGTGCTCGAGATCGCGGGAGACGCGGCGCAGAGGACGTGGCTCGCGGCGTTCGCGGAAGAAGGGAGCCGGGCGGAGGGCGCCGTCGCGTGGAGCGAGGCCGCGCCGCGCCGCGACCGCGAGGGCTTCTCGACGACGGCCACGCGGGAGGGCGACGGATGGACGATCCGTGGGACGAAGAGCTACGTGCAGCGCGCCGCGACGGCCGATCGCCTCCTCGTCTTCGCCAGCGTCGACGACACGCGAGGCTGGGAGGGGCTCGGTGCCTTCGTGGTCGAGCCTTCGGCGCAGGTGAAGATCGGGGCTCGCGCGGGGACGCTCGGGCTCGACGGCGTCTCGTGGAGCGACGTCACCTTCGACGGCGCGCGCGCGGCGGCGCGGCTCGACGACGGAGAGGGGCTCACGCGAGGGCTCGCGCGGTTCTTCCTCCGCGAGGCGCTGCTCGTCGCCGCGCGCGCGGTGGGTTTGGCGCGCTCGGCGGTCGAGGTCTCGCGCGCGTACTGCGACGGGCGCATCGCCTTCGGCAAGCCGATCGGGCACTTCCAGGCGATCGCCTTCAAGCTGGCGGATCGCGCCATGGACGTCGACGGCGCGCGGTGGATGGTGTGGCGCGCGGCCTGGGCGTGGGAAGGGGGCGATCCGCTCGTCGCCATGAGGCTCACGGCGCAGGCGGCGGCCCACGCGCTCGAGGTCGCGATGCGCGCAGGCGACGACGCGGTGCAGCTGCACGGCGGCGCGGGCTTCATGCGCGACTACCCCGTCGAGAAGATGATGCGCGACGCGAAGCAGATGGCGCTCACCTGCCCGACGGTGACGCAGCTCGATCAGATCGCCGCGGCCATCGAGCTCGGCGTCCCGCTCGCGGCGAGCGTCGTGCTCCCCACCCCCGATCTCCAGGCCATCTTCACCTGAGCCCCCAAGGACCGAAGCGATGAGCATCGACTTCTCTCTCTCCAAGAAGCAAGAGACCCTCCGCGAGATGATCCACGCGATGGGGAAGTCCGTCGTGCGCCCCCAGAGCCTCTCGTGGGACCAGAGCGAGGAGGTGCCGCACGAGTTCTTGCGCAACTTCTACCAGATGGCGCAGAGCGCGAGCGGTACGGGCGACGTCGCCGCGAGCTACGCCGAGGGCGAGAAGGCCCGCGATCCGAAGAAGCCCTCGTCGATGAACCGCACCGCCCTCATCGGCGCCGAGGCGCTCTCGTGGTGCGACGCGGCGCTCCTCCTGACGATGCCCGGACCCGGCCTCGGCGCGCCGCCCGTCCGCGGCAGCGGCACCCCCGAGCAGAAGGAGCGCTTCCTCGGCATCTTCCGCGACATGTCGACCAAGCTCGAGTGGGGCGCCTACGGCCTCACCGAGCCGGGCGCCGGGAGCGACGTCGCCGGCATCCGCACCACCTGCCGAAAGGACGGCGCCCATTGGGTGCTGAACGGCCGGAAGTGCTACATCACGAACGGCGCTCGCGCCGCGTGGGTGGTCATCTTCGCGACGGTCGATCCTGCCCTCGGGCGCGCGGGGCACCGCGCCTTCGTCGTCGAGCGGGGCACGCCGGGCTTCTCGGTCGGGCGGCTCGAGGACAAGATGGGCCTCCGCGCGAGCGAGACGGCGGAGCTGGTCCTCGAAGACTGCCGCGTCCCTACGGAGAACCTCCTCGGCGGTGAGGAGAAGTATGTGTCGAAGGAGGGCTTCATGACGGCGATGAAGACCTTCGACAACACGCGCCCGCTCGTCGCGGCGATGGCGTGCGGCATCGGCCGCGCCGCGTACGAATACGCGCGCGACTTCGTCAAGGAGAACTACCTCCTGTCGCGCCCCATCCCGCGCTACGCGGCGCTCGCCGAGCGGCTCGCTCGGATCGATCGACGCCTCCAGGCCGCGTGGATGCTCTGCTACCGCGCCGCCTACCTCGCGGATCTCTCGGAGCCGAACGCGAAGGAGGCCTCGATGAGCAAGGCCGCCGCGGGCGAGGCCGCCATCTCGGCGTGCATCGAGGCGATCGAGATCTGCGGCGCGCACGGGAGCATCCGCGGCGAGCACCAGCTCCTCGAGAAGTGGTTCCGCGACATCAAGGTGTACGACATCTTCGAGGGCACCGGGCAGATCCAGCGCATCGTCATCTCCAAGCGCATGATGACGAACCTCCACGGCTTCTGACGCTCCCCGTCCGCCGGCCGCACGCGCTCCAGCGGACGAGGCGCAGGGGGCCGACCTCCACGGCTTCTGACGCCCCCGTCCGCCGGCCGCACGCGCTCCAGCGGACGAGACGAAGGGGGCGAACCTCCACGGCTTCCGACGAGCGCGACGCGTCCGCCGGGCGGATCTTGCGTCCGGTCCCCCGAGAACGCCGTAGACTGTACGGCATGCGCCGCCCCTCGCTCACAGCCACCATCCTGGGATCCATCGCAGCCCTCGCGCTCGCGTGCTCGAGCGGAGGAGACGACGACTCCTCCAACGGGAGCACCGCGGGCTCTGCCGGAGGCTCCACCAGCGGCGCCGCGGGCACCCCGCACGGCGGGGACGCAGGTGCGGCGCCACAAGGCGGCAGCGCAGGCTCCCCCGAGGGCGGCGCGGCGGGCGCTCCGCAAGGCGGCGGCGCGGGCTCGTCGCAGGGCGGCGCTCCGCAAGGCGGCGGCGCGGGCTCGTCGCAGGGCGGCGCTCCGCAAGGCGGCGGCGCGGGCGCTCCACAGGGAGGAAAGGCAGGCTCGTCCCAGGGCGGGAAGGCGGGCGCCTCGCAGGGAGGTTCTGCGGGCTCGGCGCCCGGGGAGCCCAGCGGGAAGATGTCCGGCATGGTCGCGGCACATAACGAGGCGCGCGACGGCGTCAGCCCACCGGCTGCCACCCCGATCCCTCACGTCACGTGGAACAATACCGCCGCAGCCTCCGCCTCGAGCTGGGCGAAGGGCTGCAAGTTCGAGCACGATCCGGCGCTCGGGAGCCTGAAGCAAGGGCAGAATCTCTACGCGCAGATGGGCTCGAACCCCACGGCCAAGGACGTCGTGAAGAGCTGGGTCAGCGAGGACAAGAACTACGACTACGCGAGCAACAAGTGCGCAGCCGGGAAGGTATGCGGCCACTATACGCAGGTCGTCTGGGCCAAGACGACGGGCATCGGCTGCGCGGTCGAGACGTGCCCCGCGGCGACCTCACCGTTCGGCGGGAAGAGCCCGTGGGAGCTCTGGGTCTGCAACTACATCCCACCCGGGAACTACACGGGACAAAAGCCATACTGACGCGATCGCCGCGGGCGACGCTCGGTCGCAGGTCGACGCCTCTCGACGCTTCGGGCGAGAGGCGAGGCGTCCCGCCGACGCGCAGCGCGTCGCCTGCGACCGTCACGGCCTCCTCGACGGTTCGGCAAGAACGCGAGGCGTCCCGCCGACGCGCAGCGCGTCGCCTGCGACCGTCACGGCCTCCTCGACGGTTCGGCAAGAACGCGAGGCGTCCCGCCCACGAGGTTTCTATCAACGCACTGCTTCTCGGTGCCTCGACGCTTCGGGCAAAACGCGAGGCGTCCCGCCTCGTCCTAACTGTGGGCATGCGGGGCTCGGAGCAGGGAGACGCACGGTCACGTCGCCAGCGTGAGCGCGGCGGCGCGCGACGTCGCGTTGGGAAGAGGAGAGCCTCCATGGCGACGACGGATCTCACATGATCCAGACGAGCCCCACCAGACATCGTACCCTACGGCTGCGCCATCGTCGCGACAGCGGTGATACGCACCGGGATGTGTGGCAAGAGCTCCTCGGCCGCGACGAAGCGCGCCGGGACGTCGACGAGGGCTCGCCCGTACGGACGGAGCTCTCGCGGCAGGATGATGACGCTCGTCTTGCCCTCGACGAGGGCTCGCGAGAGGCTCTCCGACACGTCTACCGACGCCCCCTGCGAGAGGACGAGGCGCCCGCCACGCAGAGATCCCTGGAGCACGGACAGGATCGCTGGATCGATCCGGGCTGCCCGCAGCTCCCCGTCCGGGGCCACGAGCGCGGTGATCTCGCGCGCGAGACGCACGCGGGCCCGCGAGACGAGCTCGGGGAGAGGCTCGGACGCGTCGCCGACCGCCTCGACGATCGTCGGGAGCTCACGGAGCGTGAGCCCCTCGGCGAGGAGCGCACGGAGCACCGGCAAGAGGCGCTCTGGCGACGGGAGCGTCGCGGGGAGCGCGTCGGGGCGGCCTCGGTGGAGCTGGCGGAGCGCCGCCTGGAGAGACTCTCGCGTGAGGAGCTCCGGCGCCGCCTCGACGAGACGCTCGACCAGCGTTCCGTCGGCGACACGCCCCGCGTCGTGACCAAACAGGACGAGGCGACGACCCTCGACCCCACCCGCCTCGACGGCGAACGAGCCTGCGGAGAAGCCAAGCCGCGCCTCGAAGGCGGCCATCGCTCCGTCGAGCGCACGACGCGCGGCGCGGACGTCGTCCTTGCTCGTGACGAGAGCGACGTCCACGCGCTCGCCCATCACGCGAGGACGGAGCACCGCCGCCACGCCGAGCGCCGCACCCCCCGACAGGGCGAGCGGCAAGAAGGGGAGCCCCGGAACCAACGATAGCAGCACGAGCGTGCAGCCCGACACGGCCAGCGCCACCCTGGAGGGGAGCCTCGCGAACCATCGCCCCGGCCCCTCGGCCTCCTCGTCTCCACGGGTCACCAACACGGCAGCAGCGACCGTGCTGGCGAGCGCCGGGAGCTGCGTCGCGAGCGCCTCACCGAGGGTCAGGGTCGCGTAGCGCGAGAGCGCCTCGTCCATGGTGAGCCCCCGCTGCCCCACACCCACCGCCAGGCCGCCGAGGAGCCCCACCCCGACCACCGCCAGGGACGCGACGACCTCACCACGGACGAACTTGAGCGCCCCGTCCATCGCCCCCAGAAACGCCGACTCGACGCCGAGCTCCGTGCGCTGCTCGCCCGCGGCGCCTGCCGACGAGCCCCCCGCGCGGACGTCCCCATCGAGCGAAAGCTGTCGCCCCGGCAACGCATCCAGCGCGAACCGCGCCGCGACCTCCGCGACGCGCTCTCCACCTCGCGCGATGACGAGGAGCATCACGAGCGCGAGCACCACGAAGACGACGATCCCCACGAGGACGCTGTCCCCCACGAGGGCGCCGCCGAGCGCCCTCACCAAGGTCCCCGCGTCTCCGTGGACCAGGATCCGTCGCGTCGCGGCGACGGTCGCGGCCACACGCAAGACAGCGAGCGTGAGGAGCCACGTCGGGGCGGCCCGGAGCGCGCGGCGGGGCCGCGTCGTGACCGACAGGAGCAGGACGAGCGCGAGCGCGAGGTTGGCGGCGAAGAGGGCGTCGAGCGCCGCGGACGGCAGCGGCACCGTGAGCGCCAAGACGGCGACGAGCAGCGCTGCGGCGAGCGAGAGACGCATCAGCTTGGCCGAGAGAACAGCCCGATCACGGAGGTGAAGACGTGATGGACGAGCCGCCCATCCTGGACCGCGAGCTCGAACGACGAGAACATCCCCGCGAAAGGGACCCCAGGGAACCGCTGCCGCAAGACGCGCGGCTCGGTGCCGCTGGTGCCGTAAAATTGAGCGCCACGACCCGCACACGACACGAGCAAGCCCAGCTCCGGCATCGCCCCGCGAGCGCCCCGCGCCAGCTCGCCGGCGGCCGCCTCGAGCCCGGCGCGAGCCGCGCTCGGCTCCACGGCGACCAAGCCGAGCGACTCCCCGGCTTGGATCGGCTCCGTCAGCATGATCGCCTGGCGCTCGGGGTGGATCCCACGGATGGGCCGCAGCCGCCCCGAACGCACGGGATCGTCGCTCGCGCCGCCTCGCACGACCATGACGAGCGGGCGGCCCTCCAGCGAACCAGCGAGCTGCGAGAGCACCTCGAGCGCCGGGCGTCCATCGAGCTGGCTGACGAGGCTGCCGCTCACCTCCGTCACCATGTGGAGTGAGCGCCCGATGAGGCGCGCACCCGGTGACACGGCGAGCCCCACGGAGAGCCCCCCGAAGACCACCCCCGCCGCGTCCACCTCTTCGATCCTCCCGTCGGACGAGACGACGACCGGGCGACGGCCTTCCGGCGTGCCCGCCCCCAAGAGCCTCACGCGAGGGAAGCGCTCCGGGCGGTCGTCGAGGGCCCCGCGGGGCAGCGCCTCGGGCGTGACGAAGAGCGCCACCCCGTCCCTCCGCTCCCCGACGCGCGACGAGAGGGTCTGGAGGATCTCCCCAGCACCTCCACGGATCCCGAAGGTCGAGACCGCGCCGCCTCGCACGAGGGCGATCGAAGCGGCCGACTCGCCCTCGACGTCGCCATCCTCGGTGAGCACACCCGCGGCGGACACGACGACCATGCCGAGCCCAGGGCACGCGGCGCGCGCCGCCTCGCCCACGGCGTGGGCATCTTGCGCCACCGCGCCCGACAGGAACACGAGCGCCGCCGACGCCGGGGGGCCGCCCCGCACGAGCTCGACGAGCGCGCGGACGACCATCCGGCGATCCGCCGCCCGAACCGACACCGACGCCTTCGACACGGGAGGCATGATGAGCGCCCAGTGTAGGACGTTCCGACGCGTTCGACTACAGACCTCGGCTGCGTGAGCCGCAGGCTCTACCCCCTCTTCCTGGCGCTGTCGCCGCTCGCGTACGTCGGGTACATCGCCGTCCGCGCGAGCGGGGGGAGCGTCGTCTCCATGAGCGCCGTCGCGGCGACCGTGGCGCTCGTCCTGTGGGTGATCCGGTTCACGCAGGCCTCGACGGTCGGGGACGACCTGGTGGGCGAGGGCCCACGAGCTGCGGCCCGCGTCGTCACCGTCGGATGCTCGACGCTCATCATCGCGCGCACGGGCCCCGATGGACGAGCCTCGCTCGACGCTGCAGCCGCGTTCGGCGTTGGCCTCGCGGCGCTGGCCACGCTCTACGGGCTCGCGCGCGTTCCCCGGAACCCAGGCCTCCTCGAGCCCGGCCCTGAGAACCGTCGGCTGGATGGGGTCGCCGTGATGATGCTCGTCGCGTTGATCGCCACCACCGTCCCGGCCGCCGCCGCGATCGTGCCAACGGTGGGCGCCCGCATCGATCCGCTGATGATCGACTACGCGCTCGGCGCCGAGAGCCTCGCCGCGCTCGGGCTCCTCACGCTGGCGAGCCTGCGGTTCCACCGTGGTCGGAGGCTCGATCTGGTGGCAGCGAGCCGCGCGAGCGCGGCGCTCACGCTCTCCATGACCGCGCTCTTCGGCGCTGTCCCCGCGGCCTGGCTCGGCTTCTCGCCGCCCGATCGGGTCCTCCCCTACTCCGCGGCCGCCGCAGCCTTCGCCGTGACGACCACCCTCGTCGTCCCGGACGCCCGTGTGGTCGGACGAGCGCTCCGGACCCTCCTCGTCGTGAGCGTGCTCGGGACCCCGCTCGCGCTTGCCACGGCCGGCGCGGCGCAGGCAGCCCCGACGAAGGCCGGCGGGATCGTGCTCGGCGCCTCGGCGGCCCTCGTGCTCGTCGGCGTGCTCGGCCGTCGGATCGCGTTCCTGCTCCGACGGGACACGGCGCGGTGGGAGCGCGCGCTCCACGCGGCGCAGGACTCTGCGACGGTCCCCGAGCCCCACGCCGCCCTCCGCGCAACGCTCTCGTCGCTGCGCGATGGCATGGGACCGACGGCCCCTTCGCCCATCGTGTATCGCTTCGGGCTCGATCTCGCGACGACCGTGGACCTCGCGGGGTACCTCCGCGACGAGCGCGCCACGCCGCCCGAGGACGCGAGCGTGCTCGCGCGCGAGGAGCCATTCCACGTGCTACGATTGGAGGTCGTGCGCGCGCTCGAGGTGCGCCAGCCCGTCGTGAGGACGACGCTCGCGTGGATGGAGGCCCACGACCACGCCGCGGTCGTGACGCTCGACGACGAGGACGGGCCCGTGGGCCTGCTCGCGCTGCCTCGCGCGGGGAGGCGAGCGCCGCTCACGCTGGAGGAGGCGATCGCGCTCGGTCGCCTCGCCGACCGGCTCGCCGCGGTGCTGTCGCTCGCGGGCGCGCTCGAGGGCGCGAGGCGACGCGAGCTCCACGCAGAGGAGCGTCTCGCCGAGTCCGAAGCGACGCGCGAGCGCCACGAGGACGAGCGTCGACACGAGCGCGAGCGGGGGCTCCGCCTCGTCACGCGCCTCGCCCACACGGCGCCGCTGGCGCGGTACAGCGCCGCCGCGCGGCTCGCGGAGGGAGAGCTGATGAAGGCCTCGGCGAGCGGTCGTCCCGTGGTGCTCCTCGTTCCTCCCGGGGTGCTCGCGGACGCGCACGTCGCCGAGATCCACGTCTCATCGCAGAGCTCGCGTGGACCGCTCGTCGTCGCCGATGGCACCGAGCCACGCGACCGCGCCGAGGCTGCGTGGGAGGGGCCGTCGTCGCCGATCGCGCTCGCCAGCGGCGGCACGCTCGCGGTCTTCGACGTCCCCTGCCTGCCCCTCGAGGCGCAGGAGAAGCTCGCGCGCGCGTCGATCGACGGGGGTGTGCGCCTCATCTTCACCGTGCGCGAGACGGTGGACGTGCTCGTGGCGAAGGGGCGGCTCTCCCCGACGCTCGCGGACGAAGTCGGAGACCGCGCGATCCCGATCCCACCGCTCGCAGCGCGCTCGGACGATCTGCGTGCCATGGCGCTGGACCAGCTCGCACGCATCGGGTTCGCGCTCGCCGGCGCGCCCCTCGGGCTCGGCGACGACGCGCTCGCCATCCTGCAAGAGCACGTCTTCACGGGCAACGACACGGAGCTCCGCAGCGTGCTCCTCGAGGCCGCGCTCCGATCCAGCGGTGGCGTGGTCCGCGCCAAGGATCTGCCGCTCTGACGGACCACGCGATCCTCTTCGCGAGACACGGCCCCCACGCGACCTTGCGGCCCGCTCGCCCGCAGGCTCGGGAGGCGCTCGCCGCGAGCCCATCGGCTCGTCGCTCGAAGGCGACACCGAGCGTACGTGGCCGAGCTGGTCTGCGCTCACGGCAGCCCTTCCCATCGGCTCTTCGCTCCAAGGCGACACCGAGCGTACGCGGCCGAGCTGGTCTGCGCTCACGGCAGTCATTCCCATCGGCTCTTCGCTCAAGGGCGACACCGAGCGTACGTGGCACGCCTTGGGGCAGCGCGGCCCCGCGGGCCCATCGGCTCGTCGCTCGACGGCGACACGGCGATGAGCGTCCGCGGGCTCGAGAGGCACTTGCCGCGAGCCCGAAGGGGTGCGACCGACTTGCGCAGCGATGTCGTCGTTCTCCTTCCCCGAGCCTCCCGCGAAGATCCCACCGACCTCGATCGCCGTCTGCGACGAGAAGCTCGCGCGGGTCGCGAGCCAGAAGCACGCGTGGACGAAGGTCCTCATCCCGAAGCGGATCGAGTACCTGCGCGCGGCGATGAAGGGCGTCGCCGACGTCGCCGAGGCGTGGGTCCGCGACGGCTGCAAGCGCAAGGGGATCCGCGAGGACGATCCCCTCGCAGGCGAGGAGTGGCTCGCGGGTCCGATGACCACGATGCGAAACCTCCGCCTGCTCGTCCACGCGCTCGAGCACGGGGGACAGCCGCCCCTGCCGAGCGTGACGAAGCGCCCCGACGGGCAGGTCGTCGTGCGGGTCTTCCCCGATGGCCTCCACGACAAGATCATGTTCGGCGGGGTCACCGCGGACGTGTGGATCCAGCCTGGGAAGGAGGCGACCCAGGGCGCCATCTACCGTGCCCAGGGCGACAAGGAGGGTCGCGTCTCGCTCATCCTCGGCGCGGGCAACGTGTCCAGCATCCCGCCCATGGACGCGCTCTACAAGCTCTTCGTCGAGGACGAGGTCGTCCTCCTCAAGATGAACCCGGTCAACGAGGACGCCGGGCCCCACCTCGAGCGCGCGTTCAAGGCGCTCATCGACGACGGCTTCCTCGCCGTCGTCTACGGCGGCGCGGAGGTCGGCGCGCACCTCGCCTCGCACCCCGAGGTCGACACGCTCCACGTCACGGGCTCGGACAAGACCTACGACGCGATCGTGTGGGGCCCGGACGCGGCCGCCAAGAAGCAGACCGGCGATCGCCTCAACGCGCGGCCCTTCACCGCCGAGCTCGGCTGCGTCACCCCCGTCTTCGTCGTCCCGGGGGACTGGACCCAGGCGGAGCTCGGCTTCCAGGCGCGCCACGTCGCCGCGATGGTCACTCAGAACGCGAGCTTCAACTGCAACGCGGCGAAGGTGCTCGTCCTCGCCGAGGGCTGGGCGCAGCGGGACGAGTTCTCGAAGAAGGTCCGCGACGAGCTGGCGAAGGTCCCAGCCCGCAAGGCTTACTATCCGGGGGCAATGGCGCGCTACGACGCCTTCCTCGAGCACTACCCCAAGGCCCAGCCCGTGGGGCCGTCCGGGGACGGGATCGTACCATGGACCGTCATCCCTGACGTTCCGCCGACGCCCGAGGAGTACGCCCTGCGCAACGAGGCCTTCTGCGGCGTGCTCGCCGAGGTGACGCTCCCCGCGACGGACGCGACCGAGTTCTTGACCCAGCTCGTCCCCTTCGGGAACGACGTCTCGTGGGGGACGCTCTCGACGATCATCCTCATCGATCCTCGCACGAGGGCTCGCCTCGCCCACGAGCTCGACGCCTCGATCGCGAAGCTCCGCTACGGCGGGATCGGGATCAACGTCTGGGCGGGACTCATCTACGGGCTCGTCTCGACCAGCTGGGGCGCCTTCCCGGGCCACACCCCCGAGGACATCCAGTCCGGCGCCGGGGTCGTGCACAACGCGTACCTCCTCGACTTCCCCGAGAAGAGCGTCGTCGAGGCGCCCTTCGTGATCAAGCCGACGCCGGCGTGGTTCGCCGACCACAAGACCCTCGCCGATCTCGGGCGGAAGCTCACGCGCTACGAGTCGGACCCCGGCTTCTTCAAGCTCGTCGGCGTCGCGATCTCCGCGCTGAAGGGCTGAGCCACGCGTCCGAGATCGGGCGCCTCTCCGCGGTTCGTGGGGCATCGTCCTTCCACGGCGAGATCCCGCCGGAGGGACGACGCACCCCGGATCACCCGCCGAGCTCGGCCAAGAACTCGCGCGCGCCTTCCAGCGCGGCGTCTTCTTGGAGCGCGCGCTTGCCGAGCAAGAGCGCCTTCTTCTGGTCGCCCAGGATGCGCGCGATCATCGCCTGTCGGAGGTACGCCTCGGCCTTGCTCATCGCGCCAGGGACGCGCATCATCGTGATGGCGCGGAGGGCCTTCTGGGCAGGGTCCCACTGCTCGAGCTCCATCGCAGCCAGCGCGAGCTCGGTGGCCACCGTGGCGTTTTGCATGTCGCAGTCGAGCGCCACGTTGAGCCACGCGATCTCGACGTCTCGCTCCCCCGTGGCGCGCGCGACACGCGCCATCCCGTGCTGCAACGCGCCGAGCTCCTTGGAGCGGCGGTTCTTGTGCGTCGCGATCGCCGCGTCGATGAGCGCGCTCGCTCGGTCGAGCTGCCCCGCGCCGACGTACGCGTCCGCGAGCCACACCGTGGTGTCGTGGTCGCCCGGCTTCATCGACAGCGCCTCTTCGAGGATGGGGATCGCAGCCTTCGCGTCACCCGCCTTCGAGACGAGCGCCTCTCCGGCGCGGACCAAGAGCTCCCGCTTCTCCTTCGGATCGGAGATCGACGCCGCCTCGTCAGCGAGGAGCTGCGCGCGCTCACGGTGAGCGCCGGCCGCGTCGTAGAGTTCTGCGAGGAGCGCGCGCATGGCACTCGTCCGTCCCGTGCGCTCGAAGGCCGCCTCGAGCACCTCCTTGCCCTCGAGCGCGAGGTCTGTCGCCAGGGCGGCGTCGAGCATCGTCCGCGCGAGGGTGGGGACGTCCGCTCCGTCGACGAGCGCGAGCCGCGAGCGCGTCGCGTAAAAGACGGTGTCCAGCGCGCCCCGCGCGCGCCCGAGCGTCTCCAGGAGCAGGAGTGACTCGACGTCGTCGGGGGCGACCTCGAGCCACACGTGGAGAGCCGCCTCGGCGCGCCCCTCCCCATCGCCCTCGAGGAGCCGGGCCAGGCGCAGCGTCGCCGAGCGGAGCGCGTCGCGGTCCCCCGACGCGCTCGACCGCCCCTGGAGATCCGAGAGCGCGTCGATCAGCTCTTGCCGCGCCCCGTCGTCTCCGGCCGCGAGCGCGGCCTCGAGGTCCTCGACCGCGGCGCCTGCCTCACCGTGCCGGACGTGGAGCCACGCTCGCAGACGAAGCGGCCCGGCGCGCCACTCGGGGGGAGACGCCTCGATCACCTCACCGACCACGGCGAGCGCCCCCTCGGCGTCCCCGATCCCATCGAGCGCCTGCACGAGCTCAGACAGGACGGCGCCGTCCTCGGGTGCGCGCGCGCGCGCCTTGCGGAGCGCCGTGACCGCACGCTCGGGATCCCCGAGGGAGCCCTGAGCGAGCGCCGCGGCCTCACCCAGCGCCGAGACCGCGAGCTCGACGGTCGGGGCCGCATCGCCCCGCACGATGAGCGCATCGCAGAGCGCGTCGAGCTCACCCCGAGCGCGGAGCCGATCGACGTAGGCGTCCGCGAGGCCCGCGTCCTCCGGGGCACGCGCGAAGCCGAGCGCGAGCGAGCGCTCGGCGCGGTCTGGATCGCCCGCTGCTTCCCAGGTCTCCGCAGCCCGCGCGGCGAGGGACGGGACGAGATCCTTCGCCTCGACGGCGACGAGCCGATCGAGGATCTCGGCGCGCTCCGCGGGAGGATCGTCCTTGGACGTCGAGAAGTAGGCCCGGAGCAGGCTCGGCTCGTCCGGCGCCGTCTCGAGAGAGTCGCGGAGCAGGTTGCGACGCTCGTCGTCCGAGGGGAGGAGCGGCGCGAGCCGGAGCGACAGGCGCGCGATCCCTGACGCGTCGCGACGCCCGCGCGCGCCGTCGAGCTGCGTGGAGAGCAGATCCTCGAGCTCCGTCCGCTTGCCAGAGCGATCGAGCACGCTCGCCAGGAGATCGGCCGCGTCGACGTCGTCGGGGTCGTCTCCGAGCATGTCGCGGAGCACGGCCTCCGCCGCCTCGTCTTGGCCGTCGTCGATGAGCAGCCGCGCGCGCTCGCCGCGGAGCGTGCGCCGATCCTCGGGGTCATACACGGCCTCGGCGGTGCGCTCGATGACACGCGCGAGTTCACCCCGACGCCCGGCCTTCCGGAGCACCTCGATGAGCGGCCGCCATGCCTCACCATCGGCTGGGTCCCTCGCGAGCGCAGACTCGTACGCGGCGACCGCGCCGTCCACGTCTCCCACGAGCTCCGCGAGCATCCCACGCTCCCGATCGAACCTCGACGCGTCCTCGTCTCCAGCCACCTTCGCGGCACGAACGAGCCAGCCGATCGCCTCGACGGTCGCCCCTTCGGCCTTCGCGATCTCGGTGAGTGCGGCCAATGCGACGAGCTGCAGCTCCACGTCGGGTGCGTCCTCGACGAGCCTGGCCCACGCCGCCTTCGCGCGGGATGTCTCGCCGAGCGAGCCGGCGAGCTCAGCCGCCTCCCGGAGCAGCTCCGCCACGGCGTCGGTCGCGCCTCGTACCACGACCACGTGCTCGAGCGCGTCCAAGAGCAGCGCGGCGTCACCCACCATCCTCGCGACGCGCTCGAGCTCCGATGCGACCGCGGAGGTCGGCGACGACCGGACGAGCGCGAAGAGGGCCTTCGCGGCCGTGAGGGGCTCGGTCCCCGCGTCGAGCGAGCGCGCGAGCGCGTCACGCCCCTGATCTGAGCTCTCTTCCCTCGGGAGCTCCAGCTCGGCCACACGGAGCCAGGTCGCCCCGGCGTCGAGCGCAGCGCCGAGGTCGAGCAAGGCGCGCAACGCCTCGGCCTCCGCGCTCGCGACGCCACGACGACGCGCCAGCGCGGCTCGTCCCTCGAGAGCGAGGGCCGCGTGCCCCTCGTCGAGCAGCCGCGCGTACGCCGCGTCCGCGCTCGTGGGGTCGTCGGCGTCCGTCGCGAACACGTCGGCCGCGAACGCGACGACCGCGGGCTTCTTGTGCTCCAGGCCACCGTCCCGCAGCGCCACGGCGAGCCCCGCAGACAGCCCGGCTGCCTTCGCAGCCTCACGGGCTCGCAGGAGGAACTCCGGGTCCGCGCAACCATCCCGCGCAGCCGCGAGGCGTAGCGCCATCGCCCCGTCCGCGTCGGTCGGCGCGATGGCGTCGGCGAGCTCCGCCTCGAGGGAGGCTCGCTGACGCGGCTCCTTGGCCTGCTCGACGCGGAGACGGAGCGCGCGGACTGCGAGGCTCACCTCGCCAGCCGCCCGCAGGGCCGAGAGGAGCCGGTCGCTCTCCCGCGGATCGTGGGAGGCCACGTCGAAGGCCGTCTCCAGGAGCTCCGCCGCCTGCTGCACGTCGTCGCGGGCGGTCGCGACGCGGGCGAGGGCGACCAGCGTCTCGGTCTGACCCACGGCCGAGGCACCGTCGAGCGCCTCGGGCTTCTGTCGGCGGACCGCCAGGAGGAGCGCCCGGTACGCACGCTCGGCGCGCTCGAGCTGGGTCGACTCTTCCGCCACGCGGCCGAGCAGGTGGAGCACCCCGGTGTGTCCCATGTCCATGCTGGCCGCGAGATCGAGCTGCGACAGCGCCTCGTCCGTGTCACCTCGATCTCGCGCGACGTGGGCGAGCGCGAGGTGCAAGGACGCGCGCTCCTGTGGGCGGCGCCGCCCGTACTCCTCGACGAGCGCCTGGAGCATCGCGCGCGCCTCCTCGAGGCGCCCGGCGGCGCGAAGCGCGTCGGCGAGGGATGTGCGCAGGACCCGATCCTCCGGGGACAGCTCGAGCGCGCGCGAGAACACGTCCGCCGCATCGGCCGCACGGTCCAGGCGATGGCGCAGGACGTCGGCGAGCTCGCGCAGGACGGCGAGGCGTACGGACGGCTCGTCGAGGTGAGCTGCGTCGTCGGCGAGGAGACGAGCGAGCGGCTCCCACGCCGAGGTTCGCCGGTAGACGTCCGCGAGGCGGGCGGCGAGATCGCGGTCCCGAGGGGCGTCCATCAGCGCGGCCTCGAGCACCTCTCGCGCCCGTGCGTCGTGTCCGAGCAAGAGGAGGGCGTGGGCGAGCCTCAGCGCGACGTCGGCACGCTCTCCGGTGAGCGCCGCGTCGAGGCGCGCCTCGAGGTGTCTCGCGGTGATCTCGGGGTGCCCCAGCTCGAGCTGGACGCGCGCCGCAGCGTCGAGCGCCTCCGGCGAAGCATGGAGGCGCGTCGCCTCCTCGAGGAGGCGCGCTGCAAGCGGGAGATCGGACAGGTGCTGCTCGACCACGGCGGCGGCGCGGACGAGGAGCCGTGAGCCGTCGGCCCCGCCGACCTGCGCGCCCTGCTCGCGGAGTACGCGCGAGAGCTCCTCGTGACGTCCCGCGGCCGAGAGCGCGTCGTCGAGCAGGCGCAGCGTCGCAGCGTCGCCCGCGCGATCGACGAGGTTCTCCTCGAGCACCGTGATGCGCGCGGCCTCGTCGCCGAGGGACGCGAGGATGGCCGCGAGGTCGAGGCGCAGCGCGACGCGGCGCTCCGCGTCCGGCGTGCGCCCGACTTGAGCCACGCGAAGCGTGACACGCTCGGGGTGGCGCCCAAGCGCCCCGAGGAGACGGACGCGCGCCTCGACGGCGTCCTCGTCGGCGGGTGCGAGCCCGGCGAGGCGCGCGTAGAGATCCGCCGCACGGGACAGGTCCTCTGCCTCCTCGGCGCGCTCCGCGGCCCTCCGCCACAAGAACACCCTCACCTCGACGGGTAGCGACTCGAGATCTGCACCCCACTCGAGCTCGACCGAGGCCCGCTCGGCGCCCTCGCCCTCGGTCGACATCGCCACACGCTCGAGCCCGTCGACGGCCTCGAGGAGCGCGCGCTCGTCTCCTTGCTCCCGCGCCCGATCCCGGAGCTCCAGGAAGTGCGCACGGGTGGCGACGGCGGCCTCGAGCTCACGCTCGGAGAGCAAGGCAGCGCGCTCGAGGGGCGCCAGATCCGACGTCGCCCGGGACAGCGCGACGAGGTTGAGGACGAGCGCCTGCCCTCCCGTGTCACCCCGGAGCTCCACGAGCGCGCGCAAGACCTCGACGTCGTCGGGCACCCGAGCCAGCGCGTGCTCGAAGGCGTCGACCGCGAGGCCTGGTTCACCCGCTCGGTCCCGGAGCCAGACGGCCGCCCGGGCGGCCAGCGTGCGCGCGCTGTCCGCAGGGAGCTCCTCGGCGCGGACGAGCGCGAGGAGCGAGGTGGCCACGTGCCGCGCGTGGGGCGCGTCCACGAGCTCCGCCTCTGCAGTCGTGAGGACGGCCTCCGTGAAGCCACCGGCGCGCACGGCGTCCACGATCGCCTTCGCCGCGTCGTCGTGCGCCCGCTGCCTCACCGCGAGCCGCACCGCCCCGACGGCGGCGACCAGGCTCTCCGGAGACGCGGACAGCGCGATGGCGAAGGCCGCCCGCGCGTCGGAGAACATGCCCATCTCCTCGAACCGGCGCGCGGCCTCGACGGACAAGAGCAGCTTCGGCTCGCCGCGCGCGCCGCGAGCGGCCTCGAGGAGCGCCATCGCGACGTCGCCGGTCGCGTCCACCTTGCCCTCGAGCCGCGTGACGAGCCCGAAGAGCCTCGGATCGTCGGGAGAGAGAGTGAGCGCTTTGCACGCGAAGCCAAGCGCGGCGCGGGGATCGCCGACCTCTGTCTCGGCGAGCACGGCGGCCTCTCCGACGAGGCTTGCCCGCTCCGCGTCGTCCTCCGCGAGCGCGAGCCGACGCTCGAGGAGCGAGAGCTTCTCCGCGTGGTCTCCGGTCGAGGTGAGCGCCTCGACCAGCGCGTCCATCGCGCGGCGCGCGACCTCTCCGATCTCCGTCAGAACCCCGAGCGCCCGCCGCGCCGACGGCTCGCGGGGATCGTCCCGGAGCGCGGAGATCGCGTTCGACAGCGCCTCGGCCGGCCTCCGGGTGTGCTCGCCCTGGACGAGCGCGAGCCGCCCGAGGAGCATCGACAGCCGACCCCGATCGGTCTCCGCCACCGCAGACGCCTCGAGGTGAGCCTCGAGGTCCGCCATCTGCCCCGCCGCCTCGAGGAGATCGGCGAGGGCGTCGGTGTTCGCCGGCGTCGCGCCCAGATCGGTCGCCAGGGATCGGCGCTCGGAGATCGCGCGGTCGAGCGCGCCGAGGTCCTTGTATAGAACTGCCATACGCGTACGATCGTCGCGCTGCGCCTCGCCCTCGAGGATCGCGGCGCGGAGCGCGAGCACCTTCACGAGCTCCGCGGGCTGATCGACGAGGAGCTCGATCGCCGCGTCGAGGGCGACCCGGTCCGTCGGATCGTCGGCGATCCGGCGCTGCCATGACGCGAGGGCCGCGGCCTTGTCTCCGAGCTCGAGCGCGATCGAGGCGCGCTCGGCGAGGGCCTCTCGCCGGGCGTCCGGCGAGAAGATGTCCGCGACCTCGGCCAGCGCGTCGGCGAGCAGAGAGCGCTGCTCTGCGCGGCGGAGCACCTCGACCCACAGCGCGCCCGCGGCACGACGCGCCTCCTCGTGGGCGCCGGCGAGCCCGAACGCGTCGTGGAGCACCCCGGCTGCGTGGGCCAGATCGTCCGCCGATCGGTACGCCTCGCCGCTCTGGACGAGCAGCGCCACGCGCACGTCGTCCCCGACAGCGCCCTCGCTCGCCTCGGCGAGCGCGAGCGCGAGCGCGCCCTGCCCCTCGACCACGGCCACGGCGTCGATGGCCGCCCGGGTCTCCCGGTCGACGGGGTCGACGGCGAGCGCGGAGGCGAGCACCCGGAGCGCGTCTTGCGTCCGATCGAGCGAGACGAGGACGGCGCCGAGCTCGCGCTGCACGGCGACGACGTCACGACCCACGATCAGCGTCGCGAGGAGCCCGAGGGTCTTCGCGAGCGCGTCCGCGCGCCCCGACGCCCGATGGGCCGCGCCGACGCGCTCGAGCACGGTCCGGCGGATCGCGACCGACGCGCGAAGGTCGGCGCCGATCCGCTCGAGGAGCTCGATCACCTCTGGGACCTGACCTCTCTCGTGCTCGAGGACGAGCGCGCTCTCCCCGGCGCCATCTGCGTCTCCGAGCTTGTCGAGCTTCGTCGTTGCGAGGCGGAGGAGGAGCTGCGCGCGCGGCTCTCCGCGCGTGTCGGTCAGCAGCGACGCCCAGAGCGCGACCAAGTCGGTCCACCGCCCGCGCGACTCGAGCAGACGCTCGAGCGACGCGATGAGCTTCTCGTCTCCCCGTCGCCCCTCGAAAGACCTGGTCAGATACCCAATGGCGCGATCGGCATCCCTCGCGAAGTCCTTGGAGATCTGGGCGGCCTCCCCGAGGAGCGTCGCCCTACGGTGCTCGTCCGTCGTCTTGGCGATGACCTCGTCGTACAGCGCAAGGAGCTCCGACCAGCGCTCCTTCACCGTGAGGAACATCGTCGCGCGCTCGAAGGCCCACGCCGCGTCCGGATCGGCGCGAAGCACGAGAGAGAGCACGGGGAGGAGAGGTGCGGGGTCCTCGAACCACTCGTCGTGGAACCTCGCCGCCCGCTGTCCCAGACGCGAGAGCGTCTCCTTCGGCAAGTCGTCCGTGAGGATCCTCTCGTAGACGGCGAAGACGGCCTCGGGGAGCTCATGGTTCGCCGCGATGCTCTCGGCGTCATCCCACCGCTGGTCACGGGTAGGGTCGTCGCTGACATGGGACAGCGCGAGCGCGAGATCCTCGGGGAGCTCCGGACGTACGGTGGTTGCGTCGGCCGCCATGGGGGCGAGGATGGTACGCTGTTCTGTGTCCTCGCGAGCGACAATTGGAGGGCCCGTCGTGCAGCCAACGCGCCTTCGGCGAGGGCGCGCCTCTCGCTCGGTTGGCAGGCGGCAGCGGTCGATGGGCTTGTGCAGCTTCGGCTCCTCCGGCGAGAATGAGGCATGCCTCCTGACGGACCGTACGGCACCCACATCCCGCCTGGACACGCAGGCTCGCCCACGGGAGGGCCAGGAGCGCCGCCAGGCACGTCGTGGACGCAGGGCCCCCATCCTTACGGCTCTCCGCCCATCGACCCACGGTTCAGCCCCGCGACTGGCTGGCCCAACGCAGGCCCCCCCGGGGCGCCTAGCTGGGCCGGTGGAGGACGGACCTCGTACGGCCCGACACCGGAGCAGAGACAGATCGCGCAGCGGAACCCGACCGAGCTCTTCTGGATCGAGGTGCTCTGCACGGGGCTCTTCGGGCTCCCTGGGATCGGCACGATCCTCGCGGGCGACCTCGCGATGGGCCTCGTCTTGCTCCTCGCGTACCCCACCCTCGTGTGGGGGGCGATCACGGTCGTCGGCGTGTTCACGTGCGGCTTCGGCTTCGTGCTGGCGTTCCTCGCGATCCCGATCAACGTCATCGTCGGGATCGTCCTCGGCAAACGCTGCGAGGCGAAGGTGCTCGACGCGCGACGCGCGCTCGGGATGCCGACCTAGACGGCTCGTCGACGCGAGCTGGACGAGCCGCGTCGGCGCGAGATCACTTCCGCATGAAGAAGGCCGCGATGACGATCAGCAGCATGACCGCGACGACGCCGACGACGAGCGGGACCATGTTCTTCTTGGGCTCCTGGGCGAGCGAGTCTTGCCGGGGCCGCGGCGCGACGCTCTTGGGAGCGGGCCTGGTCGTCTCTGCCTTGCGCGATGGCTCATCGGCCCTCCGCGCCTCTTCGGCCTTACGCGCCTCTTCGGCCTTCCGCGCCTCTTCGGCCTTACGCGCCTCTTCGGCCTTACGCGCCTCTTCGGCCTTACGCGCCTCCTCGGCCTTGCGCGCCTCTTCGGCCTTCTTCGCCTCGTCGGCCTTACGCGCCTCCTCGGCCTTGCGCGCCTCTTCGGCCTTGCGCGCCTCTTCGGCCTTCTTCGCTTCGTCGGCTTTGCGCGCCTCTTCGGCTTTGCGCGCCTCTTCGGCTTTGCGCGCCTCTTCGGCCTTGCGCGCCTCTTCGGCCTTGCGCGCCTCTTCGGCCTTGCGCGCCTCGTCGGCCTTGCGCGCCTCGTCGGCCTTGCGCGCCTCTTCGGCCTTGCGCGCCTCGTCGGCCTTGCGTGCCTCGACGGCCTTCCGCGCCTCTTCGGCCTTCTTCGCCTCTTCGGCCTTCTTCGCCTCTTCGGCCTTGCGTGCCTCGTCGGCCTTGCGTGCCTCGTCGGCCTTGCGTGCCTCGTCGGCCTTGGCGACGGCGACGTCGGGCTTCGCTATGGAGGCTGGCGCACCCGAGCCCTTCAGCGCATGAAAGGTCACGCCTGGAGGCGCCTCGACGGCCGGGAGGACGAACCTGTACGTTCCTTCTGCCCACGCGAGCATCGGGGTCACCGCGGACTCGGCGGCGTCGCCCGCGCAGCGCAGCGCCTGCAGATCGCCCAGCGTGAAGGTCGCGTCACCCACCAGACCGTCGCGCCGGAATTCGAGCGTCCCCGTGAGCGCGTGCTCTTCCGCGTAGCGGATGAGCTCGATCGGCCCCTTCTCGGACAGGCTCCCCTCCGCCGGGTGAGGGACGTCGCTCCCGCGCACGGCGGGGAGCTCCTGGTGGAGATCGATCTTCGCGCCGACCCAGCTCGTGAGCTTCTCGATGGCGGCGTCGCCCGCGGTGCTCCCGAGCCGGGCGTCGTCGACGATCCCGCCGATGAGGAGGACACGCCCGACCCCTTGGTCGCTTCGCACGTAGAGCAGTCCCGTGAACTGCGCGTCCTTGCAGCGGTCGAGCACGTCGCGAAGCGCGTTGGCAGAGTCGCTCATGGCCTGGTTCGAACCGGGGAGACTAGTCGAAAGTCCGCGCCGATGGATCATATTCTGCGCCCGGTCCGCGCCGGGCCCTCACGGCTCGACGTGGAAGAGCATCAGGGATCGCGCGCCTCCCTCCGGGCGGCGACGTCGAAGTGGATGGACCGTCGGATCGCGACGGAAGAGCTTCGAGAATCGCGCGCGTTGTTCTAGTCTGCGGGGCGCTCCATGGATCCTCTCGTCATCGGTCTCGTCGCGGTCGTCGCGGTGGTCCTCCTCGTCGTCCTCCTGCGGAAGGGCAAGAAGCCGGCGGAGGAGCTCCCCGCCCCCCACCCCCAGAAAAGCAGCCCCCCCCCCCCCCCGGGCCAGAGCCCTCCCCCCCCCCCCCCCCCG
>CAYNEK010000068.1:0-481 GCA_964396175.1 uncultured Polyangiaceae bacterium | reverse complement strand
AGAAGAGCAGCCCTCCCCCCGCGAAGGCAAGGAGCCTGCCCCCAGCCCCCGCCGAGGCACCCGCACCCAAGCCCGCGCCCGCGCCCGCGCCCGCGGCGACCCTCGACGCTCCCTCCGAGCCCCGCGAGCCCACACCCACGAAGGACGAGGCGCCCGGCCGCGACGAGGCCCACGCATCGGACGAGGGAGACGTCCCGAGCTCGAAGCCCGCTCCAGAGCCGGCGAAGCTCGATCTCGGCTCGACCGCTGCGTCGGCCGTGACCGAGGAGGTGCAGGAGCTCGCGTCGGCCGCGCTCGAGTCGGTTCGTCCACCGGAGCCGCCAAAGGAAGCGCCGAAGCCGCTCCCGCTGAAGCCGCTCACGCCGAAGCCGCTCGCGCCGCGCGCGATCACGGCTCGCCCCGCCCCGACGAAGCCCGTCGCCCCCACGAAGCCCGAGCCCGCCGCCAAGGAAGAGCCCCCCGCCAGAGAGCCCGACGCTCC
>CAYNEK010000067.1:18260-27126 GCA_964396175.1 uncultured Polyangiaceae bacterium | reverse complement strand
ACAGGCTTCAGCAGTCGGATCGAGGTGGCTCAGGAATTAGATGCGCCGGCCCTGGTCCTGTGGGCCGATCTCGACGGCAAGTGGATCGGCCGGAAGAACTCGAAGATGATGGTCACCTACGATCTCGACTTCGTGCAGGGGGGCGCCTCGGTGGGCAAGGTGTCGTGCTCGACGCCCGCGATGGGGGGAACGAGCGTCTGTGGCTCACAGGTTTCTTTCAACAACAGCCGCGAGGCCGACTGCGAGGTGAAGCTCGCGTGCACGGCGCCCAAGCTCCCGCCCGGCGAGGTCGAGCTCCGCGTCACCGGCCGCACGGGACCGAACGTCACGCTCGTCCGCAAGATGTCGCTGAACGTGCGGGAAGACTGAGCCTTCGCGCCACCCCACGTCACGCTGCCACCCCAACCCGCCCCACCCGCCCGCGCCGCCGAGGCTCTCGGGGTCGGGTCTGGGATCGGTCTGGGGAGGTCGACCCCCCGATCCGCAACGGGACGACGGCGCTCGCGGCGGCCGCGGGCGGCACGTCAGGCGTGCGCGTCCCGGCGCGGCGTCCCGGCGCTTCGCCGTCAGGCGCGGCCCTGGAGCTCGCGGACCGTCTCGGCGAGCGTCTCGCTCGAGTCCCTCGCCGCCCAGCCGAGCTCACGCTCCGCCTTCCCGGCGTCCACCCACCACCAGAGCCCCCCCATCTCGAAGGACGCCGCGTCCACCGCCAGCTCACCGCCCACAGCCTTCGCGAGCCGCGACGTCCCGTCGTAGAGCGCCTTGGAGAGCCACCGCGCCCGCGGCAACACCACCGGCGGCGCCGCGATCCCCGAGAGCCGCGACAACCGATCGAAGAACTCTCGCACGCTCAGGTTGGCCCCCGACAAGAGGTACCGCTCCCCCGAGCGCCCCCGCTCCTCCGCGAGCAGGAGCCCCTCGGCCGCGTCCCGTGCGTCCACGAAGGAGAGACCCCCCGCAGGCGTCACAGGGATCGATTTCGTGAGGAACTTCCATACATCCTCCGTCGACGAGCCGCGCCGGTCTCCGGGGCCCAAGAGGAGGCTCGGGTTCACCGACACGACGTCCGCGCCGTCCTTCGCCGCCCGGAGCGCGTCCTCCTCGGCGTACAGCTTCGATCGATAGTACGGGAACCTCGCGATGAGCGCGATCGGCGTCGGGCGATCCTCGCGCATCACCTCGCAGGTCTCGCTCACGGCCACCGTGCCGCTCGTCGACGCGAGGACCGTCCGAAGGCCCGCGCGCTTCGCCGCCGCGACCACATGGCGCGTGCCGAGGACGTGGACCGAGCGCAGCAGCTCCGCGTCCGCCGGATCGCGCGACACCTTGCCCGCACAATGCAAGACCGCCCCCGCGCCGTCCACCGCGCGCGCGACGCTCTCCGCGTCGAGCACGTCGCCGAGCACGATCTCCACATCCCCGAGCGCCGCCGCGTCGCGATCGCTCCGCAGGAGGACGCGCGCTCGTCGCCCTCGCGCGCGGAGCGCCTCGAGCACGTGGCCACCGAGGAAGCCCGTCGCGCCCGTCACGAGGACGGGACGATCGGCCGTCATGACGCCGCGCCCCCGAGCGCGAACACCCGCTGGAAGGTCTGGAGCAACCCGATGTCGTTCGACTTGATGAGCCCCGACACGAACTCGGGGACCCCCGGCGTGTACCCCTCGCGCACGATCCGGGTGAACATCTCGGGCGAGGTCTTGAGCACGCAGTCCGCGGTGCCGCCCTCGGGCTTGCCGGGGATGACGTCGCAGCGCGCCGCGTCGACCCGGACCGTCCACTTCGCCTCGTCCTCGGCCCCGAGCGTGAAGTAGAAGGACACAGGCACCTTCGTCGCCCCCGGCACGAAGCGCTCCGGCAGCTCGCCGAAGAGCGTGACCATCGGGTGCGCTGCCGCGCGATCGACGTCGCCGAGCGTCGCGCGCTCGAGATCGAGCACCTCGCCGTCCCGCAGCCGCTCGATCGCCCGCTGACAGATCTTCGCCGTGAGCCGCGCCGCCTGCGAGGGCTTCTGCCCCGCCGTGAGCCGCAGGACGTCCTCGAAGCGGAGCACCGGCCCGATCCGCGCCGTCACGTCGCGCGCGAGCGGGATGGGCTGGCCCTTCGGCATCGCCCGGTGCGTCCCGCCCACCCACACCGGCAAGACGTCGATATGGAACTTCTGAACAAGGTGCCCAATCGCGCCCTTGAATTCCTGGAGTGTCCCGTCCGCGCTGCGTGTGCCCTCGGGGAAGATGAGGACGGTCTTGCCTCGCTCCAGCATCTCGCCGATGTCGCGCACCGTCTCGCGGAGGCCCGCCTTGCGATCGAAGGGCGCGAGGTTCGTGAAGTTCTCGACCACGGCGCGCGTCAGCTTGTCCCGCTCGAAGAAGTAATCCATCGCCGCGAGCGTCACGATCTCGCGCCCGTAGCTCCCGAGCGCATACTTGATGAACCCCATGTCGAGGTGGCTCGAGTGGTTCGCCACGACGATGACGTTGCGGTCGTGCGGGACGAAGGCGCGCCCGGTGACGTGCGGGCGCATCACGCGGCCGTAGAAGCCCTCTTGCGCGCGCCCGATGAGGCGCTTGGCCGCCTGACGCACGGGCTCGGGCAGCTCGGGGATCGAGAAGGTGTCCTCCTTCGTGTCGCTCTCGGGGCGCTTCACGGGCGCGACCCCGAGGAGCTGCTCGAGCTCGCCGACGGTCTCGGCGGTCGCGAGCGCGTCAGCCACCGGGCGCTCGGGGATCGCCGCCTCGAGCGCCGCCGACAGCTCGACCAGCATCAGCGAGTCGAAGGACAGATCGACGCGGAGGCGCGTCGAGGCGTGGATCTCGTGCGGCTTCCTTCGCGCGACGCTCGCGACGGCCGCGCGCACGACCGACGCGACGCTCCGCCCCTCGCCCGACGGCGGCGGCATCGACGCGGTGAGCAGGCGGCCGGCGATCTCGGACACCTCGCTGCGCTTCACCTTCTTCGTGGCGGTGCGCGGCAGATCGGCGTCGTAGAGCAAGACGGTCTGCGGTCGCTGCGCCGAGGGGAGCCGCTGGATCGCGCTCCGCAGCGCCTCGAGCGCGTGCGCCCGGCGCGCGTCGCGGCCCGTGGCCTCGTCGCGCGAGGGGACCGCGACGCACACCGCGCGCTCCCCACCCGACGGATCGTCCACGCCCACGACCGACAGCTCGAGCACGCCCGGCACGCGGCCCAGCATCGCCTCGAGATCGTCGGGGTAGATGTTCTCGCCGTTCGCCGAGACGATGACCTCCTTCGCGCGGCCGACGATGCGGAGGTTGCCTCTCTTGTCGACGACGCCCAGATCGCCCGTCCTGAGCCAGCCGTCGTCGGAGAGGACGGCCGCGGTCGCCTCCGGGTTGCCCTCGTAGCCGGCCATCACGTTCGGCCCGCGCGCGAGGATCTCGCCGACGCCCGCCGCGTCCGGGTTCGCGATCTTCACCGACACGCCGGGGAGCTCCTTGCCGACGTGCCCGAGCTTGCCGCCGACCTTGGGCACCGCGACCGTCAGCACCGGCGCGGCCTCGGTGAGCCCGTAGCCCTCGGCGAGCAAGAGCCCGAGCCCGCGGAACACCTCGGCCGTCTCCTTGGGGAGCGTCGCGCCGCCCGAGATGAGCCACCTCAGGTTGCCGCCGAGCGCGTCGTGGACGGGCGGGAAGAGCGCGCGTCCGAGGTTCAGCCCCGCCTTCTCGCCGAGGAAGCGGTTGGCCGCGAGCAAGGCGTCGAACGCCCTCTCCGAGAGCGCGCCCTTCGCCGCGACCTCGTCGGTGATGCGCCGCTCGAGCATCTGCCAGAGCGCAGGGACACCCACCATCGCCGTCGCGCGCGACGCCTGGAGCGCCTCGCGGAGCCGCTCGCCCGACAGCTCGTCCAGGTACGCGATGCGCGCGCCGCGCGAGAGCGGGAGCAGCATCCCGCAGGTGAACTCGAACGCGTGGTGCAGCGGCAACACCGACACGCTCCGGTCGCGCGGCCCGAGCGGGAAGAGCGGTCCGAGCGAGGCGAGGAGCTGCGTGAAATTGCGGTGCGTGAGCATCACGCCCTTGGGCGCGCCGGTCGTGCCGCTCGTGTAGAGGAGGCTCGCGACGGTGTGCTCGTCGGGGCGTGGGACCTCGGGCGGGACCAGGGCGTCGTCCTCGGCCGTGATCGCCGCGAGCGAGACCACGGGCACGCCGAGCTCGCCCGCCTCGTCGCGCACCCCGTCGTCGAAGAGCGCCGCCTTCGCCCGCGAGGCGTCGCGCAGCAGGAGGAGCCGCGCGCGCTCCATCGCCGGATCGATCGGGACCGCCGTCGCGCCCGCGCGGAGCACGCCGAAGTACGCGATGACCCAGTCGGGGTGGTTCTTCCCGGAGAGGAGCACGCGATCGCCGGGCGCGACCCCGAGCGCCGCGAGCCGCGCCGCCGCCGCGCGCACCCGCCGCGCGAGCTCGGAGAAGGTGGTGCGCGTGAGCCCCTCGTCCTCGAGCCGCATCAGCGCGACCGACAGGCCAAACTTCTCCTCGACGTCGTCGAGCATCGCGAGGAGATCGTCGTGGGCGCGGAGCGGCTTCTTGGGGCGCGCGATCTTCGCGTGGATCTCGGGCCACACCCACTTCTCGAGCGCGGGGAGCTGGATCTCGTGCATGTACCAGCGCCAGTCGAGCGTCTCGGGCTTCCACCGGAGCGCCCTGCGATCGTCGTCGCCGAGCCTTGTATGGAGCTTCCGGATCTCCTCGCACGAGAACGTGTAGTCCGTCTCGGCCATGAAGGGGATGTAGAGCTCCCAGATGCTGCCGTTCTGCTTGGCGAGGCCCGCGTAGCCGTCGAGCGCCTTCGCGAGGGGCCTCGTGACGCTCGCGAGCGGCCCGAGGTTCGCGCCCGAGAGCGCGCCCGAGAGCCCCTTCGCGAGCCGCGAGACGGCGGGCGCGCCGTGGCGGAAGTACTGCTCCGTCGTCACGGGGACGGGCTCGACGTGGGCCTGGAGGAGGTTCGCGAGGAGGTTGCCCTTGCCCTTGTTCTGGTAGTGCTTGCGCTTGTAGAGGCCCGTCAGCTCGATGAGCCGGTGCATCGGGTAGGGCGAGACGTCGGACGAGGCGAGGTGCGCGACCTTGGGCGCGGTGCCTTCGAGGAGGGCGGCGAGCGCGAGGATCATGCCGCCCGCGACCATGTCCACGGGGATGACGTCGAGACGGGTCTTCTGGCTCGTGGGGATCTGGATGTGCCCCTCCATCGCCATGTAGATGAGCGGCGCCATCGTGTTGATGCCCTCCGCCCAGCCGACGAAGGGGTACTCGACCGAGCTCTCGATGACGCTCGGGCGCACGATGGCGTACGGGAGCGGCCGCGCGGGATCGCGGCCCGCCGTCGCGAGGATCTGCTCGCCGATGCTCTTCGTGTACGTGTAGATGTTGGTGAAGCCCCAGTAGAGCGCGCGCTCCCGGCCCGCCTCGGTGAGCCGCCGCTCGACGAAGCGGCGCCGCGTCTTCTCGAGCTCGTCCTGGAGCGCCGTGCCGCGCGTGGGCTCGCCGCGGCGCTCGAGCGTCCTCCTGGCCTCGTCGAGGAAGGCGCTCTCGCGGAAGGCGTCGTCGGCGCGGTGGCGCGCCTGCTGGATGAGATCGAGGCACTCGGCGATCTCGCGCTCCGGCGACCAGTGCACCGCCTCGAGCTCGCCGAAGCGCGGGAAGGGCCGGTCGAGCGGATCGGCCTCCTCGATGACGCCGTCGCGGTAGCCGGCGACATAGCAGGTGCTCGTGTGGAGGACGGGCACGTCGCCGAGCGCGCGCGCGAGCTCGACGAGGTTTCGCACGCCGAAGGCGTTGGCGCTGAGCGCCTCGTCGAGCGGCGGATCGAAGTCGACGACGCCCGCCACGTTGACGACGGCGTCGACCTGGCCGCGGAGTCCGGCGATCGCGCCCTCGGAGAGCCCGAGCAGCGGCTCGGAGACGTCGGCGTGGACGGGGAAGATCCGCGACGACAAGAAGCCCTCGAGCGCGCGGCCCGGGTGCTCCTCGCGCAGGGGATCGAAGGTGGGGCTCCCGACGACGTCGGCCCAGAAGCGCGCCTCGCTCGTGACGTCGCCCTTCGCCCGGACGACGAGATCGATGCGGCCGATCTCCGGGTAGTGCCGGAGCAGCATGCTGAGCCACACCTTGCCGAGGAAGCCCGTGCAGCCGACGACGAAGAGGCGCTTCTTTCGTAGGATCTCGCCGACGTCGAGGGGGCGGGGGCGCCCTTCGGCGTCACGGGGATCGAGCGGGGCCTCTGGGCGCCCGGTCGCGCCGACGTCGAGCGAGGTCACGCGCTCGATCCCCCGGCGGGCGGGAGCGCGGGCGCCGCGGGGACGGTGACGTCCGCCATCGCGATGGGCGGGATGTGCATGCACGTCACGTCGAGCGAGCGCGTGCTCGTGCCCTGCGCCATGCGCAGCGCCTCGGTGAAGTTCGGCGCCGTCTCGTAGCCGAGGAGCTTCGGGACGTAGGCGTTGTCGGCGCCGACGACGATGACCTTGCCGACGTGCTGCCGCCCCGCCTCGCCCCAGTACCACATGAAGAAGGGGTGCGCGGGGTGGTAGGCGTGGCCGTGGCGGTACATCTCGAGGTACGTCGGGTTCTTCGCGAACTCGGCCTCGTACTTCTTGTGCAGCTCGAGCCCGTCGCGCGTCTCGGGGAGCAGCTTGTGGACGAAGTCGATGTAGGGGGCGTGCTGGACGGCGTCGAAGCGGTCCGAGCACGGGTGGAACACGATCATCGTGCCGCCCTTCTTGAGGAGCGGCGCGCCGCGGTACAGGTTGAAGAGGTAGCCCTCGGCCATCACCTGGACGAGCAGCGGGTTCAGGTACGCGCCGACGTTGTAGGGCGAGATGTATGGGATCCCCGAGACGACGACGTCGGCCTGTCCGACGACGGGCACGAGGTACTGATCGAAGCACTTCTTCAAGGTCTTCGCGTGCGCGGCCTCGGTCTCGCCGGCGAAGACGCCCGTCAGCTCGTACGGGGACGGCACCTTCTGGAAGATGAGCTCGCGCGCCTCGTCCGGGGTGTGGTCGAGCGTGAAGCGGAGCGCGCGGAGGGCGGTGCGCTCGTTCGGCGAGAGATCGTCCTCGTTCTTGTGCAAGAAGGAGAGGGGGGCGTCGAACATCCGGTTGTTGATGGTCGTCTCGATGGTGAAGACGTCGAGGTGCGCGTTCGCGACCTTGCCCATCCGCTCGACGACGGTCGCGAGCTCGCTCGCCGCCGGGTCCATGTAGCTGTGGCACTTGCGCATCACCTTGGGGTTGTGGTGCGCGCGGAGCGACTCGTAGCCGCAGAGCCCGACGGCGACGGACTTGTGGCCGCCGTCCATGGGGACGAGGTTCAGGTTGACGTAGATGAGGAGATCGGACTCGACGGCGGCGCGGTTCAGGATGACGGGCTCGCCGAGCTCGGTGTGGCCGACGAGCTTCATGTTCTTCGCGTCCTCGGCGTCGTGGTTGCGGAGCCGATCGGGCCAGTAGGCGCGGAAGATCTTGTCGCCGACCATGCGCCGCACCTCGGCCGCGGTCATCCTGCGGTGGATGCTCGTCGCGATGATCATCTCGACGTCCTCGACCCCGTGATCGGCGAGGAGCTGGAGCACGATGGTGAGCACCCGCTCGCGTACGTCGGGGCGCTTCATCGGCGGGAGCGGCAGGGAGATGTCGTCGATGGCGATGACGACCTTCATCCCCGGGCGGAGCTTCGCGTGGAGCGGCTCGGAATTGTGCGGGTGGTTGAGGGCGTAGCGGATCGCGGCGTCCGGGTCCTTCAGCCCCGCGAGCGGCTGCTTCGGGTAGATGACGCGGGAGCCGACGGGGAGATCGACCTCGACGAGTCTGTCGCCCGAGAAGAGGACGCGCGGGGCGCTCTTCTTGTCGATGGTGACGACGGAGGGGTGCGTGGGCATGGCGGCGTGGGGCTCAGTCGGGGTTGCGATCGAGGTGGAGGATGGGCCAGTCGTAGACGCGCGCGAGGCGGGCGAGGCCACGGTCGGGGTTCACGGCGGCGGGGTGGCCGACGACGCTCAGCATGGGGACGTCGGAGGCGCTGTCCGAGTAGGCGAAGGACTGGTCGAGATCGACGCCGTGGGCGCGGGCGTGCTCGCGGATGAGCCGCGCCTTCTCGGGGCCGGCGACGATGGGACGGAGCAGCTTGCCGGTCGCGTGGCCCTCGTGGATCTCGAGGCGGTTGGCGATGACGTCGGCGCCGCCCAGGTGCTCGGCGAGGCGGAGCATCAAGAAGTCGAGCGATCCCGAGATGAAGACGACGCGGCTCCCCTCGTCGCGGCAGCGCGCGACGAGATCCTTCGCGCCGGGGAAGAGGTTGCGCTTCAGGACGACGTCGAAGGCCTCGTCGGCGAGGCACTCGAGCCGGTCGACGCTCGTGCCCTCGAAGAGCGCGTAGAGCTTCTCGTTGAAGGCGCGGCGATCGAAGAGCTCGGTCGCGGCGAGGAGCGGCGACCGAGCGACGCCGGTGAGGACGCGCATCGCGCTCGTGAGCGGCGACTGCTGGTTCACGAGGTAGAAGAGCGTGGGGTGGACGAGGTTGGTGGTGACCAACGTGCCGTCCACGTCGAAATAGGCTGCGCGCAAGGGGTTCTTGGGGGGCTCGGGGGACTGACGCGCGTGTCAGTAAGCGAAGGCGTCCCGGTGCGCAAGGCACGCGCGGTGCGCAGCGTCGTGCGCAGACGAGCCCTCGGCGCGGGTGCAGAAGCCTCGGCCACGCGCGCATCGGCGGCTTCGGGAGCGAGGGCTGCGGGCGAGCCGGCGGCGCGGGGTGCAGATGCTGCGACCACGCGCGCATCGGCGGCTTCGGGAGCGAGGGCTGCGGGCGAGCCGGCGGCGTGGCGGCCCCCGGCAGCGACGAGCCCCGGTCGCGTCGGTCGA
>CAYNEK010000067.1:7178-18160 GCA_964396175.1 uncultured Polyangiaceae bacterium | reverse complement strand
CGTCGCACCCCCGCCGGCCTCGTGCCGGAGGGGTCGCTCTTGCTGTGACGAGCCCCGGTCGCGTCGGTCGACGTCGCACCCCCGCCGGCCTCGTGCCGGAGGGGTCGCTCTTGCTGTGACGAGCCCGGGTCCCTTCGTTCGACGTCGCGTGTCGTCTCGGCGCCGCGCGGCACGGGGGCGCGCGGTGAGCTCCCGGAGGGGCCGCTCGAGGGGCTCTTCCCCGTCTCTCTTGGGCAGGCGCATGACGGCGACGTTTCCCGGCTCGACGTCGGGGCCGGCGCGCTCGCGGTACCCTGGGCGCGGCAACGCGGGCCTTCGGGGCAATCGCTTGGCCTCGTCTCCCCGCCGGCGCGCGGGCGGGACCCTGGGCGCGGCACGCGGGGCCTCGGGGCAGTCGCTTGGCTCCGTCTTCCAGCCGGTGCGCTCGCCGCGAGGACGTCCGCGAGACGACGGGTGACGCCTCACTTGGGCAAGAACCTCCCGCTGATCCAGTGAGCCTCGTGTCCGTCGATCCCGAGGGGGATGGTGCCCCCCTTGGTGGTGCCGTCCGCCTTCTTCGAGCCGACGAACTGTCGGCCGCTGGCGGGCACCGCGAAGATGTAGTCGATCCCGGTGCCGCCGATGACCTTCGCGTCCGCGTGGAGGCTCGAAGGCTGCCACGCGGGGTTGCAGTTGTCTGCAGCGCGCTTACGGTTCAGATCGCCCGTCGCGATCACGTTGCGCCCTGCTTGGTGCTCCTTGGCGACCTCCGCCTGGAGGACGGCCCATCCCTTCTTCCAGTACTCGCGTCGCTTGGCCTCCTCGCTCCCGCAGCTCCACGCCTTCGCGATGAAGTGCGTGTTCACGATCGAGAGCATGCGCTCGGGGTAGTAGACGACCGTGACGAACCGGGTCGGGCTGACCTCGGCCCAGCCTGCCGACGCGTAGACGGCCCGCACCTGCGCGCCGGCGCCCTCGGCGTCCCTCGAGGTGACGGGGACCTTCACCACCTCCGAGCCGCCGCCAGGCTTCTCGCCCTTCGGGCGGCGCGTCGTCCACCCGGCCTTGAAGCGCGCCTCGAGCGCGTCGATCTCACAGCTCGACCCGCACGGATCGCCCTCGCCGATCTCTTGCCAGCCCACGAAGCGGGGGCCGGACTTGCCGTCGAGCACATCCCCGATCTTGTCGAAGACGGCCGCGACGTCGGCCTTCGTGCCGTAGTCACGGCCGATGTTCGCCGTCGTGAAGGTCATCTCGACCTCGGACGCGGGCGTCCCCGGCGCTCCTGCGGCGCCGCTCGCGCCAGCGGCGCTGCCCGCGGCGCCGCTCGCGCCGGCGGCGCTGCCTCCGCCGGCGGCGCTGCCCGCGGCGCCGCCTCCGCCGCCGGTGCTGCCCGCGGCGCCGCCTCCGCCGCCGGTGTTTCCTGTGGAGCCGTTGCCCGCGCCGCCGTGACCCGCACCCCCACCTCCGGCACCGGCACCCACACCGGCCGCTCCGGCAGCCGCAGTGTTCCCCCCTGTCTCGGCCGGCGCGCCGTCCCCGGTCGCATCAGACGAGCCGCCACATGCGGTGAGGTACAGAATCCCGAACAACGACCAAGAGGCGCGCATGGTGCGCAATTGTAAGCGAGACCTCCGCCATCCACAACGCGAGACTTCGTGAATGCAGGGCGATTGCGATGAGGTTCGCGGAACGCCGCGCGTCCGCGCGGCTCTCTCGTGCCACGCCCACCGATCCGAGACTCGCAGCTCCCCGGGGGACGCCGCGCCGGAGCGGTCGACGGCGTGGACCGCTGCGAGGCGATTCGGCACGGGCGGCGCGCGATCGACGCCCTCTCGGCGCGGGTCCACCGATCCCACGGAGGAGCCGTCCCCCCGCGGCCCGATAGGGGCCACCGGCGAGGCGCGGCGATCAGAGATCTTGGATCGACGGCGTCTGCCCCGCAAACTGGAGCCGGTAGAGCCAGAGCTTGCGACCGCCGACGCCGGCGTCTCCATTCAGGGAGCTCCAGCCGTGCATGTACATGAACAGTGTTCCATCCAGCGCCCTGACGGTGTCGGCGCCGCCAGGGCCGAACATGGGGCCCTTGCTGCCCTGCCATGGGTTGATCGTGCTCGTCTTGGTGCAAGGGCCGAACGGCGCCTTGCAGGTGGCGTGACCGTTCGCGTAGTTCTTCGTCTCCCAGCGGTTCCCCGAGTAGAACAGGTGATAGACGTTGCCGTGCCGCACCATCGCGGGGTTCTCCATCACGCCGCCCGAGGCGTCGAACTCCCACGACGGCTCCTTGGTCGCGCGGCTCGCGAGCTGGTGAGAGCTGCCCTTCAGGTCGCCGTTGTCGTCGAGCTCCTGGATCACGATGTTGCCCTTGCTCTGGGCGGCGGTGTCCTGGCGCCAGAGCAGGTAGTCTCTCCCGTCCGAGTCCTCGAACACGCTCGGATCGATCGACCAATACGCGGTGAGGCAGATCAAAGGCGCGCTCCCCGCAGGCTGAAAGGTGCCCGTGATGTCGCCCGCGACCGCCTTGCCGATGCAGTGCTGGGTGTTGTTCGGCTCGTTGGTCTCGGCGGCGTAGTACATCACCCATTTGCCATTCTTGGCCTTGTAGACCGTGGGCGCCCAGAAGCCGGCGCCTCCTTGCTTCCAGGGTGACTTCGAGAGCGCGTCGTCGGCCGCGCCCCACTTCGTCAGGTCCTTCGAGCTGCGCCGGCGCACTGTGCCGCCGGTCGCGAAGGCGTAGTATGTGTCGCCGTCGCGGACGAAGAACGGGTCGGGCCAGTCCGTCGTGATGATCGGGTTCTGTGGCACCTTGCAGCACACGACGCAGTCGGACGAGGCGATCGTGGTGAGGCCGGCGCAGGCATCCTTTGTCGCGGCGCAGCGATTGCCGCCCGCTTGCGCGCACGTGGGACCTGCGGGTGCGCCGGCCGTGCCACTCGTGCCGGCCGTGCCGCTCGTGCCGGCCGTGCCACTCGTGCCGGCCGTGCCGCTCGTGCCGGCCGTGCCGCTCGCACCAGCAGCGCCACCCGCCGCACCACCGATCCCAGCGGCCCCAGCAGAGCTCCCCGCGGCGCCGCTCCCGCCGCCGTCCGTCCCGCCCTTCCCTGCTACGCCTCCACTCCCTGCGCCGCCGACCCCAGCGAGCCCGGCCGCGCCGGACCCACCGCCGTGGCCGCTGCCTCCACCTCCCGCGGCGCCGGCACCCGCGCCAGCCGCTCCCGCGGCCTTCCCCCCCGTCTCGGACGGCGCGCCATCTCCGGCCGTCTCCGACGAGCCTCCGCACGCGGCGACGAGCAGCATCGTGAGCAATGAGAGAGGGATGCGCATGATCCGTGAGTCTACGCTGGATCTTCGTGCGCCACAACGCGAAGCGTCGTCACCTCCGCCGCGGTAGCTGCTGCGGAGGGCACCGTAGACGCGGGGTCTACGCACCTCGCTCACCTCTCCCGCGAGGAGGAATCCAAGAGCTGTGGCGCGCTGAGGAAGCCTGACCCAGCGTCTCTGGCGCGCGCTGAGCGGCACGCCCAAGCTCGAAGCGCGTCGTGGCGCGGCGCACGTCTCCCGACAGCTCGGGACCTCAGGGGCAGTTCTTGCTCGTCACGGAGTCCCCCGTGTTCGGGACCCCGCTCCCCGGGACGTCGACGAACTTCAGCGGAATCGAGACGCACGAATACTGACCGCAGTCTTCCATTCGCATCACGTGCGCATGCGGCCCGGTCGAATAGCCCGTCGACCCCGAGAGCCCGACCTCCGTACCCCGCGCGATCTTCTGCCCCAACTTGACGCTCACCTTGTTGAGGTGTTTGTAGGTCGTGAGCTTTCCGTCCCCGTGCCTCAAGACGACATAATTGGCGTATGGGTAACACTCGCTGCCACCGCCATTGTAGCATTTGTCGCCGGGCTTCGTCTTGTCGAACAGGTACGCGACCGTGCCGTCCGCCATGGCACGCATCGAGCTGTTTAGCCCGAGCGAAAAGTCGAACGCATACTTGATGTTTCCGACATGGCTGAAGCCGCCGTTGTTGCCTTGCGAGATGGTCGCCTTCTTTCCGCAGGGAAGCGGCAGATAATAACCGTCGGGCGGCTGGAGTGGAGTCTCTGTCGTACAGGTGGCGAATACGGCGGACACATAGCCCTTGACCGATGGAGCTGCGATCTGGAACCAGAGGTCATTGCCGGATACGATCTCCCCGGTGACCTGTTGGACGACGTCGACGATGTCGCCGTTGTTCAGCTGCCCCACGGGCGGGTCGTTCGTGTTTGGCTGGGGTCGCACGTTGAGCGTGTTCCCCCCTGCGGTGTGCACCTTCACGCGGGGGCAATCGGTGGCGGGCGGCTTCCCTCCCGCACCGCCCGTGTTCGTTGTGCCGGCGGTGCCGCTCGCGCCGCTGGTCCCCGCCGTGCCGGCGTGGCCTGCGCCGCCCCCACCGCCGATCCCAGCGGCTCCAGCAGTGCCCCCGGCGGCGCCGCTCCCGCCGCCGTTCGTCCCGCCCTTCCCTGCCACACCTCCACTCCCTGCGCCGCCGACGCCAGCGACCCCGGCCACACCGGACCCACCGCCGTGGCCGCTGCCTCCACCTCCTGCGGCGCCGGCTCCCGCGCCAGCCGCTCCGGCGGCCGCGGCGTTCCCCCCTGTCCCGGGCGGCGCGCCGTCTTCGTCCATCTCCGAGGAGCCTCCGCACGCGGTGACGAGCAGGATCGTGAGCCATGCGAGGGGTAGGCGCATAGTGCGCAGACTGTACACGAAATCTTCGCGAACCCGCAGCACCAAATCTCGGGAAGGATCATGCGCCAGGCGGCGCGACGTCCTGGCGCGCAAAGGAGTCGAATCGGGGACCTGCGGCCCAAGATGGGGATGGGCTTCTCGTCGAGGCGCAGCACGACGGTGCTCGAGGGGGACTTGAGATAGAGATTGCAGATGCGCTGGGCCTTGACGCGGAAGTCAGGCTCGGGGCTGCGGAGCCACTGGCGACCGCGGTGCGGGCGAAGGCCCTCTCCGGCGAGGACGCGCTGGACGGAGGAGCGGCTGACGACTGGACTGGACGACTTTGCGAGGGCCTGCGCCAAGCGCTGCTGTGAGCAAAGACCCTCGAGCGGAAGGCGGAAGTCGCTCTCGCGAGAGCACGCGAGCTTGACGATCTCTCAACGCGTCGCGAGGTGGGTGCCGCGACACGGAAAACCTCTGGTAAGCCGCGTGCGAACGCTCGGCACGCACGGTATGATAGGGGGTGCTCACGGGCGCCTTTGGGTGGCTCGAGGCAGAGGTTTCTCTCGATCGCACACGACGACGGGTCCACCCCTCCGATCTTCGGCGATCAGGGGGATCGCGAAGTCCCAACACTGCACGAGTGCGCGCCAGATCGCTGCGGATGGCGGCCAGTCACGGGCCTCGCGCGGAGCTTCGAACCCTCGAGAGCCAATCGAAGCTGCCGCACGCAGGGAAGGCGGAGAGTGGAGCCTCGGTGGCTCCTGGCGTGGCTCGGGAAGCTGCCCGACGCGCGCACGAGGGCGGCGTCCGTGGTGCGGCTCGGCACGTGACCGCCCTCCGGGCGGCGTCCGTGGAGCGGTGGCGCACGTGATCGCCCTCCGGGCGGCGTCCGTGGTGCGGTGGCGCACGCTGCGCCGAAGATCGGTGCCCGAGGAGGACGAGCGCGACCCGCGCGGAGCGCTCGACGCGCTGCCAGCGCGCGCGCTGGTGTCGCCGCCGCGAAGCCCAAAGCCCTGTGGACGGCGAGGCCGAGGGGCGGAGTGACGAGGGGCGGAGTGACGAGGGGCGGAGTGACGAGGGGCGGAGTGACGAGGGCTCGGAGGCGCTGCCGACGCCCCGCTACTTCCGCAGGCGGGCCTTCTCGCGCGCCTCCTCGGCGGCGAGCTCCGCGAGGGCGGCGGCGAGCTCGTCCTCCTCGGTCTCGATCTTGGGTGCCACGCGCACCGGCGCCGCTTGCGTGGGCTCGGCGGCGGGGGCCGCTGGCTCGGCGAGCCCCATCTTGCGCTTCATCGCGAGCAGCTCGTCGTCGACCCCGCCCGTCCGCTCGAGCTCCTTGAACTTGTAGAGGAGCCGATCGCCCGAGTGCTCCTCGGCGATCTCCGCGCTCGCGTCGGCCTCGGCCTCCATCCGGTCGATGCGCTTCTCCATCCGATCGAAGGCCTCGAAGGCGCTGTCCGCCTTCATGCCGCTCATCGTCTCCGAGATCGTCTTCTGCGCCTCGGCGCGCTTCTTCCGCGCGACGAGCACGTTCTTCTTGCGCTTCGCCTCGTCGATCTTGTCGTCGAGCCGGCGGAGCGCCTCCTTCAGCGCCGAGACCTGGCCGTGCGCCTTCGTCCACTGGGCCTCGAGCTCGGTCGCGTCGGCCTCGTGGCGCTTCTTGCGGACGAGCGCCTCGCGCGCGAGCTCGTCGTTGCCCTGTCGCACCGCGAGCTCGGCGCGCCGCGTCCACTCTTCGACGTGCGCCTTCTCCTGCTCCATCTGCCGCTGCAGCGCCTTCTCGTCCGCGATCGCGACGGCGACCTGCTTCTTCGCCTCGAGGAGCTGGTTC
The DNA here is from genome assembly GCA_964396175.1 of uncultured Polyangiaceae bacterium. Taxonomy (GTDB): domain Bacteria; phylum Myxococcota_A; class Polyangia; order Polyangiales; family Polyangiaceae; genus CAYNEK01. The sequence continues at coordinate 11,648 of CAYNEK010000067.1, read as the reverse complement.
GTCATCTCGAGGACGATCTGGTTCAGCATCTTCTCCGGGTCTTCCGACTTGGAGATGAGATCGTTCAGGTTCGCGCGGATGAGCTGTGCCAGGCGTGCGAAGACACCCATGGCCGCACCCTACAACGAAAGGCGCCCGCGTGCTCGCCCGTCTCGTGTCGTCAGAAGCCGACCGAGGGGCCCTTGGGCTTCGTCGGCAGAGGGGCCCCCGCGGAGGGCCGGGGCTTCGGCCTCCGCACCACGGGATCGGTCGTCGTGTCCGCGGCGCTCTGCGGGAAGGGCGTCTCGCTCGCGGACCCGCCGCACGCGGCGGCGAGGAGGAGGACGAGCGCGGCGATCGGGAGCGTGGCCTTCACGAGAGCGCTCGCCTACTAGCCGTCCGTGGGTGTGGTTGGCAACCTCCGTCGGCGGATCTTTCCCTTCCCTCGGTCGATTCTTCAGAGTAAGCGCGTCGCCCTTCCCATGCGCACCCAATTCACCAGCGAGTCCGTCACCGAGGGCCACCCGGACAAGATCTGCGACCAGATCAGCGACGCCGTCCTCGACGCCATCCTCACGCAAGACAAGACCGCGCGGGTCGCGTGCGAGTCCTTGACGAAGACCGGCATGGTCGTCGTCGCGGGCGAGGTCACGACGAGCGCGTGGGTCGACATCCCGACGCTCGTTCGCCAGACGGTGAAGGGCATCGGCTACACCGACTCGGCGATGGGCTTCGACGGCCACACCTGCGCGATCATGACGGCGATCGAGCAGCAGTCGCCCGACATCAGCCAGGGGGTCACCGAGGGCAAGGGCAAGCACCGCGAGCAGGGCGCCGGCGATCAGGGCCTCATGTTCGGCTACGCCTGCGACGAGACCCCTGAGCTCATGCCCGCGCCGATCCAGTACGCGCACGGCCTGACGCGCGCGCTCGCCGCCGCCCGCAAATCGGGCAAGGCGAAGTTCCTCCGCCCCGACGGCAAGAGCCAGGTCACCCTCGAGTACGAGGACGGCGTGCCCGTCCGCGTCGACACCATCGTCATCTCGAGCCAGCACGCCGAGGAGGCGAAGACGAAGCAGATCGAGGAGGCCATCCACGAGCTCGTCATCAAGAAGGCGATCCCCGCGAAGCTCATCGACAAGAAGACGAAGTTCCACATCAACCCGACGGGGCGCTTCGTCATCGGCGGGCCTCAGGGGGACTGCGGCCTGACGGGGCGCAAGATCATCGTCGACACCTACGGCGGCATGGGTCGCCACGGCGGCGGCGCCTTCTCGGGCAAGGATCCCTCCAAGGTCGATCGCTCGGCGGCGTACTACGCCCGCTACGTCGCGAAGAACGTCGTCGCCGCCAAGCTCGCGAAGCGCTGCGAGGTGCAGCTCGCGTACGCCATCGGCGTGGCGCAGCCCGTCGGCGTGTACGTCAACACCTTCGGGACCGGGGCGATCGACGAGCAGAAGATCTCGGCGTACATCCACAAGAGCTTCGACATGCGCCCGAAGGCGCTCATCGAGCAGCTCGACCTCCTCCGCCCCATCTACCAGGCGACGGCGGCGTACGGGCACTTCGGCCGCAAGGAGTTCTCCTGGGAGAACACGGACCGCGCGGCGAAGATGGCGGACGATCTGCTCGGCAAGGGCAAGAAGCGCGCGTGAGCGGCGCTCGACCCATGGCCCGGAAGACCCCTCGCTCGCTCTCGCTCCTCGGCGGGGCTGCGCTCGTGCTCGCGGCCGTGCCCGCCGTGGCGCAGCACGGCGGCCCGCGTATGCCTCCCGGTCACCCTCCCATGGGGGCGGGGCCGTCGCAGCTCGGCCCCGACTGCGTGGTCGTGGGGATGGCCATCGAGACGACGACCCGGCGGACGGCGTCGCTCGTCGACGTCTCGGTGCGGCTCTTCTCGCCAGCCGGAGGGGTGTGTTACGTGCGCCCCGAGGCCGTGCAGCTCTCGACCGTCAAGGCGGGCCCGGTGACCCGGCTCTTCACCGAGATCGCGGTCGACGGCGAGGTGCAGAAGCCCTTCGCGACGGCCGACCAGCCCGGCGGCGATCATGCGCGGCCCTGGTCGGCGCAGCTCGAGCGCGGCAAGACGCTCACCGTCACGATCCGAAACCTCGCCGAGGGCGACACCATCGGCGGTGAGCCCGACGCCCCGGGGCGCGTCCGCGTCGATCTGCGGCAGCTCGGGCCCCGCGTCTTCGACGGCGCGCCGCTCACGCTCCACGCCTCCGCCGACGGCGGCGGGGCCATGGAGGCGAGGCTCGTCTCCGGCGATCCGAAGGCCACGCCCACCGTGGGCTCCGGCCCCAAGGCCAGCGCCACGATCAAGCTGTCGAAGGAGGGCGTCCTCCCCTTCGGCGAGTGGAAGCTGACGGGCCCGGCGCCCGCGGCGACGACCGCCGCCACGGCGACCGGCGGCCTCGGCCTCGTCGAGGCCCTCCGCGACGGCCTCGTGCGCGATCTCGCCGAGGGGCTCGCCGATCCCAAGGACACGAAGAAGGTCGACGCGGCGTGGGACGCCGCCTTCGACGCGGCGCTGCGGGCGTCGGGCTCCTCGGACGGCCTCGTGGCCGGGCTCGGCGCCCGGAGCCTCGCCTTCCTCGCCGCCGGGCTCTCGCCCAATGTCCAGAAGGTCCATACGGACAAGGACGGCGACGGCGCCCTCGTGCCCGAGGCCGTGGCGAAGCGGTTCGAGGCTGGGATGAAGGCCTTCGCGGACGCGACGGGCCACGCGATCGCGCCGTCGCCGGTGTCCGCGCGCTCTGTGCGCTTCGCGTGGGCGAAGCTGGGCCTCGAGCCAGACGCCCACAAGAAGGCAGGAGAAGAGGGCGCCAAGCGGCTCGCCAAGCGCCTCGACAAGGACGACGCGCTCCCGGCGCTCGGGAAGCTGGACTTCGCCTTCGCGAAGGTCACCGATGTCGCGCCGACGACGGGCAAGATCGTCGGCTGGGGGATGTTCGGCCCCGAGATCGTCGGGGAGAAGCCCGCGAGCATCCCGGGCGTGGCATCCGCGTCGAAGCGCGGCGCCCGGTGGCGCCTCGGCAGCGTGTTCGCCCAATTGACGCACGGCAAGGGGCCGGCGAAGGCGCTGTTCGGCGCGTTCGTGCTCGCGGGCGCGGGCTATTTCGCCTGGCTCGCGGCGTCGCGGCTGCGCGCGAAGACCTCGTCTCCCCCCGCGGCGTGACGGCCTCGTCGACAGCGCCCTCGGTCAGCCATGCGCCGCGCTCCGGCCCGGTCACGGCGCGTGTCCTCGCGCACCCTCTTGAATTTCTCTCGAACGCCCGCGATGCTTCGCAGGTCACGCGTCCCTTACTTTCCTCCAGGAGCCCCCATGAAGACCAAGACCCTCTCCCTCGTCGGCGCGAGCGCCGCTCTCCTCATCCTGTCCATCGCTGCCTGTCAGTCCTCGGACTCCAGCGCGGACACCACACCTGGCTCGGGCGGCTCGACGGCGGCCGGCGCGGGCGGCGCCGTCGCCGGGACCGGCGGCACGGCGGCTGGCACGGGCGGCACGGCGGCTGGCACGGGTGGCACGGCGGCTGGCACGGGCGGCACGGCCGGCGGGGCTGGCACCGCTGGCGGCGGCAACGCCGGCTCCCCTGCGGGCGCTGGCGGCGGTCCCGGCGGGGCTCCCGCGGGCGCCGGCGGCACGGGCGGGAGCTCGTGCGACACCAACCTCCCCTCGCTCCACCCGCCGAAGGGCGCGTCGGGTGCAGGCGGCGCGCCCGCGCACGGCATCTACTGCCCCTTCAGCAACGCCGGCGGCGGCGGCCCGAAGTATTGCAAGGCGACGACGGAGAAGTGTTGCGAGGGCGCGAAGTCGGGCGATCTGTCCGTGTGCTCGGCGCTCGGGGACGCCTGCCCGCAGAATTTCGACGCGATCGAGTGCACGGACGGCCCCGCGGACTGCGGTGGCGCCAAAAAGTGCTGCGCGAAGGGCACCTTCGCGATCAACCCCGATCCGCTCTGCGCGAACTTCGCGAGCAAGTTCAAGGGGACCTACTGCGCCGACGCGTGCGCGCCCGAGGAGAGCGAGGTCTGCACGTCCGACGATCAGTGCGGCGGCGGCAAGACGTGCCACGCGTTCAAGGCGCGCGGCGGCGAGTACGGCGTCTGCAAGTGAGGCGATCCTCGCGCTGAGCCGAGGGCACGAGCGGCGGGCCGCGGCAATCGCCCGCCTCTCGTGCCGATCGGGCTCGATGGGTGGCCGTGGTCGTCGACGAGCGGCACGCCGTCGCGCCCACGCAGCCTCGAGTGCGCGACGAGGGACCGGCGCGCGCGCGCCGCTCGACGCGCGTGTACACGCGCTCCATCTTGCCTGGCTGGCGGTGTCGCGCCAGCGAGAAAGGAGCTTGCGCGTCGTGCGGCAGGGAGGGTCCCTTCGGTGGAGTCTTCGGGTAAGGCTGCGGTGCGGTCTCGTCCCGCCACGGCGGCCGTCCTTGCGCGCGCCCGTCGAAGCTCCCGTGACCATCGGCGACAGAGAGAGCCGGCTCG
>CAYNEK010000067.1:0-7078 GCA_964396175.1 uncultured Polyangiaceae bacterium | reverse complement strand
GAGAGAGCCGGCTCGACGGCCGCCCTTGCGCGCGCCCGTCGAAGCTCCCGTGACCGCCCGCGACAGAGAGAGCCGGCTCGACGGCCGCCCTGGCGCGCGCCCGTCGAAGCTCCCGTGACCGCCCGCGACAGAGAGAGCCGCCACGGCGGCCGCCCTTGCGCGCGCCCGTCGAAGCTCCCGTGACCATCGGCGACAGAGAGAGCCGGCTCGACGGCTGCGAACCTCGCGCTCGGCCGCCTGGGCAGCCTCCCCTCGACGGTCGGCGACGGAGAGAGCCGCTTTGACCGAGCCTTTGGGCGATGATTCACTGTGATCCAGCCTGGCTCACGACGAGCGTCCCAGTGTACGCTCGTCAGAGTCCATTGGATTGACTGCGCGGTCGTCGTACTCAGTGTGTCGGCTTCTCCTGGATCCTCATGAAGAACATCCCCCTTGCCATCGTGGGCGCTGGTGCCGCTCTCGTCATCGTGTCCATCGCCGCGTGTCAGTCGTCGGACTCCAGCACCGACGTCGCACCTGGCGCGGGCGCAGGTCCCGGATCGGGCGGGTCGTCCGGAGCCTTCGGTGGGGTCGGCGGTACGGCAGGAGCCGGGATCGCTGCCTCTGCAGGCTCTGGAGGCGCCGTGGGAGGCGCTGCCGGCTCTCCCGCAGGAGCGGGCGGAGCGGGCGGAGCCCCGTGTGACACCGATCTCCCGAAGCTGAAGCCGTATGTAGACGCTGGGGCTGGAGCGTCTGGGCACTACATGGCCTGCCCCTCCAGCGGCCCGGGTGGTGGCTCGTCGCAGGGCTGCCTCGCGAAGAAGCAGAAGTGCTGCCAGGGTGCAGGAGCGGACGACGTGTCCGTCTGCAAGGCGCTCGCGGAGGACTGCCCCGAGAGCTTCGACACGATCGCGTGTACGGATCGCAACGGGGACTGCCCTGGCGCCGAGAAGTGCTGCGCGAAGGGCACCTTCGAGATCCACCCCGATCCGATGTGCGCGAGCCAGGTGAGCGACTTCAAGGGCACGTCCTGCGCCGCCGCGTGTGCGCCCGACGAGAGCGTCGTCTGCACGTACGACCAGCAGTGCGAAAGCGGCAAGAAGTGCCACGCGTTCAAGGCGCGTGGCGGAGTGTACGGCGTCTGCAAGTGAAGCGAGCTGCGCGCTGAGAGCCGAGGACACGAGAGGTGGATCGCGACGAGCTCTCGCGCTCCCGAGCGCGCGCTCGAGCGGGCGAGGCCGCGTCTCAGCGATCGAGCGCGCGCGCGAGGAGCCCGGCCGTGACGACCGCCACGAGCAGCGCGAGGGTCGTTGCCGCGCGGCGATACCGACCCCCGGCAGGGAGCGCCCGGTCCTCGTCGCGCCGCGTCGCGACCTGGGCGGCGGCGGTGACCATCGCGACCGACGCGAGCCCCGCGACGGCGTGCGCCAGCGTCGCCCGCGGCACGTCGCGCACCCCGAACGCTGCGTACAAGAGCGCGGCCGCCGTGACGACGCCGACGCCCGCGATGACCATGGGCGCGCGCCCCGGCCGCGCGCGTGGCTCGAAGCGAGCGCCGGGGTCCGCGCGCGGATCGGCCTCGGGGGGCCGCGATCGCGCGTCGACGCCCCAGCTCATCGCGTAGAGCACGAAGCCGAGCGACGCGAGCGCGCCGCGCGTCGGATCGATCCGCGCGACGTCGATCCGCTCGGGGGCGAAGAGCAGCGCGCCGAGCGAGGCGCCGAAGAAGCCCCAGATCCCGAGCAGCCGCGCGGCGTCGTCGCGCCGCGCGACGAGGCGGGACGCGACGAGGAGGGCGAGCGCCACGCCGGCCGACAGCGCGGCCGCCGCGGGATGCCCTGTGTGAGCGCCGCGAGCTCCGATGGACCACGGCGGGGCCAGCGAGGGCGCGACGGCGACGGTCCAGAGATACAGCCCCGCGAGGAGCACGGGGCTCCGAAGGCCCCGGGTGAGCGCCGCGCGCGAGGCGTCCCCCCCGCGCTCCTGCGCTCCCTCGGTCACGATCCCTTCGAGACGAGGCGCCCGATGGGGATCGTCCCGCGCGCCTCGTCGAGCTCCTCGGCGACCCGGAGCCCGAGCTTCTGCCAGAGCCCCTTGTCGAGCAGGTGGCTCGGGCGCACGTTGGCCAGCGCCGCGAGCATGTTCGCCCGAGCGCCGGGGTTCTTCGCGTCGAGCTCGGCGAGGAGCGCCGAGATGGCCTTCCGCTCGAGCCCGTCCTGTGAGCCGCACAGGTTGCACGGGAGGATGGGGAACCTCATCGCCTCGGCGTACGCGGCGATGTCGGCCTCCGCCGCGTAGAGCAAGGGACGGATGACGATGTGCTCGCCCGTGTCGGAGACGAGCTTCGGCGGCATCGCCTTCAGCTGCCCCGCGAAGACGAGGTTCAGCATCAGCGTCGTCACGGCGTCGTCGCGGTGGTGGCCGAGCGCGATCTTCGTGCACGAGAGCTCCTTGGCGACGCGGTAGAGGACGCCGCGGCGGAGCCTCGAGCAGAGCGAGCAGTAGGTCTTCCCCTCGGGGACCTTCTCGGTGACGATCGAGTAGGTGTCCTCGACGATCATCCGGAAGTCGTGGCCCTTCTCGTCCATGTAGCCCTGGAGGAGGTGCCCTGGGTAGCCCGGCTGGCATTGATCGATGCTGACCGCGATGACCTCGAAGCGGACGGGAGCGCGCTTCTTCAGCTCGACGAGGAGGTGGTGCAGCGTGTAGCTGTCCTTGCCGCCCGAGACCGCGCACATCACCCGATCGCCGTCCTCGATCATCGAGAAGTCGGTGATGGCGCGCCCGAGCGCGCGGGCGAGCTTCTTCTCGAGCTTCTCGAGCGCGTCCGGTGTGGCCATCTCGGCGCTTCGCGATCAGCCGTCGAGGCCGCGCTCGACCAGCTCGAGGAAGGTGAGCACGCCGTGGCCCGTGCCGCCCTTGGGGTAGAAGCCGTACGCGCGAGACGAGAGCGCCGGGCCCGCGATGTCGCAGTGGATCCACGGGATGTTCGCGCCGACGAACTCGCGCAAGAAGAGCGCCGCCGTGATGCTGCCGCCCATGCGATCCCCGGTGTGCTTGAGATCGGCGATGTCGCTCTTCAGCTGATCCTTGAGGTCCTCGAGGAGCGGCATGTGCCAGAACTGCTCGCCCGCCGCGTCCGCGGCCGCCTTGAAGGTGCCCGCCAGCGCGTCCGTCGTTGCGTAGAAGCCGGAGCAGTTGTTGCCGAGCGCCACGACGCACGCGCCCGTCAGCGTGGCGTTGTCGAGGATGAGGTCGGGGGCGAGCGTCGAGGCGTAGGCGAGGCAGTCGGCGAGGACGAGCCGCCCCTCGGCGTCGGTGTTGATGATCTCGACGGTCTTGCCGTCGAGCGAGCCGAAGACGTCGCCCGGCCGGTACGCCCCGCCGTCGGGCATGTTCTCGGCGCAGCCGATGATCCCGTGCACCTCGACCCCCTGGGGAGCCACGGCGGCGATCGCCTGCATCAAGCCGACGACGTTGGCGGCGCCCGACATGTCCACCTTCATGTCGCCCATCCCGGGCGCGGGCTTGATGCAGAGCCCCCCCGAGTCGAAGGTGAGCCCCTTGCCCACGAAGACGAGCTTCTTCTTCGCGCGGCCCTTCGGCTTGTAGGTCATGTGGACCATGGCGGGCTTCTTCACGCTGCCCTGGCCCACGGCCAGGATGAGCTTCATGCCGGCCTTCGCGAGCGCGGCCTCGTCGAAGACGCGGCACTGGAGCCCGTGCGCCTTGCTCATCGCGCGCGCGCGGGCGGCGAGCGTCATGGGATCGAGCTCGTTCGGCGGCTCGTTCTGCAGATCGCGCGCGAGCGCGACGGCGGCGGCGACCTCGAGACCCGTCTTCACCGCCCTCGTGAGGTCGGCGGCGGGCTTCTTGGCTCCGGGCAGCGCGATCGAGATCTTCGAGAGCGTCTTCTTCGGGCGACGATCTCCTGTCAGGTACTTGGTGAAGCGATAGGCCCCGAGCGCGAGGCCCTCGGAGAGCGCACGGAGCCGCGCTGCGCCGTCGACCGAAGGCGCGAAGACGGCGAGCCCCTCGGCTCGATCCGCGAGCCGCGCGGCGGTGGCGCCGAAGACGCGGAGCGACGCGGGCGTGAGGGCGCTCGCCTTCCCGAGCCCGAGGAAGACGACGCGCGAGGCCTTCAGGGCGCCGAGGGTCGGGAGCTGCGCGCGCTGGTCCTTCTTGCCGGTGAACTCCTCGGCCTTCAGCCAGGCGTCGAGCGCGCCCTTCCATGCCTTCTTGAGCGGCGCGAGGCCACGCGCCTCCTTGAGGTCCTCCTCGGTGAGGCCGAGCACGAGGGTGTCGGCGGCGATTTCGACGAAGGAGGCGGAGCTGAGCTGGATGGCCAGGGGCATGGGGGCGCGGACGATGCCAGAAAGACCGACATCGAAGCAAGGATTGCCCGATACTTCGCGTCGATCCGGGAGGCAGGTGCGCCCGACGTGAGGCGGCCGATCAGGTCTTCGGCTTGCGACCGGGGAGCTTCGGTAGCGTGGTGGCGGGCGGCGGCGCGGTGGTCGTCGCTGGGGGCACGGTGGTCGTCACGGGGGGCGTCGTCGTGGTGGTGGGCGGCGGCGCGGTGGTCGTCGCTGGGGGCACGGTGGTCGTCACGGGGGGCGTCGTCGTCGCGGTCTTGGGCGCCGTCGCGTACACCTGCGGCTGCGGCGTCGTCGTGGGAGGCGCCGCGATGGGCAGCGGAGGGAGCTGCGACGGGAGCTGGAGGCCGCTCGGGAGCCCCGGGATGTTGATGACCGTCGTGCCCGGGCTCTGCGGCGCCGCAGCCGGTGGCGGCGCGTCGTCGCCGCGGGTCGCGAACACGATGGCGGCCGTAATCCCGGCTGTCGCCGCGATCGCGAGCACGACGATGATCGCGACGGTCGCGCCCGACATCCCGCCGCGAGGCGGAGGCGGGCCACCGTAGCCACCGTACGGGGGTGGGGGCATCCCAGGTCCCGGACCCGCTGGGGGTCCGCCGTAGCCGCCCGGCATCGCGGCCATGGGAGGAGGCGCGGCGGCGGGACCTCCGTAGGCGGGCTGGTCGGTGATGGTCGAGCCGGGGGCGGGCCCGCCGGGCTGCGTGCCGTGCGAGGGGAAGGTCATCGAGCCTCCATGGTACGCCAAAACGCCCAGGTCGCCGCGCAATCGACACGCGGGCGTGGATCCTGGCGCCCCTGCCGGGCGACGCTCACTCCCCGAAAAAGAACAGCGCCTGGCGTCGCGGGGGAGGGAGGGAGGGGAGGGAGGATGCAGTCGACGCCAGGCGCTGCGAGAGGATCTGTAACACCGGGGTCTGGGGCGTGCAAGCCGCCCTGTCCGCGCGAACCGCGCAGGACGGGCCCCGCGCGACGGCTCCGGGGTGATGACGTCGGGTGGTCGCGCGCGGCGGCTGCGGTGCGGTGGTCGCGCGCGGTGGTGCGGCGGTCGTTGCTCACTCGGCGCGGCGGGCGCGCGCGCGGTGGTGCGGCGGTCGTTGCTCACTCCGCGGGGCGGGCGAGCTAGCGGGGGCGCGCGATCGAGGGTCGCCGCCCGCCGATCCGCTCGACGTGGGGTGGTCGCGCGCGACGGACGCGGTGGGGTGGTCGCGCTCGCGGTGGTGCGGCGGTCGTTGCTCACTCCGCGGGGCGGGCGAGCTAGCGGGGGCGCGCGATCGAGGGTCGCCGCCCGCTGATCCGCTCGACGTCGCCGAGGTGGGCGCGCACGAGCTCGTCGAGGTGCGGCGCGATGCGCGCTGCGGCGCGCCCCCGGTGCGAGACGGCGTTCTTCTCGGCGTCGCTGAGCTCGGCCATCGCGCGGCCTCCCTGGTCCGTCACGAGGAAGAGCGGATCGTAGCCGAAGCCGCCCGAGCCGCGTGGCCCCGCGGCGATCCGCCCCTCGCACGCACCCTCGGCCACGATGGGATCGGCCCCCCGCCTCTGCCAGGGATCGTACAGGCAGAGCACGCAGCGGAAGCGCGCCGTCCGCTGCGGGTCCTGGAACTCCTCGAGCGCCGAGAGCAGCGCGGCGTTGTTCTCGGCGTCCGTCGCCTTCTCGTGCGCGAAGCGCGCCGAGCGCACGCCCGGGCGCCCGCCGAGCGCGTCGACCTCGAGCCCACTGTCGTCCGCGAGCGTCACCATCATCGACTCTTCGCACACGAGCCGCGCCTTCTTCCGCGCGTTCTCCTCGAAGGTCGCGCCGTCCTCGATCACGTTGAACGACGAGCGCACGACCTCGGTCATCGGCACGAGCTCGACGGGGAGCCCCGCGAAGAGCGCGGCGAGCTCGCGCACCTTGTGCTGGTTCTTCGTGGCGACCACGACCGTGATGCGCTCGGCGGTCATGGGACGAGCAGCTCTCGGAGCGAGACGCCGGCGCGCTCGAGCGCCCGCGCCTGCAGATCACAGAGCGTGGCGACGCCGCGGAGGCCCAGATCGACCATACGGTCCATGTCCTCGCGCGGCACCGCGACCCCCTCGGCGGTGCCTTGCACCTCGACGATGGCGCCCCTCTGGGTGGCGACGAGGTTCAGATCCACGCGGGCGCGCGAGTCTTCGACGTAGGCCAGGTCGAGCAAGAGCTCTCCTCCGACGTGCCCCACGCTCGTCGAGGCGATCGGGTCGCGCAGCACGCGCCGTGTGAGGACGCCGCGCTCGCGGAGGCGATGGAGGGCGAGCGCCGTCGCGACGAAGGCGCCGGTGATCGACGCCGTGCGCGTGCCGCCGTCGGCCTCGAGGACGTCGCAGTCGATCGCGATGGTTCGCTCGCCGAGGCCGTCGAGATCGATCGCGGCCCGCAGCGCGCGCCCGATGAGCCGCTGGATCTCCTGCGTCCGGCCCGACGGCGCCTTGCCGCGGCCGTCGCGCGCCTCGCGGCGCTGCGGGTTCGCCCGCGGGTGCATCTGGTACTCGGCCGTGAGCCAGCCCCTTCCCTTGCCGGCGAGGAAGGGCGGGACCTCGTCGCTTGTCGACGCGGTGCAGAGGACCACCGTGCCCCCCGCCCGGTACAAGCACGAGCCCTCGGCGAGGCGGTGGAAGCCCGTCACGATCTCGACCGCGCGGAGCTCCGTCTCCCCGCGCCCGTCTGCGCGTGTGGTCATGCGTCGTACTTCTCCACGAGCTTGCCG
>CAYNEK010000066.1:0-27139 GCA_964396175.1 uncultured Polyangiaceae bacterium | reverse complement strand
CCGCCGAGGCGGGGCCACCCCCGCGCGACACGAGGAGCACCCCCGCCGCGGCCAGCACCCCCACCCCCACGACACCCCCGGCGACGAGCGGCCAGCGAGAGCTCCGAGGAGCCTCGGCGACCGGCCCCGTCCGGCTCATCCCGGCCTGGGTCGTCATGTGCTGCGCCGTCACACCGGGCAGCGAGCCACGCGCGCCAGCCGCCGGCACCGCAGCCGCACCACCGATGGCGGACGCGGACAGCAGGGACGGGCGTCCACCACCGGGGAACTCGATCTGCGGGCGAGAGGCCCTCGACATGGACGTCGCCGCGGCGCTCGCGCTCGCAGCGAACGCCGGGTCGGCGAGGCCAAACACCGCGGCGAGATCCTCGATGCACGCCCCTACGGACGCGTACCGCATGTCCGGCTCGCGCGCGACCGTGCGCGAGAACCACGCGTCGAACCCAGGAGGCACCTGCACCTGGAGACCGCGCTCCGCGAGCCGGATCGACGGCGCGTCGAGCGGCAGGGTGAGGATCTCGCCGAAGAGCGCGGCCGTCGTGGCCTCTGGGTTCACCGACGCGCGCCAGTAGGGCTGCCCGAAGAGCAAGTAGAAGGCGATGAGCCCGATGGCCCACACGTCGGTCCTCGGCGAGACGGGCATCCCCGCCGCCTGCTCGAAGGCCATGTAGAGCGGCGTGCCCTTCACGTCCTGGGTGAGCTTCGTGCCCTCCGAGAGGACCTTCGCGATGCCGAAATCGAGCACCTTCATGAGGGGCTCGCCGCTCTCGCGGGCGGTGAGGAAGAGGTTCTCGGGCTTGAGATCGCGGTGGACGATGGGCTGGAGGGCGCCGGCCTTGTCGACGTACCCGTGCGCCTTGTCGAGCGCAGAGGCCACCTGTCGCATGTAGAAGACCACCTCGTCCGGAGGCAGCGCGCCGCGGCGCTCGACCCGCGCCTCGAGCGTCTCGCCGACGAGCAGCTCCATCGCGAGGAAGGGGACGCCGCGCTCCTCGTCGAAGCCCGAGTCGACCACGTCGACGATGTGGGCGCTGCCGATGCGCGCCGCGACCCGCGCCTCCATCTCGAACTTCTTCACCGCGTCGCGAGACTGGAGGATCTGCGGGAAGAGCACCTTCAGCGCGATCTGCTTCTCGGTGTTCACGTTCTCGGCGATGAACACCATCCCCATGCCACCCTCGGCGAGGGCCCGCTCGATCCGATACTTGCGCGCGACCACGTCTCCTGGGTTCAGCATGGGAAGCGCTCTCATGAGAGCACACCGCCCACCGACGCGCAACGACCCGCGTCGGCGGGCGGTCGACGTGGCGCGGGCCGCGACGATCCCCTCGACGAGCGGACAGCGGAGGACCTCGCGCCCCACCGTCCGCTCGACGAGCAGCATGGGCTCGGCCGCGACGATCGAGACGAGCCTGGCGCCGATCGCTGCGCCCCGAGACGCGCGCCTCGAGAGGAGCCTCGAGGTCTCCGAAACGCGACGGAGAGTGTGCTGCGTGAAGCCGCGGCGTGGACCCGAGGGCGCGGCGTGGGCCCGCGGGCGCGGGCGGCGCGTGGTAGGCGGGACAGGGGTCGAACCTGCGACGTCCGCCTTGTAAGGGCGGCGCTCTGCCACTGAGCTACCCGCCCGCGGCGCGCGGCTTCTCTCGCGGGCGAGCGCCCCCGTCAAGCGCGCGGCGACGCTCATCCCTCCCCGCATACGCCACGTTCGCGGCGGGCGGCGTGTACGAGACGCGTCCAGCGCGCGGCGACGCTCATCCCTCCCCGCACCGAAGCACGTCGGGCCCGAAGCACGTGGGCTTGTGGATGGACCTCCCGAGCAAGAGGCGCGCGGCCTCCTGGACGCCCTCGGTGACGGCCGGGTGGGGATGCACGCACCGATCGATGTCGTCGAGGGTCGCCCCCTGATCGATGAGGTACGCGATCCCCTGCACCGTGGACGACGCCTGCGGACCCACACAGCGCAGGCCGAGCAGCTTGCCGTCAGGCGATGCGAGGAGCTTCACGAAGCCTCGCGTCGATCGCATCGCGATGCTCCGGTGGATGAGCTTGTGGCCGACGACGCCGACGCGGTAGGGGATCTTCTTCGCGCGGGCCTGGGTCTCGTTGAGCCCGACGCTCGCGACCTCGGGCGCGAGGAACATGATCGCCGAGAGCGCCTCGTACCGGATGGGGCGCGGCTCGAGCCCGAACATCTTCTCGATCGCGTGCCGAGCCTCGAGCTCGGCGACGTTGGCGAGCGCGACGTCCATCGTCACGTCGCCGGCGCCGTAGACGTTCGGGACGGTCGAGCGCGTCCCTTCGACGAGCATGCCGCCCGCAGCGTCGAGCCGAACGCCGATCCGCTCGAGACCGAGCCCGCGCGTCGCCGGCGCGCGCCCGATCGCGACGAGGGCGCGCTCGACGCGGTGTGGCTCGCACCGGGTGCCGTCACGATCGCAGAGCTCATAGCTCACCTCGTCGCCCGCGCGCGCGAGCCGCTCGAGCTTCGACTCGCCGTGGATCGTGACGCCGAGCGCGCGGAAGCTGTCGGCGACGACGCCGGCGACGTCCTCGTCTTCGAAGGGGAGGATCCGCGGCTGGCGATCGATGATCCGGACATCGGTGCGGCCGAAGCTCGCGAAGATCGTGGCGACCTCGCAGCCGATGACGCCGGCGCCCACGATCACCATCGACCGCGGGAAGTCGGGGAGATCCTCCAGATGATCGCTCGTGAGGACGTGCTCGCCGTCGATCGAGATCCCGGGCGGGACGCGGGGCGTCGAGCCCGTCGCGACGAGGACGTTCTCCGCGTCGAAGAGCCGCTTCGTGCCGTCGGCGTCCGTCACCTCGATCGACGTCGGCGAGACGAGACGAGCCGCGCCGCGGACGAAGGAGAGCGCCCCCACGCCGTCCCGCGGCCCCTGCCCTTCGAGCCGCACGAGCTGACCTTCGAGGCACGTCCTGCGCTCCGCGACCGCCTCCCGCACGGCCTCGAGCACGGCTTTGTACGAGAGCGCGATCCCCTCGGCACGGTAGCCGCGATCGGCGCGCCTCGCGATCGCGTAGTCGTTGGCCAAGTGCCACAGGGTCTTCGACGAGAGAGCGCCCGCGTGGATGCCCGCGCCGCCGACTCGATCCCGCTCGACGAGGAGCGCCCGCTTGCCGAGGTCCAGGGCCCGGATCGCTCCCGCGTACCCCGCGGGGCCCGCGCCGATCACGGCCACGTCGTAGCGCGCTGTCATCGGCGGCCATGCTCTCACCCGACGGGCCCTTCGCGCAATCGCTCTCGACGCCTGGCTCCTGCCGTCGTCGGCGAGCGGAGGCGTCGAACCTGCCGCCATGGCCACCTCGCCGCGACGATCGGGACCACGCCTGCGCGACGAGCCCGGGCTGCGATGGCCTCGTCGGCGAGGCTTGCGGTGGCTGCACGACGGATCCTGCAGGGAACTGGACCGTCACCTGCGGCGGCGGCTGAGCACGCACGCACGCATGCACGCACGCACGCACGCACTCTCGCTCGCTCGCACGCACGCACGCATGCACGCACGCACGCACTCTCGCTCGCACGCACGCACTCTCGCTCGCGCGCGCCTGGACGCGGCGCGCGGGCACGGCGATCCTGCAGGCTTGCGGCGACGGAGGTCGATCGGGCGCCGCTCAGCGGCGGCGAGGGCTCCGGTGCTCGGCGAGCGCGACTTGATCCTGCTCCTTCTTGAGCAGCACCCCCGCGAACGGCAGGGGCAGCTCGCGACCGAGCCGCTCGGCGCCCACCTCGCTCTTCGCGAGGACCGTGAGCCAGTCGATGAGCTCGCTCGTCGAGGGGCGCTTGCGGAGGCGGGGCGTCTGGCGGAGCTCGTAGAAGGCCACGACGGCCTGGTCGACCAGCTTGTGGTCGAGCTTCGGGTGGTGGACGCGCACGATGCGCTGCATGAGCTCCGGCGTCGGAAAATCGATGAAGTGAAAGACGCACCGCCGCAAGAACGCGTCCGGGAGCTCCTTCTCGTTGTTGCTCGTGATGACGACGATGGGCCGCACCTTCGCGACGATCTCGTCGCCGGTCTCGGACACGACGAAGCGCATCCGGTCGAGCTCGTGCAAGAGATCGTTGGGGAACTCGAGATCGGCCTTGTCGATCTCGTCGATGAGGAGCACGACGCGCCGCTCGGACGAGAAGGCGCGACCGAGCGGCCCGAGCTTGATGTAGCGACGGATGTCCTTCACGTCGCCGTCGCCGAAGCGCGCCTCGTAGAGCCGCTGCACGGTGTCGTACACGTAGAGCCCGTCCTGCGCGCGCGTCGTCGACTTCACCGGCCAGTGGATGAGCTCGGCGTCCTCGGACGCGGCGATCGCCTCGGCGAGCAGCGTCTTGCCGGTCCCGGGCTCGCCCTTCACGAGCAGGGGCCGCTCGAGCGCCAGCGCGCAGTTGACGGCCGCCTCGAGCGCCTCGTCCGTGAGGTACGTCATCGTGCCCGAGAAGCGCTGGAACGTCGTCATGCGTGCCAGCGCGTCTCTGCCCTCGTTCGGCGCGCGTCGCAAGGCGCGGGCGCTTCGAGCTTGCCCTTCGCGCGGCCGGATGGCAAAGGCGCGCGCCCATGTCCTCGCAGTGGATCTTCGTAGCGCCCTCTCTCCTCCTTCTCGCGGCCGCGTGCTCACACGCCGAAGCGCAGCCGAGCGACGAGCCCACCGCCCAAGGAGGGGCCGCCGGGGCCGCTGGCATGGCCGCAGGGACCGGAGGTATGGCTGCTGGGAAGGGGGGCATGGCCGGCGCCGGCGCGGGGACGGGCGGCACGTCCGGCGGCGCGGCGGGCGAGAGCGGAGGCACGGGGGGCGCGGGCGGCGGCGCGGGAGGTCCCGTCGCCACACACCTCGTCGTCAACGAGATCGCGTACAAATCCGACTCGAGCGACGACGACGAGTTCGTCGAGCTGTACAATCCGACGGCGAGCGACGTCTCGCTGTCTGGCTTCCAGGTGCTCTACGCCTCCGCGTCCGGCTCGCCCACCCCCGCGTGGACGGGGGCGAGCGGCGACACCATCAAGAAGGGAGGGTACTTCGTCCTCGGGGGCGCCAAGTTCTCCGGCTCCTCGTCCGGCAAGCTCGGGACGGCGCTCGGCGCGAAGGGCGGGAGCATCACGCTCACCGACGGCGGGGCGACGCTCGATCTCGTCGGCTGGGGGACGAGCCAGCTCGCGGAGGGCGCGGCCGCCCCCGCCGACGCCTCGACCTCGCTCTCGCGCATCCCCGATGGGTCCGACAGCGACGACAACGCGACCGACTTCGTCGTCGGCGCGCGAACGCCGGGCGCGAAGAACCAGCCGTAGCCTCACCCACCCGACGCCCCCTCCGCGGCCCCGGCGCGGCGCGCCGGCGCTCAGCATCACCCCGGGGCACGCGTGACGTGATTCGGCAGCCAGCCGGGCGTGTCCCGCGGTGGGGGCCCTCGAGCACGCGCCGATGGTCCGTCGTCCCGACACGGGAAGCCGCCAAACGACCCCGCTCGAAATCGACGCTCAGTCGCGGTGCTGTCGATCGCTGAAGGGCGAGCGCGCGCCGATCGACAGGAAGAAGCGGATCCCTTCCTGACCGACCGCGGCGCCAGCCTGGCCGACCTCGGCCCCCTTCGAGAAGAAGTCGACGGCGGCGCCCGCGCCGAGCCGCAGATCCGTGGGGCGGAGCTCGAGCAGGCTCGGCGCGACCCGCGCCACGTCGCCGAAGACTCGCGCCGCGACGGCCTCCGTGATCCTCCGCCGCGCGTCGAGCGAGAAGACCGCCGAGAAGTAGTCGCGTCGGTCCCCGGGCGCGCGAAACGCGGGCTGCACCGGCAGCTCCTCGAAGGGGATCGTCGTCCCCTCGAGCGGCTGGGTCGCGTCGAAGGTGACGCGCGGCGAGACCACATGTCCGCCGCCGACGTCGAGGAAGTACGCCGACATCCACCCGAGCCGCGCGAGCTGCGTGGTCTCGCGCTGCAGGCCAAACCCGAACCCCCCGTACACCTCCGCGAGCCAGCCAGGCATCGGCCCCGCGCGTGACTCGCGGGTGTCCAGCCGGACCGCGGCCTCCGTGTAGCTGAGCCGCGTCGTCCGGTACGAGCCGAGGCGGCTCTCGGGGGCGAACACCTCGCGGAGCGTGCCCGCGCCAGGATCGTCTGGATCGTCGATCGTGCGCTGCTGGATGGACGACGACAAGAAGAGCTCGATGTCGCCGTCCGCCGTCGGACGGAAGCCGAGGCTCGCGAGCGCCCGCTCCTTGTGCTCTCGATAGTACACCTTGCGAGGCGCCCCGACGAAGACGTTGCGCGGATCGCTGAAGGGCGACTGGCCGAGCCCGGCGTACCAGTAGAGATACCGCTCGTGGTACCCCTCCAGGCTGAGGACCGCGGGCACCTCCGAGACCGTCGCGGCGATCCGCAGCCTCGACTCGAGCTCATACGCCTCGGCGCCCCCGAATTGCCCGAACAGCGTCGTCGCATAGGGGCCCGATTGGGACACCATGCGGAGCCCCGGCACGGCGCGATACTGGCGCGTCGATTGGATCGTGAAGGTCGGGTAGAGACCGATCGAGCCCCACTGCCTGTGGAGCAGCTTCTTCATGCGCGGGACGACCTGCTCCCGCTCGAGGAGGCCGGCCGCGTTGGCGGTCGAGTCGTACAGGATCTTCGCGCCCTGCCCGACAGGCCAGGTCACCTCGTCGACGAAGCTCTTCTGCGCGGGCTCGTGGCGCGGCGAGGGCGCGGCGGCGGGGCTCGCCGTGTCCCCGCTCCTCGCCTTGGCCTCGCGCGCCTCGGGAGCGCCCACCGGAGCGCGGGCCTTCGCGTCGGGAGGGCTCGCGCCCACGGGCTTCGCGTCGTCCGCGCGCACGGGGACCGTAGCGAGCGCGAGGGCGCCGCCGCACCACAGCCCGAGCCACGCCGAGAGACCGCGCCTCACGCGCCGCGCGCTTCGTGAAGCCTCGTCGTCGAGGACGTCCTCACCCCGAGCCACGGCGGCGGACGTCGGCTCATGCCGAGAGGATACCGCCGTACTCTTCGCGGAGCTTCGACTTCAAGAACTTCCCCGTCGACGTCCGCGGGATCCCCTGCACCCTCACGTACGCGTCGGGGAGCCAGTACTTCGCGAAGCTCGCCGCGAGGTGCGCCGAGAGCTCGTCGTCCGTCGCCTCGCGCCCCTCGCGCAGCACGATCGCGGCGACGGGCCGCTCGCCCCACTTGTCGTGCCTCGCCGCGAAGACCGCGGCCTCGAGGACCGCCGGGTGCGCCATGAGCGCGTTCTCGAGCGCGACGCTGCTGATCCACTCGCCGCCCGACTTCACGACGTCCTTCGATCGATCGGTGATGCGCACGTATCCCTCCGCGTCGAGGGTGACGACGTCGCCCGTCTTGAACCAACCATCTCCCGTGAAGCGATCGGTCCCCTCGTCGCCGAGGTAGGACGCGGCCACCCACGGGCCACGCACCTCGAGTTCGCCCATCGTCCTGCCGTCCCAGGGGAGGATCCCGCCGTCCTCGTCGACGTGGCGCACCTCGACGAAGGGCGCCGCCATCCCCTGCGAGGCGCGCTGCGACAGGCGCTCCTCGGGCGAGCGAGCGCGGCCCTTCGCGCTCTCGCGCGCCACCGTGCCGAGCGGGTTCGTCTCGGTCATGCCCCAGGCGTGCGTCACCTCGAGCCGGTGCCGCGTCGCGAAGCCGTCGATCATCGAGGGGGGCGCCGCCGCGCCGCCGATCACCATCGTGCGGACCGTCGACAGATCCCACCGCGACGGCTCCGCGTCGAGCGCCGCGAGGATGCCGATCCAGATCGTCGGCACCCCCGCGGCGAAGGTGACGCGCTCCTCCGCCATGAGGTCGAGCAGGCTCTTCGGATCGAGCTTCGCCCCCGGGAACACCTGCCTCGCGCCGACCAGCGTCGCGGTGAAGGGGATCCCCCACGCGGCCGCGTGGAACATCGGCACGACGGGCAGCACCGTGTCGAGCCGGCAGACGCCGAGCGTGTCCGTCATCCCGCAGGTGAGCGCGTGCAGCACCGTGGAGCGGTGGCTGTAGACGACGCCCTTCGGGCTCCCCGTCGTGCCCGACGTGTAGCAGATCATCGCCGCGCGAGCCTCGTCCAGCTCGGCCAGCTCGTACGCGTGGTGCTCCTTCGCGAGCTCGGCCTCGTAGTCGAGATCGCCCGACGACGTGTCCACCGGGCCCGAGTCCGGCACGACGAGGACGTGCTCGATCCCCGGCACCTCGGCGCGAAACTTCTCGAAGAGCGGGAGGAGCGAGCGGTCGACGACGATCGCCGAGTCGCCCGCGTGCCGCGCGATGTACGCGATCTCGGCCGGGTGGAGCCGGAGGTTCAGCGTGTGGACGACCCGCCCCGACGCGGGGAGGCCGAGGTAGCACTCGAGGTGCTGGTGGTGGTTCCACGACAGGGTCGCGACGCGGGCGTCCGGCGCGACGCCGAGCCTGTCGAGGACGCGCCCGAGCTGCCGCGAGCGACGCACCACCGCGCCGTAGCTCGTGCGCACGAGCGATCCGTCGGGCAAGCGCGAGGCGATCTCGGTGTCGGGGAAGCACGCCTCCGCGCGACGGAGCAGGTGGGTCACCGTGAGCGGGAACGGCATCATTCGTCCGAGCATGGTCGGGCGAGCCTACAAGAAAACCGAGCCCCCGCGGGCAGGGTCGCGCGCGCGAGGCCCGAGGGCGCTTCGGGCGCCCCGTCGCGCCTCGATTCCGCCCCCACCGAGGCCGAGGATGGGCGTACGATGCGCGCCTCCATGACGACCCGCGAGCACGAGCGCCTCGACGAGGCCCTCCGAGGCAAGAAGAAGTGGAAGCGCTGGGGAACCTACCTCTCCGAGCGTCAGTGGGGCACCGTCCGCGAGGACTACAGCGAGAACGGCGACGCCTGGGGGTACTTGCCCTTCGATCACGCGCACCTGCGGGCGTACCGATGGGGCGAGGACGGCCTGCTCGGCTACTCGGATCACCGCGGCCTCTTCTGCTTCCGCCTCGCCCTGTGGAACGGCCAGGACCCCATCCTGAAGGAGCGGCTCTTCGGGCTCTCGGGCCCCGAGGGCAACCACGGCGAGGACGTGAAGGAAGTCTACCACTACGAGGACGCGACGCCGACCTGCTCGTACGCGCGCGGGCTCTACAAATACCCCCAGCGAGCCTTCCCTTACGATCTCCTCCGCCGCGAAAACGGCCGCCGATCCCGTGACGAACCCGAGCTCGATCTGGTCGACACCGGGATCTTCGACGACGATCGCTACTGGGACGTCCGCGTCGAATACGCGAAGGTCGACGCCGAGGACGTCCTCGTCCGCATCACGGTGACGAACCGTGGCCCCGAGCGCGCCGAGCTGTCCGTCTTGCCGACCTTCCTCTGCCGCAACACCTGGAGCTTCGGGACGCCCGAGGAGCACCCTCGCCTCCAGCGCGAGGGCGCGCCTCCCGGCTCGACGGCGACGGCCGATCACTTCCTCTTCGGGCGCATCGACGTCGCGATCGAAGGCCCCGAGGAGGTCTGGTTCGTCGAGAACGAGAGCAACAAAGAGGCGCTCTGGCGCGTCCATTCGGACACGTCGTATCCCAAGGACGGGTTTGGACGGGCGCTCGTCCACGGCGAGCGCGAGCGCGTCTCGATCGACCACGGCAGCGTGATGTGTGGGGTCTTCCACGTGAGCCTCGCGCCGGGGGCGTCCCGGGTTCTCCGCGCGAGGTTTCGTCTGGGCGCGCTCGAGCGCCCGTTCGACGGCTTCGACGACACCTTCGAGGAGCGGCGCGCGGAGGCCGACGCGTTCTACGACGCGGTGTTGCCGGACGGGCTGTCCCCGGGCGAGCGGAAGGTCGCGCGGACGGCCTACGCAGGGCTCCTCTGGACGCGCCAGTTCTACCACCTCGATGTGAACCGCTGGCTCCGCGGCGATCCAGGCCAGCCCGAGCCACCAGCCGCGAGGCTCTCCGGACGCAACCACACCTGGTCCCACCTCTACAACTCGGAGGTGATCTCGATGCCGGACAAATGGGAGTACCCCTGGTACGCGGCGTGGGACACCGTGTTCCATGCGCTCCCCTTGACACACGTCGACCCGGACTTCGCGAAGGCGCAGATCATGCTCTTCCTCCGCGAGTGGTACATGCACCCCAATGGGCAGATCCCTGCGTACGAGTGGGCGTTCTCGGACGTGAACCCACCGGTCCAGGCGTGGGCGGCCATCAAGGTGTACCGGATGGACGCGGAGAAGACGGGGCGCCCGGACACCCAGTGGCTCGCGAGCGTCTTCCACAAGCTGATGCTCAACTTCACCTGGTGGGTGAACCGAAAGGACGCCGAGGGACACAACGTCTTCGAGGGCGGCTTCATGGGGCTCGACAACATCGGGGTCTTCGACCGGTCCGCCGCGATCCCCGAAGGGGGCCGCATCGAGCAGGCCGACGCGACGAGCTGGATGGGGATGTACTGCCTCGACCTGCTCCAGATCGCCCTCGAGCTCGCGAAGACGGAGCCAGCCTACGAGGACGTCGCCAACAAATTCTGCGAGCACTTCTTCTACATCGCGCACGCGGCCTCGGCGAGCCGGCGCGCGGGCGGGGTGGGGCTCTGGGACGAGCGAGACGCCTTCTTCTACGACGTGCTCTTCCTCGAGGGGCGGAGGATCCCGCTCCGTGTGCGCAGCATCGTCGGGATCGTGCCCATGTTCGCGGTCGAGGTGCTCCAGCCCGAGGTGATCGGCGCGCTGCCCAACTTCGTCCGCCGCATGAAGTGGTTCCTCACGAACCGCCCCGAGGTCGCCGCGGCCGTCGGCCACATCGGGGACTTCGACCCGGACAAGCCTCAGCTCCTCTCGCTCGTCTCGAAGGACCAGCTCCGGAAGATCCTGGAGCGCATGCTCGACGAGACGGAATTCTTGGCACCGCACGGGATCCGCGCGCTCTCCAAGTTCCACGCAGAGAACCCGTACGTCTTCACGCTGGGCGGGCGCGAGCACCGGGTCGAGTACGAGCCGGCCGAGAGCCGGAGCGCGATGTTCGGCGGCAACTCCAATTGGCGTGGACCCATCTGGTTTCCGATGAACTACCTCATCATCGACTCGCTGATGGACTACCACTCGTTCTTTGGTGACGACTTCCAGGTCGAGTGCCCGCGAGGGTCGGGCCGGATGATGAGCCTCCGCGACGTCGCGATGGAGCTCGCGCGGCGCCTCGTCTCGCTCTTCTTGCGCGACGGGGCGGGGCGCGTCCCTTCGCTCGGGGATCACGCCAAATGGCAAGAGGACCCACACTTCAAGGACAACCTCCTCTTCTACGAGTATTTCCACGGCGAGACGGGGGCGGGCCTGGGAGCGTCGCACCAGACGGGGTGGACCGCCCTCGTCATCAGCCTGCTCTTCGCTCGGCTCGGGCAGCCCACGTGATCCGAGCGCAGCCGACCGATGCGCGCCCAGCCGAGGACCGCGACGACGACGGGCGCACGGAGACGGACTCGAGAGGTACCCTCTCCCCCTTCGTCGTCCACGATGCCCTCGCCGCCTTTGCCGCCCACGATGCACTCGCCGCAGCGATCCCTTCTTCCCCGTGGGCAGGCCAGGCTCGATCGCGGGGGTCGTGGTAGACTGGGCCCGCGTGCCTCGCGAGGGCGCCATGGCCCCCCGCGAGCCTCCGGGTGCGGCGCGATGGCCGCGCGCCCTCGCGCTCGCTGGGACGCTCGGCCTCGCGGCCTGTCGTACCGTCGCCCCAGCCGCGGACACACCGGCCGAGCGCTCGCCACCCAGCCCCGCGTCGGTCGCTGCAGCCGCCTCGGCCGGACCTTCGCCATCCACCCAGCAGGCCACGACGCCCGAGCGCTCGAGCCCGCGCGAGCCCGGACCTGCGCCCACGACGGCGGCGTCGCCGTCGTACGAGCCCGGGGACGCACGCGGCTCGGCCTCCACCTCGGCGAAGAGCCCCGACGGCGCCATCCTCGTCACGGGTCGCGACGGCCACGCGCGACACGCCCACGGCGGGCCGCCCGCGAGGCTCGGCGAGGCCCACTTCCGCGTCACGAACCAATCCGATCGCCCTCGCACGCTCCGCCCGACCAAGATCGAGGCCCTGCGCTCGGACGGGTGCGACGTGCCCTCGGAGGTCACCGCGCGCCCGAAGCTCACCGACGTAGCCACCGAGGGGTATCACGACCCGGCAGCCCCATCTCGCGAGGACCTCGAGATCCCGCCCCGCGCCGAGATCGATCTCGTCGTGTCGTTCTCTCCGCCGGTCGACGCGTACATGGCCTGGTGTCAGCGCTTCGCCTTCCGCGTCACCTTCGATCTCGACGGCGGGGGCCGGCTCACGGCGGTCGCCGAGACGCACGTGGCCCGCTTCGAGCCCAGGAGGCGCTGAATCTCCCGCGCGCCCCCCCCCACGACGCCCGTGACGATCGAAGGGTCGTAGAAGACGGCCGAGAAGTCCTGTATCGTCGCTGGCGGATGTCGGCGCTCCACGGACCCAGGGCGATCGTCGAGCCGGGCGACGCACGCGCGGAGCGCCCTCTTCGCTCGCCACGTCCGCTCCACGGACCCAGGGCGATCGTCGAGCCGGGCGACGCACGCGCGGAGCGCCCTCTTCGCTCGCCACGTCCGCTCCACGGGAGCGCGGCGGGGGACGCGAGCCGCGCGTCTCTGGGTGGCCTCGGATGACCAGCCACGCTCGATCGCTCTTCGCGCGGTCGGCCGCGATCGCGGCGCTGGCGATCGCGCCGAGCGCCGCCGCGTCGCCGCAGGACATCTTCGGCTACGGCCCGCGCGGGACCGCGATGGGCGCGACGGGCGCGGCCATCGGCGAGGGCGCCGAGACCACCTACCAGAACCCGGCGCTCCTCTCGCTGGCGCGCGCCCGCGAGCTGACGCTCGGCTTCCAGGGCGCCACCCTCTCGCTCCACGCGGCGCCCCTCGGCAAGATCCCGGCGGACGCCGCCACGGGCACATCCATCGGCGCGCTCCTCCCGCTGCCCTTCAAGGGCCCGCTCGAGGACCGCGTCGCGCTCGGCCTCGCCTTCTACACGCCGACCGACGTCATCGTCCGCGGGCGCGTCCTCTACCCGGACACCCCACACTTCCCGACCCTCGCGGACAGGCTGAAGACCGTCGCGGTGCAGCTCGGGGTGGGGGCCGATCTCGGCTACGGACTCCGCGTCGGCGCGGGCCTCTCTGCTCTCGCCGCCATCTCGGGGACCGTCGTCGTCGCGACGGACACCTCGGGCTCGGTCGGCACGCGCGTCGACGATCAGCTCGTCGCGAGCTACGGCAAGATCCTCGGGGCGAGCTACGATCTCGGCGAGAGCTACCGCGTCGGACTCACCTACCGGAGCACGCTGTCGGCCCGGTTCCGCGTGCTCATCGAGGTCCACGATCTCGGCCAGCTCGTCGTCCCCCCCTTCAACATCGCGGGCCTCGCCCAGTACGATCCCTGGCAGCTCCAGGGCGAGATCGCGCGCGTCCGGGGCCGGTGGCGCGTCGCCGTGGGGGCGACCTTCAAGCGGTGGTCTGCGTACCCTGGCGCGCCCGAGCCCACCACCTCGTGTCCGCCCGAGAAGCCCGACTGCCTCGCGCTCGGCGTGGCGCCCCCCGACTACCACGACACCGTCGTGCCGCGGCTCGGCGCCGAGCGCGAGCTCCTCCGCTCCGAGGCGCTCGTCCTCCGGCTCCGCGCGGGCTGGTTCTTCGAGCCCTCGCCCGCCCCGCCCCAGCGCCGCGAGGCCAATGGGTACGACAATTCTCGGCACGTCTTCACCGTGGGCTACGGCGTCGAGCTGCGGCGCCCCCTCGTCCCGATGCGGCTCGATCTGGTCGCGCAGTGGCACCAGCTCGTCCCCCGCACGCACGAGAAGGACGCCGACGTCGACACCTCGACCAGCGTCGTCCCGCGGCAGGTCACGACCTCCGGACACATGCTGATGGCCGGCCTCGCCGCGACGGTGGCCTTCTGATGCGCGCCGCCCGCGTCCTCGTCGCCGCCGTCTCCCTCGCGGGGCTCCTCACGGCCTCGCCCTCCCTCGCGAACCCGCTCGACACCTACGGCTTCGGCAGCCGCGAGACCGCGATGGGCTCGGCGCAGGTGGGAGACTCGACGAGCTTCTCGGCGGTCTTCTACAACCCCGCGAGCCTCGCGCGCGCCGAGGGGCTGTCCTTGTCGCTCGGGTACTTCCGCGTCGACCAGCGCCTCGCGATCCAGGGGAAGGACACCGGCCTCGATCCGGTGAAGGGGCTCGTCGGCGGCGTCGTCGCGCCGGGTACACTGTTCGGCGTGCCCTTCGCCTTCGGGCTCGCGACCCACATCCCCGACGACCGGCTCTCCCGGGTCCGCACGATGAAGCAGGAGATCCCCCGCTGGGAGCTCTATGACAACCGCGCGCAGATCCTCTTCATCGCGTCCGTCGTCTCGATCCGCCCCGTGCCCTGGCTCTCCGTGGGAGGCGGCATCGCGTACCTGTCGTCGACCCGCGGGAATTTTGGGATCGAGGGCACGGCCGACATCAAGGACCCATCGGACTCGCAGCTCCGCCACGAGGTCGACGCCGATCTCACGACCGAGCGCATCCCCATCCTCGGCGTGCGGGTCGAGCCGCGCGAGGACCTCAGCGTCGGGCTCTCCTACCGCGGCGAGTCCAAGCTCGATCTCCAGATCGGCGCCGACGTCCACGGGCGGGTCGAGCCCTTCGGCGCCCCCGTCCGCTACACGCTCGAGAGCCGCTCCTTCGACGCCTTTCACCCCCGGCAGGTGACCTTCGGCGCGAGCTACCGCCCGAGGCCCTGGCTCAGGGCCAACCTCGATCTCGTCTGGGTCGAATGGTCCGCCTACAAGAGCGCGACGAGCCAGACGAGCACCCACCTCGAGCTCCCCGACGACGTACGGAGCGTCGTCGCGGTCCCCCCCGATCCGAAGCCCACGGTCGTCCGTGATCCAGGCCTCTCGAACCGCCTCGTCCCGCACCTCGGCCTCGAGGGGCGCGCCCTCTCGGGGAAGGTCGATCTCTTCGTGCGGGCCGGCTACACGTACGAGAGGAGCCCCGTCCCGCCGCAGACGGGCGCGACGAACTTCGTCGACGCGGACAGGCACACGATGGCGGGCGGCCTCGGGGCCGCATGGAACGCGCCGTTCTCCGTGCTCCCGGGCAAGCTCGCGCTCGACGCGCACTTCGCCTACTCGGCCCTCCCCACGCGCGAGACGAAGAAGGACAGCCCCGCCGACTTCGTCGGGAGCTACCGCCAGTCCGGCCACCAGACGAACGCAGGGCTCACGCTGGGGGTGTTCTTCTGATGCGCTCCTTCGCGCTGTCGTGCCTCGTCGTGCTCTCGGTCGCCTGCGGCCAGGGCGCGCCCCCAGCGGGAGGCGACCACGATCTCCCGAACGCGGTGGTCGGCCCCTACCGTCCGTTGAGGAAGCCCTCCGAGGGAGACTCGGCGCCGCACGTCCTCGGCCGCACACAGAACGTACAGTGGCAAAACCCTGGGGTCCTCGCGCTCGAGGGCGCGCCCGGGAAGCTCCCCTTCGCGCTCTTCGTCGAGAAGGAGAAGGGCACCGGGATCTTCCGTGTCGACTACGAGGACCCCACACAGTCGAAGGGGCAGGTGGACGCGGTCGAGGTGCTCACGCCGACGCTCGCGTGGGAGGCCGGGCGGGTCGCGCACCCCTTCCCGCTCCGCGTCGGCGCGACGGCGCGGCTCTACTACTCGGCGGGCGGCTGCATCGGCTTGGCGGAGAGCGCCGATCTCTCGACGTGGACGAAGCGCCCCGAGCCGCTCGCGTGCGACGGCGCCGCGCCCCTGTCGGCCCCCGGCGTCGTCCTGCTCCCCGACGGCACGACGCGCCTCTTCGCGGCGCGCGGCGACGCGCTCGTCGAGGCGAGGTCCGCCGACGGGGTGTCGTTCTCGACGTTCGAGGCCGTGCTCGCGCCCTCGGCGCCAGCGGGTCCGGCGGATGAGCCCGATCAGCCCTTCGACGCAGCGACGGTCGGGGATCCGCACCCATTCTACGAGGTGGGCGCGGACGGCCGCGCCATCACCTACGTGTACTTTACCGGGAAGAACCGGGCTGGCGCCCACGCGATTGGGCTCGCGGCGCGCTTCGGTGAGGGCTCGCTGACGCGCGCGGTCGCCCCGGTCTTCACCCGGTTCGATCCCAGGAGCCCGACCACGATCGGCTATGGGGCGATCCGCATGTTGTACGTCGTCGGCCGCGGCTCGGAGGGCAACGCCGGCACGATGGGCTCGGTCCTCGCCGGCCTCACCCCAGCGACCGCGTCCCTCCCGTAGCCGATCCATCGCGCCCGCGCGGACGCCGACACCGAGCACGATCGGCTCGGTCCTCGCCGGCCTCACCCCAGCGACCGCGTCCCTCCCGTAGCCGATCCATCGCGCCCGCACGGGCGACGCCGGCACGATGGGCTCGGTCCTGGCCAACCTCACGCTGCGCGACCATGGCGCCTCGGCCGTCACGCGAGCGGCGGCGGGCTCGCCCGCGCCGTGACGCCGGCGCGTCACACCGGGATGATCCCACGCTTTCTGTGAGGGCGCTCGAGGTGCTTGTTCCTCGACAGCTCGAGCCCCCACGCGAGCACGCGCCGGGTGTCCCTCGGATCGATCACGTCGTCCACGTAGCCCCATCCCGCCACCTTGTAGATGTCAATCGATCTCTGGAGCTCCGCGACGATCGCCTGCTTCATCTCGGGCGGAGGATCCATGCCGCCAAAGAGCTTCTTCGCCGCGATCCCCACCATCCCCTCGGCCCCCATCACGCTGATCTCGGCGTTGGGCCAGGCGACGAGGAGATCGGGCTCGAAGGCGCGCCCGGCCATCACATAGTAACCGGCGCCATAGCCCTTCCGCACGACCACCGTGAGCTTCGGGACCGTGGCCGCCGCCATCACGTGGAGCATCTTCGCCCCGTGCCGGATGATCCCCGCGTGCTCCACCTTCGATCCCACCATGAAGCCGGGCACATCCATCAGAAAGACGAGCGGGACGTTGAACGCGTCGCACACCTGGATGAAGCGCGCCGCCTTGTCCGCCGAGTCGTTGTCGAGGATGCCGCCCACGTGGCTCGGCTGGTTCGCCACGATGCCCACGCTCTTGCCGCCGATGCGCGCGAGGCAGGTGATGACGCTCCTCGCGAACTTGGGCTTGATGTCGAGGTAGTCGCCGTCGTCGACGAGGGTCCGGATGAGCCCATACATGTCGTAGGCCTTCCGGCCCTCGGACGGCAAGAGATCGAGGAGCGCGTCGTCGCGCCGATCGATGGGATCGGACGTCGCGCGCTCGGGCGGCCGCTCCTCGCAGTGGGACGGGAAGAAGGACAGGTACTTCCGCACGAGCGCGATGCACGACGGATCGTCCGGCACCTCGCCGTCGCTGACGCCGCTCACCGTCGAGTGGATCTTCGAGCCGCCGAGGTCCTGCTCCGCGATGTCCTGCCCCGTCGCGGCCTTGACGAGCGCCGGGCCCCCGAGCGCGAGGGAGCCAATGCCCTTCACCATCGGGACGAAGTCGGCGAGTCCGGGGATGTACGCCGTCCCCGCCGCGCCGGGCCCCACCATCGCCGCCACCTGCGGCACGACGCCCGACATGTGGACCTGCTCGCGGAAGAGGTGCCCCGTCGAGGCAAAGACGCTGATCATGTCCGGGTGGCTCGAGCCCGGATCGATGCGGGCCCCCCCCGAGTCGATGAACCACACGATCGGCCAGCGCCCGCGGAGCGCCATCTGACGGAGCCGCGTGACCTTCTCCTCGCCCGTGTAGCCGATGCTCCCCCCCTTGACGGTGAAGTCATAGGACGCGGCGCAGACCATCCGCCCCTCGACCTGCCCGAAGGCGCACACGACGCCGTCCGCGGGCGGACGGTCCTTGCCGTCCGGGCCGGCCGCTAGGCCCATCTGGGTGCCGTGCATCCCCACCTCGAAGTATGCGCCTCCGTCGAAGAAGAGCCCGAGGCGCTCGCGGGCGGTCAGCTTCCCGCGCTCGTGCTGCCTCGCGACTTTGTCCGCGCCACCCATCGCGCGGATCGCCTCGCGCCGCGCCTCCAGATCCTTCACGAGCTCTCGCATGTCCATGGTGTCCCCTACTTTCCGGTGAAGGCCGGCTTCCGCTTCTCGAGGAAGGCTGTCAGACCCTCACGCGCGTCGTCGGTCGCGAGGCACTTCCCGAGCTCGCCGCGGAGGAAGTGCAGCGCCGCTTCGAGATCCATGTCTTCCTGTTTGGCCCACGCCGCGAGCCCGAGCCGAAGCGCGGCGGGGCTCTTGGAGGCGAGCTTGTCCGCGAGCGCGCGGACCTCGTCCTGGAAGACATCGGCGCCCACGGCGCGCGTCACGATCCCCACCCGCGCCGCCTCGTCCGCGGAGAGCCGCTCGCCGAGGAGCATCATCTCGAGGAGGCGCTTCCGAGGCACGGCGCGCGCGAGGACCGCCATGATCATCATCGGGAAGAGCCCGACGTCGACCTCGGGGGTCCCGAGCTTCGCGTCGTGGCTCGCGATGGCGAACGTGCTGGCCGCGACGAGCCCGAGCCCGCCCCCCATCGCGTGGCCCTGGACCGCCGCGATGACGGGCTTCTCGGCGCGCGAGAGCGCGAGCAGGAGATCGGCGTAGTCGCCCAGGATCGGAAGCTCGTCACCGTCCGCGCCGCTCGTCATCTGCGCGAAGTCTCCGCCCGCGGAGAAGGCGTTGCCCGCCCCGGTGAGCACGACGACCCGCGTCTCCGGGTCCGCGTGGGCGTCCCGGAGCGCGTGGAGCAGCTCGTTCACCATCTGGGGTCCGATCGCGTTCCTCCGCTCCGGTCGGTTCAGCGTGAAGGTCGTCGTCGCCCCCGCCCGCTCGACGACGATCGTATGGAACCTCCGTACAGCGGTCACCGGGGCGCTCCGAGGCTCAGGATCTGGCGAGCCTCGTCGACGGTCGCGGGCCTTCTTCCGACGTCGCGGGTCATGCGCACGGCGGTCTCGACGAGCTCGCCATTGGACTTCGCCATCTCGCCGCTGGGGAGGTAGAGGTGGTCCTCGAGGCCGCAGCGGACGTTGCCGCCGAGCACGAGGGCGGTGGCGAGCATCCTCCACTGGCAGTGCGAGATGCCGATGACCTCCCACTCGCTGCCCGGGGGCATGAGCTTCGTCTGGAGCTGGATGGACTCGACGAGGGGTGGGATCCCGCCGAGGACGTTGACGATGAAGGAGAACTGGAGCGGCGCCTCGAGCAGGCCCATGTCGAGGAGCGGCCCGACGCCGTGGGTGTGACCGGTGTCGAAGCACTCGAGCTCGGGCTTGACGCCCGCGTCCCTCATCGCGCGGAGGAGCGTCGTGATCTTCTCGTACGTGTTGGGGAAGATCATGTCGAAGACGAACTTCTTCTGGCGCGAGGAGTACTTCGCGTAGTTCATCGTCCCCATGTTGAGCGCGCCGATCTCCGGCTTGGACTCGCGGAGGTAGGTACACTGTTCGGACACGTCGTCGACGAGGGTGCCCGTCGAGAAGTTGAGGATGATGGGGCAGCGGGCGCGGATCTCGGCCTTGATCTGCGCGAAGACGGCGGGGCTGAAGGTGGGGGTCCCGTCGTCGTTGCGCGCGTGGATGTGGACGACGGACGCGCCCGCCTCGTACGCGCGGCGCGCCTCCTCGGCGATCTCGGCGGGGGTGTAGGGGATGGCCGCACACTGCCTCCGGTTGGCGAGGACGCCGGTCAAGGCGCAGGTGACGACACAGACGTCGGGATCCCTCGTCGGGGGCTTGTCGGTCATGACGCTTCCTTCTCTCCTTCGACCTTGGACTTCACGCGGTGAGCGAGCTTGGTGAGGACGCGGAGGAGGTCCTTCGTGTCCTCCCGCGACAGCGAGGACAGCGCCTCGCGGAAGAGCTGAATGGGCTCGACCTTGACCTCCTGGGCGATGTCGAGCCCCTTCTGCGTGAGCTGGATGTGGACGACGCGCCGATCGGTCTCGCTGCGCGCGCGCGTGACGAGCCCCTCTCGCTCCATCCGATCGACGATGCCGGTCACCGTGCTGTTCTGCGCGCGGATGCGCTCGGAGAGCCGCGAGAGCGAGAGATCGCCGAGCGTCTCGAGCATTTTGATGACGGTGAGCTGCGGCCCCGTGAGGCCATGTCGAGCCGCCGTCTCCTTGGTGAGCCGTCGGCTCTCGGTGTAGAGGTAGACGATCGCCTCGACGATCTCGTCGACGTCGGGCTTCAGCTCGGCAGGGACCGCGCTCGTTCGCATTGCTTCGCGTACGAAATATTCGCCTGCGTAGCTTATGTCAACCCTCGAGGCGCCCTCGGGCGAGCGCCGCCGTCCCCCGCGCCGCCGGCGCTCTGCCGCGAGCACGCAGCGCGATGCGAACCTCCCCGGCCGGACCACCGAGTCGCCTCACGGTCCCCATCGCTGCCTCGTGCCGCGACAGATCTCCTGGCAGGGTCGATCCGCGAGGTCGCGCGGCCGCCTGGTCGGGGCGTCGAGCGGCGCCTCCATGACGCCGCTCGACGTGCCGCTCCCCCGAGGTTGCGCCGCCGTTTGGTCGGGTCTTTGAGCGGCTTCTCCGTGACGCCACTCGACGTGCCGCTCCCCCAAGGTCGCGCGGCCGCCTGGTCGGGGCGTCGAGCGGCGCCTCCGTGACGCCGCTCGACGTGCGGCTCCTCCGTGGCGTCGTCGAACGCGCCGCGCTGCGTGGCACCGGGCGGCGCCCTCTTGCGTGGGAGCTCAGCCGCGGAGGCTGCGGATCGTGCGGAGCGCGTTCTTGCCGAGCGCCTTCTGGACGGCGTCGGGGGACCAGCCGCGGCGGAGCATCTCGTCGACGAGCCGTGGCAGCTCCAGCACCGTGGGCATGTCGCGCGGGGGCACGATCGCGCCGTCCCAATCGCTCCCGAGCGAGACGATCTCGTCACCCACGAGGCGCCGGACGTGATCCATGTGGTCCACGATCCACGAGAGCCTCCCGTGGAGGACCGAGGGCCCAAGGAAGCTCGATTGGTACATGATCCCAATCGTCCCGCCGCGATCCGCGATCGCCCGCACCTGCTCATCCGTCAGGTTGCGCCAATGGGGATGCACCGCGTCGATCCCCGTGTGCGTGACGATGGGGGCCCTCGTCTTGTCGTGGACCTCGAGGGCGTCGAAGAAGCCCCTCCGGCTGATGTGCGCCAGATCGACGAAGATGTCCCTCGCGTTGAGCGCCCGGACGAAGTCGCGGCCTCGGTCCGTGAGCCCGCCCCCGCCCGTCGAGAGCGCCCGCGCCGCCGGCGACGAGGTCGTCCCGAGGCTCGAGGTCGAGAGGTGCACCAGCGTCACCCGAAGGATGGTGTCGCCCAAGAGCTCGACCGCCTGCGGATCGCGATCGACCGCGTTCCCCCCTTGGACACCGAGAAACGCCGCGTGCTTGCCCGCCGCCCGGGCGGCCTCGTACTCGGCGACGTTCTTCACGAGCTGGACGTCGTCCGGGAAGCGCCCGAGGAGGGCGCGGAGCTCGGCGAGGTTCTCGGCGAAGGTCGCGGCGCGGTCGGTCTTGTGTCGCGCAGGGTTCGTCGTGATGACCCACGTGGCTCCCGTGATGCGCGCCTCACGGAGCCTCGGCAGATCGACCTGGCTGTAGAAGGCCGCTCCGAGGAGGCCGCGCCCGTGACGCTTGCCGATGTCGTAACCAAAGACGCGATGCCAGATGAAGGTGTCGACGTGGAGATCGACGACGTCGCTCGCGAGGTACAGCTCGACGGCCTCGCGCGAGACGCCGAGCTCCCTCGCCCAGGCGGCGGGATCGGCAGCGTGATCGACGAAGGAGAGGGGCGCCACCAGGGGTACCAGCGTATCCCGCGATGCACGCAAAGGGAAGCGCTGCCCTGGACCTCGTCCGCATCCTGGGCGATCCGGCGCCCCCGGACGCGGCGAGCCGCTGCTCGGGAGGACCCCAGCCGCAGCGTGGGATCGGCGTGGGAAATCGGAAGGCATGGCTGATGTTGGTGCTCCCCGCGGGCTCGAGCGAGCGAAGCGCCACGGCACGCCGCCTCGATTGGCGGGACGCGCCGCTCCCTAGGCGGCAGGCGTGCTCTCGCGAGTGAAGCGCCGCGGCTCCTCGCCTCGATGGAGCGGATGCGCTGCTCCCTGGGCCGCAGGCGTGCTCTCGTGAGCAAAGCGCCGCGGCGCCTCGCGGGCGTCGGGTCGCGGCGCCACCTTCGGGGCGACGCTCTCGGCGCTCTTGACCTCGACGAGAGGCGTCTCGTATTGTTGGGCTGCATGGCTCATGTCGGGAAGGGGGTGCTTCACTCGCTCGTCGCAGGGCTCGCGATCACGGCGGT
Organism: uncultured Polyangiaceae bacterium; assembly: GCA_964396175.1. Taxonomy (GTDB): domain Bacteria; phylum Myxococcota_A; class Polyangia; order Polyangiales; family Polyangiaceae; genus CAYNEK01. Next base: position 4,875 of record CAYNEK010000066.1, on the reverse strand, counting down.
CGCCTGTGGGACCGAGCCGTTCTCCGTGACGAAGACGGGCGCCGACGTCGCGCGACGTCCGATCGGGCGCACCGCGACGCTCCAGATGGATGTGCCCCCGTCGACGGGCGAGACCGTGGCGCTGCGCTTGACCCGACGCTTTGGCTGCGAAGCGTCGGAGACGTACACCTTCTACGAGGATCGGACGACGGGCCGCCGCGTCGGGGGCGCGGGGCGCCGCGCCGAGTGGTACGGGCTCGCGGGCGGCTCGGCGCTCATGCTCTGGGGGGCCATGATAAGTCAGTCCTCCGAGCGACGACGCAGCGGCGACGCGCCGCCGAGTTTCCAATACTACTTCACCGGGTTCGCGCTGGCCGGCGTGAGCGGGTTGTTCCTGCTCGTCGACCATGGTCTGACGCACCAGGCGACCGCGCGCGTCGTGACGAAGGAGGAGCGGCGAAGCAAGTCGACCCCCTGTGGAGAAGAGCCCGCGGCCGGCGTGGACTTCACCGTTCATGGGCCGGCGGGCACCGTCCAGGGGCGAACCGACGACGCGGGCAGGGCCACCGTCCCCGTGCCGCGGAGCCTCTTCGGACCGCGGACGGGCACCGTCATCGCCCCCGTGACGGTCGAGGGGCGGCTCATTGGCGAAGTGTCGATGGAGGTGGCGCCGTGAGGCGACGGATCGCGCTGTCCTTGGTCTTCGCGATGACCGCTTCCGGATGCATCCAGACGAAGGCTACGGTCGTCCCCGGCGCGTCGCGCGAGGAGACCGAGAGCCGTCCGACGACGCCCGCCGTGGTCACGATGGCCACGGCGGGGACACCTGGGCGCACCCGGCTCGTCGTCGCACGGGGATGGATCTGTGAAGAGGCGAAGCGAGTCCACACACAGCTGAAGCTTCACCAGGACGCGCACCTGCACTTTGGGCTCGGGGCCGGCGCGGGCGAGGCGGCGAGCGTCGCCGCGGGATGGAGGATTGGCGGGTGGGAGGGTGGCCTGCTCTTCGGTGGCGTCTTCGCCGTCGTCTCACTGGGGGTCGGCGCCGTGCGTGCGTGGATGGCCACAGGAGACGAACCGCTGCCTCCGCGTGTCGACGCCTCGACGACGACCCGCCCCTGCCAGATGACGCCGATGGGTGGCGTGAGGGTGACGACGTCGATGAGCGGGATCGTCGAGGGTTGGACGGCCGACGCGGCGGGGGTCATCGTCATCGACCGGTCGGCCGCGCCGGATCTCTCTGTCCTCGTAGAGGGGAAGCCCACGCCGATCTGGTGGGGCGAGGTCGGTGCCGAGGACGCTCCGCGCCCCGCGGGCAACCGCTGACCAAGCAGCTGATCTCGCCCCGAGGACGGCATCGCGCGTGCGTCGACGCGCCCGCGTACCCGCGCCGATCGCGTGGGCCGAACGCCGCCGCTACGGAGCGAAGGTGCCCCACGCGCCGCCCAAGGCCAGCCGGATCGGCGACGCGCGCGCGGCTCGCAGCGGGCGGCTCTGCCGTCCCGGCGCCCGACAGGGCCCACACCTCGGCTATGAAGGCTCGGCCCTTGCTCCTCCCGATCGATCCCCTCCTCCCGGACATCGTGCGCCTGCTCCGGCGCGATCGTCGGCTCGTCGTCGAGGCCGAGCCTGGCGCCGGGAAGACGACGAGGGTGCCGCGGGCGATCCTCGAGGCAGAGCTGCTCTCGGACCAGGAGATCGTCGTCCTCGAGCCGCGGCGCATCGCCGCGCGGATGGCCGCACATCGCGTCGCCGCCGAGCTCGGCGAGCCCGTCGGTGAGCGCGTGGGGTACGCGGTCCGCTTCGACCAGCGCTCGTCGCCGAAGACCCGCCTCCGGTTCGTCACCGAGGGGGTCTTTCTGCGCATGATCACCGGGGATCCATCCCTCCAACGCGTCGGCTGCGTCGTCTTCGACGAGTTCCACGAGCGCAGCCTCGAGGCCGATCTGGCCCTCGCCCTCACGCTCCGGCTCGCGGACACCCGCCCCGATCTCGCCCTCGTCCCGATGAGCGCGACGCTCGACGGCGCGCGCCTCGCCGCGCACCTCGGGTGCGAGCGCGTGCGCGCCGAGGGGCGACGCTTCCCGGTCCGGATCGAGCACGATCGCGCGCCCGACGATCGCCCCCTCGCGCTCCGGATCACCGCCGCGCTCCGCGAGGTCCTCCGCGCCGAGCCCTCCGGGCACGTGCTCGTCTTCGTCCCGGGCGCGCGCGAGATCCGCGACGTCCTCGGCGCGGCCGCTCGCGTCGTCGAGGAGGCCGGCGCGGTGCTGCTGCCGCTCCACGGGGAGCTCCCCCCGGACGAGCAGGACCGCGCCCTCGCCCCCTCCGAGCGGCGCAAGATCGTCGTCTCGACCAACGTCGCCGAGTCGAGCGTCACGCTCGACGGCGTCGTGGCCGTCATCGACTCGGGGCTCGTCCGCCGCGTCACGAGCTCGCCCTGGACGGGGCTCCCCGTGCGGACCACCGAGAAGACGAGCCGCGCCTCGGCCGCGCAGCGCGCGGGACGCGCCGGGCGAACGCGCGAGGGGCTCTGCCGGCGGCTCTACACGAAGGGGGATCACGACGCGCGCCGTGAGCACGATCCCCCAGGGATCGCCCGGGACGACCTCACCGAGCTCCGCCTCCTCTTCGCGAAGCTAGGACATAGTTTGTCCGATGCGCGGTGGCTCGACGCGCCGCAGCTCGCGGCGATCGAGCGCGCCGAGCGCCTGCTCGAGCGGCTCGGCGCGCTCGATCGCGGCGCGCTCACCGGGCTCGGGGGACACATGGCGGAGCTCGCGGTCCACCCTCGGCTCGCGGCGCTCGCGATCTTCGCGGCCGAGCGCGGCGCGCCGCGCGATGGGGCGCTCCTCGCGGCGCTCCTCGGGGAGCGTGATCCGCGGCGCGCTCGGCGCGCCTCGCTCGGAGACGGCGGGCGCGGCGCGACGACCGAGGCGGGCGACTCCGACGTCCTCTCGGTCGTCGACGCGCTCTCGCGCGCGCGGGCGGAGCGGCTTCGCCCGGCCGAGCTCCGCGCCCTCGAGCTCGATCCCGAGGGCACGCGCGCCGTCCTCTCTGCGGCCACCCAGCTCGACGCCCAGCTCACCCGGCTCGTCGCGCCGCGCGCGCGCGAGGACCGCGACGAGACGCTCGCCAAGGCCTTGCTCGTCGCGTTCTCGGATCGCGTCGCGCGGCGTCGGCGCCCCGGATCGAGGGAGCTCGTCCTCTCGGGCGGCGGGAGCGCGCGGCAAGCGGAGGAGAGCGAGGTCGTCCTCGCGCCCTTCGTCGTCGTCGTCCGCGCCGAGGAGACGGCGCGAGGAGTGGTCGCCCGCGAGCTGTCCCGCATCGAGCCCGAGTGGCTGCTCGAGCTCTTCCCGGCGCACGTGACCGAGCGGACGCGCGTCCTCTGGGACGACGAGCGAGCGCGGGCCGACGCGGTGAGCGAGCTGCTCTTCGACGATCTCGTGCTGGACGGCGGCCCCGCGCGCGACGACGACGAGACGAGGCGCGCCCTCGCCGCGCTCGTGGCCGAGCGGGCGCTCGCGAAGGGGCTCCACGCGATCGTGAAGGACACGGACGCGCTCGAGGGCTTCCTCTCTCGCGCGCGCTTCGTCCGCGAGCACGATCCGAGCTTTCCTTCCTTCGAGGGAGAGGCGCTCAGGGCGGTGGTCGCGGAGCTCGCCGTGGGGACGCGGAGCCTCGCGGAGCTCGCGGCGCTCGGCTTCCCCCTCGCGCTCGAGGCGCGGCTCTCGCCCGCCGAGCGCACGCGCCTCGCCGAGTGGGCGCCCGAGCGCCTGCTCCTCTCGTCGGGTCGCCACGCCAAGATCACCTACGAGCCGGGGAGGCCTCCCTTCGTGTCGAGTCGACTGCAGGATTTCTTTGGGATGACGAGCCTCCCCTCCGTCGCGGGCGGGCGCGCCGCGCTGACGGCACACCTGCTCGCGCCGTCGCAGCGACCGGTGCAGGTGACGAGCGATCTTGCGGGCTTCTGGGCGAGGCACTACCCCTCGATCCGTAGAGAGCTGTGTCGAAGGTATCCGAAGCACGCCTGGCCCGAGGATCCGATGGACGCGACGCGCTCTCGGTGATCCTGAGGCGGTTCCCCGTCGGCGCGGGCGGGCTGGGTGACGGAGAGCGGGCGCGCCTCGAAGAGCTCGCGGCGCGCCCCCCCGCGGGCGATCTGCACCTGATCTCCGGGCTCGGCTTCGCGCTCCGGCGCGAGGCGGACGTCTTCAGCGCGGTGGCCTTCGGGATGAGCACGGGGCTCGGGATGCTCGCCGCGGTGCTCTCCGCCCGCGGCGAGCCTGGGAGCGTCGTCCTCCCCGGCCTCGCGGGGCTCATGTTCGTGGCGTCGCTCATGCTCGCAGCGCGCGTCGTCCTGTCGCGCGTGACCCGCCTCCACGTGCGGGCCGACCGAGGGCGACTCTGCGTCTCTCGTACGGTCTTTGGGCGAGCTCGTCGCCTCCTCGAGGTCCCGACGGACGACATCGTGACCGTCGAGGTCCGCAAGACCGAAGAGGAGCACGTCATCGTGTCGCTGCGAGGCCCACGCCACGAGCGGCTCGGCGAGATCCTGCGGCTCGGGCTCCTCGATCCCGAATCGCTCGGTCCCTACGTCGCCGAGCTGACCGCCCTCGTCGCGCGCGGGCCCGCCGCCACGCGCTGAGAGCCCACTCGGCGCCGCTCCAGCGCACCCTCGTCGGCGGGCGGTGGTGTGGTCCCGCGCGCCGACGTTGGGCCGGCCTCTATCGCGCCCCGATCAGCGCGCGAGGAGCGGGAAGCCCATGGCCTCGCGCTGGCTCACGTACGCCTCCGCGACGCCCTTGGCGATCCCGCGCACACGGCCGATGAAGCGCGCGCGCTCGGTCACGCCGATCGCGCCCCGCGCGTCCAGCACGTTGAACTGGTGCGCCG
>CAYNEK010000065.1:16406-28256 GCA_964396175.1 uncultured Polyangiaceae bacterium | reverse complement strand
TTTTAATGATACGGCGACCACCGAGATCTACACCGACGTCGACGGCGTCTACACGACCGATCCCAACATCTGCCCCTCCGCCCGCAAGATCTCCCGCATCGCGTACGAGGAGATGCTCGAGCTCGCCTCCCTCGGCGCCAAGGTCTTGCAGATCCGCAGCGTCGAGCTCGCCATGAAATACGAGGTCCCCGTGCACGTCCGCTCATCGTTCTCCGATTCTCCCGGCACCTGGGTCGTCAAAGAAGAGGGCAGCCTCGAGGACGTCGTCGTCGCCGGCGTCGCCTACGACAAGAACGACGCCAAGGTGCAGCTCGTCGCCGTCCCCGATCGCCCCGGCGTCGTCGCCCGCATCTTCGGCGAGCTCGCCGAGCGCGGCGTCAGCGTCGACATGATCATCCAGAACACCGCGTACGGCTACGGCGACGCGACCGACGTCACCTTCACCGTCCCGAAGACCGATCTGGCGCGGAACGAGGGCCTCTTCGAGGAGCTCGCCGCGAAGATCGGCGCGCGCGGCGGCGTCCGCTACGACGAGGACATCGTCAAGGTCTCCATCGTCGGCCTCGGCATGAAGTCCCACGCCGGCGTCGCGGCCAAGATGTTCGAGATCTTCTCCCGGGAGAGCATCAACATCCAGGCGATCTCGACGAGCGAGATCAAGATCTCGTGCCTCATCGCCTCGAAGTACACCGAGCTCGCAGTCCGCGCGCTCCACGACGGCTTCGGCCTCGACAAACCGAGCCGGAGGGACTTATGGTCCCCCCGACCCGCCACCCTGGGGAATAGGTCGCCCCGGGCGGTGGTTCGCCCCTCTCAGCGGATGCTCCTCCCTCGCCTCGCGCTCACGCTCGCCCTCGCCACGGTCGCCGTCGGCGCGACGGGCTGCGCGACCCGCTACATCCCGAACACGGACGTCGAGGATACCGACGAGAACCGCGACATCATCCGTTTTTGCGAGCAGTACAGGAAGGCGATCGAGCGCCAGGACGTGGCCGTGCTCCTCTCGCTCGCGAGCCCGCGCTACTACGAGGACGGAGGCAACGTCGATCCGTCCGACGACCTCGACTACGAGGGCCTGCGCGAGTGGCTCGACGGGCGCTTCCAGCAGACGAAGGCGATCCGCTACGAGATCCGCTATCGCAAGGTCACGCGGAGCGACAGCGGCCGCATCTTCGTCATCTACACCTACAGCTCGTCGTACAAGATCCCTGGGCTCAAGCAGGACGAGTGGCGGCACACCGTCGCCGACAACCGACTCGAGCTCGAGCACGACGGCAAGGCCTTCAAGATCCTCGCGGGCATGTGAGAGGGGCGCGCACCCGCCGGCTCGGGTGCCAGCGAGCGCGTCGCAGAGGCCTCGCGAGCCCCGCGGCGACGACGGCCCTCTCGTCGGTCACGCCTCGGCGACGACGGCCTCCGCGACGACGGTCCCTCCACCCAGGGCGACCGCTCGCGCCGCCGCTCGGAGCGTCGCGCCCGTCGTGCGGACGTCGTCGACGAGGAGCACTCGGCGCCCCTCGAGCCGGCTGCCCCGCGGCGCGAAGGCGCCTCGCACGTTCTCCTCGCGGCCCTCTCGGCCGAGCTCGGCCTGCGCCGAGGTCTCGCGGAGCCGCGTGAGCCCGAGCCGTAGCGCGTCCACCTCGAGCCCGCGGGCGATCCGCGACGCGAGGAGCGCCGACTGGTTGTACCCGCGGCGCGCGAGGCGCCCGAGCCCGAGCGGCACGGGGACGACGAGATCGACCGCGGCGCGAGACAGGCCGGCGCCACGACACCGCGCCGCGAGCAGCGCCCCGAGCGGACGAGCCAGATCCGGCCGATCGCCGAACTTGAGCCGATGGACCGCCGTCGCGAGCGCACCACCGAACCGCCCGACCACGAGTGGGTCACCGGACGAGACGATGGTCCCCACACACGTCCGGCAGAAGGCCACGAGGTGCGGGACGGGAGCGTCACACGCCGCGCAGGCAGGAGGGGAGAGGAGGAGCGTGCCGAGGGTGCGAGCGACGAGCGGGAGGTCCATCGCCCGGCTCGTCGTCCGTCGAAGGGCGACCGTTGCGCGCCGCGCCCGAACCGCAGCCCGCCTGCACGAGCATGGCGAAGCTCTTCGCGAGCGAGGCGGCGAGGTTGCGCGCCGCGCCCGAACCGCAGCCCGCCTGCACCGCCCCAACCCTTGCACCCAGCCTACGCCACGCCCGTGGCTCGCGCGCGCCGCATCGAACCTGCGTCTCGGGTGCATCGCGTCGAACCTGGGGCCCGCCTGCGGCCCGACGACGACTCCACGTCGAGCCTGGGGCCCGACTATGCCTCGCCTGCGGCCCGACGACGACTCCACGTCGAGCCTGGGGCCCGACTACGCCTCGCCTGCGGCCCGACGACGACTCCGCGTCGAACCCTGGGGCCCGACTAGGCCGCGCCTCGCGCGCCCTTCGGCGTGACGAGCACGATCTCGCCGTCGTCGCCGACGCGGACCCTCACGCGATCGCCCTCTCCTGCCTCGTCGCGCAGCAACAGCTCCGCGAGCTTCGTCTCGACGTGCTTCGCGATCGCCCGGCGCATCGGGCGTGCGCCGAGCTGGGGATCGAAGCCGCCCTTTGCCACGAGCGCGTCCAGGACCTCGGGGTCCACCTCCAGCGAGACGCCGCGCTCTGCCTCGACCTGGCGCGACAGCGCGCCGAGCAATTTTTCGGCGATCTTGCGCACGTCGTCCACCGTGAGCGGCGGGAAGACGAGCACCTCGTCGATGCGGTTGTAGAGTTCGGGCGCGAGCGCCCTCCGCGCTGCGGCGGCGACCGCCGCCTCGTCGAGCCGCGGCTCCGCGACGGCCGTGCCGCCGGCGCGGAAGCCGATCGTCCGCTCGACCACGCGCACCGCCTCCGAGGCGCCCAGGTTCGACGTCATCATGATGACCGTGTTCGTGAAGTCCACCGTGCGCCCGCGACCGTCGGTCATGTGCCCCTCGTCGAGCACCTGGAGGAAGGCGAGCAGGACGTCCCGGTGCGCCTTCTCGATCTCGTCGAGCAAGATCACCTGGTACGGGCGCTTGCGCACCGCCTCGGTGAGCTGCCCGCCCGACTCGTGGCCCACGTACCCGGGAGGTGCGCCGATGAGCCGCGCGATCGCGTGGGGCTCGGCAAATTCTGACAGATCGAGCCGCGTCATCGCCCCCGTGTCGTGGAAGAGCGCGCGCGCCACGGCCTTCGCCGTCTCGGTCTTTCCGACGCCGGTCGGCCCGAGCAAGAGGAAGGATCCGATGGGTCGCTTGCCCCGGATGCCGGCCGCGTTCCGGCGGAGGATGGCCGCGATCTTCCGGAGCTCCGTGTCGTGGCCCACGACGTCGTCCCCGAGGAGGGCCTCGAGGTTCAGCATGCGCTCGCCGTCGGTCTCGAGCAGGCGCGTGGCGGGTACGTCGGTGAGCTCGGCGACGACCTCTGCCACCTCGGCGAGCTCGACGCGGTCGGCGCCGCGCCGCCGCGCCCGCGCGCCCGCGAGATCGAGCACCGAGAGGGCCTTGTCGGGGAGCGATCGGCCCGGCATGTAGCGCACCGTCCACTCGATCGCCCCCGAGAGCGACTCGCTGGGGAAGCGGACCTGGTGATGCCTCGCGTACGCGAGGACCGCGGCGTCGATCACCTCGCGCGCCTCGTCGCGCGTGGGCTCCTCCACGAGGATGGGCGAGAAGCGCCGCGCGAGCTGCGGATCGGCCTCGATCGCGCGGCGTACGTCGTCCGGCGTGCTCGTCCCGAGGATCTGCACCGCACCGGCGGCGAGCGCGGCGCGGAGCTCTGCCCCGAGCTCCTCCTCGAGCGTCCCTGCGACGAGCGCGTGGACGTCCTCCACGACGAGGACGACGCGGCCGGGTACGGCGGCGAGCTCACGCGCGATCGCCTGGAAGCGCTCCGTGATCGCGCCGCGACCAGCGAGCCCTTCGGTGAGCTCCGCGGGGCCCAGCGCGACCAGGAGCCGATCGTCCAGCGAGCCCGCTCGCGCGGCGAGCATCGCGCGCGCGACGCCCCGCACGATGGACGTCTTGCCGATCCCGTGCGCCCCGACGAGCAGCGGGCTGTTCGCGCGGCGGCGCGCGAGGACATCGAGGCAGCGCTCGATCTCGGCCTCACGACCTACGATGGGATCGGCCGCATTCTCCTCGACGAGCGAGAGGTTCTTTCCGACCGCCGAGAGCACCGGGAACTGCTTGGGATCGAGGACGGCTCGGCCCTCGCGAGCGCTCGGCGCGCGGGCTCGCGTCGTCGTCCCCGGCAGCTCGAGTTGGCGTGCGGTCGAGGCGCGGTGACGCGGCGGAGGCTCATGGATCGGGGTCGCACGATCGTCCGAGGTCGCGCGGCCGGCGAGGGCCCGGTCGGAGGGCGCGAGATCGGCCGGGCTCGCCTCGTGGCCGGTGGGCGAGGGGTCGTCCGCGGTGACGCGGCGGAGGCTGGGCTCGGGCGCCCGTGTGGCGAGCTCGGGCTCGCTCGGCGTCGGCGCGGATCTCCCCACGCGCGCCTTCGCGTCGAGGCGCGGGACGAGGCTCACCGCGACGGCGGTGGCGAGCGGCGCACGCGCTCGGGGGCGTTCGGGGGCGCTCGGCGTGGGGCCGGAGCGGGGCGCGGGAGCCTGGCTGGGCGCCGCCGCGACCTTTCGCAGGGGTGGTGCGCCTAGGAGGAGCTGCATCGCCGCGGTGCGGAGCCGGCCGATGTCGACTCCGAGGGACGCGAGGGCGCGGTACGCGCTGGTCGCGCGCTCCCCGAGCAGCGCGACCAGCAGGTGGGTTCCGGAGGGCGCGAGCGCCACCATGCGCTGCGAGAGCTCGCGCGCGGCGTCGACGATCTGTCTCGGGAGCTCCGGGGGCTCGGGGGCGGCGGTGAGCTCGGCGACGCGCGCCTCGCTCACCTGGTGCGCGGCGAGGACGGCGTGCGCGTGGCCCGTGTCGATGAGGACGGCGCGGAGCAAGTGGATCGTCGAGAGCCGCTCGTGGCGAGAGGCCGCGAGCCGCTGCGCCCGGTCGATGAGGAGGGACAGCTCGTCCTTGGGATCGCGCGTCTTCATGAGGGCAGCCCTCGTCCGGTTACGCGATGCTCCGTCTCCCGGCCAAGAAAGCGGGCCTCCACGCGTGCCCGAGGCGTGCCGCAGCGGCAGGAGCGAGCGGATCGCGACGGCCGCTTCGTCGCTGCGCCCCGTGATATGGGCCGAGCTGCGTCGCGCGCGCCAAGCCGAGCGCCTCGTCGCGAGTCCACGCACCGCGGGAGGGTCACTCCGCCGCCGCAGGAGCGAGCCGATCGCGACGGCCGCTTCGTCGCTGCGCCCCGTGATATGGGCCGAGCTGCGTCGCGCGCGCCAAGCCGAGCGCCTCGTCGCGAGTCCACGCACCGCGGGAGGGTCACTCCGCCGCCGCAGCGCGCCGGCGCCGAGGAGGCCGCACCTCACGCGGCGACGCGACGCGTGACGTACGGGGTCGCGTCCTACGCTGGCTTCAGAGCGACTTCTCGAGGACGATCCGCGCGCGGCCGGGGCCCGCGTAATCGGCGACGACGCGCGAGGTCCACCCCATCGCGTGGTGGAACGCGACGCTCTGCTCGTTGCCCACCATCGTGATCGCGGCGAGGCTCTTCGCGCCGCCCGTGCGCGCGACCTCTTCGAAGCCCGCGTACAGCGTGCGCCCGACCCCGCCGCGCCGGTGCTCCGGGTGGACGCCGACGAGGTGGACGTAGCCGACCGACTGCGCCTCGGGCGTCAAGAAGCCAAACAAAAACGCGATGATCTCCCCCGAGCCCCCGAGCTCGATCACGCGGTTGTGTCGGCCGAGCTGGTGAAAGAACACCGGGTGCCCGAGCTCGCGCGACATCCCCCCCGCCCACTGGTCGATGACCGTGACGATGTGATCGAAGTCGCCCTTCGTCATGGGGCGTGTGACGCTCATCAGGGGCTCGCCTCTCCAGCGACGGGCTGGTGCGGCGCGGCCTCGCCGCTCCTGGCGCGGTCCTTCATCTCGTACTTGGATGGACACTTCGCCATCACCTGCGTCGCCTCGAAGGCGCCCTCCGTCGTCAGCTTGCCCTCGACCGTGACCCGCACGTCCATCCCTGGCATGTCACGGAACGTGTCCGGGACGACGCACCCCGCGTACCGGACGGGGATCTCGGCGCCCTTCTCGGCGATGCGGAAGCGATACTCGCAGGGCGACTCCTGGTGCGTGAGCGACCCCTTCACGAGGTTGCCCTCGGCGCGGACCGCGCGCCCCGTGAAGCGGTCCTTCTCGGCCATGAGCTGATCGACCGTCTTCGCGTACACCGCCGCGTCCTTGAACGAGAGCACGACGCCGGCGACCACGACGGCGATCGCGGCGAGCCCCACGAGGAGGAGGGGGTTCCCCTTCTTGGGCGCGGTCTCCGGGGGCCTCTTCGTCTCGGTCGCGACGGGCCGGAGCTCGGGCGCGCCGACGGCCGCCTCGCGGAGCGCGTCGTGCAGATCGGACATGAGAGACGAGTGTAGCAAACCGCCCCTCCCGTCAAGGCGCCTTGCCGCCCGAGCGCTCAGGCCTCGCGGGCGGCGTCACCCCGGGAGGGCGCACGTCCGTCGACGCAGCCCCACCGCCAAGGGTCCGCGATCGCTCCGAGGTCGCCGGGCGGTCAGGGCCCGGGCTCGTGAGGCCCGCTCGTCGCGCGGTGTGGTACGCTCCGAGGTCGTCGGGCGGCCAGGGCCCGGGCTCGTGAGGCCCGCTCGTCGCGCGGTGTGGTACGCTCCGAGGTCGTCGGGCGGCCAGGGCCCTGGCTCGTGAGGCCCGCTCGTCGCGCGGTGTAGTACGCTCCGCCGCCGCATGCTCGACATCCCCCACGCCCTGCCCCTCCCGGAGAACGAGCCGGTGCTCTCGTACGCGCCGGGCTCGAAGGAGCGCGCCGAGCTGCGCGCCGCCCTGGGCGCAATCGGCGGCGAGCGCGTCGACATCCCGCACCGTGTGGGCGGCGCCTCGCTCCACGAGGGGCCGGCGCTCGAGGTCCGCGCGCCGCACGATCACGGCCGCGTGCTCGCGACCTTCCACGACGGTGGCGAGGCGGTCGCGGTGAGGGCCATCGACGCCGCGCTCGCGGCCGCCCCGGCGTGGGCCGAGACGCCCTTCGACGAGCGCGCGCGCGTCTTTCTTCGCGCGGCCGAGCTGCTCGCGGGGCCCTTCCGCGCGCGCCTCAACGCGGCGACGATGCTCGGACAGTCGAAGACCGTCCACCAGGCCGAGATCGACAGCGCGTGCGAGCTCGTCGACTTCCTCCGCTTCAACGTCGCCTTCGCGTCGCGGCTCGCCGAGCAGCCCCGCTCGGTGCGCGGCGCGTCGAACGCGCTCGAGCTCCGCCCGCTCGAGGGCTTCGTCCTCGCGGTCACGCCCTTCAACTTCACCGCCATCGCGGGGAACCTCCCCGCCGCCCCCGCGCTCATGGGCAACGTCGTCGTGTGGAAGCCCGCCGAGGCGCAGTCGCTCGCGGCGCACCACGTGGTGGAGCTCTTCCGCGCGGCGGGCCTCCCCGACGGCGTCATCCAGGTCGTCTATGGGCGGGGCGAGCCCGTCGGGCGGGTGGCCGTCGCGCACCCCGCGCTCGCGGGGCTCCACTTCACGGGCTCGACGGCGACGCTCCGCTGGTTCTATCGCGAGATCGGGCAACGAATGGCCGAGTACCGGACCTTCCCGCGGATCGTCGGCGAGACGGGCGGTAAGGACTTCGTCGTCGCGCACCCGTCGGCGGATCCCGAGGCGCTCGCGGCGGGGCTCGTGCGCGGCGCGTTCGAGTACCAGGGGCAGAAGTGCAGCGCCGCCTCGCGCGCGTACGTGCCGCGCTCGATGTGGAAGGAGCTGCGTGACCGGCTCGCCGCGCACGTGGCCGGGCTCGTCGTGGGGGACGTCGAGGACTTCCGGTCGTTCATGGGGGCGGTCATCGACGAGCGGGCGTTCGCTCGGCTCTCGTCGTGGCAGGCGCGGCTCGCCCGTGAGGCAGTGCTCGTCGCGGGCGGCGGCGCGGATCGGTCGAGGGGCTGGTTCGTCGAGCCGTCGATCTACGAGGTCGGCGATCCGCAGCATCCCATCTTCGGGACCGAGCTCTTCGGGCCGGTGCTCGCGGTCCACGTGTACGACGATGCGCGGTGGGACGAGACGCTCAGGCTCGTCGACGAGACGAGCCCGTACGCGCTGACGGGCGCGATCTGGGCGCGCGATCGGGCCGCGCTCGCCCACGCAGCGCGGCGTCTCCGCCAGGCGGCGGGGAACCTCTACCTCAACGACAAGCCGACCGGCGCCGTGGTGGGGCAGCAGCCCTTCGGCGGCGCGCGCGCCTCGGGGACCAACGACAAAGCCGGCGCCTCGTACAATCTCCTCCGCTGGGTCTCGCCGCGCACCGTGAAGGAGACCTTCGTCCCTCCGCTCGAGATCGGCTACCCGTCGATGCACGAGGACTGAGCCCCCGATGATCCCCCGCTCTCGCTCGCCGATCGCCGCGCTCGTCGTCTTCGTCGCGCTGTCCGTCACCGCCTGCGCCTCGTCGCCGAAGAAGGATCCGCCGAGGCCCGGCGAGACCGCGCCGGTCGCGTCCACGTCGGCCGAGCCGCTCTGGCTCTCCAACGCGCGGGGCGCCGAGCGCGCTCGATGATCGAGTGCCAGGGCTGTCGGCTCTGGCACGCGGGTCCAGCCGGCGCGCCGTGCCCGTCGTGCGGACAGCGGAGCGTCGCAGGCCCCGCGGGCTGGCCGACGCATAGCGAGGCGATCGCGCCGCTGCCCGGCCAGGTGCCGACCTTCGTCCTTGGCCTCGTCCTGGCGACCTCATGCTGCACGCCGGCAGGCGCGATCGCCGCAGTCTACGCCGATCAGGCGAAGAAGCACTGGGAGCGCGGCGAGGAGGACGAGGCGCGCACCAAGCTCCGCCACGCGCAGATCGCGATCGGGGTCGGCTTCGTGCTCGGGCTCCTGGTAGGCGCCCTGTGGCTCGTCGCCCAGATCGTCGGGCATCGGCCGTGATCCTGCGCATCGCGCGAAGGCGTCAGGCGGTGGCGCGCCGCGCGAGCGCGCGAAGGCGTCAGGCGGTGGCGCGCCGCGCGAGCGCGCGAAGGCGTCAGGCGGTGGCACGCCGCGCGAGCGCGCGCGGGCCTTCCCTTGATCGTGGATTGCCGGTAGACGTCGCTCGTTGTCCCCCGCGAAGCGCCTCCAGGAGCTCGACGAGGACGCCGTGGTCGAGCTCGTCGACGTCCCGGCGGCGGTCGTCTGCACGGTGTGCGGGAGCTCGGACTGCGCCGGCTGCGCCGACGAAGAGGTTCGCACGCGCTCGGGGCTCGTCGTGTTCGTCCCATGGGAGCGCGCGCAGCTCGGGCTCTGGGCGCGGTTCTGGCAGACCACGCGCGCCACGACGCAGGGCGCGGAGGCGTTCTTCGGCGCCATCCCCGCGGGCCCGATCCAGTCCGCCCTCACGTACGCGGTCGTCGCCGAGGCGCTCGCGGTCGGAACGACGACGCTCGCGCTCGGTGCGGCGCTCACGGCCGCGGCGGCGGTCGCCGTGCCGAGCGTGGTCGCGTGGGCCTTGCGCGATCCGGCCGCTCGTCACGCGATCCTTCGGGCGTCGGTCGCGGCCGTCGCGGGCTTCTCGCTCGTGCTCGTCGCGGCGCACGCGGTGCACGGCGCCATGCTCCACCGCGCCGCCACGCGCGCGGGCAAGAAGGGCGACGGCCGGCGCTCGCTCCGCTTCGGGCTCTACGCCGCGGGCTGGGACGTCGTGACGAGCCCCTTCGGGATGCTCGTCATCGCGGTGACCTCGGGCCTCGGGGCGATCGCCGAGGTCCGCGGCCACGCGCTGAAGACGCCGACCCTGGCGACGACGGCGATGCTGCGCGGGCTCTACGGCTCGACCGCCCTCGAGGCGAAGGCGATCCGCGCCCGCGCGATGCTGGGGACGATGGCGTTCTCGGTCGTCGCGGTCGTCGTCGCGCTCGCGCTCATCGTCCTCGCGGCGCTCACCTGAGCCGGCGGCGGCGCGTCGCCCGCGGGCCGCGGCGGTCTCGCAGCGCCCGCGCTCTCGGGACGACGACGGCGGCCTTGGCGCCGCAGGCGCGAGGGCCGTCCGGTGGACGAGACCGCCGTCGTGCGCGCGTTCGCCTTGGCGCCGCAGGCGCGAGGGCCGTCCGGTGGACGAGACCGCCGTCGTGCGCGCGTTCGCCTTGGCGCCGCAGGCGCGAGGGCCGCCCTCGCTCAGGGGACGGGCGTGACGGACACCACATCCATCTGGATGAATTGCCCGTCGAACGGCGCCGGCGCGGGGGGCACGTCGTCGACGACGAGGGGCTTCCCGTCGGGGTCCAGGTTCCGGATCTCGGACAGGGCGCCGTCGACCGGGTCGGCGATGAGCGTGACGGTCGCCCCCGCCTTCATCCGGATGGTCACCGTGTAGTCGAGCGGATCCACGTAGTAGTGGGACGAGGCGCCGTTGTTGAGGAAGGCCGTCAGCGCGGGCTCGGACACGACGAGCTCGTAGATGTTCCAGTCGTCCGCCGCGGGCGCTCCGCCGACCGTGAAGAACCCGGGGTTCTTCCCGCCCGGCTCGAGCATCCCGGCCGGGACCGAGCCGCCCGCGTAGGTCTTCTGTTCGACGACCCCGCGCAGGTGGAGCTTCACGTCGTAGAGCACGCCGGCGGTGCCCTTCAGCGTGGCGGAGAAGGTCTGCGTTGGCTTGGTGACGCACGTCTTCGCCTCGCCACCCTGGCTCGCGCACGGCAGATCCCACCGCAGCCCCGCGAGCGAGCCCGCCACGTCGACGCAGCCGCTCGAGCAGACGAAGCCGGGGTTGCACTTCGTCTCGCAGGCGCCGCAGTGCGCCGGGTCCTTCGTGACGTCGACGCATTGCCCGTCGCACAGGAGCCCGCTTGCGCCGCCGTCCAGGGTGCAGCTCGTGGGGCCGGCACCGCCCGCGCCGCCCGCACCACCCGCGCCCGCGCCGCCCGCGCCGGCGGTCCCGGCCTGGCCCGCGGTCGCGGATCCGCCATGCCCCGACGCGGCGCCTGCCGTGCCTGCCGTGCCCGCCGTGCCCGCGGAGCCTTGGGGCGCCGGCTGGTCCTCCCCGCTGCCGCCGCAGCCGGCCGCCACGGCCATGAGGAAGAACGAGCCTGCGAAGACGAAGGGAGCTCCTCGAGCGATCATGTTCCCGAGCATAGTCGAGCCCGCGGCCTCCCTCCAGCTTCCATCGAACACTGCTTCGACGGCGTGAGGCGCGCCGATGGCGGAGCGACGTCGCGGGCGACCGCGGGCGGCGGTCCCGCTCGGCGGGAGGCCGCCCGCGCCTCGATCAGCCGCCGGGGCAGTGGGTCTGCAGCCCCTTGGCCGCGTCGCCCGAGCACGAGAAGCCGCCGCAGGGCGTCTTCTCGAGGCAGTCGCAGTCGGGGGTCGCGCCGCAGACGGGTGGGAGCGGCATGCAGTACCAATCGTCCGGGAGGCTCCCCACGTCGCTCGTGACGTGCTGACAGTACTCGGCCGCGAGCTTACAATAGTGTGAGCCGCAGCCGAAGAGGGTGTCGTTGGGCGGAGCGCAGCCCACCTTATCGCCGAGATCGAAGCCCGCAGCGCGGGCGGCGCAGGCGTTGGGATACACCTGGCCGTCGCACGCGCAGACGGGCGCGTAGACGTCGGGGCAGGCGTCCGGGCGTGCCTTGCAGTGGCCGAGGTACGTGCTCTTTCCGCAGAGCTCGTCAGAGAAGTCGCAGTACTCGGTGAGTGGACATTCGCTCGACGACGAGCACTTTGCGTTGCTGCCCGTCCCGCCTGCTCCTGCGCCGCCCGCGTTGCCCGCGTTGCCCGCGTTGCCCGCGTTGCCCGCGTTGCCCGCGTTGCCCGCGTTG
>CAYNEK010000065.1:6452-16306 GCA_964396175.1 uncultured Polyangiaceae bacterium | reverse complement strand
GTTGCCCGCGTTGCCCGCGTTGCCCGCGTTGCCCGCGTTGCCCGCGTTGCCCGCGGCACCGGCGCCGCTTGCGCCTGCGCTGGGCGCGCCCGCGGCACCGCCACCTGCCTTCCCGCCGTTCGCTGTCCCAGCGGTGTTGGAGCCCGCTTGCCCCGGGCCCCCGGGAGACGCCTCGTCGGAGCCGCCGCAGGCGATGACGACGATCGGGAACGAGAGGAGCGACGCGAAGCGAAAGAGCTTCTTCATCGGCCCATCTAGCGGCGAACTCCTGCGCGCGGCAAGCGCGTCGCGGACTCCGGGCGTGGCGGAGCCCCTGCGCGGTCGCGCGCCGACCGACGCTTGCGCGGGCCCGGCCTCGGGGAGCTGGACCAGGCCGCCCTCTTGGGCCCAGGTCGTAGGGCCCGGATCCGCTGCGCGCCGCGTGCGACCCACCGCGGCGCGCGGGGACGGCGCCGAGCTCGGAGAGGGGGAGCCGGAGCGGGGACGGCGCCGATCTCGGAGAGCGGGAGCGCGCCGGCCATTTTGACCGACGTCGTGGCGCGCCGGTACGATGGGCGTGTGACGAAGGCCCCGCCGCGCCCCGAGACCGTCTCCCACCCCGAGACCGCGTGGCACGCCGCAGGCACGATGCTCCCCTGCGTCGGCGGGCGCGTGTTCGTCCGCACCGAGGGCGACGTCCACGCGAGGCCGCCCACGCTGCTGCTCCACGGCTTCCCCACCTCGTCGTACGACTATGTCCGCGCGTGGAGCCGCCTCCCGCCGCCGCTCGTGGCGCTCGACTTCCTGGGCTTCGGGATGAGCGACAAGCCCAAGGACCACGGCTACGGCATCTTCGAGCACGCCGACGTCATCCTCGAGGTGCTCTCGGCCCTCTCGATCCCCGCCGTCCACCTCGTCGCGCACGACATGGCGCTCAGCGTGGCCGCCGAGCTCTTCGCGCGCCGCGAGCGGAGGCTCCTGCCCGTCGAGCTGCTCTCCGCGACCCTGTCGAACGGCGGCGCCTTCGCCGACATGGCGCGGCTCGAACCCGCTCAGCACCTGCTCATGAGCCCGCTCGGCGGCGCCCTCGCGAGGCTCTCCAGCGAGCGCGCGTTTCGCCACGCCCTGCGCCGGCTCGTCGCCGAGCCCGAGGCCATCGAGCCGGGCGAGCTGCGAACGCTCTGGGCGCTCTTCGCGCGCGCGGACGGCGCTCGCATCGCCGCCCGGACGATCGGCTACGTCGAGGAGCGTCGACGCTTCGCCGCGCGATGGCAGGGCGCGCTCGAGCGGCTCGAGCTGCCCACCCTGGTCCTCTGGGGCGCGAAGGACCCCGTCGCGGCCCTCGCCGTCGGCGAGCGCCTCGCGACGACGGTGCGCGGCGCGACGCTCCGCGTGCTCACGCACCTCGGACACTACCCGCAGCTCGAGGGCCCCGACGCCTTCGCCGGCGCGGTCGCCGACTTCCTGCGCGACCTCTGAGCGTCCGGCGCGCTCGGGCCGACTTGACCGGCCCAGCGGACGCTGATACGCCCCCCGCCCTCTTGCACTCCCGCGTGCGTCGGCATGGTGTCGCCGCACCCGAGACCCGAACCCAAACCCCTTCCGAAGTTCTTCTGCAAGAGAACGAAGGGCTCCTCCGACCCCGACGACGCGCGATCCGGCGCGGCCGTCGGCACGCATCCTCGAAAGCCACCCGCACCGCATGACCCAAGCTCAATCCCCCGCACAAGACTCCTTCGCCGCCCTCTTCGAGGCGAGCCTCGCCGAGACCGATCTCGGCAAGGAGGGAGAGATCATCACCGGCACCGTCGTGGTCGTCGGCAAGGACAACGTCATCATCGACATCGGCGGCAAGAGCGAGGGCGTCATCTCGCTCTCCGAGTTCACCGCGGACGACGGCGCGGTGACCGTCAAGGCTGGGGACAAGATCGAGGTCTACATCGAGTCCCGCGAGAACGACGACGGCCTCGTCAGCCTCTCCAAGGAGAAGGCCGACAAGATGAAGGTGTGGGACGAGATCTCCGCCGCGTGCGAGCGCGACGAGATCATCGACGGCACCATCCACCAGCGCGTGAAGGGCGGCCTCTCGGTCACCATCCGCGGCGGCGTGAAGGCCTTCCTCCCCGGCTCGCAGGTCGATCTCCGCCCCATCCGGAACCTCGACAAGCTGATCGGTCAGACCTACCAATTCAAGGTCATCAAGTTCAACAAGAAGCGGGGCAACATCGTCCTCTCGCGCCGCGTGCTCCTCGAGCGCGAGCGCGACGAGATGAAGGCCAAGACGCTCCAGACCCTCACCGAGGGCATGATCGTGAAGGGCGTCATCAAGAACATCACCGAGTACGGCGCCTTCGTCGATCTCGGCGGCATCGACGGCCTGCTCCACGTGACCGATCTCTCCTGGGGACGCATCACGCACCCCGAGGAAGGCGTGAAGATGGGCGACGAGGTCACCGTGAAGGTCCTCAAGTACAACCCCGAGACCGAGCGCGTCAGCCTCGGCCTGAAGCAGCTCCAGGAGAACCCGTGGAGCCACGCCGAGGAGGCCTACCCGCCCGGCAAGCGCGTCCGCGGCAAGGTCAAGTCGATCACCGACTACGGCGCCTTCGTCGAGCTCGAGCCCGGGATCGAGGGCCTCATCCACGTCTCCGAGATGAGCTGGACCAAGAAGGTCAAGCACCCCTCGAAGATCGTGGAGATGGGCCAGGAGGTCGAGTGTCAGATCCTCGAGGTCGACACCAAGGCCGAGCGCGTGAGCCTCGGCATGAAGCAGCTCGAGCCCGATCCGTGGACGGTCTTCACCGACAAGTACGGCCCCGGCGATCGCATCGCGGGCAAGGTGCGGAGCCTCACCGACTACGGCGTCTTCGTGGGCATCGAGGACGGCGTGGACGGCATGGTCCACAAGTCCGATCTCTCGTGGACGGTCAAGGTGCAGAACCCGTCCGACATGTTCCACAAGGGCGACGACGTCGAGGCGATCATCCTCTCGATCAACCACGACGAGAAGAAGGTCTCCCTCGGCGTGAAGCAGCTCTTCGACGATCCGTGGCCGACGCTCCTCACCGAGTTCCCCACGAACCGTGTCATCGACGACTGCAAGGTGATCTCGCTCTGCGAGTACGGCGCGTTCGTGCGGCTGCGCGACGGCGTCGAGGCCCTCATCTCGAACCACGACTTCGACGAGGAGGCCCTGAAGAGCCTCAAGATCGGCGACGCGGTGAAGGCCGAGATCAGCCAGATCGACGTCGGTGATCGCCGCCTCGGCATGAGCGCCAAGAACATCGGCGCCGTGCACCACCCCATGCCGAAGGCGAGCCAGCTCCCCGCGTCCGGCACGGGCTCGTCCAAGGCGACCCTCGGCGATCTCCTCAAGGAGAAGCTCGGCGACCTGAAGAAGTGATCCCCACGCGGTGATCACCCCGAGGGCCCGCGGCGCGCCGCGGGCCCTCGGTGCTTCCATGTTCGTTTTGGCTTGACAAGCTTGGGCTCCGTGTCATACGGGGGGCGCAGAAGGGGTGCGTCGTTGCACTCCGACCTGGGTGAGCCCTTCGTCCTGCGCGGGCGCGTGGAGACACGCGCCGCTCGAGCAGAGGCGAGGGAGCAGAGCCCGCACCGGTCGAGACGCTCGCGCCCAGGGGGGCGACGTCCCGGCACGGAGGCCGGCGAGGCGCTCGACCGGCCGAGCGACAGGCCCCAATTCGGAAAGGCTCCGCGTGGCGGATAACAAGACAGCCGAGGATCCGGGCGAGGACGCCCTTGGCGAAGGCGGTGACGATCGGGCGGACGAGGTGGTCGGGGCGGGCGGCCCCGATGGGCGCGGGCGCCTCTTGCCCAAGGTGACGGGCCCCACCATCGCGGACGCGCTGGCGACGCTGTCCGATCGCGGTCTGCGGCGGCTCCTCGGGGCGCGCACCTTCTTGCGAGGGCTCGAGTACGCGCGGCGGCGGATCGTCGAGGACGTCGTCGTCGAGCGCGAGTCCTGCTCGGGCAAGGTCAAGAGCCCCGACGGGCCCCCCGCTGCCCCGCGGCTCGTGCTGACGGCCGACGGGATCAAGGGCGAGTGCACGTGCTCGATGCACGAGAAGACGCGCCAGCACTGCAAGCACATCGCGGCGCTGCTCATCGCGGTCCGGGAGGAGGCGCGCGGCGCCCACCCGCGCCCCACCCCCGCCGCGCCCGCGCCCGTCGCGGCGCCCCCCGCACCCACCGCGAGCAAGGCGCCCTCTCGCCGCGAGCGGCGGCGTCAGCGGATGCTCTCGGTCGGCGAGCAGCACACGCCAACGTACACGGTGGCCGCGGTGTCCGAGGCGACGGCGAAGCCCTCCGGCATCGGCGAGTGGCTGCCGCCCGTGGGGATCGCGCCGCCCAAGCAGGTCGAGTTCCGCGTGCTCGTGCGGGGGAACGGGCTGACCGTGACCGCGCTCGACTCCGCGACGCGCGGCGCGATGCTGCCGTCGGTCGCGCTCTCGTGGCAGGCGCTCTACCCGACCCCGGATCGCGACGCGCTGCGCGTGCTCTCCCGCTTCGAGAGCGGCAACCCGCGCCACCCCGCCGTCGACGTGCGCGGCGAGGACGCGGCCGAGCTGGTCCCGCTCCTCGCCGGGCGGCGCGTGCTCCTCGAGCCCACGCTGATGCAGCTCCGCGTGGCCACCGAGGAGGTGCTGAAGCCCCGCTTCGACCTCGAGCTGCTCGGGGACGAGATCGTCGCCAAGGTGTCCTTCGAGCGCGGAGACAGGCGGCGCTTCCAGGTCACGGCGGGCGGCTGGTTCGAGGGTGCGCCCGGGTGGCACATCGATCTGTCCGACGGCGTCGCGAGGCCCATCGATCGGCGCGTCTCGCCGGCCGCCCTGCGCCGCCTCTCCAAGCGCCCGACCATCACCGAGAGCGTCACCGAGCTCGTCCCGCTCGTCACCGACGGCCTGCCCAAGGTCGCGCTCGAGATCGGCGCGACCCTGCCCGAGCTCGACCAGGTGGCGGACGTCATCGATCTCGAGCCCGTCTTCCGGCTCCAGGCGGAGGGGAGCATCACCGAGGCGCGCTGCGTGCTCGTCGCGACGTACGGCGAGACCGAGGTGCCCATCCGCGCGGACGGGATCTCGCCGCCCGTCATCCTCCTCCCTCCCGAGGCGGGCCAGCGCAGGTACCGCTGCATCCGCTGCGACATCCCCGCCCAGCAAGCGGCGGCGGGCGCGCTCGTCGCGCTCGGCCTGAAGCCAGAGGAGGGCGGCCAGGCCTTCGCGGCCTACGGCCCCGCGGCGGTGAAGTTCTGGACGGACGGGCTGAAGACGCTCCCCTCGACGTGGCAGGTCTTCGTGCCCGAGGTGCTGACGCGCGCGAAGGTGCGCTCGGGCAGCGTCGTGGCGAGCGCCATCGTCGATCGCAAGTCGAGCTCGGGCATGGACTGGCTGTCCTTGAAGCTCGGCTTCGAGGTCGACGGGCAGCCCGTCGATCGCGACGAGCTCGCGCGCTGCGTCGCCGCCGGCAAGAAGTACGTGAAGCTCGAGGACGGCTCCTTCGCGGAGGTGGACGTCGCGGCGATGAAGGAGCTTCTGGACCGCGAGGTCGAGATCCTCTCGTCGATGGGGAAGGCCGGAAAGATCCCGCTCTCGCAGGCGGGGCGGATCGAAGAGCTCATCGGGCACCTCACCGAGGTGCGCGTCTCGCAGAGCGCGCGCGAGCTCTTCACGCAGCTCTCGGGGATCGAGGGCATCGAGGCCGCGAAGAAGCCGAAGGCGCTGAAGGCGACGCTCCGGCCGTACCAGGAGGCTGGGCTGTCGTGGCTGTCCTTCGTCCACGAGCTGCGGTCCGGCGGCGTGCTCGCCGACGACATGGGGCTCGGCAAGACGCTCCAGACCATCGCGCTCCTCTGCCACGTGAAGCAAAAGGAGAAGAAGCTCCGGACGCTCATCGTGGCGCCGACGAGCGTCGTGCCCAACTGGGCGCGCGAGCTCCAGCGCTTCGCTCCGACGCTGAAAGCGCACGTCTTCCACGGCCCGGATCGCCACGACGAGAAGGACGCCTTCGACGACGCGGAGGTCATCGTGACCTCGTACCCGCTCATCCGTCGCGACGAGGAGCTGCTCCAGGCCATCGACTTCTCGTACGTGATCCTCGACGAGGCCCAGCACATCAAGAACCCGACGAGCGCGACCGCCATCGCAGCGAAGAAGCTCCAGGCCGAGCGGCGCCTCGCCCTGACGGGCACGCCGATCGAGAACCGCCTCGCCGAGCTCTGGAGCATCTTCGACTTCGTGAGCCCGGGGCTGCTCTCGACGCTCGACAAGTTCGAGGAGCGGTACGGGCGCCCCATCGACGCGGGCGACGCGAAGGCGCAGGTGCGGCTCCGGGCGACGATCCACCCCTTCATCCTTCGGAGGACGAAGCTCGAGGTCGAGAAGGATCTCCCCGAGAAGATCGAGACCGACCGGGTCGTCGAGATGACGCCCCCACAGAAGAGCGTGTACGGGACCATCCTGCGCGAGGTGCGCCGCGAGGTCCTGGGTGAGGTCGAGAAGAGCGGCGTCGGCAAGGCGCACCTGCACATCCTCGCGGGGCTCACGCGGCTCCGGCAGGCCGCGTGCGATCCGCGCCTGCTCGGCTTGCCCAAGGAGTTCACCGACGAGGACTCGGGCAAGCTCGACGCGCTCCGCGAGCTCGTCGGCGAGTGCGTACAGGGTGGGCACAAGGTGCTCGTCTTCAGCCAGTTCGTCGAGATGCTGAAGCTCATCCGGAAGGCGCTCGACGACGACGGCGTCGTCTACGAGTACCTCGACGGCTCGACGATCGACCGGGAGGCGCGGGTCGATCGGTTCCAGACCGACGCGGCGTGCAGCGTCTTCTTGATCAGCCTGAAGGCGGGCGGCACGGGGCTGAACCTGACGGCCGCCGACACGGTCGTACACTTCGATCCGTGGTGGAACCCGGCGGTCGAGGAGCAGGCGAGCGCGCGCGCGCACCGCATCGGGCAGTCGAAGGTCGTGACCGTGTACCGGCTCGTCGCCGAGGGCACGATCGAGGAGAAGATCCTGGTCCTCAAGAACAAGAAGAAGTCGCTCGTCGAGAGCGTGCTCTCCGAGGATCAGGGCGGCTCGAAGAAGCTCACCAAGGCCGATCTCGAGGATCTCTTCCGGCTCGATTGAGGCTCGGCCGCGCGCGGCGACGCGTGACGACTGGCCGCTCGTCGACGGGCCCGCTGCCCGCCCTCGAGGCGGCCGAGCGCGCGCCTACGGCGGCAAGTACGCGTCGAACCAAGCCGGGATCTCGGTCGGGGTGGCCGAGAAGAACTCGTGGATCCCGAGCGGGACCTCGATCTTCTTCGTCTTCACGCCCTCTGCGTCGAGCTTGTCTCGGTACGCGCGCATCGTGCCGATGGGGACGGTCGTGTCGAGCACGCCGTGGATGAAGAAGGTCGGCGGGTGGTCGGCGGGGAGCTTCGACGGCGTCTGACAGAGCGCGTTGCCCGGCACCGAGTCGAGCGGCCCGACGCAGGTCGCCCACGCCGCCGACTGGATCGCGAGCGCGCGGAACCTCCCCGGATACGAGAGCGCCATCCGGCTCGTCATGTACCCGCCGCTCGACATCCCCGTCGCGAAGAGGGCGTCGCCGTCCGCGGGTCCATAGACCCCCGAGGTGATGTCGTCGAAGATCCGCTGGACGAGCAGGTGATCGTGCGACGAGGGCCAGTCGGTCGAGTAGGGGAGGATGTTCGTCTCCCACACGGTGTTGACGAGCGCCTGCGCCTGCGGCGTGATGACGATGTAGCCCTTGTCGAGCAACTTCTCGATGAGCTCGGTCGAGTACCGCTGTCCCCCGACCGTCGTGAAGCCCGTCCAGTGCTGCTCGGCCCAGTAGATCGACGGCTGGAACATGAGGACGACCGGGAAGCCCTTGGGCGGCGGGGGGCCGACGGGCTTCTGCCAGTGGATGTCGCGGACCTGATCGCCGACCTTGACCTGGTAGGTGTTGTGGAGACAGACGAGCGTCGTGCCCTCGTCGTGACAGCGCGGCCCATCGTCGCTCCCGCCCGCGCCCGCGCCACCCGCGGTGCCCGCACCACCCGCGGTGCCCGCACCACCCGCGGTGCCCGCGCCACCCCCGGTGCCCGCGCCACCCCCGGTGCCCGCGCCACCCGCACCTGCAGCATCGCCCGCGTGGCCGGCGGCGCCCCCAGCGCCCGCCTTCCCAGCGATCCCTCCAGCCGCCGCACCCCCGGTCGGCGCCTTCGACTCCTCTGAGGTCGACAGGCTCGACCCTCCGCCGCAGCCTGCGACGAAGATCGCCACACAGAGCCCTACCGGGGCCGCGAACCGACTTACCATGCGGTAAGTGTACCACGCCCCGCGGGCACCCCGGACTCATTGGCTGCCTCCGCGGATCAGCCCCCTGCGGCGTGATCGCACTTCTTGCCGTGGTAGACGAGGTGGCGCGTCAGCGCGGCGCCGAGCGCCTCGATCTCGGCTTCGGTCAGGACCTCCTGGATCCTCGGATAGTATTCGCGCTCCTCGCGTCGCACGTGGGCCTCGAGCACCTTGCCGAAGTCGTCGAGCGCCGCCTCGAGGCCGGACCCCACGGAGAGCTCCGCCACCGTCTTCGCCATGCTCGCGTGATCGGACTCGATCTGGCTGAGGAGGCGATCGAGCTCGGGATCCTTCCCGGCGATGGCGGGCGCGAGCACCTCGTCTTCCGCGTCGAAGTGCCCCGCGAGCTCCTCGGTGTAGACGCGCTTCACGTGCGCCACGAGCTCGGCGGGCGCGCTCGGGAGCTGAGCGCGAAGGTGCGATGACGCCCCCGCCTGCAGCCCGCGCGCGAGCTGGAGGGCGACGTGATGGTCTCGAGACAAGGCGCGGAGGGCTTCGTGTCGTGAGAGGGGCATGGCTCGGTCTTTCGGCGGGTGGGGTGGGCTCAGGGACGATGGGTTGGGCTCACGCTCGCGGCGCGCTCGCCCTCGGAGGTGGGGCGCTCGGGGGGACGCCAGGGGCTACGACTCGGCGAAGGCGCGCTCGACCAGGAAGTCGCCGGGCTCGCCCGAGTTGCCCTCCTCGAAGCCGCGGGCGAGGCAGAGCGCCTTCAGATCGCGGAGCATCGCCGGGCTCCCGCAGATCATCACGCGATCGGTCGTCGCGTTGAGCTCCGGCAGGCCGAGCTCCTCGGCCATCCGCCCCGACTCGATGAGCGCTGGGATCCTCCCCTCGCGCTCGAAGGGCTCGCGGGTGACTGTCGGGAGGTAGATGAGCTGGTTGCGTACGGCCTCGCCCAGCACCTCGTGGCGGGGCAGCTCGTCCGAGATGTGCTCGCGGTAGGCGAGCTCCTGCGCGCGGCGGACCCCGTGCACGAGCACCACCTTCTCGAAGCGCTCGTACGTCTCCGGATCGCGGATGACGCTCATGAACGGCGCGAGCCCCGTGCCGGTCGCGAGGAGGTAGAGGTTCTTCGCGGGGCGCAGGTACTGGATCCGCAGCGTGCCGGTCGGCTTCTTGCCGACGACGATCGGATCGCCCTCTTGGATGTGCTGGAGCCGGCTCGTGAGCGCGCCGTCGGCGATGATGACGCTCAAGAACTCGAGGTGCGGCTCGTGGTTGGGGCTGACGATGCTGAAGGCGCGCAGGAGCGGCCGCCCGTGCGGCTCTTTGAGGCCGATCATGGTAAAATGACCGTTCTCGAAGCGGAGCCCACGATCCCGCGTCGTCGTGAAGCTGAAGAGCCGATCGGTCCAGCGGTGCACCGACAGGACGCGCTCTTCGACGAAATGGCTCATGGGCTCTCGCTCCTCTCGATGGCCACGTCGGGGAGCCTCCGCAAGCCGCGGCGTGCGACGAAGTGGCTCATGGGCTCTCGCTCCTCTCGATGGCCACGTCGGGGAGCCTCCGCAAGCC
>CAYNEK010000065.1:1247-6352 GCA_964396175.1 uncultured Polyangiaceae bacterium | reverse complement strand
GCGGCGTGCGACGAAGTGGCTCATGGGCTCTCGCTCTCCTCGATGTTCAGGGGGTCCGCTTGGTGACGTCGGCGCGCCAGATCTCGGGCCCGTCGTCCTTCTTGACGAATTCGAACGACCCCTCCGGCTCGGTCGCCTGCAGCATGTAGAACATGCACGACGGATCGTGATCGAAGGTCACGTGCAGGGTCTTGCCCGCCGCGAGCGCGTGGTACGCGCCCATGATGGTGTCCAGGCGGAAGCGTGGCTCGACGGGGCGGATGTCGAGGACGATGTCGGACAGCTTCGCCTTCTTCTCGTAGGCCGTGCCGCAGCCGTTCTTGATCTTGCCGTGGAGCCAGCGGTCCCAGTCCTCCCCACGATCGTCCGTCGAGGGGTGGAGCGTCACCACGCCGCCGAAGCCCGAGAGGGCGATCGACGTGACGAGCTCTCCGGTGCCCACGGCGTCTTCGTCCGCGAGCTCGGGGCCACCGCCGCGCATGTGGATGTAGCCGAGCATCCCCGTCGCGGCGAGGAGGATGCCGGGCCCCTCGCGGAGATCGTCCGTCTTGGGGGCGACGTCCCACGCGAGCCCGACCGAAGCCGCGTCCGCGTCGGTGATCGCCTCGACGAGCTCGGCCGCCTCGAGGGCGCTCGTCGCGTGCGACAAGAGGAGCCTCGCCCCCTCGCGCGCGTAGAGCGCCCCGAGCTCGCGGACGGCCGCGGCAGGGACCGCCCCTCGCGGCGCGACGACCGGGGCGCCGAGCGAGGCCGCTGCCTTGGCCGTCTCGACGGACGCGACCTCCGCGAGGGTCCCCGCGCGGAGCCCGACCACGCGCCCCGTCGGGAGGGCGCGGGCCTCTTCGAGCTCGGAGAGCTTCACCTCGACGCCGTCGAGCCCGCGCTCCTTCGCGAGCTCGACGAGGCGAGAGAGCGACATCTCCGGCGCCGCGGCGCGGCTGACGGCCAGGCGCATGCGCTCAGTTCTTTCCGATCGAGACGCGCCAGACGGCCGGCCCCTGCTCGAGGTACGTCCAGCTGAACTGGCCCGAGCGGGTCGCGTCGAACTGGTGACGGAGCGGGAACGGATCGTGGTCGTTGATGAGGACGAAGGACTCACCGCTCTTCAGCGCGTCGAAGGTCTTGAAGATGGTCGGGTGCTTCTCGCGCGGGGGGACGATGCGGATGTCGAGCTCGATGGACTTGGTGTCGGACATGGTGGGTTCTCTGGGTTCTTTCTCAGGGGTTCTTGTGACGGATGAAGAGACGGACGAGCTCGGGGGACTGCTCCCGGACCTCGTAAGTGAAGCCGCGCTCCGCGAGCTTGGGGATGAGGAACTGCGGGACGCGCTCGTTGATCTGGACGAGCGTCTTGCCCCGGGGGAGGGCCTCGAGGGCCTCGAGCGTGCGGATCATGGGCTCGGGCGGCTCGAGCCCGCGCACGTCGAGCACGACGACCTCGTCGTCCGTCGGGACGTCGGCGACGGGCGCGGGTGCGGTGCCGCTCTTCGCGGCGGCGGCGGCGTCTTCGTCGCGCCAAAACCACACGATCCAGTCATCGTCGGCGAGCCGCTCGGTGAAGTGAGCGAAGCCTTGCTTGCCGAGCACGGCGTAGAGCGGCACGGGCTCGAAGATCGCGCGGAGCCGGAGGAGCTTCTCTCGAGGGACACCGCGCGCGGCGGCGAGGATGCGGCTGAGCGGCTCGATCCCCTTCTGGAGATCGTCGCGCACGTCGCAGTCCACGATCGTCGCCTCGGTCGCCTGCGCGACGATCGCTGGCTTCGGCGCCGAGGCCGCGGGCGTCTGCGCAGCTGCGGTCGCACGGGGGACGTATGCTTCGCCGCGGAGCGCTGCGTTCAGCCGAGCGACGAGCTCGTCTGCGTCGAGCCCGGCGACCCGCGCGGCGTGCTCGACGGTCGCGAGCCTCGCCATCGTCTTCCGCATGATGGGGTTCTTCAGGTGCGAGAAGGTGGGCGAGGCGGCGAGCAGGACGTCCAGCATGCGCGGATCGCGTGAGAGGACGGTGCTGATGCGATCTTCGAGACGGATGGGCTCTGTCATGTGGCCTTGACCCTTGCGACGCGGATCATCTCCCGCGCCTCGATGAGGACGCCCGCGAGGAGCACGAGCGCCCCCGCGCGAGTCAGGTGGACGCTCTTCGCGAGGATCCCCGCCGCCGTCGTCGCGACGCCGAGCGCGAGCCCCGCGAGCGCCGCGGTGGCGAGCTTGGACGAGTAGAGATCGACGACGCGCGGGAGCTTGCCCTTGCCGATCTTCGAGCCGAAGCGGTGGTACCAGACGAGGAAGGGCACGATCTTGAAGTAGTGCCCCGCGACGAAGAGCGAGATCCCGCCGACCACCAGCACGAAGACGTAGGTCGTCAGCATCGTCACGTCCTCGAGCCCGCGCAGGACGGCCAAGGGCGCGAGGAGCAGGGCCGCCCCGACGCCGAAGAGCCCGGCCAAGGCGAGACGCATCCCCGGATCGAGATCGCCCTTCTTCTTGCGGTGACGATAGAAGAGCGCCGCCTGGACGAGGAAGGCGACGACCCCCACGGCGCTCACGCCGAACCCGGCGAGGCGCGCCACACCCCCGAGCGGCAGGGCCACGAGCGCGCACCCGACGACGAGCGCGCCGACGGCGATCCACGCGGGGACCTCGGTCGCATCGTGCGACGAGAGGAGGAACATCGGGAGCAGCCGGTGCCCGACCCCCACCATGACGAGCATGACCCACCCGAACACGGCGACGTGGATGTGCGAGACGAGCAGATCGAAGCGGTGCGCCGTCGCGAAGCCAGTGGCCACGTTGAGCGCGAGCGCGAAGCCGAACCCGAGCGTCACGACGAGATAGAGCGCCGCGCCCGCGAGCGCCCAGTACGTGAGGCTCCGCTCCCTGGCCGAGCGGAGGGTGGCGACGAGGTTCGCCGCGAAGAGCGCGAACGCGGTCGCCACGAGCGCGCCACCCATGGGGACCAGCCGCGGGATCTCGGCTGCGAGCCCGACGACGAAGGCGACGATCCCGAGCATCAAGACGACGAAGGTGACGTGCGCGAGGCGCTGAGAGCGGATGGGCATGCCCACGGCGACGGGCAAGAACTGGTAGAGCGCGCCAAAGATCGACGTCGAGATGAAGCCGAGCGTGAAGAGGTGCACGACGGCCGCGACGCGCGTCGCGACGAAGGTGCCCGCCGCGAGCTCGGGCGCGATGATCGTGAGCGACAGCGCGCCCACGGCGAAGAAGGTGAAGGCGGCGGCGAAGTGCTCACCCGGCAACACGAGGGGCGGCGCGTTGCTCGTGACGAGCCCGCCGCCCACGACCGGAGGGGCCGGGAGCGGCTTGGACGACGGGACGAGCAGGCTGGTGCGGGCGGCCACGAAGCGAGGGCTCTCGCGCGGGCCATAAGCAAGCCTGGTGCCATCGCTGGACAAGGGGATATCGGCTGGACGGCGAGCCTTCTCGTTCCACCCTGCGTCGAGCTGGAACGCCACGCGCTCCACGCCGCGTCGGTGCACGACCCACGCGATCTCCCGGTACCCCGCGTCGAGCGGGAGCGCCGTGCGCGATCAGGCGTAGCGCTGGAGCTTGCGCCAGAGGGTGTTGCGCCCGATGCCGAGCACGCGCGCGGCCTCGGTCTGCGAGCCGCCGCACGCGGCGACGACGCGGAGCACGTGCTCGCGCTCGACCTCGGCGAGCGATCGTAGCGCGCGCGTCTCGCACGGCGCCTCGTGCGGAGCCGCGCGCAGAGGGGCGTGCAGCTCCTCGGGGAGATCCTCGGCCTCGATGACGCCGCGCTGCGCGAGCGCCATGCCGTGCTTCATCGCGTTCGACAGCTCGCGGACGTTGCCGGGCCAGGGGTAGCTCTCGAGCAGCGCGCTCGCCGCGGGGCTCAGGCGGAGGTCTTCGCAGCCGTCGACCTCGAGGAACATCCGCGCGAGCGGCAGGACGTCAGCGACGCGCTGCCGGAGCGGCGGCACGCGCAGGGTGAGGACCTTCAGCCGGTAGAGCAGATCCTCGCGGAACGCTCCGCGCGCGACCTGCTCCGAGAGATCGCGGTGCGTCGCGCACACGATCCGCACGTCCACACCGAACGCGCTCGTCTCGCCGACGCGGCGGACCTCGCCGTCCTGCAGGACGCGGAGGAGCTTCGCCTGGAGGACGAGCGGCATCTCCGCGATCTCGTCGAGGAAGAGCGTCCCCTGATCAGCCGCCTCGAAGAGCCCGCGCTTCGCCGCGACGGCGCCCGTGAAGGCCCCCCGCGCGTGTCCGAAGAGCTCCGACTCGAGCAGCTCGGCGGGCAGCGCCGCGACGTTCACCGCGACGAACGGCGCGTCGGCGCGGGCGCTGCTCGCGTGGAGCGCGCGGGCGAGCACCTCCTTGCCCGTGCCGCTCTCGCCGAGCACCGCCACCGGCGCGCGGGTCGGCGCGAACTGCGCGGCGCGACGGAGCACGGCCTGCATCGCCTCGCTCGCAGCGACGATCCGCGTCTTGGCCCGGCCTCCCTGCACGGTCTGCGTGAGGCCACAGACCTCGCAGCGGTCCTCCGAGCAGGCGCCGCGCGTCCCACTATCGACGCGTTCCATTTGTTCCACTTTGGCACGTTCGTCCGAGGACGACACGAAGAAAGCGTGACCGCATGACGCGTGTCGTCGTAAGATCGCCGGTCGGTGTCCGTTGCCCCAGGCGCACGCCGCGAAGTGCGGCGCGCCGTGGGTCTTCGAGCTCGGCGCGTCGATGGCGCCGATCCGCATGTTCTGTCGGCACGTCGTCGCACGGACCGATCGCGAGCTTCGCGATCTGGGGCGCGGCGGCGACCTCGCGGACCCGCCGCTCGCCATCGCCGCGGGCGATCACGGCACGCTCGACCCGAGGCCGATGCGCGTCGCGGGGCGCGTGCCGCTCGATGACGGCGCGGGCCGGTGGGACGCGTGGGACGTCGTTCTCGACGACGGCGCTTGGCACCGGCTCGCAGACGCGCAGGGCGCCTGGACCGTGACGACGGAGGCCGAGCCTCCGCACGCGCTCCCCCTCCTGGCCCCTTCGTCCGAATACGAACAGACGGAGCGGTGATGACGGAGGCCGAGCCTCCGCACGCGCTCCCCCTCCTGGCCCCTTCGTCCGAATAC
>CAYNEK010000065.1:0-1147 GCA_964396175.1 uncultured Polyangiaceae bacterium | reverse complement strand
GAACAGACGGAGCGGTGATGACGGACGTCGAGCCTCCGCACGCGCTCCCCGCGTCGCCAGAGCACTCGCTGGAGCAGGATCTCCCGCTCGGCCCGTGCGGCTCCTTCCGCGTCGCCGAGCTGAAGCGGGACACGATGGTGAGCGGCGAGGGAGAGCCGGCCGTTCGTCGTCGAGCCCGTCGCCGAGCGCTCCTACGCCGCTCTCCTAGGACCGAACGGCGCCTTCACGGCCATCGACTCCAGCACGGGCGCGGCCTCGACGAAGCGCCGGCTGACCGCGCTCTTGCTCGTTCTACGCGTGCGCACCGTGGCCGGGACGGGCTCGAGCGAGCGGGCGTACTTGCGGGTCGCGACGCCGACGAGCATCTGCTCGACCGCGCGGCCACGTCCGCGGATCCTCGCCCGCCAGGTGTCGCCACGTCGACCGATCGACCTCCTGGCCGTCCTTCGGGCGCACGCGAGGGCGCCTCACGGCGACACGCCGGCCCCCCATCGCGAGCTCGCCGGGCGCGTCTCCCGCGCGCGTCATCGCGCGCCCCACGTCATGCTCGTAGCGCGGCCCACAGAGTCGCGTGCGGTCGGCTTCCAGCATCGCGCCGAGCACCCGCAGCCCCGTGTCGACGACGCCGCCGAACCCTTCGTGATGGATCTCCTCGATCGTCGGCAGAATCATCTGCGCCATCGTCGCCTCTTGGCCAACGGCGCTCATCTTGGCAGTCCTCTTCACGGCGGTCTTCCTCGGGAAGCACCCCGATCATGCGATCGGGGCCGGTGGGACCGCCACTGCACCTTCAACGACGCGCGGGACCACCCCCCTCGCCATCCGCCAACCTTTTCGGTCGACGAAGAGCGAGGGGTTCTCCCGGTTGCCCGAACCACATGGTTCGGGGTCACCTTGCCTGGTTCGCGTTGGGGGGAAACGCTCCTACGGACCTCGATCCGTCCTTCTTCAGGCAGCAGACCGCGCGCGGCGACGACGATTGTGTCGGGTGCGCATGACCAGCGCCAGCGCCAGCATCACCGAACCGGTCAAGGGGACACCCTCCTCCCCCATAGGTGTTAGCCGAAAACTTGGCCCGCCCTGAAGTTCTCTGCGAGATGGGCTCATGCCGATCGAACCGACCCGGGATTGGAAGCTGCTGCTCTCG
>CAYNEK010000064.1:12034-28482 GCA_964396175.1 uncultured Polyangiaceae bacterium | reverse complement strand
CCTCCTTCATCGAGCCCTACCAGGGCGCGGCGACCGGCGTGGGCGGCATCCTCCGCGACGTCTTCACCATGGGCGCGCGGGTCATCGCCTCGCTCGACAGCCTCCGCTTCGGCAGGCCCGATCACCCCCGCACCCCCGAGCTCCTCCGCGGCGTCGTCGCCGGGATCGGAGGATATGGAAATTCCATAGGTGTCCCCAACGCTGGCGGCGAGCTCGCCTTCGACGCGCGCTACGACGGGAACATCCTCGTCAACGCCTTCGCCTGCGGCGTCGTCCGCACCGATCGCATCTTCTACGGCCGCGCCGAGGGCATCGGGAACCCAGTGCTCTACGTCGGCGCGCGCACGGGGCGCGACGGCATCCACGGCGCGACGATGGCGAGCGACGAGTTCTCGGAGGGCGGGCCGAGCCAGCGTCCGACGGTGCAGGTGGGCGATCCCTTCATGGAGAAGCTCCTCATGGAGGCGTGCCTCGAGATCTTCGCCGAGGATCTCCTGGAGGGCGTGCAGGACATGGGGGCCGCGGGGCTCACCTCGTCGTCCGTCGAGATGGCCGCGCGCTCGGGCGGCGGGCTCCGCCTCGATCTGGATCGCGTCCCGCGCCGCGCGAGGGGGCTCACTCCGTACGAGATCCTCTTGTCCGAGTCGCAGGAGCGCATGCTCATGGTGGCGAAGAAGGGCAAGGAGGCGCGCGTCTTCGAGATCTGCGCGAAGTGGGATCTCGACGCGGCCGTCATCGGCGAGGTCACCGCGACCGGGCGCTGGGTCATCACGGCCACGCCGGGGCTCGATCCGCTGGACGAGCGCCCGATCCCGTCGGCGCCCGTCGTCGTCTGCGATCTCCCCGTGCAGGAGCTCACCGACGGCGCGCCCAGGTACGATCGCCCCCGCGCGCCCGATCCGTCGCTCTCCGCGCGCCACGCGTACGATCCGCGGACCTTGCCCATCCCTGCCGAGCTCGGTCCGGAGCTCGTCGCCTTCGTCGGTACGCCCAACGTCGGCTCGAAGCGCTGGCTCTACCGCCAGTACGACACCATCGTGCGCGGGGGGACCGCGGTGCGCGCGGGCTCGGGGGACGCCGGCGTCCTCCGTGTGCCCTGCGAGAGGGACGGCGTCGTCGTCGACAAGCTCCTCGCCTTCGCGGCCGACGGAAACGGTCGGATGTGCGATCTCGATCCGTACCACGGCGCCGCGATGATCGTCGCCGAGGTGTGCCGCAACCTCGTCGTGACCGGCGCCGAGCCGATCGGGCTCACCGACTGCCTGAACTTCGGCAACCCCGAGAACCCGGTCGTGATGGAGCAGTTCGCCCGCGCGATCGACGGGCTCGCCGCCGCGTGTCGCGCGCTCTCGGTGCCGATCGTGAGCGGCAACGTGAGCCTCTACAACGACACCGATGGTCGCCCCATCCTCCCGACGCCCACCTGCGCCGCCGTCGGTCTCGTCGCGCGCGCGGAGGACATCGTCTCCTCGTGCTTCCAGGGCGAGGGGGACGTCGTCGTGCTCTTCGGCGACGCGCTCGCCGAGGGGCTCGGCGGCTCCGAGTACGTGGCGTGGAAGACGGGCTCGACGGAAGGGCCCGCGCCGACGATCGATCTCGACGCCGAGGTGAGGCTCCAGCGGCTCTGCCTCGACTGCGCACGGAGCGGCCTCGTCCGGTCGATGCATGACGTCGCCGATGGGGGCCTCGTGGTCGCGCTCGTCGAGTGCTGCGTCGCGCGCGAGGACGCCTCTCGCGACGTGGGCGCGAGCGTGACCCTGCCGCCGGGCGGACACCTGCTCGGTCGGCTCTTCGGCGAGGCGCCGACGCGCGTCGTCGCGAGCGTCTCGCCCGCGAGGCTCGTCGAGGTGACGGCGCGCGCCGCCGCCCTGGGCGTGCCGTGCACGGAGCTCGGGCGCACCGGGGGTGGCTCGCTCGTCGTCGTCGGGACGCTCGAGGTCGCGCTCCCCTCGCTCCGCGCGTCGCGGGATGGCGCGCTCGAGCGCCTCGTCGGCGGCTGACCCGGCGAACGAAGCGCCTCCGGACCGCCGCGAGGGCGTGGCGCGCGAGCCCGTGGTTCGCGTGTGCGCGTCGGCTCCACGCCCCTGGTCCATCGCACGAGCTGGCCTGCTCGTGCGAGCCGCCGCGACGTCGGCGATCCGCTCCAGGCCCTGAAGTTGGCCCGCGTAGGGGGTGCGTGCCATGGCCGCCGCATGAAGACCCCCGCGTTCTTCGTGCTCGCGTGCGCGGCGCTCGCCTCCACGGGCTGCAAGAAGGGATCCGAGAAGACGTCGTCGTCGGCTCCCGCGGGCGCGGGCTCTCCCGCCGCGAGCGACGCGAATCGTCCCGCCGTGCGCGCAGACGGCCCGAAGATCGCCGCGATCTCGCTGACGACGGCGATCCGTGATCGCCCGGATCACAGCGCGAAGGCGGAGGGATACCTCCGGGTCGGCGAGGCCGTCCCACGGAGCGACAAGCCGGTCCCCGGCGACAAGTGCCCGGACGGATGGTACGCGGTCGCCCCGCGCGGGTACATGTGCGCGGGCGAGGACGCGACGCTCGATCTCGGCCACAAGATCATCCGCGCGCTCGGCGTCAAGCCCGACATCTCGAAGCCGATGCCCTACACCTACGGCTTCGCCCGCGCGAACGGCGCGCTCTACCACCAGGTGCCGTCCAAGAAGGAGCAGGCGAAGTTCGAGTTCGCCATCCAGGGGCACCTGACGGCCTTCGCGAAGAGTCACAAGGCGTGGAACCGCGTCGAGCGCGCCGGCGCGAACCAGATGCCGCTCGACGAGCGCGGCAACGCCAAGATCCCGGCCAAGGAGGAGCTGCCGATGCCGCCTCAGCCCGACGAGGACAACCTCTTCGGCAACCTCGAGGACGGCGAGACTCCCTGGTGGCTCCGAGGGCGCCGCCAGATCCCGAACGTCTCGTCCTTCAAAATCCCGGACTACGCGGTCTTCGCGGGCAGGTTCTATCGCCACGCGGGGCTCGCGGTCGTCGGATCCTTCCGCGCGGACGAGAACGCGGGCGGCCGCAAGTTCGCGGTCTTGCTCGACGGTCGGCTCGTCGGCGAGGACAAGCTGAAGCCCCACGTCGCGTCGGCCTTCCACGGCATCCCTCTCGACGACGCCTCCGCCTTCCCGTTCGCGATGATCCGTCGGCCGGAGGCGACGACCTTTCTGCCGGAAGAGAAGTCGAAGTGGAAGAAGGGCGAGAAGGTCTCCTTCAGGGACATCATCCCGCTCACCGGCAATGTGAAGAAGTACTCGACGACGAAGTACCACGAGACGAAGGATGGGCGCTGGCTCCGCTACGACCAGATCTCGGTCTTCGACACGCCCGAGGCGCCGAAGCGGTTCGACTTCAAGACGACGAAGTGGGTGGACGTGTCCATCTGGCAGCAGACGCTGGTGCTCTACGAGGGAGAGAAGCCCGTCTACGCGACGCTCGTCTCGACGGGCGTCGACGGGATGGGCGACCCCGAGACGACGAAGTCCACGGTTCGCGGCGAGTTTCGCATCGACTACAAGCACGTGACGGCGACGATGGACGCCGACGATCCCGAGAACCGCTTCGAGCTCCGCGACGTCCCGTGGGTGCAGTACTTCGAGCGGGGTTACGCGCTCCACGCGGCGTACTGGCACGACGACTTCGGTCGCCCGCGCAGCCACGGCTGCATCAACCTCGCGCCCATCGACGCGCGGAGGGTCTTCTTCTGGACCGATCCGCCGCTCCCAGAAGGCTGGCACGGCGTCCGTACGACCGAGGGCAGCGGTCCGGGCACCTGGGTCCGTGTCCGCGGCTGATCCCCGCGCGTCGAGGATGAACCAGGCGCGTCGCGTGAGGCTGTGCGCGCTCTGGCCCGGCCCTGCGCCGTCCGCCGCAGGCGAAGGACGAGCGGGCGCCTTGCGCGCGGTCGCGCGGCTGCGGGCTCTCCTGTCACGGGTCGCTGCCGCAGGCGAAGGACGAGCGGGCGCCTTGCGCGCGGGTCCGGTCCCGTGTCATGGGAAGGCGATCCTCCGAGCGAAGGTCTCGGGCGGTCGCTCCGTATGTCCGATCGAGCCCCGAGCCCTCACGCCATGAAGACCCTCGTCCGCCCCCTCCTCGTCGCCCTCGGCCTCGGCCTCTCGTCCGCTGCCCCGCTCCTCCACGCGGAGCCCGCGCCCGCCGGGAAGGCGGCGCCCGCAGGCTTGGACGACATCGTGAAGCGCGTCCAGGCGACCTACGACGAGACGAAGAGCTACCAGGCGTCGTTCGCGCAGAACTACAAGGTCAAGGCCTACAACCAGACCAAGAAGTCGAAGGGCAAGGTCCTCTTCGGCAAGCCCGGGAAGATGAGCTTCACCTACGAGTCGAACGGCAACCGCGTCGTGTCCGACGGCAAGCTCCTCAAGGTCTACGAGAAGGACAACCAGCAGATGTTCGAGCAGCCGGTCGAGAAGTCGCAGTACCCCGCCGCGCTCTCGTTCTTGATGGGGCAGGGCGATCTGTCGAAGTCCTTCGAGCTGAAGCAGCTCGACAGCGCGACCATGAAGTTCGAGGGCGGCTGGGTGCTCGAGGGCAAGCCCAAGGAGGCGACGCCCGCCTACCAGAAGGTGCTCTTCTACATCGACCGCGAGACGGCGCAGGTGCGCCGCGTGATCATCCTCGACGCGCAGGGCAACCGCAACGAGTTCACCTTCACCTCGCCGGTCATCAACAAAGATCTCCCCGAGGGGGCGTTCGAGTTCACGCCGCCCGAGGGCACCAAGATCATCCGCCCGGACGAGGCGAAGAAGGACGACAAGAAGTAGCCCGCGCGCTCCGGGCGTATGGGCACGATCCGTGCGCGTCGCGCTCGTGACCCGTGGGGGCGGGTCGATACGAGGTCCCTTGGCGCGGGCGCCGGGGCGCGCCGTGAGCGGTGTCCTCGTGACGTGTGGGGGCAGATCGACGCGTGGATTGGCGGCGTCGCGCGTCGCGGCGGCGAGCGAGCTCAGGTCGCGATCTTCTTCTCGGCGACCGCGCGCGGAAGCTCCGTCGTGTCGCACACGGCCCAGCGCTCGCCCTCGGCGATGCGGCAGACGTAGAGCACGGACACGCGCGGCTTGCCCGGGTACGTGTCGAGGGCGAAGCCCACCACGTCGGCCCCGTCGACGAAGCTCCCGAGCGACGTACTCCAGTCGAGCCCCTCGATGGCGCGCAGCGTCGCGGCGAGCTCCTTCTGGCTCGCCTCCGTCTGCTTGCAGCTCGCCGGCTGCCGGGTCCTGCACATGACCCGTGACAGGAGCTCCGCCGATTTCTCGGACACCGCCTGCTGGAAGCACGCGACCGCCGCCTCGGCCGTCGAGGCCCCCGGGGCGCGGCCCTCGACTGGCGCCGGGCACGGGTCCTTCAGCTGGAGCTTCGCGAGCGCGCGGTCGGCGCCGACCTGGAGCCGATCGCAGCCGACGAGCGCGGACGTGACGAGGAGCACCGCCGAGATCGCGCGCCGGCTACTTGCCAACATGAGGCACCGTGCCGCTCGCCACCTCGGACAAGAAGCGCGTCACGTCCTCGCGCGCGAGCGCGTCGTCGAACGCGACGAAGTGGCCGTCCTTCCCGCTTGCGGGCGCGTACTTGCGGACGCCGGCGGTGAAGGTCTTGCCGTCGGGCTGGCCGAGGTTGGCCGAGACCGGCGGCGGCACCGCGTCGGGGCTGAAGACGTCGAGCTTCGACTCGTCGCCCTTCGATGCGTCCGAGCTGACCAGCGCGAGCTCGGCGGCGATGGCGTAGCTCGCCTCGGTCGCGGGCGGGCTGAAGGAGTCGTCGAGCCCGAAGACCTGAAAGACGTGGTGCGGTGTCGCGGCGCCGACCGGGCGCGAGACGAGGAGAGGTGCGTGGTTCAGCGGATCGGCCGGATCGATGTACGCCTGCATGATGGCGAGCTCGGGGTGGAACGCGCCGCCGTAGAGGGCGAGCGAGCCAGGCTCGACGTCCATCAAGGCGAACGGCAGCGCGGCGGCGATGTCGACGGGCCTCTTCTTGCCGAGCAGGGCGTCGACGAGGCTTCCTCCTTGCCCGGAGAAGACGACGCCGCGGACCCCGGGCGTGTAGGGCATCGCGATCCCGCCCTCCGTCGCGCCCTGCGAGTGACCCCAGAAGAGCACCCTGCTCGGATCGAGCGCCGCCGGCGCGCCGAGCCCCGCGGCGAGCAGCCTCGAGAGGCTCATCTGGTCCGCCGCGCCCTGGAGCGGGTTCCCGCGCGCGGCGCCCGGGTTCGTGAAATTGAAGAACAGGTTGTTCGGCGACTCGGTCGAGGTGCCTCGACGTGGCCCGTGAGACACCTGGTCGACGCCGAGCACCGCCATCGGTGTGGGCGCGCCCGCGAGCATGGCGGCGACGCCCTCGATGATGTGGCTCCGGAAGCTCCCGCCCGTGCCGTGCGCGTAGAGAACGACGGGGAAACCACCCGCGGGCGCCTGCCCCTTCGGCACGGTGAGGGAGGCGCAGACCTCTTCGTCTCTTACCTTCGCCGCCGCCTCGCCCGAGACGTCGATGTCCCCCCCGTCCTCCGGCTTCGCGTAGGGCGCCGTCCCCTGCTGGAAGATCGGGAGCGTCACGAGCGCGTGGTACTCGTCGAACGCTGGATCGCCGCCGCCACAGGCGCGGCTGCCGCTCGTGTCCTTGCACGGCGAGGGGCCGTCGCCGCACTTCGTCCAGGAGGCCGCCGTCGCGATCGGCCCGGTCGCGACGGCCTTCGCGAGCTTCTCCGCGGGCGCGGTCGTCGCGGCTGCGGTGAAGACCGCCGCCACGAGGAGATCGTCCGGGCTCTTGCCCTGGGTCTTGAGCCACGAGCGGAGCGGCGCATAGGCGGCGTGGGCGCTCGTCAGCGCCGGATCACCGGGCGCGGCGTCGGACATCACGGCGTCGAAGTCCGGCGCACGCCCCACGGGGCCGCTCTTGGTCTTGGGGCCCTTCTCGATGAGGACCGCGTAGGTGTGCCCCGCGCGGAGCGGCACGCCGAGGTTCCGCCGGACGCCGAGCCAGCCGCGGCAGATGTACTTGCCGCGCGAGTCGGCGAGCACCATCGTCCACCCCTGGGTGCCTGGCTCGGGATCGGGGGAGATGTCGACGAAGCGCAGGTGCTCCGCGACGCTCTGCGAGTCGGGGGTCTCGCTGAAGCGGAAGAGGACCGTCGGCATGCCGCTGAAGCCGTCGTCGCTCGCCATCCGATCGATGTAGCGCTGGATCGGATCGAACCCGAGGAGCGCTGCGCCAGGCGTCGGGTAGCCCGAGTAGTCGGGGTGTCCGCCCTTCCTCCGGATGTCGTTGGGGAAGGGGAGGCGGAAGTAGTCGCCGTCGTCTGAGCCGCGGGGCACGCGGAAGTGCGCGATGGGAGGCCCCGACTCCTCGGCGCAGTCGACCCCGGCGGACTGCGCGGTCCCGTACGGCGGCACCCCGGGCGCGCTCGCGCACTTGCCCGCGACGCAGCCGAGCCCTCCCAGACACTCGCCCGACGAGACGCAGGGCTTGCCGAGATCCCCGGTGCCCTCGGGCGCGCAGGCCGTGGCGAACCCGACCAGGTTGCAGCGGTAGCCGTCCTTGCACTCCCCGTCGGTCTTGCATGGATCGCCGTCCGCGCCAGCGCCCCCGGGCGCGCAGGTCTTCTTCGCGAAGTCGCACTGGAGCCCAGGCTTGCAGTCGCCGTTCATCACGCAGGCGCCGCCGACGTCGAGCGAGCGCCCGAGCTCGCACGTCCCCGAGCCGCCGCAGACGAGCCCCTGCCTGCAGGGGATCCCGCTGCCGCACGCGTCGCCGACGCCCGCGACGGCTGCGGGAGCCCAGTCCCCACCGTTGTCTCCCGCATCGCCCGAGCCGCCGTCGCAGCCAGCGAAGAAGAGCGCGATGAGCGACACGGCGGGGACGAGCGTGCGGAGTGCGGGTGGGAAGTGCATGGAGGATCGCTCATAGGGTACAACTAAAGACCGCCGCCGCGTAGCGGCTTCGCGGGAGGCTCACTTGGACCGGGCGACCACGACCGCGCACCAGGCGACGAGCCAGGTGCGGCTCGCGGCGATGAGCCCCGTCGCGGCGACGTGGATCGTCGCGCTCGCGAGGAGCGAGCTCGTGGGGACGAGCGCCGCGCCGAGCACGACGCCGAGCGTCGCGAGCGTGAGCGCGTACGCGAAGAGCGCGCCGCGCGCCCAGACCCGCGTCCCGGCGCGGAGCCCGCGTCCGAGGGCCGCGAGGTAGCCTTCGTCCCCGAGGAGGTGCGCGGCGGTCGAGGTCTCCTGGAAGAGCCGTACCGCGCCGAAGGTGACGCCGCCGGCGAGCGCGCCGAGCGCCGCGAGGACCGTCGCCGAGCGGTCCGTCGAGCCGAGTCGCCGGAAGCTCTCTGCGAGCGCCCACGCGACGAGCGCGGCGAAGAGCCTCGCGACGCCCGCGAGCAGGGCGACGCCGAGGAGCCCGGGGAGCCGCGAGACGACCCGTCCCGTCGCCGCGCCGAGCGATCGCGGAGCCGCGCCGGCGTCGAGCGCCGTGATCCCCGTGGGGACGAGCATCACGAGCCCCGCGAGGAGCAGGTAGTCGAGGCCGAGCTGCGGGAGCGCGGCGACGACGCGCCCAAGGTGACGCGCGGCCTCGAGGCCGAGGAGCATCCCGCCGTCGGTGAGCGCGCGGTCCCCGCCGGGGTACCCAGCCGACACCTGCCCGACCACGAGCCCCGCCGGGAGGCCGAGCGCGGCGCCCAGGCCGAGCGCCACGCTCCAGGTGACGACGAAGCCGCGCAGCGGGAAGCTCATGGGGCGAAGAGCGCGGCGAGTGCACCCAGGTACGTGATCCGCTCCCAGGCGCGCGTCGAGAAGACGCCAGGGCGGCTGGAGACGGCGTTGTTGTCGAAGCGCTCGTCGAGCACGATGACGTGGTCGGGATCGATGACCGCCGAGACGAGCTCCGCGCTCGACTCGAGGCGCCGCTTCGCCCACGGCTCGATGGCGTCCCAGACGAACCGGCTCTTCGTGCCGTCGGCGAAGGCGAGCTCGACGGTCACGGGCAGGACCAGCGTGCCGCGCCGGACGAGCAGGACCTCGCTGTCGAAGCCTCCGAGGCTCGCCCCTGCCGTGAGGACCTCGCGCTTGCCGTGGCGATCGAAGACGCCCTTCGCCTCGGTGCGAGGGAGCGAGTAGAGATCCGACGCCGCGTAGTCCACCCAGCCGCGCTCGTAGAGCCCGATGCGGAGGCTCTCGCGCACGGCGTCGCCGCCGACGTCGCCGAAGGCCGCGAGCAGGTGCCGCGGATCGGGGTGCTTGAAGCGGTAGGCGCGCGCGTAGCGGGCGAGCGCGCGATCGACGATCTCGGGGCCGTACGCGCCGCGGAGCGAGAGGAGCAGCGCCGCCGTGCGAGAGTAGACGAGCCGGCCGTAGTGGCGGCTCGTCGGGAAGGTGCCCGCGTCGCGCGCGATGGCGTCGTCGTGACCGACGCGGAGCGCGCCCTCGCGCTGCACCGCCTCGTCCGAGACCCGGACGCCCAGCGCGTCGACGAGCGAGCCGGGGCCCCACGCGTCCGCCATGCACGCCGCTTCGGCGTACGAGTTGAGTCCCTCGTCGAGGAACGGGGACGCGTGCTCGTCGGTCGCGACGAGCCCATAGAAGTGCTGGTGCCCGAACTCGTGGATGGCGAGCGCCTCGGGCAGCCGGACGCCGGGCGGACCGTACCAGGGACCACCCGTGGTGATCAGCGTCGGGTACTCCATCCCGCCTGCTTCATCCGCGCCCTTCGGTGGATGGACGACGGTGAGGACGTCA
Source organism: uncultured Polyangiaceae bacterium (assembly GCA_964396175.1). Taxonomy (GTDB): domain Bacteria; phylum Myxococcota_A; class Polyangia; order Polyangiales; family Polyangiaceae; genus CAYNEK01. Next base: position 18,733 of record CAYNEK010000064.1, on the reverse strand, counting down.
TACGGGTAGCGCCCGTAGCGCGCGCCGTAGCACCGCAGCCCGACGCGGACCCCGTCGAGCTGGCGGCGTCGGGCGGCGTCGTACCCGCGCGGGCCGAGCCAGCGGACCTCGACGCCGTCCACGGACGTCGTGGACTCCTCGAAGCCGTCCCACGCCGTCCACGCGAAGTCGTGCACGTCCGCGGCCGCGTACCGCACGGTCTTGCGCGCCCCCGAGACGTGCTCCTCGACGCGCCGCCCCGTCGCGCCGACCACGAAGGCCGCCGGCACGTCGAGCGTGACGTCATAGCGGCCAAAATCCGCCGAAAACTCGCTTAGCCGGTGGAAGGGGAAGCGCTCGAAGCTGCCGTCCTTGCGGAGCCTCGCGATCTTGGGGAACCACTGACCCACCATATGGAAGGAGCCGTAGTGCCCCGTGCGCTCGACGATGCTCGGGAGCTGGGCAGTGAACCGGACGTCGAGCGTGATCGTGTCGCCGGGGGCGACCGCCGTGGGGAGCGCGAGCGAGAGATCGGTCTCGTCGTCGGGATCGTCGAGGGTGGTCTTCGACAGCGCCGCCGTCGCGTCGACGCCGTCGATGGAGAGCTCGTGGATGTCGAGGTACCCGAACTCGGTCGGGCGCCGCCCGCCGCGCCCCGCGCCGAGGCGGGAGCGGAGGAACACCGTCCCCTCGTTCTTGAAGGCGTTCAGGTACGCGTGGAGCGGCAGCGTCGTGACGGGAGCGCGCGAGACGTTCTTCCAGCGGACGGTCGTCGCTCCGGTGACGGCGTGCTTCTCTTCGTCGAGCCGCGCGCGGATCGTCGTCTGGTGGACCTCCTCGGCGTGGACGGGGAGCGAGGCGTCGTCTTCGAGCTCGGCGCCGAGGGGCGTGATGGGCTCGTCCGGCTCGAAGCTCGGCCACGTGATCTCGGGCGCTCGGACGAGCTCGGCGTGCTGGGCGAGCGCCGCGTCTCCGGTCGTGACGAGCGCCCCGAGCGCGAGCGCGACGAGCGCCCGCCCGCGTCGCGCCATCAGGAGACCGCGATGACGTGCTGCTGCTGGAGATCGTAGAGCACGCGGAGGGCGTCGACCGGCGCCATCCCCGAGACGTCGAGGAGCTCCTCGATCGACGAGCACCCGTCGATGCACGACAGGATGAAGCCCGCCCGGTGGTCGAGCGAGAGCCAGCGGATCTGATCGGGCGGGAGCACCACGCGCGGCACCGAGGACAGCGAGCCGAGCTTTGCCGCATACATCTGCTGGAGCTTGTCTCGGCACAGCCCGGCGATCCGGCTGGCCTCCCCCTCGGTCGGCTCGGCGGACAGGATCGCCTCGGCGGCGACGAGCGCGCCCGAGTAGTCTCCGAGCGCGAAGCGATCCCTCATGTCGCTGCTCGCGGGCGCGTCGGCGTCGAGGTCGATGTTGTCCGCTGCGCCGCGGTGGGCGGCGAGCTGCTCGAGCGCGTGGCCGATGCTGTCTCCGCCCTGGGGTGGCGCGCGCATCGTGACCGGCCCGGACGGTCTCGGCTCGTCGGCGTGGGCCCGCGCGGCGAGGAAGGCGCCCGAGGGCGTCGGCGTGTGTGAGAGATCGAAGCGCCCGGCGTCGTCGTCGAGGAGGGTGGGGGCCTGGCTCCGGGGCGGGGGTAGGGCGAACGGATCGTCGTCGTCCGGGCTCTCGGAGAACGGATCGCGCGGCGCGCTGGCGACGGTCACCTGCGCGAGCGGCGGGATGGAGTCGATCGCGATGAGCCCCGACTCGCTCCGCCCGTCGCCGCGAGGATCCCCGAGATCCCCGAGATCGTCGTCCCAGGTCGCCTCGCCCACCTCGATCCGGGGCGCCGACGGCGGCGGCGTGGTCTTGCGGAGCGCGCGCTCTTCCCCGACGATCTGGCGCGGGTCGAGCGCCATGTGCGGCGGGACGTCGGGGATCATCGTCGGCCGCTCGAACACCTCGGACTCCTCGTGGAACTCGTCGTCCACCGAGAAGTCGAGCTCGAGATCGTCGCTCGGCTTGTGCGGGAGCGCGGGCTCGTGCGGCGGACGGCGGGTGGTCATCGGGGCCTCGGGGACATCAGGACTTCGACACGACCCCCTTGAACATGCGCTGGGTCCGCGCGAGCCCGTCGAGCTGCTCCTTGATCGCGGCGGCGTCGCGCCGATCGATCGCGGCCCTCGTCTTGTCGATGATGCCGCGGGCCTTCGAGATCGCGTCCTTGCCGAAGTCGCTCCCTGCGACGACGCGCTCGACCTCGGGGAGCAGCTTCTCGACCTCGGCGAGCACCGTCTCGGCCTCCTGGATGGCGGACTCGGCCTCGTCGCTCGTCTTGCGATCGACGGCGAAGGCCTTGGCGTCCTCGATCATGTCCTTCAGCTCGTCCTGGGTGAGCCCGCTCGTCGCGGTCACCTGGATCGACTGCTCCTTGCCCGTCTCGAGATCCTTCGCCGAGACGCTCACGATGCCGTCCGCGTTGATCTCGAAGTTGACCTCGATCTCGACCTGGCCCTTGGGCGCGCGGCGGAGCCCCGTCAGGATGAATTCCCCGAGCAGCTCGTTGTCCTCGGCGCGCTCGTGGTCTCCTTGCATGACGAGGATCTTGACGGCGGTCTGGTTGTCGCGGCTCGTCGTGAAGACCTTGTTGCGGCCGGTGGGGACGGTCGTGTTCGCGGGGATGACCTCCTCGAAGTAGCTCCCGTGCGTCATGATCCCGAGCGCGTGGGGGGTCACGTCGAGCAGGATCATGTCCTGCTTCTCGTCGAGGAGCGCCATGCCCTGGATCGCGGCGCCGAGCGCGACCACCTCGTCCGGGTGCACGCCCTTGCAGGGCTCGCGATCGAAGAACGCCGCGAGCATCTGCTGCACCTTGGGCATGCGCGTCATGCCCCCGACGAGGACGACCTCGTCGATCTCGTCGCGCGCGAGCTTCGCGTCTTGGAGCGTCTGACGGCAGATGTCGACGGTGCGCTCGATGAGATCCTCCGTCAGCGTCTCGAGCGTCGCGCGGGACACCACCCGCTGCAGGTGGAGGGCCTCGTTGCGCCCCGACGAGATGATGAAGGGGAGGTTGACCTCGGTCTCCTTGACGCTGGAGAGCTCGCACTTGGCCTTCTCCGCCGCGTCCTTGAGCCTCTGGAGCGCCATGCGATCTTGCCGGAGATCGATGTTGTGCTCGTCGCGGAAGCCCTGCACGAACCAGTCGATGATCCGGGCGTCGAAGTCCTCGCCGCCGAGGAAGGTGTCGCCCGCGGTGGCGATCACCTTGAAGACCCCTCCCTCGCCGATCTCGAGCACCGAGATGTCGAAGGTGCCGCCGCCGAGATCGTACACGGCGACGATCTTCTCCTCGTTCTTGCCGAAGCCGTAGGCGAGCGCCGCCGCCGTCGGCTCGTTGATGATGCGGATCACGTCGAGGCCGGCGATCTGGCCCGCGTCCTTCGTGGCTTGGCGCTGGTTGTCGTTGAAGTACGCCGGGACGGTGACGACGGCCTTCGTCACGGGCTCGCCGAGGTAGTCGTCGGCGATGGTCTTCATCTCCTGGAGCACCATCGCGGAGATTTCTGGCACCGAGTACTGCTTGTTGCGCAGCTGGATGCGGACGTCCCCGTGCGGGCCCTCGGCGATGTGGTAGCTCGACGTGAGGACCGCGTTCTTCACCTGGGGAGAGCTCCACTTGCGCCCGATGAGGCGCTTCGCGGCGAAGACGGTGTTCTCGGCGTTGGTGATCGCCTGGCGCTTCGCGATGTGGCCGACGAGGCGCTTCCCGGCCTCGGTGACGGCGACCATCGAAGGCGTCGTCTTGTAGCCGCCCCGGTTCGGGATGACCGTGGGCGCGCCGTTCTCGACGATGGACACGCAGGAATTGGTGGTGCCTAGGTCGATTCCGATGACTTTTTCCGTGGTCCCCATGGGTCGTGTCTCTGTTCGCGTTCTCGAGAGGGTGTCTGGCCGGGGGGCCCCGGCGCGAGCTGAGAATGTGCCCCCGCGGGCTGCTCGAATCCGGGGAGTCGAGCGAAGCCTACCGCACTCGGTCGAGCAGCGCGCGAACTTTGGCGTCCTTCGGGTCGATCTTGGCGGCTGCGTCGAGCTCGCGCTTCGCGTTGGCCCGCATGTCGGCGGCGAGGTAGACCTCCGCGAGCACCAGGCGGAAGGTGAGCTCGCCCGGGCGCTCGTCGACGGCGCGCCGCGCGAAGTCCGCCGCCGCCTTGAGGTCACCCTTCGCGAGCAAGAGCGCCTTGGCCGCCTCGCTCTGGAGCCTCGCGTCGTCCGGCGCGCCGCTCGCGGCCCGCGCGAGGGATCGCGCACCTTCCTCGTGTCGACCGTCCCGCATGAGCCGCTCGCCCTCGTCACGGTAGCGCTTCGACAGCGCGGCGGCTGCGCGCTGCGACCAGACCCGCACCAGCTCTTCGAGCTCCGGCGAGGGGGACGAGGCCAGGGCGAGCCGGTACGCGTTCGCGGCGGCCACCGCGTCGTTGCGCGCGGCGGCGGCCTCGGCGGCCTCGACGTGGCGGAGGGACTGGCCCCGGACCGAGGCCGCGGCGCTCTCGGCGGCGAGGCGCTGGAGCGCCTGAGCCCGCGCCTGCTCGTCCTTGGCAGGTGGCGTCCTGGCGGGTGCGGTGGGGAACCTGCCCGAGGAGAGGCGGCTCGCGAGCCGCCGTCGTCGCTCGTCGTCGGCGGCCTGGGGGCCGTCGGGGAGGACGATGGGGAGGACCGATGGACGCTCCGACCGCGGCTCGGGCGACGACGCGCGCGGGTCGTCGGGGAAGACCGCGGGGAGGACCGAGGGGTGCGTCGATCGCTGCGCGGTCTGGGCAGCGCGCGTCGTCGCGGGCTCGGCGGGCGCCGTGCGCGACGCGTTGGACGCGCCGCGCGGTGGTGGCGGGCTCGTCATCGTCCGAAGCTGCTCCGGGATGGGACGCGGCGCCGCGGTCGGGACGCTGTCGAACACGATGCGCCGCGCGGGCGTGGGCGCGACGCCGAGGGTCGCGTCGTATTCGGCGCGCGGGCCCTTCCGTGAGAGCGTGGCCTCTGCGTCCGTGATCCGCTTGAAGATGGCCTCGAGCTTCTGCTTGAAGCTCCCGACCTCCTTCCGGAAGTACTTGTCGGGGTGAAACTCGGCAGCGAGCCTGAAGTAAGCGCTCTTGATCGCCTTCTTCTCGGCGTCACGCGGGACGCCGAGGACCTCGTAGTGATCGGCGTCGGGGAGCCAGTAGAAGTAGTCGAGGATCCGTCGGCGGAGTGAGGCCTCGATGTCGACCGGCTCGTCGAGCTCGGCGTCGGTGTACCGCTGGGGTCCGCCGCACGGGGGCCCGGCGACGGGAGGATCCGTGGTCGGGGCGTCCTGCGCGTCCTGCGCGACGGCGGCCGCAACGGCCCGGGAGCCGGGCTGGTCCGACGGATCGGGCTCTCCGGGCGGCGCCGGGGCAGGCTCCCCCGTCGGCGCGGGGGGAGGCGCTCCTGCGGCGGCCCGGGTCCGCGGCGCGCCGGTCGACACGTTCGTGATCGCGCCGAGATCGGCGAGCTTGACGAGCACCTCGAGCACCGCGGCGCCGAGGCCGGTGATCGCGGCGATGTCGGCCGCGGACGTGTGTCCGTCGATGCGCGACAGCACGAAGCCCTCCGACGGGCCGAGCGGTAGCCGGCGGACGTCGCAGCCTGGCACCATCCGCGGGACGATGGCTTTGAGATCGGCCAAGGCCCTGAAGATTACCGGACTCCGCCGTGGCGCGACAAGCCGTCCGCGCGGGCGGCGCGATCGCGGCGCCTCGCGCGCCAGGGTCGTCGAAGCGCGCGCCCGACGGACGCGGGACGCCGCGGGACCTGCCCTGGGCGCCTCAGCGACGAGCTCGCCCTCTCGTTGCGTGGCGGAGGGAGATCCGGTATGCGTGCCCGATGATGAACCGGTCCATCCTCCCCATCGTCGCGTTGTGCCTCGTCCCTCTCGCGGTCGCTTGTGGCGGCGGAGAGGACGAAGTCGAGACGTCTCCCGGAGCCGCGGGCGCCGCGGGCAGCGGCGGGGGCATGGCGGGCAAGGCCGGCGGGTCCGGCGTCGCTGGCAAGGCGGGCGCAGCCGGCACGGCGGGCAGCGGCGCCAAGGCAGGCGGCGCGGGCGCTGCCGGGAAGGCAGGCGCCGCGGGTAAGGCGGGCGGTGCGGGCGCTGCCGGGAAGGCGGGCGGTGCGGGCGCCGCGGGCAAGGCTGGTGGGGCTGGCGCGGGCGGCCAGGCGGGCGCCGCGGGCAAGGCCGGTGGGGCTGGCACGGGTGGCCAGGCGGGCGCCGCGGGCAAGGCTGGTGGGGCTGGCACGGGTGGCCAGTCGGGCGCCGCGGGCAAGGCCGGTGGGGCTGGCACGGCGGGCCAGGCGGGCGCCGCCGGACAGGCAGGCCAGGCCGGCACCGGCGGCTCGAGCGGCGGCGCAGGTGGCGACGCGGGCGCAGGCGGAGGCTCGGGAGGTTCGTGCGATCCGAATCCGTGTTCCAACGGCGGCACGTGTCAGGATGATGGCAACGGCAGCTACACCTGCCAGTGCGCGCCTGGGTACACGGGCGCGCAGTGCGAGACGGACATCGACGACTGCGATCCGAATCCCTGCGAGAACGGGGGTACGTGCGCCGATGGGGTGAACACGTACACCTGTACGTGCGCGCCGGGCTACTCCGGCACGGACTGCGAGACCGACATCGACGACTGCGATCCGAATCCCTGCGAGAACGGGGGTACGTGCGCCGATG
>CAYNEK010000064.1:0-11934 GCA_964396175.1 uncultured Polyangiaceae bacterium | reverse complement strand
GGGTGAACACGTACACCTGTACGTGCGCGCCGGGCTACTCGGGGACGGACTGTGAAGTGTACCCGACGAGCTGTTCCGCGCTCCTCGGGGCGGGTGTCGTGACCGACGGCGAGCACGTGATCGATCCCGACGGCGCCGGGGGCATCGATCCCTTGACGGTGTACTGCGACATGACGACCGACGGTGGTGGCTGGACGCTCATCCTCTCGACCAAGACCGGCGGAGCGGGCGAGGGACAGGAGGGGCCTGTGGCCTCCGGCTCGGATGCGTATCTGCCGGGCGCGACGGCGCAGGCGCTGGCGCTCGCGGCCTCGCAGGTCCACCTGCGGACGACGGGGCAAGCCGCGACCCGCTCGATCACGAGCGTCCCGGAGACCCAGCCGATCATCAACCTACGCGCCCTCCACACGCTGAACGCGTACACGACCATCAACGGGCCCGGCTCGCCCGACACGTCCAAGTACTGGACGGGGCCGTTCGCGCAGGACGCGTCGCTGCTGTGGTTCGACTGCGGCCTGCAGCCGCACACTTCGTCCGAGGGTGCGTACCCGCAGATCTACTGGGCGTGCGACAACGGTGGCCCTCCCGGCGGTCTCCACCTGACGGGGCCGCACTCTCGCTGGCAGTGGCAGGGCGGCGACACGGGGAAGAACGAGCCGATGGAGGTGTACGTGCGCTGAGTGGCGCGAGCGAGCGCTCCCAGACGACGCCCGGCGCGCGAGAGCGCGTCGGGCGTTCGTGTTCGCTGGGGTCGTCGCGTCGCCGTGGTCCCGCCGAGATCGCCCCAGGCCACGGCGACGCGGGGGGCGTTCGAGCACGGGGGGGCGGTGCGGTGCCTCTCGGCGCGGCTCCCTCGAGCAGGTCGTCGAGCGGATCGTGCTGGGCCGGTCCCGCGCCCTCGCCGCTCCCGACGCTCCACGGCAGGCCCACGCGATCCGAGTGGAGATCGTCGAGCCTCAGCCCTTCCACATCCGCCAGACGATCCGTGACGGACCGCCCGGGTGGCCATCGGGTCGAGGGATGTCACGCTTTCGATCACGCTCGGAGTCCCGTCGTGGTGGCGCAGGCTGGAGTCGATGCAGACGCCAGCGCCCGATCTCAGCGCCCGCGCGGGGCGCCCCATCGTGACCGCGCAGGAGGCCGCGCGGTCGCTCTTCGTTCTGGATCGGCGCAGCGGCGCCGAGGACCGGCCTACCCTAGCGAACGGCAGAAGAGAGGCAGTGAGGATCCTTCGAGGGCGCTCTCGCCCTCCTTGGGGCCCTCGATGGCTTTGCTGTCGGCTCCGACCCGCGTCGAGGTCCAGCGCTTCTCATGCGCGAGCGCCAGCGGAGGGGCCGCGAGCATCGCGATCACGGTGCCGGAGCTGCCCCGAACGCGCAAGGGCACGTCCGCGACGTGCGTACGCGGGTTCACCCCGTGCATCACGCACGTCGCGACCAGCGAGAAGAGCACCATCGGCTTGCGGGCGGCCTCCCTGTGTCCAAAGAAGAGTGAGCTCTTCCTCGCGAGCGCGATGATGCGCAGCGCGCTCTGGGGCGGCCGCGCGGTCGACCTCCTTGTCCGCGACTTGCCGCGCCCCGCGGTGGATCTCGATCCAGGTCACGTGGGCGCCGCGGATCGCGCGACGAGGTGGGCGCCCCAAAGGCTCGCGCGCCGCGGGCGCCTCGCAGATCGCAAGCTCGCCGTCTTCGCCCGCTCACGTGGCCCAGCTCATCAAGCGCACACGCCCCTAGGGTCGCAGATCGCAAGCTCGCCGTCTTCGCCCGCTCACCGACCGAAGACGAGCGGCTCGGCGCTCAGCGTGACGCCCCAGGCCGCGGACACGGCGTCTCGCACGTGGTCGGCGAGCGCCCGCACCTCGGCGGCCGTCGCGCCTCCGCGGTTCACGAGGGCGAGGGCGTGCTTCGTCGACACGGCGGCGCGCCCTACCGCGAAGCCCCTCGCGACGCCCGCTCGCTCGATGAGCCAGCCCGCGGCGAGCTTCACCGTGCCCTCTGCCTCGCCCGCGAAGACCGGCGGCTCCGGCGCGCCTCGCTCCCGCGCTCGTCGACGCACCTCGTCGGCGATGGCCGCGGGCACGATCGGGTTCGTGAAGAAGGAGCCCGCGCCGTGCGTGTCGGGATCGTCCGCGTCGAACACCATGCCCTTCTTGCGGCGGAGCGAGAGCACCGCTTCGCGGATCCGTAGGACGCCGAGCGGCGCGGCTCCGAGCGCGTTCGCGAGCTCACGGTACGTGGGCGGCCGGGGTGGAGCCTTCGAGAGGATGATCGAGACGGCGAGCACGACGTACCTCCCCGGGCTCTCGGACTTGAACACGCTGTCGCGGTAGCGGAAGCCGCACGCCTCGCGGGGCATGCGGCGGCGTTCGCCCGTCCGACGGTCGACGACGCGCACCGCCTCGAGCACGTCCGCGATCTCTTGGCCGTACGCGCCGACGTTTTGCACCGGGGTCGCGCCCGTCTGCCCGGGGATCCCCGAGAGACACTCGATCCCCGAGAGCCCCCTCCGCGCGGCGTGTGCGACCACCTCGTCCCACGGCTCGCCTGCCTGGACGACGAGGCGCACGCGCTCGCCGAGATCGTCCTCGACGAGCCCGCGCGTCCCGATCGCGATGACCTCGTCGAGCCCCTCGTCCGGCAAGAGCACGTTGCTGCCGCCCCCGAGCACGAGCGCGGTGGGGTGGCGGACGGCGAGCGCCGCGAGCTCGTCCTCGGTGGTCGCTTCCCACAGCGTCCTGGCGGGCCCGCCGATCCCGAAGGTCGTTCGGCCCGCGAGGTCGACCCCGTGTCGCGCCGGCGCAGAGCCGGTCACTTCTTCTTGGGGTCGGGCGCTGCGGGCGGCGCGTCGGGCTTCACCAGCGTCACCTTGCCCTCGAGCGTCTCCTCGTGCCCCTTCCACGGCGGGATGATCTCGTGCTCGAACGCGGTCTCGACGCACTTTCCGATGGGCGTCCCCGCGAGCGGCGGGGGCACGATCGCGTCCTTGACCTTGCCGCTCGGATCGAGGACCACCTGCACGGCGAACTCGCCGAAGGGCCCGTCGGTGTGGATCTTCGCGCACTCGGCGGCCTGTCTCCCGCCGCGGTGGATCGACACCATCGTCTGATCCTTGTCGAAGGTGTTGGCCATGCGCTCGTTGGGCTTGTCCTCTCGCTTGGTCGGGTCGTCGACCTTGGTGACCGGCTTCGTGCCGGCCATGGGATCTTCGGCGGGCTTCTGCGGGGGGACCTGGGTGCCGAAGCACCCGAGGGTCGCGACGCCGCAGGCGACGAGGACGAGGAGCGCGCGCATGCCCACAGCGTACCTCAGAGGTCGGTGACGTTGTAGTCCTTGATCTTGTAGAGGAGCGCGCGGTGGCTGATCTCGAGGAGCTCGGCGGCGCGCGTCCTGTTCCCTCGGGTCTTCTGGAGGGCGCGGCGGATGAGCGTCTCCTCGATGACGCGGGTCGCCTTCTTGATGGAGAGCTCGTCGCTCTCGAGCTGCGCCCGCACCGGATCCTGGCTCTCGCGGATGCGCTCGGGGAGATCCTTCGCCGAGAGCTGCTCGCCCTCGCAGAGCACCATCGCGCGCTCGATCGTGTTCTCGAGCTCCCGCACGTTCCCCGGCCAGGCGTGCGCGAGGAGCAGCCTCCTCGCCTCGGGGTCGACGCCGCGTATGTCGGTGCCGAGCCGCGCGTTGTTGCGCCGGATGAAGTGCTCGAAGAGGAGCACGATGTCCTCCTTGCGGGCTCGGAGCGGGGGGATGGGGATGGGGAGGACGTTGAGCCGGTAGAAGAGATCCTCACGGAAGCGGCCGGACTTCACGTCGGCCGCGAGGTCGCGGTGCGTCGCCGCGATGATGCGCACGTCGACCTTCTGGTCCTTCGTGTCCCCGAGCCGGCGGATCGTCTCGTCCTGCAGGACGCGGAGCAGCTTCACCTGGAGCGTCGCGGGCAGCTCGCCGATCTCGTCGAGGAAGAGCGTCCCGCGATCGGCCTCCTCGAAGAGCCCGCGCTTGTCGGCGCTCGCGTCCGTGAACGCGCCGCGCTTGTGGCCGAAGAGCTCGCTCTCGAGGAGAGGCTCGGGGATGGCCCCGCAGTTCAGCGCGACGAAGGCGCCGTCCTTTCGGCTGCTCCGCGCGTGGATCGCGCGCGCGACGAGCTCCTTACCGGTCCCGCTCTCGCCCGTCACGAGCACGGTCGTCTTGTAGTCGGCGATCTTCGCGACCATCTTGAAGATCGCCCGCATGCTCTCGCTCTTCGCGAGGAGCTGCTCGAAGCGAGCGCCGTGCTCGATCTCGTCGCGGAGCGCGCGGTTCTCGCGGCGGAGGGCCTCGCGCTCCTCGGCCTTCTTCAGCGTGAGGATGACCTCGTCCGGCTTGAAGGGCTTGGGCAGGTAGTCGTACGCGCCCTTCTTGATCGCCTCGAGGGCGAGATCGACGTTGCCGAAGGCGCTCATCACGATGACGGTCGCCTGGCTCCCGCCCGCCTTCAGCCGCGCGAGCAGCTCGAGCCCCGTCATCTTCGGCATCTTCACGTCGGTGAGGACGACGTCGGGATCGAAGTCATCCACGCGCGCGAGCGCGGCCTGCCCCCCTTCGGCGACCTCGACCTCGTAGCCGTTCTTCCGGAGGAGGGCGCGGAGGACGACGCGGAGGTTCTCTTCGTCGTCGACGACGAGGACGCGCTTCACGCGGGCACCATACCTCGCGTCACTCGACCTTGGGAACCTTCGGGGCGCCGGGCACGACGACCGCGCCGCCACCGCCGCCGCCCGCGGGAGGCATCGACGTGAAGCGCGCGCCGCCCGCGCGCCCGATCGCCTCGAGGATGCGCCCGCGCAAGAAGCCGAGCGGCTCGATCGACGTGGTGGGCTCGCTCCGGCGGGTGAAGGCCGCGCTGTCGGCGCGGAAATAGATCGCGTCGGCGGGCTCGTCACCGAACTGCGCCCAGAGCACCACGGCGTCGCTGTCGAAGTGGAACTTGAACAGCCCCTCGAGGCCGAAGGTCGCGCCCGTCATGGGAGCCACGCCGGGGCACGTGAAGTGCGCTCGATCGGTGAGCTCCCGGAGCTCCAGCGCCGTCTGGTGCAGGCGGTCCCTCGCCCACGCGGCCGCGGTCGTGGACAGCAGTTCGCTGTCGGGCGGCACCGAGCCGGGGAGGCGGTTCGTCATCTCCTAGGCGATGATATCATGCGCGGGATGTCTGCTCGCGCGACGTGGCTCGGGGCCTTGCTCTCCCTCTCGGTCCTCGGCGCCGGGTGCTCGTCGGGCGAGCAGGAGGACGACTGCGCCTCGGGGGTGCGTGCGGACGGCGTCTGCCTCACCCCGGCGAAGGGCGGGAGCGGAGGAGGTTCTTCGGGGCCGACGGGTCACGCGCCCGGCGCGCCGTGCCCCGACGGGGAGGTCCTGCGCTGCGGGCACGCGGCCGACGGGACCGAGGACACGCTGCTCCTCGCGTGCGTCGACGGCGTGTACGTGAGCCGCGGCGAGTGCCCCGCGAAGGGCGCCTGCGAGGCGACGCTCCCCGGCAAGACGAGCGTCCACTGCGAGCTCGACGGGGCGCCGCTCCCCGTCGCGCTCGAGGGCACGCCGTGCGCGGGCGCGGCGGCCTGCACGCTCGATCAAGCAAAGCTCCTCGGCTGCAAGGGCGGGACGTGGACGGCGGTCCGCGTGTGCGACGCGGGCACGTCGTGCCAGCGGACGGAGGCGGGGACGAGCGGCCCCGGCTGGTCGTGCTCGTCCGCCGGCCCCTGCGCGGTCTGCAAGTGATCGGCTCGATCGCGGGGCGCATGGCATCCGGTCGTGCGATCGCGCCGCCTCCGAGGAAGGGCGCTCCCCGTCCGCGCGCGCCGCTCCCGATTCCCTCCGCGGCACGGTCGTGTCGCCCCGTCGAGGAGGCGCGGGCGCCGCTCCCGATGCCCTCCGCGGCACGGTCGTGTCGCCCCGTCGAGGAGGCGCGCGCGCCGTCGGATCGAGACAACGAGCGCGTCGTCGTGGGTCTTCGGGGGCTCTCCGTGCGGCGCTGGCCTCGCCCCGCTGCCGTCCCCCACACGGGACCCGATCACGCTGGCGGTTGACGAGCCATCGGCCAGAGGGCATTTTCCATCGTCCAGACCATGCCTCGCGATCTCCCCGACCTTCGCCGCGGCTCGCTCGCTCGCCTGGCTGGCGCCCTCGCCGCGTCGCTCGTCCTCGCCTCGGCGCCGGCCGCGCTCGCCGCGCCGACGCCGCAGCAGATCAAGGCCGCGTCCGAGGAGTTCGAGAAGGGGGTCGCCGCGGCCCAGGCCGGCTCGTTCGACCAGGCGGCGATCCACTTCGAGAACGCGGACCGAGAGGCGCCCTCGGACGCGGCGCTCCGCGCGGCGATCCGTGGGCGTCGGGACGCCGGGCAGATCGCGCGCGCGGCCACCCTGGCCGAGCTCGCGCTGAGCCGATATCCAGACAAGGAGGAGATCGTGACCTTCGCGAAGAGCGTGATCCTCCTCGCGAAGGATCTCTCCAAGGTCGAGGTCTCCTGCACCCCGGCGTGCGAGCTCGCGCTCGACGGCAAGCTGGTCCACGGCGAGGCGATGACGAAGCGCGTCGTCTGGGTCGAGCCCGGGAAGCACGCGATCCTCGCGGGCTGGGGGAAGAAGGGGACCACCAAGGAGGTCGTCGGCAAGGCGGGTGAGGCCGCGTCGCTCTCGTTCGTCCCACCCGCGCAGCCGAGCACCCCCGCGCCGCCCGCATCCACGGCGCCCCCCCCAGGGGAGGAGCCCGTCGTCACGGCGCCCGTCGAAACGCCCAAGAGGCACGGCTTCTCGCCTGCCGTCTTCTACACGACGGCGGGTCTCACGGCCGTGCTCGCCGGCGTGACCGTCTGGAGCGGCCTCGACACCAACGCGAGCCCCGGAAAGGACAAGGTCCGCAAGGACTGCGTCGGCCTCGGAGACACCTGCCCCACCTACCGCGATGGCCTCGCGAAGCAGTCCCGGACCAACCTCCTGCTCGGCGTCACGGCTGGCGCCGCGGTCGTGACCGGCGTCGTGGGTGTGCTCTGGACGAACTGGGGCGGCTCGAAGCCGACGGCGACCGAGGCGGGACGCGTGACGCCGCTCGTCGGCCCGACCGTCGGCGGCGCGGTCGTCGGCGCGACCGGGAGCTTCTGAGCCGTCACGGTCGGAGTGGAGCCGTGCCCGTGTCGATGGTAAACTAAGATGGCCTTGAAGCTCCTCGATCCATCGGGGGTGCCCGACATGCTGGATCGCTACGAGCTCATCGCCGAGCTCGCGTCCGGCGGCATGGCGACGGTCTACCTCGCGCGCCTCGCGGGCGTCGGCGGGTTCCAGCGGCTCGTGGCCGTGAAGCGCCTGCACCCGCACCTCAACGAGGAGCCCGAGTTCGTGCAGATGTTCCTCGACGAGGCGCGGCTCGCCGCGAGCATCCATCACCCGCACGTGGTGCCCATCCTCGAGGTCGGCACGAGCGCGGCGGGGTATTACGTGGTGATGGAGTACATCGAGGGGGACACGCTCGCGAAGCTCGTCTCCCGGCACCGCGCGAGCGGCAGCGGGCTCCCCGCGCCCATCGTGATGCGCATCGCGCTCGACACGCTGGCGGGGCTCCACGCCGCCCACGAGCTGACCGGCGACGACGGGCAGAAGCTCTCGCTCGTCCACCGGGATGTCTCCCCACAGAACATCCTCGTCGGCGTCGATGGCAGCGCGCGGCTCACGGACTTCGGCGTCGCGCGCGCGAGCTCGCGGCTCGCCTCGACCCAGTCCGGGACCCTCAAAGGGAAGCTCGCGTACATGCCTCCCGAGCAGGCGAAGGGCGACGAGGGCATCGACCGCCGCGCCGACATCTTCGCGATGGCCATCGTCGTGTGGGAGCTCTTCGCGAGCAAGCGGCTCTTCCGCGGCACGACCGAGCTCGAGACCCTCAACAAGCTCATGTTCGAGCCCATCCCGCGGCTCTCGTCGGTCATTCCGACGGCCACGCCCGCGCTCGACGAGGCGCTGACGCAGGCGCTCGAGCGCGATCCGGCGCGCCGCTATGCGACGGCCGCCGACTTCGCCGACGCCCTGGAGCGCGCGGCCGAGGGCCCAGGAGGCGTCGCGACGGTCCGGCAGGTCGCCGACTTCGTCGAGAGCACGCTCGGCAGCGAGCTGACCTCCTCGCGCTCGGCGGTGCGGGCCTTCCTCGCCGAGTGCACGCTGAGCCGCAGCGGATCGACCTTTCAGATCCCTCCGAACCGCCCCTCGGCTGGGTCCACGGGCCAGCACGAGGTCGTGTCGTCGCCTTCGGTGGTGGTGCAGCTCCCGCCTCCCCCGGCTCCCGCCGCGCCCCACACGACCCTCGTCAGCCCGCGCTACGAAGGGCCACCGCGCTCCGTCGATGCGTCGCCACCACCGAGCACCAGCCCGAGCGTCGAGTTCCCGGTCGAGGTGATCGAGCCCGCGCGGTCGAGATCGAAGGGCCCCATCCTCGCGGTGGTCGGCGTGCTCCTCGTGGCCGCGGTCGTGCTGGCCGTCGTTCTCTCGTCCGGCGCATCGCGCTCGACGGCGAGCGCTGCGCTTGGGGCGACCTCCGCCGTGTCTGCCTCCGAGCCTCCCATGGCATCGACGAGCGCTCTTCCGATCGGTCCGACGGCCTCGGGCGCCGCGTCGGCGGCGGCCACGGGGGAGCCCGTCCACGTGGACGCCTTCCCCACCGAGCACGAAGGGGGCGCGCGGAAGGCCGCTCCGGGCTCACCGCCGGCGAAGCCCGATCGCACGAAGGGCAAGGCCGCCGAGCCCCCGAAGCCCACCGAGCCCGCGCGTCCACCTCCCAAGCCCGCGGGCGACGACTACAAGAACCCCTACCGATGATCGAGCCCGCCCCTCACGACGAGTCCCTCCTCGCCCTCCGCCAAGAGCTCCTCGCCGAGCTCGGCCCCGTGTTCTTCGAGGCGTTCGCGGCGCACGCGTGGGGGCGCATCCTCGTCGAGATCATCCACCATGGCGACGACTTGCTCGTCTCGAGCATCGACGTCGACGACGTGATCGGCCCCGAGCGCGACATCGAGCGCGCGATGGGCTCGGCGGACGTCCAGTCCGCGCTCCCGGCGCTCGCGCGCGCCGTCGCGACGCTCGTCGTGACGCACGAGATCGAGCTCGACGCGGTCGGGGGCGGCACGTTCCTGCGGTTCGGCGAGCCGGAGGAGGGGTTCGGCTTCTTGCCTGGGCTCGTGCGAGCGCCGTCGGCTGGCTTCGAGAAGCGCCGTGACGCGCTCCCCCGCGCGACGTCGGTCTCCGGCGAGGAGGCCCTGCGCGGCTCCGTCCCGTTTGGGACGTTTGCGCCGTCGTCTGTGACCTTCACGCACGCTTGGGCCAACCCCACCGCGCCGAGCGACGCCGCGAAGCGTGCTCGTCGTGCGTGCGACGACTTCCCCGATCGGTCCCTCTGGGAGATCTCGACGCCGCAGTTCGCCACCGATCTCCCCACGGCCTGGGCGCTCACGCGGATCGTCGCGGAGTCCGTCGGTGGGGTCGCCGTCCGGCACGAGACGGACGAGGGGACGCTCTTCGGGATCCTGCCCACGTCGTGACGCACCGGCCCACGCACGGCGCGCGCATCGTCCTCGACCGCGCGGCAGACGCGAGCCGCGTCCGCTACGTGGTGACCCTCCACGTCCCCGACGCCGATCTGCGAGGCGAGGCCGTCGTCGCCGAGGACGGCGTCGTGACGCTCAGCTTCGTGGACCCTCCGCCCGAGTGGATCACGCGACACGTGAGGGCGTTCCTTCGGTCTGCGTTCTTCGCGCAGCGCGACGACCCGGCCGAGGGCTGGCCGTCCCGCGTCGTGCGCTGGCGCGCCCCGTGAGGAGATCGCGCTCGTCCTCCGGCAGCGAGACGAAATGTTTGCCGGCCTCCACGAAACTTCCCGAAACTTCCCCGGAATTCCCCCGCGCGAAACTTGCGCACGCTGTCTGGGTTCGCTAGGCGAAGGGTGATGTCCGGCCTATCCCGCCGAGAGATGTTGGTCCGCCTCGGCGCCTCCGCGGGGGTCCTCACGGGCGGCGCGGCGCTCGCGGCGCTCCGGTGGGACAAAGGTGGGTTCGGCGTCGCGACGAAGGACGGCGAGCGCCAGGTGCGCGACTTCGCGCTGAAGGGCGGCGCGACCGACGCCGTCCAGCTGGCCATCGCGAGGTCCTCGACGGATCCGGCCGTGCTCACGCGGCTCGCGATCGACGGCATGGGCGGGATGAAGCGCTTCGTGTCGCGCGGGGACATCGTCGCCGTGAAGCCGAACATCGGCTGGGACCGGATGCCGATGCACGCAGCGAACACGAACCCCATCGTCGTCGCGACCGTGGTCCAGATGGCCTACGAGGCCGGGGCGAAGCACGTCGTGGTCACCGACTCGAGCTGCAACGATCCGAACCGCTGCTTTCAGCGCTCCGGCATCTGGCGGAGCGCGTACGAGAAGGGGGCGGAGATCATCCTCCCCGCGGAGCACCGCTTCCGTGAGATGCGCCTGCGCGGCGACGTCCTCGACGACTGGCCCGTCTACACGCCGCTCGTCAACGCGGACAAGGTCATCAACGTTCCCGTCGCGAAGCACCACAACCTCGCGAAGTACACCGGCGCGATGAAGAACTGGTACGGCGCGCTCGGCGGGAGGAGAAACCGCCTGCACCAGAACATCGACACCTCCGTCGCCGACTTGGCGACCTTCATGCGGCCGACGCTCGTCGTCGTCGACGCGACGCGCGTCCTGCTCCGCAACGGCCCGCAGGGCGGCAACATCGACGACACGCGCGTCCTCAACCAGGTGTTCGCGACGATCGATCAGGTCGCGGCCGATGCGTACGGCTGCACGCTCATCGGCCAGAAGCGGGAGAACCTCCCGTACCTCGCTCTCGGCGAGGAGCGAGGGCTCGGCACGACGAAGGTCGAGACCCTGCGGACGGTGGAGGTGTAGCCCATGGGCTGCACGAGCCAGGGCGCGTGCCACGCGGCAGGCGCGACGAAGGTCGAGCCCCAGCCGACGAGGGAGGCGTAGCCCATGGGCTGCACGAGCCAGGGCGCGTGCCACGCGGCAGGCGCGACGAAGGTCGAGCCCCAGCCGACGAGGGAGGCATAGCCGATGGGCTGCGCGAGCCAGTGTGCGTGCCACGCGGCAGGCGCGGCGAAGGTCGAGCCCCAGCCGACGAGGGGGGCGTAGCCGATGGGCTGCGGGAGCCAGTGTGCGTGCCACGCGGACGAAGCGCCGGCCGCCGGCCAGGGTCCTCCGCCGAGGTCCGTGCCGGTCGAGCTCGCGCCGCCGCCGAGCGCCCTCCCGAGCAATATCCTCCAGTTCCCGTCACCGATCCCCTGGCTCGGCGCGAAGGGCGCGGTGCGCGCCATCGACACGACGCCCATCTCCTTGGGCTCCAAGGAGGTGTCTCCGAAGGCGACGTCGACGGCCGCGCCTGCGCCCGCGAAGCCTGCCTTCGTCCGCGATCACGACCTCATGCGCCAGCGCGAGGCGCTCCGGGTGTCGTCGCTCGAGGAGGAGCTGGGCCTCTCGTCGGTCGGCGCCGCCGCGCCCGCCGCCGTCGCCATCGAGGGGGCCGCACCGGTCGCCGCCCCACCCGCCGCGAAGCCGAAGCGCCCCGCGAAGATCGATCCCAAGCGGGCAGGATCGGGGATCCCTGCACGTCGGATCATCCGCGTGCTCGTGTGGGTCCGCCGCTTCTCGCAGGTCGGGTTCTTCGCGCTCTTCATGTATCTGCTCTTCCAGACGACCTTCCGGGGGAGCTTCACGGCGACGGCGGGTGAGCCGGTGAGGATGCCGTTGCCGGTCGAGGGGTTCCTCTTCGCCGATCCGTTCGTCGCGGCGATGACCCTGCTCTCGACGCGGACGATGTACCGGGGGCTGCTCTGGTCGGTCGGGCTCCTCGCGCTCACGCTCGTCTTCGGGCGGGTGTTCTGCGGCTGGATCTCCCCCTTCG
>CAYNEK010000063.1:0-28534 GCA_964396175.1 uncultured Polyangiaceae bacterium | reverse complement strand
GGGGCCGTGTGCGGCATTCAATCGTCGCGGTCGTGCGCGGATCGCGCGACGGCTAACGCCGAATCATGAGGCGGGGCCGTGTGCGGCATTCAATCGTCGCGGTCGTGCGCGGATCGCGCGACGGCTAGCGCAGGTCGTCGCGATCAGGGTAGCGTCGGACGACGTCGTGCTCGGGCCGCTCGACCCGCGCCACGCGCCCCGTGAGGAGGCGACCCGCGGCGGTCGCGAGGATGAGCGATTGCCCGACGGTTGGACCTCCCTCCGTCACCTCGCCACGCTCGAGCGCGAGCGCGCCGGTCACTCGGCATCCGACGGCGACGTGCCCGCGGACGAAGCCAGCGTCTCCCCGCGCGCGCACGCCGACGCAGATCCCCTCGCGGACGTGGTACTCGCGATCGCGCGTCACGAAGACGTGATGGACTCGACGCTCGGGGGTGCGGCTCATGGGCACACGCTGAACTCGTGACGCGTGGACGGCCAACTTCGCGAGGACGTTCCCCGCGATGTTGCCTCGCGCGGCGGCGCGGAGCCACGATCTCGAGTGTGCGAGAGCGCTCCCCTCTGGTGGGTCCGTCGTTGCGCAAGACGGCCGCGCCCCCCCTGACGCGCCGATCCACGCGGTCCCTGGTCGCGATGGACGAGCGCGTCGCCTCGGCGCTCCTCGCGCGCGCAGACGTCGTCAGCGAGGGGCGCGCCTCGGGGGGGATCTACTTCGGGACGACGGACCTCCACATGGTCGCGAGAGGCGGCGAGGCCGAGGACGTGGCGCGCCTCCTCGCGCACGATCTCGGGGCGAGGGTGCGGCTCCTGCGCCTCGCGCGGAGAGAGGCGGGGCTCCGCGCGGGGCCCATCGGGACGGTCCGAGCGCAGATCTCGGGGTGGGCCGAGGGGGACGCCATCCGGGTCACGGTGGACGTCGAGGCGGAGCTCGTCGCGATGGACGCGCGGCGCGGCTAGCACCAGCCAGCGCCTCGGCCAGCCCGGCGCAGCTAGCGCCGGAGCGTCACGAGGACCCCGAGCACGATGACGAGCGCTCCGAGGGCCTCCCACGTCGAGGGCAGCGCCCCGGCGAGCGCCGCGGAGATCGCGAGGCCTCCCACGGTCTCTCCCGGAGAGACGAGCGCGACACGCGACGGGGGCATCCGGGAAGCCGACCACTGCACGAGCGTGTGCCCTCCCAGGGTCGGGACGATCCCGAGGGCGACGACGGCCCACGCAGCGCTCGGCGTGAGCTCGATGGGCAGCCTCAGGGCGAGCGCGGTCGCGGTGAGCGTCATGGTCGCCCCCGCGTAGACCGCGACAGAGAGCGCCGCCTGGTGCGCCTCGCCGCCGATGGCGCGTGAGAGCGCGACGTACACACCGTACAGCACGACCGCGCCGACGACGACGAGGTCCCCGGTGAGCGTGTGATCGCCCTGCCCGGCGGCCCTCGCGACGAGGAGCGCACCCACGGTCGCGAGGCAGACCCCCGCGATTTCACTCCGTGTCGGGAGGGACCGAAAGGCGATCGTCGCGATCAGCACGACGCTCACCGGCTCGAGCGACACGAGCGTGATCGCTGCGGGGAGCGACGTGAGCCGGAGCCCCGCGAGGAACAGCGCGAAGTGTGCACCCAGCACCGCGCCCGACAGCAGCACGAGCCGGCGCGCGCGGCGAGGGAGCGCGCCCAGCCCCGCGAGGTGACGGCGACCCATCCCGCCGAGGAGGACGCCGGCGAGGAGACAGCGGCCCACGCCGATCCACACGGGGTGGAGCGGGGCCGCGTACTTCCCGAGCGGGCCGCTCGTGGCGAAGCAGAGCGACGCGACGAGGAGGACGAGGGCGGTCCGTCCCGTCGGCAGACGCTGGGCAGCGGCGGTCACTGGGGCGGGATGACGACCCCCGAGCTCACCCAGGTGATCCCACCGACGAGGCTGTTCTTGACCATCGCCTGCTCGATCTGAGTGGAGTCGGGCACGGACGCGAGGACGAGCCTCAACACGCCGGTGGCCCCGCCGCGGGAGAAGAGGAGGTAGCCCTCGCTCGCCGCGCCGAGGCCGACCGTAGACGCCGCGCCGACCGTGATCTCCGTCGCCCCCGGATCGAGGATCGGTGTCATCTCGGTCGCCGGCAACGTCGTCTGGAGCATGGGATCGAGCTTCAGTGAGAAATCGTTGCCATCTTGGATGACCATCGCGGCCCAAGAGACGACGCCGTTCGCGGAGAGGCGCGCCCCAGCGGCGTAGTCTGTCACCGTCGCGCCCCAGCAGCCGTCCGACTGCCAGGTGGATTGGGCGACGTCGAGGCGTACCGCGCAGAGGTGTTGCGTCTGGTCGAGGTACAGGACGACGGGGTCGGATCCCCCTGCCGCGTTGCTCGTCGCGATGAGCGTGAGGTGGCTCCCCGGGGCGACTGACCCTGGGAAGGTCGTCACGTCGGACCAGAGGGATCCATCCCAGGATTGGACGGCCAGCTCCTGCTTGGATGTCACCCAGGCGAGCTGCAACCCGCTGGCCGGATCGATCGATCCGAAGACGGGGGGGACGCTGGGATCGACGCCTTCCACCGCACCGAGCTGGGTCCCGACGACGTTGGCGTCCTTCGGGGAGTCGACCGCGACGATGTTGTTGTTGGGGCCGATGTACGCGAACGACCCCGTCGCGCCGCTCGGCGCACCGAACGCGGCCCCGGACTTGGCGCTAGGGAGCGCCGCGCCCGCGCCGTCCAGGAGGAGCTTCGCCGCCCCGCCGAACACATCCTTCCCAACGGCACCGAGCGTGGCCTCGAGGGGGCCTCCCGCGGTCGGGACCGACAGGACGGTCAAGGCATTGGCCCCCTGTGGGGTCCGCCGGAGCGCGGTCGAGCCCTCGCGGACGCGATGCCCCTGGAAGCTGAGCCAGGACTTGTCGTCCTGGTAGGTGAGCAGGTAGCTCCAGCCGTTGCTCGTGCGGACGTCGAAGACCGCGCTCTCTTGCCCCGG
Source organism: uncultured Polyangiaceae bacterium (assembly GCA_964396175.1). Classification (GTDB taxonomy): domain Bacteria; phylum Myxococcota_A; class Polyangia; order Polyangiales; family Polyangiaceae; genus CAYNEK01. Next base: position 25,575 of record CAYNEK010000063.1, on the reverse strand, counting down.
ATCGTAGGTGACCGCGTTGGTCTCGCAGCCGTCGAAGAGGTAGGTGTTCGTGTTGCTGAGGCCACTGCTGCAGGACTCCAGCGTGCACGCGCCGCTGTTGCAGGCGAGCGTGGCGTTGCCCGTGGCCCCAGGGAAGAGCGGCGTGCAGAGACCCTCGAACGTTGCCTCGTCCACGCAGTCGTCCCCGTCGTCGTCGACGCCGTTGCAGACCTCGGGGAGGCTCGGGTCGACCGCGTCGATGCACCCGCCCGCGGCGCCTGCCTTGCCGCCGGTGCCCGTGGAGCCGGCGCTTCCCGCGTTGCCCGCGGCGCCTGCCTCGCCGCCGTTGCCTGTGGAGCCGCCGTTGCCCGCATTGCCCGCGTTGCCCGCGGCGCCTGCTTCGCCGCCGTTGCCTGTGGAGCCGCCGGTGCCCGCGGTGCCCGCCTCGCCGGCATTGCCCGCGGCCCCGGCCTCGCCGCCGATTCCGGCATTGCCCCCGTCACCGCCCTTCCCTGCATTGCCCGCGGCGCCAGCGTCGCCCCCTTTCCCCGTCTCACCACCCTGGCCGGCATGGCCCGCGGCACCCCCGCTGCCGCCTCCTCCCTGAAAGGACGTGGGGACACAGACGGGCGCGGCGGCTGCCTTGGTCGCACACTTCGGGGACCCGTAGAGCCCGAGGACGCGCGTCGGGTCCTTGACGGCGGCGCAGATCCCCGGGGCGAGCCGGACCATGGGCTGGGACCCGGAAGTATCGATCGTGAAGCCCTCCTCTTCGTCCACGTCGAGGACGGCGAGGTCGACGCGCTTCGCCCATTGGAGCGCGAGGTTGAAGTGGCCCTCGGCGGCCGGGAGGGGGAAGGTGCAACTCTGTTGCATCTGGGTGGCGCCCTGGAGGCAGACCGAGGGATCGAAGCAGGAGGCGGGAGCTCCGTTCGTGGAGGTGGCGGCGGGCGGAGCGGAGGCGACGACCTGGTCGTTGCTCTCGAACTCGGGGAGGGACTCGACCTGGACGAGGGGGCTGGTGCAGACGCCGCCCTTGCAGGTCTGGTCGTCGGGGCAGGGGAAGTCGAAGCACGAGTAGCGGAGCGGCATGCGCAAGAGCTTGGTGCGCTCTTCCTGGAAGCTGAGGGTGGCGCGGCGGACGACGAGCCACGCTTGGGTCTGGCCCTTTGGGCGAGCCTGGACGAGGATGTGGCGCGGGGTGCTGGGGTCGCCGCCGTCGGTGAGCATGACGGTGCCGGGGAGGGGCTTGTCGGCCGCGAGGGGGTAGGTCTGGTCGAGGCGGGTGTCGTTGCCCTTGCGGACGACGAGCTGGAGCTCGGCGAGCTCGTCGGGGATGCGACCCTCGGTCGAGAGCGCGACCACGATGGCTGTCGGCTGCTTGGTCGAGCAGGCGGCGACGGACGAGGTGGCGGCGAAGAGCGAGAGCAAGGCGAGGCGGCGCATCGTGATCCCGGAGTCTACCACGAATCGGCCGCCGGACCGGGAGCTCCCCCGGCGTGAGTCGACGACCGATCCAGCCCTGGTCGCGGGTGCCCAGACAGAGCGAGTCGACGCGGCGGTCGACACGGCGGTCGACGACGAGCCGCTCGGCGTGTGCGACGAGGGCCCTCTTCGGCGCGGTGTTCGAGGATACGCTGTCTCGGGGCGCGGCTTTCGGCTATCCTCGGCGCCGTGAAGCGTACGGTCCTCGCCGCGCTCCCGGTGCTCGCGTTGGCCGCGCTCTCCGTGGGCTGCGCCACGCAGCGGGTGAGCCTCGCGGAGGGCCCGCGGGAGTACGTGGCCTTCGACTACGACGCCATCCTGAAGCGCTGGACGCGATCGGGCTCGCTCGTCGCGCTGGCCGAGATCGACGATCTTCTCACGGTGTCGTCGACGTACGAGTCGTGGGACTTCCGGTGGGCGTACACCGTGCGCTTCGCCGACGATCATCGGCTGACCATCGATCAGCGGCGCGCGATGCTCGAGGTCGAGCTCGGCAAGGCGCGGGTCGAGCACGAGTTCTACGTGGCGCTCTACGGACCGAACCGTCGCTTCTCCGACATCTCCAAGAAGCGCTCCGCCTGGGTCGTTCGCCTCGTCGACGATCTGGGCACCGAGACCGAGCCGCTCGAGATCAAGGCGATCCGCAACCCTGGTCCGCTCGAGCAGACGTACTTCCCGTACACGACCGTGTGGCGTCAGGCGTTCCGCGTGCGCTTCCCGAAGCAGCGGGCGGACGGGACGCCCAGCGTCTCCGCGCGCGCCAAGTGGTTTGGCCTGCGCTTCGCGGGGCCGCAGGGCCACCAGGAGCTCGTGTGGGCGCTCGAGCCGACGACCGACGCGGCGCTCGCCGTCTCCGATCCTCCCGAGCCGGACCACGCCGCGCGATGAGCCTCGTCTCCTCGGTCCTTCGTCGTTCGCGCGAGGCGCTCCTCGCGGTCGCCGTCGCGTCGCTCGCTGCGTGCAAGGATCCGCCGAAGCCCGAGCCCGCGCCGGCCGAGCCGAAGCCGCGCGCGACGGTGCACGTCCCCGTCGGCGAGAGCCCCTTCGCTGTCCCCGAGAAGCCGAGCGTCGATGTGCCGCCCACGCGGGTGAACGTCCAGCATATCCTCTTCGCGTTCCGCGGCGCACGTCGCGGCAAGCGAGGCGTCACGCGGACCCGCGCCGAGGCGAAGAAGCTCGCGGAGGATGTCCGAAAGTCGCTCGTCGGCGAAGACTCGGACGCCTTCACCGCAGCGGTGAAGCGCTACTCGGACGATCCGGCGGCGATCGAGCGGCTCGGGACGACGGGCTTCGTCGATCGCGCCGGCCTCGAGAAGTCCTTCGCGGACGCAGCCTTCGCGCTGAAGGTCGGCGAGATGAGCCAGGTCGTGGAGACGCCCTTCGGCTTCCATGTCATCCGCCGGCTGCAGTGACCGAGCGCTCCGCGTCGGGGGCTCGCCTTCGATGGACCAGCAGGCCTGCGATGCGCTGGGCGACCGCAGTGATCGAGCGCTCGGCGTCGATCAGTGCCGGTGCTTCTGGCGCTCGGGCATGATCCCGCCCATCGGCTCGGGCTTGGGGTTGTCGGAGCGCTGCTTGCCACGCGTGTCGGTGAAGCTCATCAGCGTCTCGCGATCGTAGATGAATTGATCGCGCGAGTCGTACGGCACCGCGTGCTGGCCCGTGTCCATGCGGATCGCGTCGACCGGGCAGGCCTCGACGCAGTAGCCACAGAAGATGCAGCGCAATTCGTCGATGACGAAGCGCACCGGGTAGCGCTCCCAGCCCTTCTTCTCCTCGGGGTACTCGCCCGGCTCGATGAAGATGCACTGCGCGGGGCACGCGGTGGAGCAGCAGAGGCACGCGACGCAGCGCGGGGATCCGTCCTCTCGCAGCGTGAGGCGGTGCAGGCCGCGGAAGCGCTCGGCGTAGGGGCGCTTCTGCTCGGGGTAGCTGATCGTCGTCACCCCCTCGCCGAAGGCCTCGAGCACCGGATCGTTGCGCTGACCGAGGGCCATCTCCTTGGTGTTCTTGAAGAAGTGCTTCACCGTGACGCCGATCCCCGCGACGATCGACGGGAGGTACGACTGGGTCTTCACGTCCCGCGAGGGGCGAGGGACGGGCTTGCCGACGATTCCGTTTCCCATGGTGGTCTCCTAGGCCTGCATCGCGGACTCGGGGGTCCGGCCGAGCTTCGCCGTGCGCCGCGCCGAGGTGCTCGACAGGAAGCGCGTCCGCTGGACCGGCGAGAGCAGCAAGAGGACGAAGCGCACGAGCACGTACCCTCCCGCGACGACGACGATCCCGTTGGACGCGTCCGCCGCGAGCTTGAGGCCGCTCTTCACGATCTCGCTCGCCGAGTCGACGACGAGGATGAGGAGCCCCGTGACGACGATGTTCGCGATGGCGAGCGGGAGCAGGAACTTCCACCCGAAGGCCATGATCTGATCGTAACGGAAGCGGGGCAAGGTCCAGCGGATGAAGATCTGGAAGAACGAGAGCAAGATCGTCTTCCCGAAGAACACGAGCACCCCGAGCACGCTCACCGTGAGGTGCGAGAGCGGCGCCGACCACACCAGCGTGTCGCCGAAGGCGACGCGGAGGCCGTCCGCGTGGAGGAAGGGCAGCGACCAGCCGCCGAGGAAGATCGTGACGAGGAGCGCCGAAGAAGTCACGAGCTCGATGTACTCGCCCGTGTAGAACATCGCGAACTTGAAGCTCGAGTACTCGACGAAGTACCCCGCGATGATCTCGCTCTCGCCCTCGGGCGTGTCGAAGGGCACGCGCTTCTGCTCGGCGACGGCCGCCGCGAAGAACAAGAAGAAGGCGAGCGGCTGCACGAAGAGGCCCCACGTGTTGGCCTCCTGCCAGCGCACCATCTCGCCGAGGCGCGGGGTGCCGTAGATCATGAAGGCCCCGGCCAGGGACAGGCCCATCGCGACCTCGTAGGACACCATCTGGCTCGCGGCGCGCAGGCCGCCCAGGAGCGACCATTTGTTGTCGCTCGACCAGCCGGCGATCGCTGCGCCGACCATGCCCGTGCCCGCGATCGCGAAGAGGTAGAGGATCCCGACGTTGAGATCGGCCACCTGGAGCGAGACCGCGACCTCCCCGGGGCCGCACGCCCCGCCCGCCGCGACCGTGCCGGCGAGGTGCGCGAGATCGGGCCTCCCGTCCTTGGCCTGGAAGCAAAGATCCCCGCCGAAGGGGATGATCGCGTAGGTGACGAGCGCCGGGAACACCGAGATGAGCGGCGCGAGCGCGTGGAGGAGCTTGTCCGCCTTGGGCGGGATGAAGTCCTCTTTGAACGCGAACTTCACCGCATCCGCGATCGAGTGGAAGAGCCCCGCGGCGCGGATCTCGACCGGGCCGTTCGGGATGCGGTAGCCGAGGTAGCCGCCCACGAGGAGGAGCGCGCCGACGAAGAGCGCCGGGCCCCCGAGCGCGAAGGCCTTCGCGGACTCTTGCGCGTTCTCGGGCTTGAGGCCCGCGTAGAGCGTCGCGAAGAGCAGGTGCGCGACGAGGCCCGTGTAGAAGATCCAGCGCGGATCCTTCATCTTGACGAGGAAGGACTCGAGCGGGTTCGCCGGCTCGGCGCTCGGCACGGGCCCGATGCGCACGGTGCCGGCGAGGAGGAGCAGGTGCGACCAGAGGACGAAGATCCCGGCCTCCGCGAGCCAGAACCCTCGCTCGACGCCGGTGTCCGGCGGGTTCGCGGGGATGAGCTTGTAGCAGACGCCAGCCACGGCGAGCGCGAGCAGGATCGAGGGCGTCGCGAGCGCGCCCTTCAGGAGGACGCCCGGGACGCGAACGACCGCGCGGTTCGGTCCGACGCGGTCCTGGATGAGGGCGGCCTGGCGCCGCTCGATGAAGACGAGCACGGGCGCGAGGTTCATGAAGACGCCGAGCATCACGCCGATCTTGATGAGGGCGAAGAAGACGACGTGGTGCTCCGAGAGGAAGTTCAACATGGGGTGTGCTCACTCACCGGGAGCGAGGGGGGGGATCGAGCGAGGAGGCGGCGGCGCGATGCTCGCGGAGGGCTCGTGTTCCATCGCCTTGCGCAGCTCGCCGAGCTTGCGCTGGGGCATCGCCAGGCCGAGCGCGGTGGCGAGGATCGCCACCCAGTCCCAGCCGGGCTTCGAGCCGCCCTGCGGGTGGATCGCGCGCTCGGCCCGCTGCGCGATGCCCTGGTGGTTGACGAAGGTGCCGTCGGCCTCGGCCCACGAGCACGCCGGGAGGACCACGGTCGCGGCCTCGGCGATTGGGCCCTCGTGCGACGAGATGGCCACCATCCCGCGGAGCTTGCCCGCGGGCAGACGCTCGGCGCCGGGGACGCTCGAGCCGAGCGCGAGGACGTGGGTCACCCGCCCTGCCGCCACCGCCGCGACGAGATCCGCGAAGGGCCTCGGCGGGGTCGTCGAGGCGACCTCGATGGCGCCGCGGGTGTTGGGGTTCCAGTCGTCGGTCATGAGCACGCCGTCGGCCTCGCCCTTCGGGCGAGCGGCGAGGTAGAAGTCCCCCGCGCCGAGGTAGGTCTTCGCGAGGGTGACGAGCGCGAAGTTGTCCTCGCTCGAGTGCTCGGCGGAGAGCACGACGGCGATATCCTTCGCGCCCTCCAGCGCCGCCTTGGCCGCGGCGAGCGCCTCCTTGGCGGTGACCTCGCGCCCGCCGGCGCGCGCCTTCGTGATGCGACCCTCGTGGGCTCGCTCGTAGGTGAGCATGCCCTTGTCGCACATCCAGTATTTGTTGACCTCCTGGTTCTCGCGCGGGCGATAGCGGTAGATCTTTTGGTTGCGCGGGTCGAAGTCGAGGTACGCGTTGCAGCCGGTCGAGCAGCCCTGGCAGATCGACCTCGCCGAGCGGAGGAACCAGACGCGTGCCTTGAAGCGGAAATCCTTGGTCGTGAGGGCGCCGACGGGACAGACGAACTCCGTCATGAACGTGTAGTTGTTGTCGAGCTGGCGCCCTGGGGCGACGAAGATCTCGTCGAAGTTGCCGCGCTCTCGCTTGTCGAGGACGGGATCCTTGGCGACCTCGTTGACGAAGCGGACGCAGCGTGTGCAGAGGATGCAGCGCTCGGCGTCGTAGACGATGGTGGGGCCGAAGGAGACCGCCTTCGGCTTGTGCATGATCTCGTCCAGCATCCGCTTCTTCACGCGGCCGTGCTGGAGCCAGTAGTCTTGGAGCCGACACTCCCCGGATTGATCGCAGATGGGGCAGTCGACCGGGTGGTTCAGCAGGAGCATCTCCTGGACGGTCGAGCGGGCCTCGGCGACCGCGGGAGAGCTCTCCGAGAGCACCTCCATCCCATCGGCGCAGGGCATCTGGCACGCGGGCTGGAGCTTGGGCTTCTGCGTCGTCTTGTAGGTGCGGGTCTCGGGATCGTAGGCCAGCACGTCGAGCCGCATCGGGCGCTGCCCGGGCGGGGGCAGGATCTCGACGAGGCACATGCGACAGTTGGCTGCGACCGAGAGCCCCGGGTGCCAGCAGTAGTGCGGCACGTCGATCCCGGCGCGGTGCGCGGCGCGGATGATCGAGTCACCCTGCATGAACGGGATTTCGCGGCCGTCGAGCTTGATCGTGGGCATGGGGAGAACGTGCGCCGCCAGGCGCGGCGGAGCACGGGCGGGTCGTAGTCTCCACCCGAGAGCCCGTCAACGAGCGCGGGACGCCTCGAGCCGACGTCGTCCCGTCCCGAGGTGGGCGTCGCGGGGCGGATCCGCCGCGCGCGCCTCGCGGCGCCAGGCGCGCAGACGTGGAGTGCGGTAAGATCCCGCGCGCCGTGCCGCCGCCCGACCGCGCCTCGATCGTCCTCTCCGATGCCCCCGCCGTCTGCTTCGCGTTCTTCTCGGAGACCTCGCGGCTCGCGGACTGGGTCCCCGGGCTCGTCAAGGCGGCGGTGCTGACGCGCGACGGCGAGGGTCGCGCGATCGACGTCAAGTGCGACTATGCGGACAAACGCACGTATTTCTTGCGCTACGCGTACGATCCCGCCGCGCTCCGGGTCACCTTTCGGACGGTGCTCGGCGATCGCGAGGGGGTCGCGGGCGGTGCGGAGTTCTTGCCGCACGAGGAGGGCTGCGAGATCCGCTACGAGCTCCGCCACGGCGACGGGCGGACCGAGGCGGAGCTCCGCGAGGGGAGCGGAGACGCCGTGCTCCAGGCGTTCGCGGCCTTCCTCGACCGGCTGAAGCGCGCGTAGCCTCGCCTATTTCGCGTCGCGGGTGGGCGACAGCTCGGCGAGGGCGTCCTCGAGCTTCACGCGCGCGTAGCCTCGCCTATTTCGCGTCGCGGGTGAGCGACAGCTCGGCGAGGGCGTCCTCGAGCTTCACGCGCGCGATCATTTGGCGCTCCTGGAGCCCCACGAGAGCGAGGGTCGCCTTGCTCAACCGGTCGCTCACCTCGGCGAGCTTCTTCTCGAGCCCTGCGAGGAGCCCCTGGTTCGGCGATCGGACGGCACGCAGCGTGACGACCTGGGCGTGCAGCTCGTCCATTCGTTGGCGCAGCTCTCCCATCTGCTCGCGCGCGGTGACGATCGCCTCTCCGACCTTCGCGACCTCGGTGTGGAGCTTCACGATCTCCCCGATCTCCGCGGCGAGCGGCCCCGCCTTCGCGTCGTCGGACACGAAGGCGCGGATGAGCGCCATCCCCTCGGGCGTGCGGAGATCGGTCGTCCGGAGGACGGGCGTCTCCTCCTCGATCGTGAGCGGGACGCGCGCGCCGCCGGCGAGCTCTACCTTGAAGAGCACCGCGTCCCCCAGCTTGTCGGCGGCGGGCCTCGGCGCGACGAGCGTGTAGCCGCGCGGGACCGTGTGGCGGACGTAGACGGTCCTCGGGGACGCGTCGCGGTTCACGAGGACGAGGCTCGTCTTCTTCTTGTGCTGGAGCTCGGTGTGGAAGACGCCGCGCTGCACGGTCACGATCTTGGAGACGCGATCCGACTCTCCCGTGTCCCGCTCGACGAGCACCTGACGGTCGAGCGCGAAGGGGACGAAGGCGACGGCGCCGCCGGGCACAGGCTCGATCATCCCCTCGCCGACGAAGCGGCCGTCCCCGAAGACGGAGACCGGGCCCGTCTCGAGCTGTGAGCCGCTCGGGTTCTTGAAGCGCACCGACCGGAAGGGGAAGGTCTGGTTCCCCCGCGGGCTCTCGGCGTCGTAGAGGTAGACGACCTCGCCGTCGGTGTCGGTGTGGAGGATGGGCACCATCGCGCTCGAGCCGCGCCGGACGGTCATCGCCGTCTCCGACTCGAAGTGTGACGTGCCGATCGGGTCCCCGGCGCTCGGGCCGTCTCCGGGCCGCGCGATCCCGGGCGTCTCGACGGGTTGCTCACCGCGCGGCGCCTCGACGAAGCGCACCCCTCCGCGCTTGCCGAGCTGCTCACCGCGTCCGACCGCGGTGACCCGCTCGGGCGCGACGCCCGCGCGGAGGAGCGCGTCGCGTGCTCGGTTCGCGCGGTCGAGCGACGCGGCGGCCTTGTCGACGTCGGTCCTCTCGGCGAATCCCTCGACGACGATCCTCGCGTCGGTCGCGCGAAGCCGCGCCGCGAGCCCGTCGAGGCGACTGGGTGCACCGACCCCGGCCCGGAATGGCTCTCCCGGCGCGGCGTCGGGCGGCGCGGACGTCGCGGTGGGCGCGGCGGCCGCGGCGTCTCCAGCGTGCTTCGAGGCGCGCTTCTTGGGCGCCGAGCGCGCCGCGCTCGCCAGCGCCTCGCGCCGTGGCGCCTCACCCTTCTTGCCGTCGACCTCTTGGTCGTCGAGCTCGGCGAGCACGGTCTTCTCGCGACCCTCCTCGCCGAGGTGCGTGGCGCCCCCGCTGGGCGGGGCCTGGGCGAAGAGATCGTTCGCGCGGAGTGTCTCGCGCTCGACCAGCCGGATGCTGCGCAGGTCGAAGCGGAAGGACATCGCGCTCGACGAGCCCACCCCGAGCTTGACGGACCGCCAGTCTTCGCCCGAGGTGTTGTCGACGATGGCGGACGCCTCGAGGTGCACCTTGCCGCCCTCGGCGACCGAGAGGCGGTAGCTCGGCTTCCAGGCTGGCGCCTCGGTGACGTAGGTGAGGCGTAGCCGGTGTGGACGCGGCCCTTCGAGCCGGATGGCCATCTCGATGAGCCCGTCGAGCGCGCGAGGGTTGTCGGTCGGGTACGAGACGCCCGCGGGCCTCCCGGTCGTCGCGTCGGTGATCGTGAGGGACTTCAAGAAGTCGTCCACCTTGTCGGCGGGGACCCGGAGCCGGAGCACGTCGTCGTCGACCACGGCGACGCGCTCGAAGTAGGCGACCCCGTTGCGGTAGATGACGACGCGCCCGAGCGCCGCGTCGCTGTGGACGTAGCTCGCCTGCGTGGTGGCGCACCCCGCGCCGAGGGCGACGAGCAGGGGAAAGGTGGCGAGGATCGAGGCGTGACGGAGTCGGGAGAGGGCGCGGGACATGGGCTCGCGGCGACAACGAGGCGCAGCACCCGAGGCTTACAGGGCCTCTCGTCGATCTCCACCGCGCCGCCGCCCCGTGTCTCGTTGCGGACGAAGCGGCCCGAGTGCTGGGCTCGGCGCGATCACGCTCGACGCGAGGGGGCGTGAGGACGCGGAGGTGTCGGGCGACGGGCTCGACGCGAGGGGGCGTAAGGACGCGGAGGTGTCGGGCGACGGGCTCGTCGCGACTTCGCTTGACGCGGGCTCGCGCATGCCCGATGCACGCGTCGCTCCGAGCGGCGCTCGCGCCACGAGGAGCCGCGACCCGGAGCAGGGAAGCTGGTGAGACCCCAGCGCGGCCCCCGCCACGGTATCGGTGACGACGGTGTGGAGTTCTTCGTCCCACTGGAGGCCCCGGCCTCTGGGAAGGGCAGCACCCGAGGATGATCCGAGAGCCCGGAGACCTACCGGATCGCGTGGCGGATCCAGCCGCGGGTGGCGGCCGATCTCGGACTCTCCCTCGTCGAGGTCGATCCCGTGGCTCACGTCGTCCCCTTCTCGCGCGTCTCCTGCGCGCTTCTGCTTGCTTCTTCGTTGGTCGCGTGTGGAGGGGGTGACGCCGAGCCGGGCGGGTCCCGCGCCGCGGTGGGCCAGGGAGGCGCGGCGGGTCGACCGGCAGGCGCCTCGGGACAGGCAGGTGCTTCCGGATCGATCCCGGGATCGGGCGCGGTCACGGCCTCGGAGGTCGTGTCCTTCGACCCGGGAGACGGCGCGGGGTTCGGCGCCGAGGCCATGCCGGGCGTCGTGCTCGGCCCGCCGCACGGCGGGGGCGCCACGGCGGGGAGCACGGACGTCGTGTCGCTCGGCGCGGGCGGCGAGATCGTCCTCGGGTTCGGCGCGTACGACATCGTGGACGGTCCTGGCCCAGACTTCCTCGTGTTCGAGAACCCATTCTTCGTCGGCGGCGACCCGAAGACCGTCTTCAAGGAATTGGGCGAGGTGTCCGTCAGCGAGGACGGCGTCTCGTGGGTGACGTTCCCCTGCGACGCGGCGGCGTATACGACCTCGCAGTGCGCAGGCTGGCACCCCGTCTACGCCGAGACCCCCGAGATCCGCGCGGACGACCCCGACGAGGCCGGGGGTGATCCGTTCGACCTCGCGGCGATCGGCCTCCCACGCGCTCGCTACGTGAAGATCCGTGATCTGTCCAAGGGGGGCGCAGCTCCCACCGCCGGGTTCGACCTCGACGCCGTCTCGATCGTGCACCACGAGAAGGCGCGCTGATCGGTGCGGTCGTCCCGCCCCCCTGCTCGACCGAGGACAGCCGTGCGCGCCGTGTCTCGACGGCACGCGCAGGTCCTCATGCGGCGGCGGAGCGAGCCGCTGGACAGGCCGCCCGCGCGGGTCTGGCTGCGAGGGGAGCGCTGAGCCGTGCGTGCTCCGGCCGTGGTAGGTACACTGTTCTGGTGCCTCGCGTCGACGCCCGCCCGCGCCGACGACGTCTTCGTCACCGGAGCGCGCCCGGGCCCGATCGCCCCGCGCCACGACGCGGACGGCGGCGTGACCGTGCTCTCGGGGGAGGACGTGAGACAGCCGGGCGGCACCGTGGGGGACGCGCTCCGCCGCGCCCCTGGCGTGCAGCTCACCGACACGGGCGGGCTCGTCACGGCCACCGTGCGCGGCGCCTCGGCGAGCGAGCTCCCCGTCTACCTCGCCGGGATCCGCATCAACGACGAGGTGAGCGGCGTCGCGGATCTCTCGACCGTCCCCCTCTGGGGCCTCGAGCGCATCGAGGTGTACCGGGGTGGGGCGCCGGACGCCGCCGATCGCCTCGGGATCGGCGGCGCAGTCTTCCTCGAGCCGCGTCGCCCGAGGCGCGCCCAGGGAGGGGCCGGGGCGGAGATCGGGTCCTATGGCGCGCGGTCGCTGCGCCTCTTCGGTGGCCCCGCGCGAGGTTGGCTGGCTTCTTTCGAGGCCAGCTCCGCGACGAACGACTTCCCGTACGTCGACGATCGCGGCACCCGCTTCACGACGGCCGACGACGTCGTGCGCCGGCGGGCCAATGCGGACCAATCGTCACGCTCTCTCTGGCTGATGGGGCACGAGGAGCTCGGCGGAGGGACACTCGATCTCGTCGCGTCGTCGTACGCGCGTGAGGCCGGCGTGCCCGGGCTCGGTGTGGTCCCGGCGCTCCACGCGCGCGTGTCGCAGGAGCGGCGGCTCCTCGGGGTGCGGACGACGGCCGCCTGCGCTGGCGAGGGCCGCTGCGCGCTGTCCCTGTCCACGGCGTGGGTCCGCGCCGCCTCGACGTACGACGACCCCGGAGCCGAGCTGGGCCTCGGCGCGACCCGCCTCACGCAAGCCGGGGAGCGCGTCGAGGAGCGAGCGCACGTGCGCTGGGACGTCACCGACCGCGCCACCGTCGCGCCCGATTTGGCCGTCGCCCGCGAGAGCCTCGTTCTCGAGGGAGGGCCGGGCCTCCGCGCCGCGCGGCTCTTCTCTCGCGTCGGCGTGGCTGCGGAGGCGCGGCTGGGCGCACGGCTCCGCGCGCGCGCCCTCGTGGCTGGCGAATGCCATGGGACGAGCACGTCGGACGCGCGGCTCTGCGACACGAGCGTCATCACGCCCCGTGTGTCCGCGCGCGTGGGCGGGCATGCGCTCCACGTCGAGGCGGTGCTCGGGCGGTACGCACGCGTGCCGACGTTGGGCGAGCTGTTCGGCGTGTCGGGGACGGTCCGCGGCGCGGCCGATCTCCGCCCGGAGCGCGGCGCCTCGGCCGAGGTGGGCGGTCGCGCGACGACCCGCCGTGTCCACCTGGAAGTGTGGGCCTTTGGCCGCCTCTCCGAGGATCTCCTGGCCTATCGCCAGACCGCGCTCGGGTACGTCCGACCATACAACGTCGGCCGTGCGCGGACGATGGGTGCCGAGACCGTCGTCCAATGGATCCCGATGCGGTGGCTCTCCCTCGGCGGCGCGCTGTCGCTCCTCGACGCCCGCGACACGACGCCCGCTCGCCCGCAGGCGAATGACCTCCTGCCCTATAGGGCGCGGCTCGTCGCGGCGCCCCGCGTCGAGGCGGTCACGGAGACCCCCCTCGGGCGTGTGTCAGGCAATGTCCGCTACACGTACCAGGCGAGCCGGACGGCCGACCCGGCGGGGCTCATCGTGCTCCCTGCTCAGGGGAGCCTCGACGCCGGCCTCGGAGTCTCGGCGCTCGACGAGCGCGTCACGGTGCGGGCTCGCGGAGCGAACCTCCTCGGCGAGCGGAGGCTCGACACCGTGGGGTACCCTCTCCCTGGGAGGGCCTTCTACCTCGCCCTGGAGGCCACGGCGCCATGAGCGCCCGTCCCCCGAGCGGCAGCGGGCGAGCCAGGCCCCCGGTCGAGGACGTGACGGAGGTCGGTCTTCCCCTCGACACGGAGCGCGAGACCCACGTCGCCCTCGACGCGGTGCAGGTGGCAAACTCGTGGCGGTGCGCCACGCGCTCGCATGTGGAGCGTCCGAGGTGGAGCGGCGGTCTCGTCGGGCGCGCGCGCGTCGCGCTCACTCGGGTGGCCGACGTGCGGGGCGCGCCGTCGCCTGGTCCGACGGCCCGAGGTCCCGCGACTCGCTCGCACGTGGAGCGTGAGGCGCGGCGTGGCGGCTTCCTTGGGCGCGCGCTCGTCGCGCTCTCTTGCGCGGCCGCGGCCTGCGGTGCGCCGTCGCCCGCGCCGACGACGCCGGGCGCAGATCTCCCGGAGACGCCGTGCGGTCGGGGGCTCGTCGTCGTGAACAGCGACTACCTGTCGACCACCGTGTCGCTCGCCGATCCCGAAGGACGCGTCGTCTCCGAGCGTCTCTTGACGAGCGGCAGCGACCTCCCCGGGATGAGCGCCGCGCTGTCCGGGGACGTGTGGCTCCCCTCGGCTCGGACGCTCTCGGGCGAGATCGTGCTCATCGATCGGTACGCGACGAGCGTCCTCACCTTCGTCGAGCCGAGGACGGCGACGGTCCGCGCGCAGCTCCCCGTGGGGACGGGCTTCAAAGCGAACCCGTACGACTACCTCGAACTCGACCCACACAAGGCGTACGTGACGCGCTACGAGTCCAATCCGCTACCGTCGGCGCAGCCCTTCGATCGGGGAGGGGACATCCTCGTCGTGGACCCGATCGTACCGCAGATCGTGGGCAGCATTTCGCTCGGCGCGCCGACGGACGTGCCGCCGCGGCCCGGGCGGATGGCCCGGCTCGGGGGAGAGGTGTGGGTCGCGCTCGACAGGCTCGCGACGGACTTCCAGTCTGCGGCGGACGGGCGGCTCGTGGGCGTCGATCCGGCGACGGACACGGTCGTGTGGACCGTCGACTTCCCGGGCCTCGCGAGCTGCGGGGCAGTCCACGCCGCGCCGAGCGGCAAGCGCGCGGTCGTCTCGTGCACGGGGCTCTTCGTGGACGGGGACAAACAAGGTGATCGAGCGGGGCTCGTGGTCCTCGAGGCGAGCCCGGGCGGCGGCGCCCCGGTCGCTGTGGCCATCCACACTATCCCGACGGAGCTGGGCGGAACACCGAGCTGGGCGCTCGCGTTCCGTACTGAGACAGAGGTGTGGACGACGACCTTTGGCAACCTCGACGCGAACCGCCCCGATCGGCTCGTGTCGATCGATCTCGTGACGGGCGAGGCGAGGCTCGTGCACACGGGCGCCGCGGCGTTCACGCTCGGGGACGTCCGCTGCTCGCCGGCCTGCGGGGCTCTCTGCTTCGTCGCGGACGCAGGGACGCGCGCCCTGCTCCGCTTCGGGGGCGGCGCGGTGACGAGCCTCCCGGTGGATCGGACGACCGGGCTGCCCCCGAGGTACCTGGGAGTGTTCTGAGCGGTGCACTTCAAGGGACGAAGACCCTCGGTCTGCGCTGCACGCGCTCGAGCGTCCAGAGCGGCGCAGAGCCATGGGGCGCCGTCACGGGGAAGATCCGTGCGGGGCCGTCTCCCTGCTGGACCCAGACGACGCTCTGCCCGCGAGGAGCCTCGAGATCCCCTCGCGGAGCGGCGAGGGGCGCCGAGGCTTCGAGGGGAGCGCCTCCCGGCGTCACGCTGTACGGCGTGACCGTGTCCTTCTCGTGGTCTGGCTCCACGAAGAGCGCCAGGGTCGGCGGTGCCGCCGCGGCGGGGCCGACCACGATGAGGAGCGGCGGCGGCCCGGACTTCGCGTCGCCGATCCGCTCTGGGAACCGCAGCTTCCCGAGGACCCAGTGCGCGACGCCGTCCACACGGAGCTCGCGGCCCACCCGCGCGTCGATGGTCGCGGTCACGGGCACCGGGCCCTTCGCGAGGAGGAAGAGCGCCGCCAGTGTTCCGGGAGCGAACGAGCCCATCCATACATAGTTCATCTCGGGGATCCACCGCCCGAGAGCGATCCCGGTCACCGCCCCGACGATGGGGGCACCGATGAGAGGAGCGAGGCTCGCGCCCATGACGATGCTCCCGGAGAGATCGATGGCCTTGTCGGCCGCGTGGGCGTCCATGGCCTCGAGTTCGGCGATCTTCTCGGAGAGGTCGACGACGAGCCGGCGGAGCGAGCGGCCGTCGACGAGGTTCTTGGCGGCGCAGGCGCGGCAGGTCCGCACGGCGCCGGCCGGGGGGAGCGCCGCGCCGCAGAGCCGGCACCGGAAGCTCCCGCCGGCGAGCGGCGCGAGGGCGCGCGGCGGGACGATCTTCGCGCGCTGCCAGGCGGTGAGGACGAGGACTGCGCTGATCGATGCGCCGAGGCTGAAGAGCAGGCTCGCGAGGATCCATGTCGCCTCGACGACCTTCGCTGCGGCGCGCTCGCTCGAGAGCGCGTCGATCACCCCGGCGTGCTCGTGGACGCTGCCGATCGTCAGATAGAAGGCGAAGCCGCCGATCACCAGCCAGATGGATCCGAGCGCGATCGCAGAGAGCAGGAGGGTGTCGCCGAGGGATCGGCGGGCGATGAGCAGCCGGCGGTGCTCACGCAGCGGCACGTCGGCGACCTTCCGCGTGGCGGCCTGCAGGCGGGCCCGCGCCGCGTGTCCTAGAGGCGAGGGTGCTCCGCAGTATCGACACGGAGGGACGGGTGCGGCGAGCACCAGCTGCACGGGCGCGCCACAGTGCTCGCACGCCGCGGTGAACCCCTCGGTCGGCGGTGGCGTCATCGTCATGGCTCCCTTCCACACGACCGAGCCGCATCCGTCAAGCGCCCGGATGTCGCTGCGCCGCCTGCGCCGGGCTGCGGAGGGACGCATCCTGTGACCGAGAGCCTGTGTTCGGCGGAGGGAGATCGGCCTGAAGCGGGCGACGGGCTGCGCAGTGCGCTCGCAGAAGCCTCGCTCGATCGCGCGACAAGGGAGATCGGCCTGAAGCGGGCGACGGGCTGCGCTGGGACGTGTCGTGTGACCGAGAGTCGGTGTTCGGTCGCGTGGGGGTAGGGGGTGGCGGTAGGGGTGGGGACGAGCCGTCGGGCTTTACGACGCATGGCTCGGAGAGTAGGGCGCCGGACATGCGATCCTCGCTCTCCGCGAAAGCCCTCGGCGCCACGTTGATCCTGTCCCTCTCCGCGTGCTTGCCTCCCCCGGGGCCAAAGCAGCCAGCGGGCAGCCAGCAAGATCCGGGCAAGACCACGCCCGAGGCGCGCGCTGCGCTGATGAAGACGTACGAGACGAACCTCGTCCAATGCAAGGCGAAGACCGATGACATGGAGAAGAAGCTCGGCGAGGCCGTCGACAAGCTCTCGGGCCAGGGCAAGAGCGCGATGGGGCAGCCCCTCCTCCCCCTGGGCGACGCCATCCAGAGGCTCCGCAAGGAGAAGATCACCCTGACCATCGACGTCCTCGGATCCCCCGAGATGCCCATGCTGATGGTGAAGGACTCGCTCATGGAGGAGGGCGCGAAGATGCAGGGCCAGCCCCCGGCGAAGCTCCAGGCCTTCGCGAAGCGGATGCAGGCCGTCGGACCCGTGACCGCGAGCGTGCGCGATCAGATCGCGGGGGTGAACACCGCGCTCGGAGCCGGCTTTGGCGCGGCGGCGTCGTGCAACCAGTACGCCGTGGCGTTCACGACGACGCTGGGCGCGCTGTCGAACGGCGGGGAGGAGCCGACGCCCGAGATGTTCGATCTCTACGCGAAATACCTGCAGGCGAACGCCCGGAGCAAGTCGGTGGTCGCCGCGTCCATCGCGCTCGTCGGCGTCGTGCAGGCCGGCCTCGCGGGCAAGGACCCGAAGAGCGTCGACACGCTCCTCGACGGAGTGAGAGCCCTCAAGGGCACCGAGGAGACGGTCACCACCGACAAGGCGAAAGAGGCGTACAAGGCCGCGGGTCAGGCGCTCGTGGACGCGTGCCGAGAGCAGCAAGAGAAGGCGTACAAGGACCACCCCGAGATGAAGCGCCCCGACGTCGATCCTTGCTCGAAGGAGGGCTCACGCGTGCGCGGCGCGCCGGGGAGCGAGCACGCGGCGGGCGGCGGGGATCTCGAGGACGGCGTGCGTCGGCTCATCCCGTCCAATTCGCCCCTCGGCGACGCGGCGGACGCGCTCCAGGCCATCAAGAAGGGCGACTTCTTGGGCGCGCTGAAGGGCTGCGGGAAGCTCGCGGGGAAGGTCACTCCCTTTGGTGGGGTGATCAACAGCGTCCTCGGGATGCTCGGCTGAGCGCCGATGGATCCTCGCGGCAAGGTCGCGCTCGTCACCGGCGCCTCGTCGGGCATTGGCCTCGAGACGGCGCGGCTCCTCGCCAGGCGCGGCTGCAAGGTCGCGCTCGTGGCGCGAAGGGTGGAGCGGCTCGAGGCGCTCGCGCGAGAGCTCGGAGACGCCGAGGCGTTCCCGCTCGATGTGGCGAGGCTCGATGAGGTGCAGCGGCTCCCCGAGGCGGTCCGCGCGCGCTTCGGGCGGCTCGACATCCTGGTGAACAACGCTGGCGTCCACCATCGGGGCTCGATGTTGCGCCACGATCCCCTGGTCCTCGCCGAGATGGTGGCGGTGAACCTCGCGTCACCCATCGTCCTCACGCGCGCCGCCGTCTCCGAGATGAAGGACGGCGGCGTCGTCGTCAACGTGGCGAGCCTGGCCGGCAAGCTCGGGGTGCCAGGGTCGGCGGTGTACGCGGCCACGAAGGCGGGCCTCCGCTTCTTCGCGCTCGGCGCGGCGGGCGATCTCTCCGGGGTGGGCGTCCGGGTGGCGAACGTGAACCCAGGCCCGGTGGACAGCGGGTTCTTGGACGCGGACATCGAGAACGTGTCGCCGCTCACCTTCTCGCAGCCGATGAGCACGTCCCTGCGGTGCGCGGAGGCGGTGCTCGAGGCGATCGCGTCCGGCGAGAGCCCGCTCGAGATCGACGTCCCGCGGCTGTCGGGGAAGCTCGCGACCCTCGGCTACCTCGCGCCGCGGCTCCAGGCGATCATCCGGCCGATGCTCGAGCGCCGAGGGATCCGGGCGAAGTCGGAGTACATGCGACGTCGCGGTCTCGGGATGTAGCCTGCTCCACTGCGCCTTCGCGGCCCTCGCGGCGGTCGGCCTGCGACTCGCGAGGGCCAAGCGTTCCACGCCATGACGAACCAGTCCACGCAGGAGGTCGGCCCGCGACTCGCGCGGGCCAAGCGTCGCCCCGGGGGTCGCTCGTCGCTCGATGGCGCTGCCCACGCGGCGAGCTCCGCGCGGTCCGTGAGCGCCCCAGCGCGCCCATGGGTGGGCCCCTCCGCGCGGCTTGTTGAGGTTCTCTCGTGGACCGATGAATGATACCGTGAGCGCATGAGCAACCGTCCTCTGGTGGTGTCGTCGTGGGTCTTGGGGCTGTTGCTTGGCGTCGCCGCGTGTGGCGGAGACTCGGAGCCCACCGCACAGCAAGTCCCGTCCGCGAAGGGGGGCGCAGCGGCCTCGGGTGGCGGTGGGTCGAGCTCCGCCGGCGCGGCCGGCGTCGCCGGGACGGGCGAGGGAGGCTCCGCCGGCGGCCCCAGCACCGCGGGCTGGCCGAGCGGGGGCGGAGAGGCGGGCGCCAGCGGCTCCTCCGAGGGCGGCTCTGGTGGCTCGTCAGGCGGCGGTGCAGGCGCGCCCGCTGGCGCAGGCGGCGCGACGGGGGGCGGCGCAGGCGGGGTGGCGGGCAAGAGCGGCGCGGGTGGCGGCGCGGGCAGCGGGGGCGGCGTGCCGGCCGACTTCTGTGCTGGGGCCTACGCCAAATACAATGGGAACGGCGCGTACTGTGGTGGGCAGCTGAAGAACGGCGCTCCGAAGGACACTCTCTTCGAGTGCAAGGCCTACAAGACCGTCTCCGCCACGAAGTGCAAGGACGGTTGCGTCGAGGCGCCCGAGGGCGAGAACGACGCGTGCAAGGTGCTCGTCCCGACGATCATCATCACCTCCACGACGAGCAGCGCGAAGGAGTCCGTCGTACGGCCCCCGCTCGAAGCGGCCGTCGCGTACATGATCTCCCGCGTCGAGGGGCTGACGGGGATCGTCCCCGCGTCCTTCCCGGCGGTGACGGTGAACTATGTCCCTGGCTACGAGACGTACGCGGAAGGCACAGCGTACGGGGATTCGTGGAGCACGACAGTCTGGGTCCCCGCAGGGCACGCCATCGAGGGGACCTCGTCGAACGCGGTCGTGAACATCTCGGTCCACGAGATCGCGCACCTCTACGCGACCACCTTTTTCGGGCCTCCGACGAACCGAGGGTGGCCGGTGAACGAGGGGCTCGCCACGTGGATGGTCGGAACGTATTGGATGAACACCTGGGGAGGCAGCCCGGTCGGCTCCTTCAAGGCGGCGGCGAAGAACTCGGTCGACGAAGGATATTGGAAGCGATCGATGACCGCGTGCGTCGATTCCAACAAGGACCCCGACGGGTTGCTGTGTGTGGGTGACAAGCCGTACAAAATCTGGGCGAGCTTCTTCGAGTACCTAGAGAAGACGGGCCAGATGACGACCCTCGTGGCCATCGCGAAGGGCGACGTGGCGCCGAACGCCTACGAGGCGGGCTGGAAGGCGTGGCTCGATCAGTAGAGCGACGGCCGCGCGGCTCGTGGTCTCGAGAGGGTCGTGGCGACGGCGAGCGTCGCGGGGAGCCGCCGCGTGCGCGGCGCGCTCACGCAGGCGAGCGCGATCGCCTGGAGGGAGATGGGCGGACGCGGTGCGGTGAAGTCCCCGAGGGGGCGGTCTTGGGTCACCGCAGGTGGGTCGCGCGGGCGCGCCGCGCGGGTCGCTTCGTCGCCGCGCCTCGTTCGAGCGGTGGTCCACGAGCTCCTTGGCGTGCGCGCGGGGCTCAGTCCGCGAGGCGCCCGCTTCGTCGCCGCGCCTCGTCCGAGCGGTGTCCACGAGCTCCTTGGCGTCGAGCGCGAGGCTCAGTCTGCGCGGCGCCCGCGCACGGTGAGCACCGGGCAGGCCGCGTGGCGTACCACCGTCTCGGCCACGCTCCCGATCGCGAGCCGCGCGAGGCCGGTCCGCCCGTGCGTCGCGACGACGAGCAGAGACGCGCCCTCCGCGTCCGCCGTCCCCACGATGGCGGGTGCCGAGGCGCCCTCGACGACGAGCCGCCGAGCGCTCCCGACCCCCGCGGCCTCACAGGTCGTGCGGAGCGCGGTCTCGGCCGCCTCGCGGACGCTCTCGAGCGCCTTCGGATCGGGAGGGGTCGAGACCACCCCGAAGGGGCTCAGGTACCCGTAGCCGACAGGATCGAGGGGGAAGTACAGCGCGTGTACGACGACGAGCGGCACGCCGCGCAGGGCGGCCTCCGACTGGCCCACACGGATCGCCTCGAGGGACGGCTCGGAGATGTCCGTCGCGACGACGACGGGGCCCGACGGGGTCGCGACGGGCCGCGCGACGAGCACCGCGGTGTGGGCCGTGCGCACGACCCGCTCGGACACGCTCCCGAGCAGCGCCCGCCGAAACCCCGTGCGCCCGTGGCTGCCGACGACCACGAGATCTGCAGCCCACGTCTCGGCGAGCTGGACGATCGACGCGGCGTCCGCGCCGAGCCCGATGAGCACGTCGAAGCTCCCCTCGGCGAGCCCGGAGCGCTCGGCGAACGCCGCGGACACCGCCGCCTCGGCGTCGGCCTGGAGCTTCACGGTGTCCATCGCCCCCGCGATCCCGAGCTGCGGGAAGAAGGGCTGGATGGGTACGACGTTGGGTACGACGTGGCACACGCCGAGGCGCGCGCCATCGCGCGCGGCGAAGTGCTTCGCCGCGTCGATCGCGTCGAACGAGGGCTCGGAGAGATCGGTGGCGACGAGGACCCGCTGGAACATGGTGAGGACGTCGTACGGACGGTCCGCGCCGGGCGCAACCGCAGCGAGCAGGGCGCGTCGACGCGGTCGTCGCGCCGAGGCCTGGGCGAGCGCGCTCGTGAGGGGTCGGGCTGCGCCGCTCGCGTGGACGCCGAGGCCTGGGCAAGCGCGCTCGCAAGAGGCCGGAGGGGGCGGCCTCTTGCGCGTCCGCGCGCGCTCACCCCGGGCGCGGGCGCGCCTCGTGCGGCCGCGACGGCCGCGCCCGCGGGCGACCGCGCCACGGCGCTCGAGGGCTCGGGGTCCCGGCGGGCGTCAGGGGCGCTGGAACCGCGTGCAGTACAGCATCGACTGGAGATCCTTCGACGCGACCATGCAGTCGTACTGCTGCTGGGTCCACTTCGTCTGGCACTCCTGCATGAGCGCGGGCTTCATCTGCGCCATCTGGTCTTTGTACGTCGGGTTGGCCTTGACGATGAGCGAGATCTTCTTGTCGACGACGTAGGTGCACTTCACCGCGTTCACGGTGGGCTCGTCCGGGCGGCCTTGCGGGTAGGGCACGGACACCGATGGCGGCAGGTTGATGACCACGGAGCCGACCTGGTAGGTGTTCTGGGGCGGAGGCGGGGGCTCCTTCTGCTTGCATGCGATCGGGATGGCGACGGCGAAGCCGACGAGCAGCGCGGGGGCGACGATGGAGCGGTGGGCGTGTGGGATCATGGCGGGGTCGAGGCTCGAGCCGAGGAGGAGCTGGAGGGTGCGCTCGCGGACGCGGCGGGGCGCGTCGAGCCGCTCGACGCGGTCGTCGGCCAGCCGTCCCAGGGCATCGCCGACTCTGCCTTCCCCGCCATCATCCAGGCCCAGAAATGATCGGCCCAGACCTTCCCGCCCTTTGGGTTCGACGGATGGATCTTGTCGGGGCCTCGGGGGATGTCCTTCTCGATGGCGGAGGGATCGTAGACGCGGCATGGCCCGGCGTCGCGCTTGATGATGGCGAGGATCCCGGTGTCCGGGCGTCCCCACCGGGGCGTCAGCGTCCAGATGCACGGGGCGCTCGTGGACGCGAGCTTCGCGAGCCCCTTCACGGCGTGGGCGTGGAGCTCGGGGACGGGCATCGAGAGCTCGTTCGCGCCGACGGTCAGGATGACGAGCTTCGGCTGGTGGACCGTGAGGAGCGAGTCGAGCTTGACGAGGCGGTTCAAGGTCGTCGTGTACGCGCTCGTCCTCGAGTCGGTGACGTACTTGACGCCGAGCGCATCGAACTTGGGCCGCAGCGCCTGCTCGAAGCCCGAGCCGAGGAAGGAGTCGCCCACGTGCACCACGACGGGGCGCGCGTCCTTGGGCTGCTTCTGCGGGGTGGCGAGCGCGCCGACCCCGACGAGGGTGAGCGCGACGGCCGCCGCGGCGACGGAGCGGGTGAGCAACGCCGGCATCGTACCAAAGACCGCGCGTCCGCGCCTACACGATCACGAAGGGATCTCGGTCGCTCGCGCTCCGCAGGACCTCGAGGCCGCTGCGCTTCGCCAGGCTCTTCGCGTACGGGGTGAGCGCGCGGCGCTCGCTCACCGAGTGGCGGGTCATGACGACGGTCATCCCGGCCTTCGCGGCGGCGAGGGCGTCGTGGTGCCGGACCTCGCCCGTCACGTACGCGTCCGCGCCGGCGCGGAGCGCGTCGAAGAGCATGTCCCCCGCGGCGCCCGCCGAGACCGCGATCGTGCGCACCGCGCCGCGACGGGGGCCCGCGACGAGGAGCGCGTCGGTCTCGAGCGCGCGCTTCAACTCGACGAGGAAGCGCGCGCGATCGATCGGCGCGCGTCGGCCGATCCTGCCGAGCCCGAGTCGGCGATCGTCCTCACGGGGGCGGAGCGGCGTCGTGCGCGAGAGCCCCGCGTCCCTCGCGAGCACGTCGTTGGTCCCGCCGCGCGCGACGTCGAGGGCGGTGTGCGGGCTGTAGACGGCGAACCCGTCCGCCGCCGCGTCGTAGAGGATGCTCCCGCGGAGCGCGCGCTTCTCGGCGCGGAAGATCGGCGGATGATAGGCGACGACGAGCTCGGCGCCCAGCTCCGCGCGCTCTCTCAGCACGGCCGGCGAGAGATCGATGCACACCATCGCGCGGGTGATCCGCGCGTCGGGATCGCCGACGAGCAGACCCACGTTGTCCCACGGCTCCGCGAGGCCCGGCGGCGCGAGGGCGTCGAGGTGGGAGACCGCGTCGCGGACCGTCAGCCTTCGTGTCGTTGCCATCGGGGGGCTCCTCGGGAGAGTCGCTCGTGGGGAGAGAACCGCGTCTTATACTCGAGCGACGGGCAGCCCGCGACCCAGTAGCCGAGGTAGACGTAGCGCTTCCGCTGCTCGCGCGCGTAGGCGAGGTGCGAGAGGACGTTGAAGGTCCCGAGGCCACGCCGCGCCTCGTCCGGCTCGTGGAAGCAGTAGACCGCCGAGAGCGATCCTGACGTCTCGTCCGAGATCCCGACCGCGACGAGGCGGTCTCCGAGCCAAGAAGAGAACTCTCGCGCGGACGGGGCCGGGTGCGCAAACGAGAACCCGTAGGCGCGCTCGTCGAGCTCAGCGGGCAGCCAGCCGCGCTGCCCCTCGCGCGCTGCGTGCCACCTCGCGTAGAGGGCGAGCCGCGCGTCGTCGACGACGGGCGGGCCGACGACGACGCGCACGTCCTCGCACGCGCGGAGCACGCGCCGCTGGCTCCGCGTCGGGGCGAACTCGTCCACGAGCACCCGAATCGACACGCACGCCGCGCAGCCGCCGCACCGAGGCCGAAAGTACACGGGGCCGAAGTGCCGGATCCCCGCCTCGAGGAGCGCCTCGAGGTCGGCGTCGGTCACGTGGTCGAGGACGATGTTCTCGTGCTGGGCGAGCCGGCCTTCGAGGTACGGGCACGCGCGCGGCGGCTCGAGTTCTTGGTGGAGGACCCTCACCACGCGGCTCCGCGCGAGCGTCGCCCACAGGCGTCGCGTCGCGTCCTCGGAGGTGGGCTCGGCGTGGTCATCGCGTCGTGAGGATAGAGCGGCTCGCGGCGAACATCGCCCACGAACTTGCACCCCGAAGGAAACATGGTCAAAGACGGACGACCCATGTCGATCAAGCGCCCGGAGTCTCGCAGAGAAGCCCTGTCCGTCCTCGAGAGCGACGCTGCGCGCGCGATGATGGAGCGCGAGGCGGCGAAGAGCATGATCATCTTCCCGCAGGTGTACGAGACGACCCACCGCGGCGAGCGCGTCTTCGACCTCTTCTCGCGCCTCCTCAAGGATCGCATCGTCTTCCTCGGCTCGGAGGTGAACGACGACGTCGCGAACATCATCATCGGGCAGTTCCTCTTCCTCGAGAGCGAGGACCCCGACAAGGACATCCAGCTCTACATCAACAGCCCGGGCGGCGTCGTCACCGCTGGGCTCGCGATCTACGACACCATGCAGTACGTGCGGAGCCCCCTCTCGACGATCTGCCTCGGGCAGGCGGCGTCGATGGCGGCCGTCCTCCTCGCCGCCGGCCAGAAGGGCCGCCGCTTCGCGCTGCCGAACGCGCGGATCATGATCCACCAGCCGATGGGCGGCGCGCGCGGCCAGGTGACGGACATCGAGATCACCGTCCGCGAGATCCGTCACCTGAAGGACGTGCTCACCGAGATCATGACGGCGGCGACGGGCCAGCCGCGCGACAAGGTGTCGGCGGACATGGAGCGTGACTTCTACATGGGAGCCCCCGCCGCGAAGGAGTACGGGCTCATCGACGAGGTCTTCGTGTCGAAGAAGTCCAAGGACAAGGAGCCCGCGAAGTAGCCGCGGCGCACCGGATCTCCAGACCGACCCCACCCCAGCAGAAGGACTCTCATC
The DNA here is from genome assembly GCA_964396175.1 of uncultured Polyangiaceae bacterium. Lineage (GTDB taxonomy): Bacteria > Myxococcota_A > Polyangia > Polyangiales > Polyangiaceae > CAYNEK01. The sequence continues at coordinate 670 of CAYNEK010000063.1, read as the reverse complement.
ATCATGGCGATGGACCGACGACGCGACGACTCGAGCTCTGGCAACCTCTCGTGCAGCTTCTGCGGCAAGAGCCAGCGCGAGGTCCGCAAGCTCATCGCGGGCCCCACGGTGTACATCTGTGACGAGTGCATCGGCCTCTGCAACGACATCATCGCGGAAGAGGGGGAGAAGGAGCAGGCGCAGAAGCAGGAGTCGAACCCGGTCCCGAAGCCCGCGGACATCAAGGCGGTGCTCGACGAGTACGTCGTCGGCCAGGACCGCGCGAAGAAGATCCTCTCGGTCGCGGTCCACAACCACTACAAGCGCATCGAGAGCCGCCTCGCGGGCGACGACGTCGAGCTGGCGAAGTCGAACATCCTCCTGCTCGGGCCGACGGGCTCGGGGAAGACGCTGCTCGCCCAGACCCTCGCGAAGATCCTGAACGTGCCCTTCGCCATCGCGGACGCGACGACGCTCACCGAGGCCGGGTACGTCGGCGAGGACGTCGAGAACATCATCGTCCAGCTCGTGCAGAACGCGGACGGCGACGTCGAGAAGGCGCAGCGCGGCATCGTCTACATCGACGAGATCGACAAGATCAGCCGCAAGAGCGACAACCCGAGCATCACGCGCGACGTGTCGGGCGAGGGGGTGCAGCAGGCGCTGCTCAAGATCCTCGAGGGGACGGTGG
>CAYNEK010000062.1:0-28618 GCA_964396175.1 uncultured Polyangiaceae bacterium | reverse complement strand
ACAAAGTAAGAACAAACCTACATCGAGGGTCTTGTCGGAAGGCGCGCCGGCCCTGCCCACAGGACGAGCGGCTTGTCCCCGGGCGTGAAGCGCACGGTCGTCGAGCCCGGCCCCTTGAGCGGCGCGGTCACGAGGAGCTTCCCGCGGCAGCCACCGGCGAGGAGCGGGAGCGCGAGGACGGGGAGGAGCGCGGCTCGTTTCATGAGATCCCGCAGCGTACCAGGACCCGCACATCGGTCCATACCCAGATCGCGCGGCGGCGCGGGGACGAGCACGCGTGGTCGAGCCGCGCCGACGCCACGCGGGGCCCGGCGCGGCGCGCCGCGCGTCAGCTCATCGGGGTGACGCGCGACGCCCACGCCCAGGCTCGCCGACGCCCTTCTTCGGAGGATCGGCGCGGGGCGCCTCCTTCGGTCGCTTCGCTGGCGGCGTGGGAGAGGCAGCCCCTCCAGGCTCGTCGAGCTCGAGATCGATCCGCCCCTCGGCCTCGCGAGCGTCCCGGACCCGCACCACGACCGACATGCCGATCGTGAGCCGACGCGCGCCGAACATCACCACCTCGTTCGCCTGATCGAGCTCGAAGCGACCGCCCGGCAGCTCGTCGAGCGCGATCGTCCCAGCGACCCCCGCGCCCTCGAGCTGCACCACGACCCCAAAGGGACGCACCGAGATCACCGTACCGCGGAAGCGCTCGCCGAGGCGCGTCTTGAAGAGCCGGGCCGCCATCATGCGGGTGCGCTCGGCTTCGGCCTTGGCCGCGGCGCGGGACCGCTGATCGATGTGTGCGGCGAGCTCGCCGAGCGGCGCCTCTCCCCCGCGCGTCCCCTCGAGGAAGCGCTTGATCACACGGTGAACGGCGAGGTCCGCGTACCTCCGGATGGGCGAGGTGAAGTGGAGGTACCTCGGGGCGCCGAGGCCAAAGTGCATGCCGACCTCGGCCGTGTAGCTCGCCGTGCCGAGCGTGCGGCCGATCATCGTATCCATCGCCGCGCACACGGCCTGCCCCTCGGCCTGACCACGGAACGCCGCCACCGACGACGGCGTCAACAGGCCGCCGAAGCCTCCGTAGAAGCCGAGGTTCTTCGCGAAGGTCTCGAGCTTCTCCACGCGCTCGGGCGTGGGCGCCGGGTGGACGCGGAAGACGCCGGGGAGCCCCCGGTCGAGCAGCCAGGAGGCCACCGCCTCGTTGCAGGCGACCATCAGCCGCTCGACGAGGAGGTGCGCCGAGGTGCTCCTCCGCGCCTCGATCGAGACCGGCTCCCGCGTCTGTTCGTCGACGTGGATGGTCGCCTCCTCGCTCGCGAGCGTCACGCCGCCCCGGGCGCGGCGCTTCTGATCGATGCGCGCCGCCGCCGTGCGGAGCCACCGCACCGTCGGCTGGACGGCCTCGGGGACGCCGCGCGGATCGCCCTCGTCGAGGAACCTCGTGACGCCATCGTAGTCGAGGCGTGCCGCCGACCGAATGAGCGTCTTCCAGACGTCGACGCTCGTGACGGTCCCCTCGGGATCGATGCGGAGCTCGACCGTGAGCGCGGGACGATCCTTGCCAGGGACGAGCGACAGCGCGTCCTCCGACAGCGCGGGCGGGAGCATGTTGAGCACGAGCCCGGCGAGGTAGACGCTCGTCGCGCGTCGGCGGGCGTCCTGGTCGAGCACCGATCCCTCGGGCACGAGCGCGTCGACGTCGGCGATCGAGACGAGCAGGCGCAGGCTGCCGTCGGGCTCGGCCGGGTAGACCGAGAGCGCGTCGTCGAGATCGCGCGAGACGGGCGCGTCGATGGTGATCGTCGGGAGATGGCGGAGATCGCGGCGTGTCGGATCGGCGCGGAGCCGCGCTGCGCTGGCCGCCCCAAGGACGGACTTCGACACCTCGCGCTCGATGCCGTACCGCTCGAGCAGCACCTCGAGCGGGACGTCGCGTGGGTCGAGCTCCCGCAGGACCTCGGCCTGGTCGTCGAGGAGCCGCGCGACGACGAAGCTGCCCGGCTTGGCCGAGCCGATGAGGCGAACGTCACGCGTCGCGAGGGAGCGATCGGTCGCGAGCGAGCGGCGGTCATCGACGCGGCCGAGCAGGCGCGTGCGTGGGCGGTGGACGAGACGGATCGACGTCGCCGTGAGACGGCCTCGCTCGTCGGTCTGCGTCTCGACCTCGACGGTGTCGTCGAGCAGAAAGAGGCCAAAGAGGCGCGGCGGGACGAAGACGGAGAGCCCGCCGCCCTCCGGCTCCACGAAGGCGAAGCCGCGCGAATTCGGGGTGAGCCTCCCAAGGCATCGAGACATTGGGGGCCCTCCTAGCATCATCGACACGGAAAGGTTGCGGTTCGTCGCCGCTCCCTACCCCACCGTGCGCCGCACGACTCGCCACCTCGATCGAAGGGCGCCCCGCCGACGGCTGGCTCGCTCCCCACCCCACCGTGCACCGCACGTCTCGCGACCTCGATCGAAGGGCACGGCGCCGGCGGCTGGCTCGCTCTCCACCACACCGGGGCGCCTCACGCCTCGCGACGAAGGAGCGGGAACGCGTCGTCGCCGCCGACTCGAAGGAAGCCCGCGCGCTCGAAGATCGATGCCGTCCCGCGCAGGTGCGCCTCGTCCGGCAGCCGCCCGGCGCAGACGCGCGGGAAGGCGACGACGCTCCGGCCACCTCGGCGGAGCACCTCGTCGAGCGCCGCCTCCGCGAGCGCGAGGGAGACGCCACGCATGCGCCAATCCGGCCGCACGAGCACACACTTCACGGCCCACTCGCCGGGGCGACGCGGCAAAAGGAGGCTCCTATAGTACCGCGCCTCGGCGATCTTCGGGGTGCGATCGAGCGGCGCGAGGCCGAGCCAGCCGACGACCTCACCGCCCTCCTCCGCGACGAGCCCCGCCGCCTCGTCGGAGCCCGCCCGCGCGGCCTCGTCGAGCTCTCGACGGTTCTCGTCGACGTCGAACGCGAGCCGCGCTTGCCAGTCGTTCTTGTCGCCCTCGAAGTGCCAGTAGCGGCAGTGGCAGCCGCACCCCGTCGCCGAGAAGAGCGCGAGGAGCCCGCTCGTCCACGACGCGTCGCCAGGGTAGGAGACGATCCGCACACGAGCACCCTACCAGGGACCGCCGAGCATGGGCGCATCGCGGCGCTCGTGCGCCGAGGTCGCGGGGACTTTCGCCCGCCGGCGGGGTACGGTGGCCTCGCGGTGTCTGGCCTCGTCGACGTCGTCCTCGGTTACGACTGCAACCTCGCGTGCGACTACTGCACGATCACCCCAGAGATGCGGCGGCGCGAGCTCCCGTCGCGGCGTGTCGTCGAGGAGCTCTCGCGGGGCGCGCAAGACGGCTTCGATCGGGTGGCCTTCACGGGAGGCGAGCCCACCATCCGGCGCGATCTGCTCGCGCTCGTCACGGCGGCGAGGCGCCTCTCGTACGCGAGCGTCAAGATCCAGTCGAACGGCCTGCTCTTCACCCGCACGAACGTCGCGCGCCTCCTCGCCGCGGGCGCGACGCTCCTCCACGTCTCGATCCACACACACGATCCGGCACAGTACGACGCGCTCGTCGGACGAGAGGGGGCCTACCCGCTCATGGTCGCCGGGCTCCGCGAGGCCATCGCGAGTGGCCTGCCCGTCGTCGTCGACGTCATCCTCAAGGAGGACACCTACCGCGACCTGCCGGACCGCCTCGCCTTCCTCGCGCGCCTCGGCGTCGGGCGCGTCGATCTCTGGTTCGTGTCGCTCACGGACAACAACCGCGAGGCGATAGGCTCGCTCCCTCGCATGACCGACGTGGTCCCCCTGATCCGCGAGGCCCACGAGCGGGTGCCCGAAATCGAGCTCCGCTCGCTCCACGTCCCGCGGTGCTTGCTCGGCGAGCTCGCGCCGCTCGCCTTCGATCCCGGCGCCGATCGCGTGCGCGTCGTGACGCCCGACGCCGTCTTCGAGCTGAAGGACAGCCGGCTCGCCGGGCGCCGACACGTCCCCGCGTGCGCGGGCTGCGAGCACGAGACGATCTGCCCCGGGGCGCGCCCCGACTACCTGGAGGTGTACGGCGACGCAGAGATCGCGACCGCGCGCGGCCTGTCGCCCTCCCTCGCGCCCGTGCGCCTCCCGCTCGCTCCGAAGGCTCGCTGAGCCACGCGTCCCCGAGCCCTGCCGCCGGCCCCCGCGCCGACGGCGGCTCCAGCCCCGCGGACTGGCGCCCTCCCTCGCCTCCGCCGCTCTCGCGCGGACGGCTACTTGAGCATCGCGCCCGCGCGACTGGCGCAGGCGGAGTCGCCCTGGTGCTTGCAGATCGCGCGGAGCATCTTGATCTCGTCGGGTGTGCCCTTGCCAGAGAACACCTTGCCCTCGAGCTGCTTGCGGAGCCTCGCCTCGCCTGCCTTGCTCGTCACATCGTCGTCCGCCTTCGCGCCTTCGGGCTTGGGCTTGTCGGGCTTGGTCGCGTCCGGCTTGGTCGCGTCCGGCTTGGTCGCGTCCGGCTTCGTCGCGTCCGGCTTCGTCGCGTCCGGCTTCGCGGTGGGGTCGGCGACGGGCGGATCCTTCTTGGCGACCGTGCTCGGGGTGTCGAGGTCGATCGTCTTCGTGGCGTCGGGCTTCGCGCTGCCCTCGGTGAGCTTCGTGAGCAGATCGCTCGCCTTGCGACGCCGGTCGTTGTCGACGCCGGGGCTCCCCGCGATCTTCGTCCAGGCGTCCTTCTTCTCGGAGGGCTCGGTCGCCTCGTCCGCCGCGCGGAACAGCCCGTCCGCCCAGAGTCCATAGAGCCTCGCGACGTCGGGGTCGTGCTTCGCCGGCGAGCCGTCAGGGATGCGCGCGAGCTGCTTCACGGCGCCCTCGTAGTCGCCCGCCGCTGCAGATTTCTTGGCCTCGTCGAGGGCCGCGCGCCCCACGTCCTCGGGCGTCGCCGCGCTGCTGGCGCTCGCTGCGGGGCCCTTGTCGGCGGGCGCCGCCACGAGCGCGACCGCGAGCCCTACAGCGAGCACGCCCACGACGCCCAGCCCGACCAAGAGCGGGGTCTTCGACTTCTTCGCACCCGGTCGTACAGAAAAGACGGCCGGGCGCGTCGCGAGGAGCGACGCCATCTGCTGCGTGCTGTCCGCGCCGAGCCGCACCACCTGCCCGTGCTCGAGGAAGCGAAACTTCACCTCGCCGAGCTCGATCAGATCGCCGCCCTCGAGCAGGGCGCGGCGCAGCTCGGTGCCGTTCACCTTCACGCCGTTGGAGCTCCCCCGATCGAGGATCTCGAGCCGCCCGGCGCCGAGCGCGCGGATGTCGGCGTGGGTGCGGCTCACCGAGGGGTGGTTCACCGACACGGCGCAGTCCGCCTCGCGCCCGATCACGAACACGTCCGCGCCCTCCAGGACGAACACTCGACCGGGCTCGGGGCTCGTGAGGAGCACGAGCCGGTTCGGCTGCTCGGCGACGGGCGTCGGCAGCTTCTCGCTGGGAGGCGGCACGGCCTGGGCGCCGGAGGGGCGCGCGGCGAGGTCCTCGTTGACGAAGATCCGGTAGTCGCCGACCTGGAGGACGTCGTTGTCGCGGAGCCGCGTGCGCTCGACGACCCGATCGCCGTTCACGTAGCAGCCGTTGTAGCTGTCGTGATCGACGATGACCCAGCCGCCCTCCCCCTCGACGAGGGTCGCGTGGCGGCGCGAGATGTTCCGCTCCGTCAGGCGGATGCCGTTCGACTCGTCCCGACCCAGCTTGTACTCGGAGCGAGCGAGCGGCAGGAGCGTCCTGCCGCCTTCGTCGTCCTCGATGGTGAGCTGCCACATGAGCGGTTCGTGAGGGCCCCGGAGAGGTGGCTCCGAGACCCTCGAAGCTTACAGACCGCCGCACTCGACTGCAACCCGCGCGCGGAGGTTGACAGCCTCCCCGGCGGGAACCACGACCCTTTCTGCCCATGGCCCTCCGGCTCTTCGACGATCTCGGCCGAGAGCACGTCCTTCTCGCCCCCGCCCAGCGCGTCGTATCCCTCGTGCCGAGCGACACCCACTCGATCGCAGCGCTCGGAGCAGCGGACCGCCTCGTCGGCCGGACGGCCTACTGCATCGAGCCTCCCGGGCTGCCGCAGCCGACCATCGGCGGCACGAAGGACGCGCGCGTCGACGAGATCGTCGCCCTAGGCCCCGATCTCGTGCTCGCGAACAAGGAAGAGAACACCCCGGCGATCGTGACCGGGCTCGCGCGCGCGGGGGTGCGGGTGTTCGTGTCCTTCCCGTCCCGGGCGGCCGAGGGCGTGGCGCACCTCGCCCGGCTCGCGAGGATGCTCGGGTGCGCCGGGGATCCTCGCGCGAAGGAGCTCGTGCGGGACGGCTACGCAGCGCTCCAAGAGGCCGATATAGCCGCAGCGCCGCCGCTCCGCGCCTTCGTCCCGATCTGGATCGAGCCGTGGATGACGATCCACGGCTCCACCTATGTGAGCGACGTGCTCGCGCAGGCCGGCTTCGAGAACGTGTTCGCCGACCGCTCACGGCGCTACCCGCTCGCCGCCGATCTCGGCGCCGCGCCGGCGCAGGATGGCACCAACGGGCGAGACACGCGCTATCCGCGGATCACCGTCGAGGAGATCGTCGCGCGCGCGCCCGACGTGATCCTCTTGCCGGACGAGCCGTACGCGTTCGGCGATCGGGAGGAGCGCCTGCTCATGGGGCTCGATCTGCCCGCAGCGCGGCACGGCGCCATCGCGCGCTGCCCCGGCAAGGATCTGTCCTGGTACGGCGCACAGACTGGACCGGGGCTCCGGGCGCTCCGTCGGCTCGCCGCCAGGCTGGGCACGAAGGTCCGCGCGTGAGCGCATCACGACGGCACCTCGGCGTGTGCAACGTGCCCGGGCTCTCCGAGCACGCCGCGGCCAAGCGCGTGAGCGCGCCTCGTCGGCGCCTCAGTGTGTGCAACGTGCCCGGGCTCTCCGAGCACGCGGCGGCCAAGCGCGTGAGCGCGCCTCGACAGCGCCTCAGTGTGTGCAACGTGCCCGGGCTCTCCGAGCACGCGGCGGCCAAGCGCGTGAGCGCGCCTCGACGGCGCCTCGACGCGGAGGGCGCCTCGACGCACAGCCCTCGGACCGCCATGATCCTCGGCATCCCCCGGGGCTCGAGGCCCGCGTGAGCCCGCTCCGGATCGCGGCCTTCGTCGCGGTGCTCACGGTGATCACCGGCGCCGCGCACCATGGGTTGCACCGTCGGCTCGTCGTGGCCGCGGCGCTCGAGCCGCTTTGGGAGCGGCGGCTCGGGTGGACCCTCCTCGTCCTCGCGGCCCTCGTCCCGCTCGGGCTGCTCCTGCAGCGCGTGGAGTCCCCGTGGTTGAGGCCGCTCTTCTACGCGTCCTTCGGCTGGATCGGGCTCGCGTGGTTCCTCGTGCTCTTCACCGCGCTCGGGGATCTCGTGGGCGTCCTTCTGTGGGCCCAGGGCGCTGCGCGGGGCGCGCCGCTCGACGAGGCACGCCGCACCACCTTTCGGCGAGGGCTCTCGCTCGTCGCGTCGGGGCTCGCGGGGGCGGTCGTCGTGCGCGGCACGGTCGAGGCGTTCAGCCTCGCCGTCGTGCGTGTCCGGGTGCCCATCCGCGGACTCCCCGCCGAGCTCGAGGGGCTCCGTATCGTCCAGATCACGGACGTGCACGTCGGACCGCTCCTGCGCAGAGGCTTCGTCGAGGCCGTGGTCGCACAGGTGAACGCGCTCCGCCCCGATCTCGTGGCGGTGACCGGCGATCTGGTCGACGGCTCGGTGGACGCGCTCGCGGAGCACGTCGCGCCGCTCGCCCGGCTCGCCTCGCGGCACGGGACCTTCTTCGTGACGGGGAACCACGAATACTACTCCGGCGTCGAGGCGTGGCGAGCCCATCTCCGCTCGCTCGGCCTGCGGGTGCTCGAGAACGAGCGGGTGCGCCTCCCGGGCGGGCTCGATCTCGCCGGCGTCGAAGACTATCATGGGAGCTGGGATCTCGAGCGCGCGCTCGGGGGTCGCGAGCGCGGCGTGCCCTGCGTGCTCCTCGCGCACCAGCCCAAGCACGCGCCGCTCGCGGCGAGGCGCGGGGTGGATCTCGTCCTCTCGGGGCACACGCACGGCGGACAGTTCTTCCCGTGGAGCCTCGTGGTCTGGCTCCAACAGGGCTTCGTCGCCGGGATGTACGCGGTCGGGCAGACCGCGCTCTACGTCAGCCGAGGGACGGGCTTCTGGGGCCCGCCCCTCCGGGTGAAGGCGCCGCCCGAGATCACCGAGATCGTGCTCACACGCGCCCCGTGATCGCAGAGGTCTTCAAACGCCCTCGACGATCAGAGTGTCGCTCCGCGCGTCAAGCGCCGACTCGCGCCCCACGCCGCGCTCCTCGGGCGCCTTCGACGGGGATCTCGCTCGCCCCACGCGTCGGCTCCTCGGGCGCCTTCGACGGGGATCTCGCTCGCCCCACGCGCCGGCTCCTCGGGCGCATGCTCGGGGACCTCGCTCGCCCCGCGCGCCGGCTCCTCGGGCGCGTGCTCGGGGACCTCGCTCGCCTCGTCCCGCGCGCCGGCTCCTCAGGCGCCTTCGACGGTGATCTTGTTCATCGTGACCGGCGTCAGGGGCCGGTCGCTCGCGTCCGTGCGGGTCTTCTCGATCTTGTGGACGACGTCCATGCCCGAGATGACCTTGCCGAAGACGGGGTGCTTCGACTGCCCAGGGGTGAACCAGTCGAGGTACGCGTTGTGCACCGTGTTGACGAAGAATTGGCACGAGCCGCTGTTCGGTCGGCCGGTGTTCGCCATCGAGAGCGTACCGGGCTCGTTGGAGAGCTTGGCGGTGTGCTCGTCCTTGATCGTCCCGTCGGGGCCGTCGCCGGTGCCCGCGCGCGGGCTCTTCGGATCGCGGCTGTGCGGGCAGCCGAACTGGAGCATGAAGCCGTCGATCACGCGATGGAAGTGCAACCCGTCGTAGAAGCCGGACTTCGCGAGCTTGATGAAGTTGCCGGCGGTGACGGGCATCTGATCGACGAAGAGCTCGACCTGGATGGTGCCGAGGGAGGTGTCGAGGGTCGCGGTGGGGTTCGCCATGGGGGCGCTCCTACCTCGCCCGCACCCCGACGAGAACCCTGGGACGAGGGGCGGGCGCGCGGCCTGTTTTCGGGCGGCTCGGGCGCGAGCGTGCTAGGCGGGCCTCGGTTTGTCATGATCGAAGAGCGGCGCGTCCAGCGGGACGGAGGCCCGAGCCTCGGCGTCCGGGTGACAGTGCCCGACGAGAAGCGGCGCGCGGCGGTCGTGCTCGTGCACGGGCTCTTCCTCTCCGGCAAGGTGTTCCGGAACTGGGCCGAGGCGCTCGCGCTGCGGGGGCTCGAGCCCTGGTGCGTCGATCTGCGGGGGCACGGGGCGAGCGATGGGCGCGACCGGGTGGGGAAGCTCAGCGTCCAGGACTACGCCGACGACGTCGAGGCCGTGCTCGACGCCGCGGGTACCGACGCGATCATCGGCCACGACATGGGCGGGCTCATCGGGCAGGTCGTGGCGGCAAGGCGTCCGCTCCGAGGGCTCGCGCTGGTCTCGTCCTTCTCGCCCGGGATCGCGCCGGGCGGCATCACGCAACTCTGGCGTGAGCTTCGGCCGCGGTACGTGACGGCGATCCTGCGGGGCCAGCCCTTCGAGCCCGCCCGCTCGGATCTCGCGGCGCTCGCCTTCAACAAGCTCGACGACGAAGAGCGCGCGAGGATCACCTCGTGGCTCGGCCCCGAGTCGGGCACCGCGGCGCGCGAGATCGGCGTCCGCGGCGTGAACGTCGACGAAGAGAAGGTGCGCTGCCCGGTGCTCGTCGCGGCGATGACGCAGGACAGGCTGACGCCGCCAGCGAAGCAGCGGAACATCGCGGCGAAGTACCGCGCCGACTACGTCGAGTTCGCCCAGCACGCGCACCTGCCGATGCTGGAGCCGGGCTGGGAGCGCCCGATCGCGGTCATCGCGAAGTGGCTCGAGGAGGCGGCGCGGCTCGGCGACGATCGGCGCGGCTCGGTCGCGCGCATGCGCGCCTCGGCCGAGATGACCCCACGACCGAAGACCTGATCTCGGCTCGCAAGGGCCCTCTGTTGCGCGGGAGCGACGGGCCCGGTCCGGCGACGTGGACGGGCGGCCCGCGCCTCGCGCGGGAGCGACGGGCCCGGTCCGGCAGAGCGCGCAGCGGCTCTCGTCGCGGGGTGCCACGAACCCGATTTGCCGAAGGTGACGATGAGCCCTCGTCGGTCGTGGAAAGGCGCCGACCTGACGGGTATCCTCCGCTCATGCGGTCGTGGCTCGCGTCGGGTGTCCCTCTCCTCGTCCTCTTCGTCGCGTGCGGCGGCGGTAGCGATCTCTCCACCGATGCGCCGGGCGCAGCTGGCAAGGCGGGCGTGGCCGGCAAGGCGGGCAGCGCGGGGGTCGCGGGTCAAGGCGGCGCTGCCGGCGCGACCGCAGGGAACGCGGGAGCCGCGGGCGACGCGACAGGTGGTGACGCGGGTGCGAGCGGAGGCGGGGGCGCAGCGGGTGACGCGGGCGGGCCGGCGGGCGGCGGAGGGGCGGGCGTCGCCGGAGGCTCCGGCGCGGCCGGGAAGGCGGGCGGCGGTGCCCCGGGCTTCCCTCACGATCCGATCGTGCTCGTCCACGGGTACGGGGTCGGGGCGTGGTGGTGGGATCCGACGCTCTCGTGGTTCGAGAAGCAGGGGTACCCAAAGTCGCATCTGCTCGCGGTGAAGTTCTCGGACGACGTCGGCTCGGTGATGGTGCAGGCGAAGGAGCTGGCGGCGGCGATCGACGGCCTCACGCAGTCGCTGGGCGTGAAGAGGGTGGACATCCTGGCCCACAGCATGGGCGGGCTCACGACGCGCTGGTACATCAAGTACGAGGGCGGCGCGGACAAGGTGCGGGACTATGTCTCCGTCGGCGGAGCGCACCACGGCACGACCTCGGCGTGCGCCTCGCCGGTGGGCGACGGAGCCAAGCAGATGTGTCCACCCTTCTCGGACAAGAAGGACTCGGTCCAATGGGCGCTGAACGGCGATCCCGACAAGGACGACGTCGACGAGACCCCCTACGGCGTCGAGGACGGCGGCGGCGTCTACTACAATGCCTTCTGGTCCGATGGCGACATGATCCTCGACCCCAACGAGACCGCGTGCCTGAACCAGGCCTTCAAGCGCGACTGCGGGGAGGCGGTGAACACCCTCTTCAAGGGGGTGCTCCACGCGCAGATGAACACGCACGAGGGGATGCTCACCGAGGCGCTGAAGCGCTTCCAGGCGCACGGGCCGTAGCGGCGGCACCTCCCGCGCCGATCACGATGCGGGCGTGGGCCCATCGGTCCCCCACGGATCGCCGCGCGATCGGCGTCGCCGCACGGAGCCGAGCGCGGCCCGGTCGTGGGCCCATCGGTCCCGCACGGACCGCCGCGCGATCGGCGTCGCCGCACGGAGCCGAGCGCGGCCCGGTCGTGAGCCCACCGAGACTCGATGGTCGGCAACGCGATCGGCGTCAGCGCACGGAGCCGAGCACGCGCGGCGGGGTCATGCGGCGCGGAAGGATCCTCCTTCCTCTGTCGCCCGATCCTCGCCAGATCATCCCTCGAGCGCGCGCGGGCGGCTTCGCCTCCCCTCGCCGCGCGAGCCGCGGTATCGTGACGCGCCGATGGCCCCGAGATCCTCCGTCCGCTTCACGGCCTCGCTCCTCCCCCTCGCGCTCGGCATGCTCTCCGCGCGCGCCGCTCACGCCGAAGGATCGATGGTCCCGCTCGACTCGGCTCCCCAGGGCGGCGTCAAGCTGAACGGCGTGCTCTCCGAGTGGCCCGCGCTGACGTCGCTCTCGGTCAAGCTCTCTGGATCGCCCTCCGCGTCCGATTTCGCCGTGCGCGGCGGGCTCATGACCGACGGCGAGGCGCTCTACGTCGGCGCCGACGTCACCGACGATAGGCTCTTTCGCACCAAGGCGTACGGCGCGGGCGAGGACAAGCTCACCGTCGTCCTCGCCTTCCCCGAGGGCCCGTCGCTCGAGATCGATCTCTTCCCGGGCGATCCGGGCAACGTCGCCGGCGCGGTGCGCATGCGCGGTGTGGACGTCCCCGGCGCGAAGCTCGTCGAGGCGCCGAAGGCCGACAAGAGCGGCTACACCTTCGAGGCGAAGATCCCGTGGTCCACCTTTCCGCCTGCGGCGAAGACCCGCGTCTCGCTCCGCGGCGCCCTGCGCGCCACCGACTCGGACGGCGGCGCACCGAAGAGCGTCCTCGCGACCACGGCCGAGACCAACCCGGCGAAGATGCCGCGGCTCCCCATCGACGCCGAGGATGGCATCGAGACCACCTTCGCGCACGAGAAGGGCCTGTCCGCCGCCCCGCGCGTCGACGTCGTCGCCGACGTGGTCGGCGACGCGATGAAGGAGCGGATCCTCCTCTGGGACGACCAGGTGCTCGTCGCGGGCCCTGGCTTCCGCGGGGGCAAGGAGTTCTTCTACAAGGATCTCGGCGTCGACAAGGCCATGATCCCCTCCTTCGAGGTGCGGGACGTGACGGGCGACGGCAGGGCCGAGATCGTCCTCCGCACCCGGCACGGCAAGCCCACCGCGTACCGCGAGCTCTTCGAGGTCCTGTCGATGACCGACGACGGGCTCCGCCCGCTCTTCCGCGCCGAGATCGGCATCACGACCGACCAGGGCTCGATCACGAACGACGTCCGCCTGGACGGCAAGAAGATCGAGGTCGCGCTCGCCGCGAGCAGCGCGAAGGAAGACGGCTGGAAGGAGCCGCCCGACACGAGCGTCGAGGGCGCGCTGCTCCCGTGGGGCACCGTGAAGAGCCGGACGTACGAGTGGAACGGCACGACCTTCGCGAAGACGAAGGAGGAGACGAAGGCTGCGGCCGACAAGCCGGCGAGGCGCGCGCCCGACGGCCCGAAGGAGCCGCCCCCGCCGCGCCCGCCGACCGCGGACGAGCTCCAGGATCAGACGCTGGCCCTCTACAAGAAGGATCGACACGTCGGCGCGAGCGACAAGCCCCGCTTCGATCTCGCAACGAACGTCGCGGAGGACGATCGACGCGAGCGGATCCTCGTGTTCGGCAAGGATCTCGTCGTGTTCGGCAAGGGCTTCCTCGGCGGGCTCGGGTACGTCGCGGTGGGGCTCGGCTTCGCGGACGCGAAGGACGTCGTGCACGTGACGACGCGCGATCTCGACGGCGACGGTCGGGCCGAGATCCTGGTGCGCGGCGTCCAGCGCATGAAGGCCCCGAAGGAGCTCGGCACAGGGACGGTCGAGCGTGAGATCCTGCTCGTGTACTCGGTGAAGGAGGGCAAGCTCGCGCGCGTCTTCGCGGCCGAGACGGGGCTCGTGCTCGGCGACCGACGCCTGACGGGCGCGACGGGCTTCTTCCCGCAAGACAAGGCGATCACGCTGGGTGCGGGCTTCGCGACGGGGTGGGACAAGGCGAGCTTCCCGTACAAGCAGGACACGAGCCCCGTGGGCGGCATCGAGCCCATGGTGCTCCCCTGGACGAGCGGCGTCGTGCGCTACGAGTGGGCAGGGCAGTCCTTCGCGCGGAGGTGATCCCGGGCGCGTACGCGCACACGATCCGTCGCGAGCGCTCTCGCTCCTGCCGACGCCGAGCGCGCACACGATCCGTCGCGAGCGCTCTCGCTCCTGCCGACGTCGAGCGCGCACGCGCGCGCCCCGGCGGTCGACTACGCCCCGCGCGTTCCCCCACAAACTCGCGTGACCGCGCCGCCCGCCGCCGCGCTTCGTGGTAAGCGCCGCGCATGCTGGATCTTCGACACACCGTCGAGAACCTCGCCGCCGTCCGGGCGGGCCTCCTGCGCCGCGGCGCGGCCGTCGCTGCCCCCCTCACGCACCTCGAGTCGCTCGCCGAGCGCCGCAAGGTCGCCATCCGCAAGAGCGAGGCCCTCGCCGCCGAGCGCAACGCGGCCAACGACGAGATGGCCAAGCTCCCCAAGGGATCGCCCGATTTCACCGCGAAACGAGACGCCCTGCGCGCCCTCTCGGCCGAGCAGAAGACGCTCGAGCGCGAGGTCACGGACGTCGAGGCCGAGCTCCGCGAGCTGCTCGCCGGGATCCCCAACGTCCCGCACGCCTCCGTCCCCGACGGCACCGACGAGACGGGGAACCAGATCGTGAAGGTCTGGGGCGAGAAGCCCCTCTTCGCCTTCGACGTGAAGCCCCATTGGCAGATTGGCGAAGAGCTCGGGCTCCTCGACTTCGAGCGCGCGACGAAGCTCTCGGGCGCGCGCTTCTCGGTGCTCGTCGGCAAGGGCGCGCGCCTCTCCCGCGCGCTCATCCAGTACATGCTCGAGCTCCACACCGAACAGCACGGATACACAGAGATCCTGCCGCCCTTCCTCGTCAAGGGCGAGGCGCTCTTCGGCACGGGGAGCCTCCCCAAGTTCGAGGCCGATCTCTTCAAGACACACAACGACGATCCGAGCCGCGGCTACGATCTCTACCTCATCCCCACGGCCGAGGTCCCCGTGACGAACCTGCACGCCGGGGAGATCCTCGAGGCCGGAGCCTTGCCGCTCGCCTACACGGCGTACACGCCGTGCTTCCGCAGCGAGGCCGGGAGCGCGGGACGGGACGTGCGCGGGATCATCCGGCAGCATCAGTTCGACAAGGTGGAGATCGTGCGCCTCGTCGCGCCCGAGGAGGCCGAGCACGAGCACGAGCGGCTGACGCGCCACGCCGAGGCCGTGCTCGAGGGCCTCGGGCTCCACCACCGGCGCACGCTCCTCTGCGCGGGGGACATGGGGTTCTCGTCGCAGAAGACCTACGATCTCGAGGTGTACCTCCCCTCGGACGACGTCTACCGCGAGATCTCGAGCTGCTCGTGGTTTGGCGATTATCAGGCACGTCGGGCGGACATCCGATACCGGACGGCGCCCAAGGAGAAGCCCCGGTTCGTCCACACACTGAACGGCTCGGGCCTCGCCGTGGGGCGCACGCTGGTCGCGATCCTCGAGCAGTACCAGCGCGCGGACGGGTCCATCGAGATCCCCCCGGCGCTCCGCCGACACTTCGGCGCGGACGAGATCCGCGCCTGAGCCGCCTCGCGGCCGGCGCCGTCCTCCGCGAGCGCGTCACGCTGCATGGACGCGAGCTCCGTACCGAGCCGCCTCGCGGCCGGCGCCGTCCTCCGCGAGCGCGTCACGCTGCGTGCACGCGAGCTCCGTACCGAGCCGCCCCGCGGCCGGCGCGGACCACGCTATGCGTCGCTGGGGTCGACGCGGCTCGCCTTCTCCGCGTGCCCGCTCGTGCCCATTCGACGCGCGAGCTCGGCGGTGACGTCCGCCCATTCGATGCCCCTCGCGCGGAGCCCTACCATCAGGTGGTAGACGACGTCGGCTGCCTCGCTGGCGACGCGCGCGGGGCTCTCGCCCTCGATCGCGCGGGCGACCTCGTCGGCCTCCTCCCGGATCTTCGCGCCGATCTCCCGTGGGCCGGCCTCGAGGAGCGACTTCGTGTAGCTCGCCTTCGCCGTGCTCGCCTCGCGCGCCGCGATCTCGCGCTCGAGCGCGAGCAGGATCGGCGCGACGCCGCGCTCGTCGTCATGGACCGAACCGTCGGGCGCGATCGTCCGGAAGAAGCACGACGGTCGCCCCGTGTGACAGCTCGGCCCCCGAGGCTCGACGAGCAAGAGGACGACGTCCTCGTCGCAGTCCGTGCCGACGGCGCGCACCAGCAGCTCATGGCCGCTCGACTCGCCCTTCTTCCAGAGCGAGCCGCGCGACCGACTGAAGAAGGTCGCGCGCCCCATCTCGAGCGTCAGGCCGAGCGCCTCCCGCGTCATCCACGCCACCATGCGGATCTCACCCGTGCGTGCGTCCTGCGCGATCGCTGGGATGAGCCCGTCGTCCGAGAACCTCACGGCGAGACCCTCCGGAGCTCGTCGATCCGCACGCGCCCGGCCTTCAAGATGGCGTCGCGGAGCGCGAGGTCCATCGCGATCCACCGCGCCCGCGCGCGCTCGGGCAGCGGGTGCGCCGCGAGCGCCGTGAGGAGGAGCTGGTGTCGACGGTCGAAGTGTCCAGGGAGGATGGGCACCCGCCTGTGCGCGTCCGGCATGCTCTCGCCGTCGTAGACGACCGAGTCGTCGCCGAGCACGCGTCGCACGAGCTTCGTCTGCTCGGTGACGATGCGCTCCTTGTCGCTCCCGACGAAGAGGAAGCCGACCATCGGATCGTCGAACATCGCGGCGTACAGATCGCGGATCACCCGCTCGACGACGCCTGGATCGGCCAGCTCGTCGAAGGGGGTCACTGGCAGCGCGAGGAAGGCCGCCCGGCCCCCCCGAGGATCGAGCAGTAGAAGACCGCCGTCTGCTGGCGGTTCTGCGCCTCGGTCGCGCCGACGACGTCACGATCCCCCACCCGGGCGGTCGCGACGGCGAGGCCGAGGTTGTCGTTCTCGCGCGCGCCCGCGATGAAGAGCCAATCGGACGGCGCCGTGGACCCCTCCAGATCGAAGACGAGCGCCGCGCCAGCGCCGGGAGCGCCGTCGATCGTCATGCCGGGGGCGCCCACGACGAGCTCGAGATCGCCGTCGCCGTCGAGATCGCCCGTCGCGAGCGAGGTGCCGAAGCGCGCGCCATCACAGCCCGACACGTGCTCCGTCTCGGCGCACGAGAGCGTCGCGACCGGCGCGGCGGCCGCGCACGTCGCGCCCGTCACCGTCGCGGTGTCGATGAGATCCACGGGCGACGAGCCGGTCGAGACGGCGAGCTGCCCCGCCGGGAGGCCGACCATCACCCGCCCCCAGCCCATCGGCCCCTTCGCGCAGCCGCGGAGCGTGAGCTTCCCGCCCGCGAGATCGTACACGTAGACTTGCCCGACCTCGGGTGCGCCGACGACGATCCGCGGGCTCGCGTCCCGCGTGACCGCGATCGCGGCCCCGAACGAGACGTGCGCGTCGCTCGGCCGCTGGATCCCGGGGGACGGCGCGTCCTGCCCCGCGGCGTACGTCCACACGAGGCCTGCCGCCGGCGAGGCCGCCGCGACCAGCCCGTCGGACTCCGCGAGCGAGAGGATCACCCGATCGGTGTACACGCCGAGCGGCTGGAAGAGCTCCTTCACCGCGTCGGAGAAGGGCTTGGGGATCGTGAGCTTCTTGTCGATCCCGCCCGCGCACGCGACGAGGACGCCCGGATCCCCGCCAGCGTCCCCCTGGCCCACTCCGTACGCGATGCAGCCCGCCTTGCGATCGGTCGGCGCCGGCCACCGGACGAGCCGACACCGAAAGGGATCGGTGCAGAGCGAGCGCGCCGCGCTCGAGGCCTTGTCGTCGGTCACGGTGTGCAGCGCAGCGCCCGAGAGGTTCGGCTCGCCGCCGACGAGGAACTCGCCGTCCGCGCCCGTCAACGACAGCCCGAAGGTCGCGCTCACGGCGCCCGAGCGATCCATCAGCTCGACCGGAGGGTGCTCCATCACGTCGTCGAAGCGCGACCACGAGCAGCCCGCGGCGACGGAGAGGAGGGTGAGCGGGAGGAGGTGCAGCGTGCGCATCAGAAGGTCCCGAAGAGGGTGAGCCCCTGCGCGGAGGCGCCGACGCCTGGGGCGAGGTGGATGCGGAGCGACGTCGCCTCGGGCTTCTTCTTGGGCCTCGCCTTGCCAGCGAAGTCCACGGGATCGTCCACGCTGACCCCCGAGGGCGGGGTCGGATCGCGCAAGAACTGGGTCGTCGCGAGGATCCCGAAGAGGCCCGCGAGGGCGAAGCCTGCGTTCGATCCGTAAGCGTACACCTTGCCGGTGCCCACGCGCTCGTCGCCCTGCGCGAGCCTCCCGGCCGCGCGATCCGCCTTGAGATCGTCGTGGATCTGGTTGGACTTCAGGCCGAGGTAGATGCCGGCCCCGAGCGAGACGGCGCCGAGGCTCGCTGACACCCAGGCGTTGCCACGAGAGGGCCGCGACACGAGGACGGCGTGGACCTCCCGAGACTGCCCGAGCGGCACCTCGACGTCGCCCTCGTACGTCTTCTTGTCCTCGGCCTCGATCTTGATGCGGTGCCGCCCCGCCTTCTCCTTGATCTTGAGCGGCGCCCCCGCCGTCGCGACGCCGCGCTCCTGGCCATCGATCGAGACCCTGAGCGAGGGCACGTTGCCGTCGATCAGCAGGTAGCCGTACGACACCCGCTGGAGCTCGACCCGGATCTCTCGGTCCTTGCCGACCTCGATGTCGATCGTCTCCTCGTGGTCGTCGTAGCCGGGAGCCTCCAGCCGGAGCTTGTGCTTGCCTTGCTTCACGAGCTCTCCGTGCGGCACGGTGCCCCACGGGGCCTCGGCGTCGTCGAGGTAGATCGTCGCGCCGGGCACCGAGGCTTGCACGCGGAGGAAGCCCATGAACGCGCCCTGCGAGAGGTTCGCCTTGAAAAAATAGAGTCCACCGGACGAGACCTCGATGTCGGTCTCGGAGGCGTTGTACGTCTGCCATTTGTCGACGACGACGTGGTAGCGCCCCGCGAGCACGGTCGCGGCGACCGGCGTCGGGCCCGCCTTCACACGGCGCCAGCCCTCGTTGTCGCGCCCCGCGACGAAGGGCAGCGCCGATGGCGAGACGCGCTCCCACACCGTCGCGGGCGCGCCGGGCGGCTCGCTCTCGACGAGGATGAGCGACTTGATCACGTCGTCCTTGTCCTTCTTGGGCGTGTCCTCGACCTTCTGCCCGGCCTTCTTGGCGTCTCGCTTCGCCTCGAGGCGGCGGATGCGCTCGCGCACGTCGCCGGCGTCGGACGCGCTGGGCTCGGTCGTCAGGTACCGCTCGAAGGTGAGGATCGCACGCTCCTCGTCGTCGAGCTTCTCGTAGCAGACAGCCTCGTTGAACAGGAAGGCGCCGTAGGGCTCGGTCGCGTACGCGCGCTGGAAGGCCTGCGCGGCCTCGGCGAACTTCTTCTGCGCGTAGAGCCCCTGCCCCTCTTCCATCGCCTTCTTC
Organism: uncultured Polyangiaceae bacterium; assembly: GCA_964396175.1. Classification (GTDB taxonomy): domain Bacteria; phylum Myxococcota_A; class Polyangia; order Polyangiales; family Polyangiaceae; genus CAYNEK01. The sequence continues at coordinate 9,749 of CAYNEK010000062.1, read as the reverse complement.
GCGGCGGCAGCCTTGTCCGACTGGGCGAAGCCAGGGGGCGCTGACGCGAGCGCGAGGGACGCGGCCAGCGTCCACGCGAGGACGCGACGGCAGGAGCGAGTCACGCCCAAGAGCGTCGCCCAAGAGGTCCCGCTCCGCAAGAGGAACCCGCCTCCGCACCCCCGAGCGCGTCGGGCCCCGCTCCACGCTCGTCGCCCGTCTCCGCACCCCCGAGCGCGTCGGGCCCCGCGTCGTCGCGGTACGGCTTCGTCAGCCGACGACGCGATCACGCTCGCGTCGCCCAGACTCGGAGGGCGCCCACACCACTCGTCCCGATCGATCGAGAGGCTCCCAGAGCCTCCCTCCGCGACCTTCGCCTGCTGCGCCACGCCTGGAAGCAGCCTCTCGCCGACGACCGTCTTTCGCCGCGCCATGAGAGGGCCCTTCACCGAGCAGCCCTGACCGTTCGCATCGCCGGCGTGCCGCCGCGGCGGCGTGGCATGACTGACGTCATTGCGAGCCATACGTCCGCGCGGCTCGACTCGAGCGATGGCTCGTGTGCTTTGTTCAGCCATCGGAGCTGGCACAGACACCCATTCTTGCGCTCGACCCCATCGTCGCGGCAGGACGACGAAGCCGCTCATGTCGTCGATCCATTGGACCACTTCGACCCGACTTCCGCTGTCGCGTCGAGCGCGGTCCACGCGCTTCGCCTCGGCACGATCCATTCGACCAAGCTTGCGTCACGCGCTCGGCGTCTACGACCCTCACAGGCGGCACGGGCGCACGACCCTCCCGCTCGCGGACACGCTCCCGAAGAGCACCCTGGACACGGTCCGACACCCCGTCGTCGCGCCAGGTGTCGAGTCGACGAGCCACGGGCTGCCACGGCAGAAACTCATGAGGCAATGCCCTCCAGGCGGAGCCCGTCCTCGTCCGACACCGAATCGTGTCGAACCTCTCGCGGGCCTCGTGCTTCGGCTCCTGCAGGCTCGACACCCAGATCGCTTCGGGGAACAGCTGTATGACAAAGGCCCACTCTGCGTCCGTCGTGTCGGTCGGATAGCGTCCTCGTGTCGGCTCGATCCTGCGTGGCGTGTGCGCACAATCTCCGTCGGTAGGCCTGTTTTGCTGTGAAACGTCCTCTGAGGGCGACAGCGCCCGGAGACGTCACTGGGTCATCGCTCCAGCCTCGGCACGAGGCGGGGCGGCGTCGAACGAGCCAGGATGCTGCCATGCTCCGACCTTGCTCGTGGAAGAGCGACGAGACGGCCACCCTCGATGCCACCAGCCCCCCCTGGCGCTCGTCGAGCACCACCTCTCGGGCGGCCAGACGAGCTCGGATACGACCACGGACAAGGTGAGCGACCCCGGCGCTCGTCGAGCACCGCCTCTCGGGCGGCCAGGGCGGGGCCGACATCGCTCATGGACAGGCGAGACGAGCGCCTGGCCTCCGCGGTCGCGAGCACCCTGGCGCCGCAGAAGGGCCGCAGCGCTGCCCTGGGCACCCGCCCGGAGGGCGTTTCGCCCAAGGAAGATCTACGCTACGGGGCCCGAGCTTGGCGAGCCACGGATCGCGCACGATCGATCACCTGCGAGCCCAGGCTGCGGCGCTCCTCGCCGCCCACCGGAGGGGGATCGCGCGGCGCTACGCGCGACGACGCGCCACGGTGAGCGTCAGCTTCTCGCGTGGAGCCCTGACCTTCCGCTCGCCGAGCGGGAGCCGGTGCGTCCTCGAGCTCGCCCAGGATGGTGAGACGATCGACGTGCGCCTCGTCGACGACGTCCCTTGGGCGTGGGGCGAGGACGTGCTCGGAGCCTCGCTGGAGCTGCTCGGCCACCAGCTCGACGATCCGCGGTCCGAGCTCCGCGCAGACGTCGCGCGGTGGCTCACGCTCGAGCCCTGGGAGCGCGCGCTCAGCGCGTTCGAGGCGCTGGCGGTGCAGCCCGATCCGGCGGTGCGGCGACGGCTCACGTGCCACATCGAGCTCGGCCCAGCGCCGCGTGTGTCGGTGCGCCTCCAGGAGCCTCGAGCCCACGGGAAGTGGACCCCAGGACGGAAGATCGATCTGCACGATCCCCCCCGAGAGCCCCTCGAGGAGGAGGACGCACGCGCGCTCGCAGACGCGCGAGGGTTCGCGTGGTCGGGGCGACTCACCACCTTCCTCGATCGCGTCGCGCATCACCCCCGGATCACCGTCGACGACGCGAGAGAGCCTCACCGGCCGCGCCGCGTCCCCGTCGCGCTCGAGATCCGCGCGGTCCAGGGAGGCTTCACCTTCGCCCTCGCGCTCGGCCCGCGGCGCCTCTCGCTCGAGGAGGCCGCCTCGCTCCTCACCTCGCGGGGCGAGCTCCTCTCGACGTGCGAGGGCGAGCTCCTCTACGCGGATCTCCCGCCTGCGCTCGGCCACCTCGTCGAGACGAGCCGCGGCACAGTGTTCCCCTTGGAGGCGCTCTCGCGCATCCTCGGGCGCCTCTCGACCCTCGCGACGCTCGACGTGCGCCTCCCGGACGATCTCGCCGCCCGGCGCGTCGCGGGCGATCCTTCTCCCATCGCCCTGCTCTCGGGCGCCTCTGGCGGGGCGATCGCGCTGCGGCTCGTCGTCGAGCCCTACGCGGGCGGGCCGACCTTCGAGCCGGCTCACGGACCACGGGACGTGCTCCTCGAGGACGAGGCGGGGCCCTTCGTCGCCGCGCGCGATCACGCCGAGGAGGCCGCGCGCGCCCACGCCGTCCTCGGCGCGCTGCCCGAGCCGAGCGAGCGCGTCGGCGCCTTCGACGGCATGTACGATCGCGCCGTCGGCCCGGCGCTCCTCCTCGCGCTCTCGGACACGGCAGGGCTGCGCGTCGAGTGGCGGGGCAACGCGACCTACCAAGTCCTCGGGGTGGCGACGCGCGGGGCGCTCCAGCTCAAGGTGACCGATCGTCGTGACTGGCTCGGCCTGGACGGCGGCGTCGAGGTCGATGGGGCGCTCGTGAGCCTGGCCGCGCTCCTCGAGGCCGTGCGCGAGCGAAAGGCGTGGGTCCGCGTCGGCAAGGACAAGCTCGTGCGGCTCGCCGACGATCTCATCGAGGCGCTCCGCGCGACCGCCGACGTCGTCCACGCCGGCAAGGGCGGGCTCGAGGTCTCGCGCTTCGCGGCGGGCGTCCTCGCGAAGGTCGTCGAGCGCGACGCGCAGCTCGAGGGCGCCGCCGCGTTCCGCTCGATGATGACCAAGCTCTCGCTCGCCGAGCGCGCGAGCCCGCGCGTCCCGAAGGGGCTCGCCGCGGCGCTCCGCCCCTACCAGGCAGAGGGGTTCCAATGGCTCGCGCGGCTCGCGTCGTGGGGGGCTGGCGGCGTCCTCGCCGACGAGATGGGCCTCGGCAAGACCGTGCAGGCGCTCGGGCTCCTCTTGGCGCGGGCGCCCCAGGGTCCGCAGCTCGTCGTCGCGCCCATGAGCGTCGCGCCCAATTGGCTGCGCGAGGCCGCCCGCTTCGCCCCGGGCCTCGAGGTCCGACTGCACCACGGCGCCGGTAGGACGCTCGACGGGCTCGGACCCCACGTCCTGGTCGTGACCACGTACGACGTCCTCACCCGAGACAAGGACGAGCTCTCCCCAATCGACTTCGTGACGGCGATCTTCGACGAGGCCCAGGCCGTGAAGAACGCCGCCTCGCAGCGCGCGCGCGCGGCCGCGTCGCTCCGGGCCGAGGTGCGGTTCGCGCTGTCGGGCACCCCCATCGAGAACCACCTCGGGGAGCTCTGGAGCCTCTTCCGCGTCGTGCTCCCGGGGCTCCTCGGGAGCTTCGAGGCGTTCCGCGCGCGGTTCGCGCTCCCCATCGAGCGCGACAAAGACCTTGGGAGGAAGCAGGCCCTCGGCGATCTCGTCCGGCCCTTCCTCCTGCGGAGGACCAAGGCCGAGGTGGCGAAGGAGCTGCCCGCGAGGACCGAGGTGACCGAGCTCGTCACGCCGACCGACGCCGAGCGCTCGACCTACGACGCGATCCGCCTCGCTGCCGTCCAATCGATCGGCGACGGCGGGGACGGCGGCGACGCACGCTTCAAGATGCTCGCCGCCATCACACGCCTCCGCCTCGCCGCGTGCAACGCGCGCCTCGTCGATCCGAAGGCCAAGGGCACTTCTTCGAAGCTCACGCGCCTCGTCGAGCTCATCGAGGAGCTCCGCGCTGGGGGGCACCGCGCGCTCGTCTTCAGCCAATTCGTCCAGCACCTCCTGCTCGCCGAGGCGGCGCTCCAGGCCGCGGGCGCGCGCACACTCTACCTCGACGGCTCGACGTCGTCCGGGGAGCGACAGCGCGCGATCGACGCCTTCCAATCGGGCGAGGGCGACGCGTTCCTCATCTCGCTCCGCGCGGGCGGCACAGGGCTGAACCTCACCGCCGCAGACTACGTCATCCACATGGATCCGTGGTGGAACCCAGCCGTCGAGGATCAGGCGACCGATCGCGCGCACCGCATCGGCCAGACGAGGCCCGTCACGGTGGTCCGCCTCGTCGCGGAGGGGACGATCGAAGCGGCCGTCCTCGAGCTCCACGCCCACAAGCGGGCGCTGGCAGACGCGCTGCTCGAGGGGACGGAGAAGGCTGGCTCACTCAGCGAGCGCGAGCTCGCCGCGCTCATCCGCGCCTGACGACGACCGGGGGCCCCTGGATCAGCGAAGCTCTCCGGGCCTCGGGACTGCGGCGCCGGCGCCTTCGTCCAAGCCGCCGAGCGGGACGACTAGGGGGTGCCGGCCGGATCCGCGGGGATGTGTGGGCCGATGGGCGGGGGCAATGGACTCTTCGTCAGGTCCGCCGAGACGAGCCCGGCGAGATCGCCGACGACCCGATCGTACTCGTCCGCGAAGATCGTCTCTCGACCAAAGAACGTGTAGACGCGCACGTCCCGCCCGAGCGCCTCGACGCGCATGTCGGGCCGCCGCTCGAGCGCGCAGAGCTCGACCTTCTCGATGCTGCGGAGATCGAGCGCCGTGCGTCGAACCTTCTGGCCGACGGCGAGCTTCTCCTTCTGGAGCCAGACCGTGAGGTTCGCGCGGCCTTGCCCGAGCACGACCTCGGGGCCGAGGGCGCTCCGCAGGGTCTCGTACTCGACGACACCCCGATCGGTCCTCCGCTTGAGCCCGATGGGGTTCGTGCGCAGCTCGAGGACGCGCGTGTCGGCGTCTCCGTCGTCGCGCTTGGAGCCGGGGACCATCCAGCGCCTCCACGCGCGGAGGGGCTTCCACGACGCGTCGTAGAGCACCTCCAGATCGGCGATCTGCACCGGCCACTCCTGGTGCGTCACGGCCGCGTACACGTCGCCGGTCTTGCACGGGCGACGCTCGAGGCGGAAGCGCTCGGTGATGCGCATGCGCGTGTCGAGCGCCCCCGAGACGAGCACCGTCTCGAACAGCGTCTCGGGCGCGCCGCCGCCCTCGTCACACACCGGGTAGGGCAAGAGCTCGACGCCCGTCGCCGCGTAGTGCTGCCGTCGACACCCCGAGGCCAGGAGGATCGCCGCCATCACGAGGGCGAGGGACGCGAGCCGCCTCATCGCGCTTGTTGCAACATCGTTGCAACTCCAACGCGCTCCCTGCCCGGCCCGCTCGCGCCGACGAGGGCTCGCGTCGATGGGCCCGCCGGCCGCTCGCTGCGTCATGGGGCGTCCTGCGACGCGATCGCATCTTCGGCGATGCTGCCGGTCATCGGGCGCGCTTCCGCTCGAGGTTGTCGAGCACGGTCGCGCCGCGGAAGGCGTCCGGCAAGAGGGCGTCGAGGCTCGCGTCGCGCGTCGCGACGACACGCCCCCGAGGACCGAGCGCGACCATGCGCACCGGGACGTCCCCGGCGAACTCACAGAGCACCTGCCGGCAGACCCCGCACGGGCTCGCGGGGCGCTCGCCCTCGGTGACGACGACGACGGCGACGACGCGGCGCCCGCCCTCGGACACCATCTTCGTGACCGCCGTGCGCTCGGCGCAGATGGTGGCGCCGTACGTCGCGTTCTCCACGTTGCAGCCGGCGTAGACGCGCCCGTCGTCCGCGAGGACGGCCGCGCCGACGAGGTAGCGCGAGTACGGTGCGTGCGCGCGCCGCCTCGCCGCCTTGGCGGCCAGGACGAGCTCTCGCCAGGGGATCTCCGTCACGCAGGGAGCCCCGCGACGCGCTCGATCCAGCCGCCGAGGAGCGCGACGAAGTCCGCGCGTCGAGCCCTGGCGATCTCCTCGACCTCCTGGTGATCGAGCGGGGTCCTGGACACGCCCGCGGCGAGGTTCGTGATGCAGGAGATCGCGCCGACGCGCACGCCCTGGTGGCGCATGGCGATGACCTCGGGGACGGTGCTCATGCCGACGGCGTTCGCGCCGAGGGTGCGGAGCATGCGGATCTCGGCGGGCGTCTCGTAGGTCGGCCCGAGCAGCGCGGCGTACACGCCCTCGTGGAGCGGCAGAGTCAGCGCGCGGGCGGCCTCTCTCGCTGCCTCACGCACCCCCCTATCGTACGCCTCCGTCAAGTCGGGGAAGCGCTTGCCGACGCGCTCGTCGTTGGGTCCGACGAGGGGGTTCTTGCCCATGAGGTTCAGGTGATCGGTGATGAGCATGAAGTCGCCGGGGGCGAGATCGGGGCCGATGCCGCCGGCGGCGTTGGTGAGGAGCACGGCGCGCGCGCCGAGGTGAGCGAGCAGGCGCACCGCGAAGGTGGCCGTGTCGGCGGAGTGCCCCTCGTAGAGGTGCGCCCTGCCCTGGAGGCACGCGACGGGGACGCCCCCGATCGCGCCGAGGCAGAGGGTCCCCGCGTGCCCGACGACGGTCGAGCGAGGCATGTGGGGGATCTCGGCGTAGGGGATCTTCACGAGGTCCGTCAGCGTGTCGCCGAAGGCGCCGAGGCCCGAGCCGAGCACGAGGCCCACGCGCGGGGCGAGGGCGGTCCGCTTCTGGACGACGGCCGCGGCCTCGGAGAGCCGGGTGGAGAGATCGATCATCGCGGCGCGCGTGTTACCACACGGCGTGCGGGGTCGCGCCGATTCGCTCCCCCAGGGAGGCGACGCGATCGCGCCTCGAGACGTCGGCTCACGCGACGCATCGCCGCGCTGGACGGCGCGCGTCCCTGACGTCCACGATGGGAGCCCTCGCGCGATGCGAGCGCCCGGAGGAGGGCTCTCCTAGCGCGCCTCGGAGAGGAGGGCCGCAGCCTCGCGAGCCACGTCCTCGACGCACGCCTCGACGACGGCGCGCCGGGTTCGGAAGCTGAGCACACAGATCCGCCCCAGGTACCGATCCCCGACACGCGCGCCGGTCACCATGACGCGGCCTCGCGCCGTCACGCGCTGCATGAGCGCCTCGGTCGCGGCGTTCTCCGCGTCGACGGTCGCGAGCCCCGGCCCCGCGAGGTGGAACGCGACGAGTGACAGCTCCGGCTCGCCGTCGAGCACGACGCCCGGGATCGTCTGGAGCGCGCTCGCCGCCCAGACCGCGAGCGCGCGCTTCTCGGCGAGCGCGGCGCGATACCGAGCGGCCCCGAAGACCTGGAGCGTCAGCCACACCCGGAGTCCAGGGAAGGGCCGCGACAGCTCCGGGCCATACTGCGCTGGATCATAGAACTCTCCCTGGTTGTCCGGCAGATAGCCCGCCGTCGAGCCGTGGAGCGCACGGAGGGCCTCGCCGTCGCGCACGAGGAGCGCGCCGGTCCCGTAGGGCAGAAAGAGGCCCTTGTGTGGATCGAGCGTGAGAGAGTCGGCGCGCGAGAGCCCCCGGAGCAGCGGCCGGAGCGCGGGGACCATATGGAAGAACCCCCCATACGCGCCGTCGACATGGTGCCAGAGGCCCTCGTCCGCCGCCAGATCGGCGACGGCGTCGATGGGATCGACCGCACCCGTGGCCGTCGTCCCCGCGGTCGAGAACACCATGAACGGCTGGAGCCCCACGGCGCGATCCTCGGCGACGGCCCGCCGGAGCGCGTCGAGGCGGAGGTGGTGCCGCGCGTCCGCGTCGAGGACGCGCACGCGATCGTGGGCGATCCCGGCGAGCCTCGCCGCCTTCCGGATGGAGTGGTGCGCTTCGGAGGATACATACAACGTGCCGCGCCGCAGCTCCGGGCCGAGGCGCGCCTCGCGCGCGCAGGCGATGGCGTTGAACATCGCCATCGACCCGCCCGTCGTGAACAGCCCCCGCGTCGACGGGGGGAATTCCATCCAATCGCGCAGCCAATCGAGCGCGTTCGCCTCGAGCTGGACGAGGGCGGGGGCCGCCTGCCAGATCCCGGTGAACCGATTGGTCGTGGCGCTGACGAAGTCCGCGAGCGCAGCGGGGAAGACCCCGCCCCCAGGGATGTAGGCGAGGTACCCTGGGTGCGGCGCGTTGAAGGACCGCGGGATCCACGCGTCGAAGAGCGGCGCGAGGAGCCGCTCGAGGTCGGCGCCGTGCTCGGGCACCGGCTCACGGAGGCTCCGGCAGAGCGCCTCGGCGTCCGCGAGATCGCCGCACGCCGGGCTCCCGGGGAGCGCCTCGAGGTGGGCGAAGACGCGCCGCGTGACGGCGTCGGTCATCGCGCGCATCTGCGACGGGGAGAGATCGAGGTCGGCGAGATCGTCGGAGGCGAGATCGGGGAGCATCGAGGAGGTCCTGCGTCGGGCGCCCCATAGCACCCCCCCGAGGGCCGTGGCGGCCGCAGCGAGGGGCGCGCTGGCCGGACGGCCCCCCGCGCCCCACGTCACCCTGCGCACCCGGCGTCCGCCGACTGGTCACGCATGTCTCGGATGAAGAGATGCACTAACGTGATCCCCATGGCCGCCAACATCGAGCGCCTCCTCGAGAGGACGAGCCGCACCTTCGCGCTCGCGATCCCGCTCTTGCCGGAGCCCACGCGGCGCGCGGTGTCCATCGCCTACCTGCTCTTCCGGGTCGCCGACACCCTCGAGGACGCGACGAGCTGGGTCCGCGAGGCGCGCCTCGAGGCGCTCCGTGCCTTCGGTCGGCTCTTGCGGCTCGGCGAGCACGCGCGCGATCAGCAGGTCGGCCCGCTCGTCGAGGGCTGGCTCGCCGCGCCGCCCGTCGCGCACGCGGGCTACCTCGAGCTCCTCGGGAAGACCCCCGATCTCCTCCGGGCGCTCGGGGCGCTGACGACCACGGTTCGGCGGATCCTCGTGCGCCACGCGGCGCGCACCGCCGACGGCATGGCCTCGATCGTCGCGCGCGCGGACGACCGCGGGGATCTCCGCCTCGCGAGCGTCGGCGAGCTGCGCGACTACTGCTACGTCGTCGCCGGGATCGTCGGCGAGCTGCTCACCGAGCTGTTCCTGCACGACACGCCCGCTCTCGAGAGCGCGCGACCGACGCTCGAGGCTCGGATGGTGTCCTTTGGCGAGGGGCTCCAGCTCGTCAACATCCTGAAGGACGCGGGCGACGACGCGCGCGAGGGGCGCGTGTTCTTGCCGCCGGGCGTGCCACGGGGGGAGATCATCGCGCTCGCGCGCGCGGATCTCGACGAGGCGAACGAGTACGTGAAGGCGCTCCAGTCGGGCGGCGCCCCCGCGGGCTACCTGGGCTTCACCGGGATCGCGCTCCTGCTCGCGTACAAGGCGCTCGAGCTGCTCGACGCAGAGGGGCCTGGCGCGAAGCTGTCCCGCGCCGAGGTCGGGCGCCTGATGGGCCTCTTGCAGGCGAGGCTCGCCTCGGGCGCTCCCCTCGACGTCCGCGCGTGCGCCCTCACGTAGCCGCTCCCCTCGACGTCCGCGCGTGCCCCCTCACGTAGCCGCTCCCCTCGACGTCCGCGCGTGCCCCCTCACGTAGCCGCTC
>CAYNEK010000061.1:15092-28947 GCA_964396175.1 uncultured Polyangiaceae bacterium | reverse complement strand
TATCCCCCCCCACCGTGGCGACACGAGAGCACGATCCGACGCGACGAGGTCCCCGCCGCCTCGAAGCGACACCCTCCCAACGCGCGTCCCCCGATCCGCCGGGCGCCCCACGGCCGCGAGTCGCCGCCCTCCCGGCTTGCGTCCCCGACCGGGCGCGAATACTCGGCCGCGATGCCCGAAGATCGCTCGTTCGACGTCACGTCCTGGCAGGCCGTCGCGGTCGGCGCGCCGATGGTGCTCGCCCGCCGCACCGTCACCGCCTCCTCGCTCTCGCCCACCGACGTCCTCGTCCGCGTCGCCGGGTGCGGGGTCTGCCACACCGATCTCGGCTTTCTCTACGACGGGGTGCGCACGGGCAAGCCCTTCCCGCTCACGCTCGGGCACGAGGTCTCGGGCACCGTGGTCGCCGCGGGCGATCGCCACACGTCCCTCGTCGGCGCCGACGTCATCGTCCCCGCCGTCATCCCCTGCGGCGAGTGCGAGCTCTGCAAGGCGGGGCGCGGGCCCATCTGCCGGAAGCAGGTCTTCCCGGGCTCCGACGTCGACGGCGGCTTCGCCTCGCACCTCGTCGTGCCCGGGCGCGGCCTCTGCCCCGTCGACCGCGAGAGGCTCGCCGCCTCGGGCCTCCGGCTCTCGCACCTCTCCGTGCTCGCCGACGCGGTCTCGACCGCCTACCAGGCGATCGTGCGCGCCCACGTGAAGGAGGGCGACGTCGCGATCTTCGTCGGCGTGGGCGGCGTCGGCGGCTTCGGCCTCCAGATCGCGCGGGCCCTCGGCGCCCACACCATCGCCCTCGACGTCTCGGACGAGCGCCTCGCCATGATGAAGGACCACGGCGCCGAGGCGATCTTCTCGTCGAGGGACGCCGAGCCCGGCGCGCTGCGCAAGGCGGTGACGGCGCACGTCAAGGCTCAGGGCTGGGCGCCCCACGAGTGGAAGATCTTCGAGACCTCGGGGCACCCCGCGGGGCAGCTCCTCGCCTTCACGCTGCTCACCTTCGGCGCGACGCTCTCGGTCGTCGGGTACACGCTCGAGAAGGTGAGCGTCCGGCTCAGCAATTTGATGGCCTTCGACGCCGTCGCGCAAGGCAATTGGGGCTGCGTCCCGGAGCTCTTCCCGGCGGCGCTCTCGCTCGTCCTCGACGGCCGCGTGAAGCTCGGGCCCTTCGTCGAGGAGCGCCCGATGTCGACCCTCAACGAGGTCTTCTCTTCGCTGCACGACGGCTCGCTCAAGAAGCGCCCCGTGCTCGTCCCCGACTTCTCCGTCGACCCCTGATCGCGCGACGCCAAGCCTTCCCTTCGCCCCACCCCAGGGTCGCTCGACGAGCGCCCCATATCCGAACCCTCTCCGTCCCCGACCCCCTGATCCCGAGGATCACCATGACCCACGAGCCCGGCACCTTCCACCTCGTCGACCACGCTCTCGCCCCCAGCGCCGCCCAGCCCGAGACGGGCCCCGCCGTCCGCTACGAGCTCCGCCCCGCCAAGAGGCCCGACGGCACGCCGGCCGAGGGCCTCCACGTCGCCTGGATCACGCTCGACAACCCCACACAATACAACTCGTACACGACCGACATGGTGAAGGAGGTCATCCTCTCCTTTCGCCGCGCCTCTCACGCGCGCGACGTCGTCGCCGTCGTCTTCACCGGCGCGGGCGATCGCGCCTTCTGCACGGGCGGGAACACGAAGGAGTACGCCGAGTACTACGCGACGCGCCCCCCCGAGTACGCCGCGTACATGCGGCTCTTCAACGACATGGTGAGCGCGATCCTGCTCTGCGACAAGCCGGTCGTCTGCCGCGTCAACGGCATGCGCATCGGCGGCGGGCAGGAGATCGGCATGGCGTGCGACTTCTCCGTCTCGACCGACCTCGCGAACTTCGGGCAGGCGGGCCCGCGCCACGGCTCGGCGCCCGTCGGAGGCTCCACCGATTTCCTCCCCCTCTTCGTGGGGATCGAGCGCGCGATGTTCAGCGGCACGCTCTGCCAGCCCTGGAGCGCGTACCGCGCCCTCCACTACGGGATCCTCACCGACGCCGTCCCCGTGCTCCGGGTCGACGGCGCCTTCGTCGAGAACCCCCTCGTCGTCAGCGATCGCTGGCTCGAGCGCGGACGCATCGTGTACGGCGACTTCAAGACCGGCGCCGACGCCGCCACGGGCAAGGAGCTCCTCAAGCGCGGGACGATCGACCTCGCGCCCCTCGACGCCGCGGTCGAGAAGATCGTCTCGTCCATCGTGATGACCTTCCCCAATTGCGTCGAGAAGACCGTCGCCGAGCTCCGCAAGCACAAGCTCGCCCACTGGGACGCCAACAAGGAGTCCAATCGCGCCTGGCTCGCGCTCAACATGATGACGGAGGCGAACGCGGGCTTCCGCGCCTTCAACGAGGGCCCGAAGGACCATCGCGAGGCCGACTTCGTGCTCCTCCGCCAGCGGCTGTCCAAGGGAGAGCCCTGGAGCCAGGAGCTCGTCGAGGCCATCCTGCCCAAGGGGCGCGCGGCGAAATGACCAGCTCACCGCTCCGCATCGAGGTGCGGGACGACGGCCAGGTCCTCCACCTCCTCCTCGACGCGCCCAAGGCGAACGTGCTCGACGCGAACATGCTCGCGGGGATCTCCGCGGCCTACGACGAGCACGCCGAGCGTCCGCGCCTGAAGGCCGTCGTCTTCGAGGGCGCGGGCTCACACTTCTCGTTTGGCGCGAGCGTCGCCGAGCACACGCGAGAGGAGGCGCCCCGGATGCTCGCGACGCTGCACGGCCTCGCCCGGAAGATGGTCCGCGCCGGCGTCCCGACGCTCGCCGTCGTGCGGGGGCAATGTCTCGGCGGCGGGCTCGAGCTCGCCGGGCTCGCGACGTGGATCTTCGCGTCGCCGACGGCCATGTTCGGGCAGCCCGAGATCAAGCTCGGGGTCTTCCCTCCGCTCGCGTCGGTCCTCCTTCCGTGGAGGCTCGGCGGAGCGCGCGCGCTCGATCTCTGTGTGTCGGGGCGCTCGATCGACGCCCAGACGGCGCTCCAGTGGGGTCTCGCGCAGAGCGTCACAGACGACCCAGCGGCCGCCGCCGCCGAGTTCGTCACGAAGGAGCTGCTCCCGAAGAGTGGGAGCTCCCTCCGCCACGCCGAGCGCGCCGTCCGAGCCGAGCTCCTCCGCCGGCTCGACGAGGATCTCGCGCGGCTCGAGCGTGATTACCTGGACGATCTCATGACGACTCACGACGCGAACGAGGGGATCGGAGCCTTCCTCGAGAAGCGCGCGCCGCGCTGGCAGGCCGATTTGGCCCCCTGAGCGGCGCCCCAGGGGGGCCGCCAAGACCACGCGCTCCCGGGTCCGTAGCCTCCCAGAGAGCCATGCGCGGGCAACCTGGCTCCTCGATGCGGCTACCGATCGCATGCCGGAAGGGGCCCGGAAGGGCGCGGGGCTCGACGGTCGAGCCAGCCCCCAACGACCAACGCTTGGGCGGATCCACGGGCCCGGTCCTCGAGACGCGAGGCTCGAGAGGGAGTCCCCCGACCGACTGTCCGAGGACCCCATGCGCCCACCGTGCCGCGCCCGAGACAATCGAGTCTCGGGGCAGGCCGATGCAACGTCGATGGGCCGACAAAGCGCGGCGTCGATCCTGTCCGAGGCATCCAAGGATGGGAGCAGCCCGACGGCACGGACTCGCAGCCCCCATGAGCTCGTCACTTCGCTCTTCGATGCACGTTCCCGACGACACAGGCTCACCTCGAACCACACTCGTTCCGGTGGATCGTTTCGTGAGACTCTGCTCGAGATCTGATGGAGGTCGTCCTCTTCATTGAAGTCCTCTTCATGGCCGGGTGCCTTCTGATAGCGGCGCTCGGGATCGTCTTCTTCTTCGTACGACGGTTGCGCCAAGGCCGATGGAGGACGACCATCTACAATGTCCCCTTCGCTCCCGGGGAGACGGTGCTTTGGCGCGACCTCCACGCGACGGTCTGGGTCGTTCACCGGCTCCCAGTCGCACCCTTGATAAGGGTTCCGGAGCGAGGAGAGTTCGCCGTGATCGTGACGAACCGGAGGATCATCATTTCATGGGATTTCATCTTTCAATCGGTGAGCTGTATGCTCTATCTCGTCCCCTCGGGGGATGGCTCGACGCGATCCGTCGATGGAGGCACCATGAAGAATGGCTACACTTCGCTCGTCGTGGACCCTCGCTCCTTCCCGGTCATCGGGCAGGGCAGCACACGATACCTCGAGATCCGGGTGGCGCGACCCGCGCCGATCGGAGTCTCCCAGAGGCGGTTCCAGATCCGGTCCGTGACCCTGGACTCGTTCCCTTGGCCGAATCCACCCTTCTTCGTGCCGGCGGGGACAGGCTGGCTGGGCGCCCGGTTACGACACGACGGGGCAGCGGCCGAGATCGACGCAAGGCTCGAAGCGCTTCCGAGTCTGTGCCATCGCCGACCACCGCCGCGCGGGCGCCTGCTCGCCGCCGCCGAGCTCCGCCGCCGTCGGCGGGATGGGGCGACCCTCGGCGAGCAGCCGCTCGACCCGCCGCAAGCCGAGGTACGCCGCGCCATAGGCGCCGTTCAGCTGCCCAAGACCGTCGGGCGCGACGTGGAAGGACGCGCCGAGCGACTTCTCGAGCGCGTCGATCATCGCCACGTTCCGCGTCATGCCGCCCGTCAGCATGTAGCCAGGCTCGAGGCCCACCCGGCGCATGAGCTGGATCGCCCGACCGCCGAGCGACACCATCGCGCCCATCATGATGTCCTCCGCGGGGATGCCCTTCGACAGGTGGCTGATCACCTCGGACTCGGCGAAGACCGCGCACACGCTGCTGATCGGCTTCGGATCCGTCGCTCGCTTCGCGTAGGGACCAATGTCCTCCGTCTTCAGCCCGAGGTAGCGCGCCGTCTTCTCGAGGAAGGCGCCCGTCCCCGCCGCGCACTTGTCGTTCAGCCGGAAGGACTTCACCCGGCCCTCGGCGTCCACCTTGATCGCCTTGATGTCCTGTCCGCCGATGTCCAGGATCGTGCGCGTGTCCGGGAAGAGGTGCACCGCCGCCTGCGCGTGCGCCGTCAGCTCGGTCACCTGCGCGTGACGGAAGGCCACCGTGTACCGCCCGTAACCCGTCGAGCTCACGTACGTGACGCGCGAGCGGTCGAGCCCCGTGTCCTCGAGGAGCTGCTCGAAGACGCCTTCGGCCGCCTGTCCGAGCTTGAAGCCCGTGCGCCGCACCGCGGAGCCGACGACCTTCCGGTCCTCGCTCAGCATGATGGCCTTCGTGTACGTGGAGCCGATGTCGATGCCGACGACGTTCACCATGGTCGTGTCCTCCTCAAGCCGTCGCGGAGAGGGCCGCGGTCCCGAGCGCGTGATCCCGCGCGAAGAGCGCCGCGCCGAGCGCGCCGCAGAAGTGTGCGTCGGGGCTCACGTTGATGGGCATCCCCACCGCCTCCTCGATGAGCTTCACCATCGCGACGTTGCGGCTGACGCCGCCCGTGAAGGTGATCTCCGATTTGAGCCCCACGCGGCGGGCGAGCGAGATGCAGCGGCTCGTGATCGCCTGGTGAACGCCCATGAGGACGTCCTCGGGCAGGATCCCCTTCGCCAGGTGGCTGATGATCTCGGACTCGGCGAAGACCGTGCAGGTCGTCGTGATGCGCACCGGGTTCTGCGAGCGGAGCGCCAGCGGCCCGAGCTCCGAGAGCGGCATCTCGAGCGCGTACGACGCCGCGCCGAGGAAGCGCCCCGTCCCGGCGGCGCACTTGTCGTTCATCGTGAAGTCGTCCACCTGCCCGTCCGGCTTCACCGAGATCGCCTTCGTGTCCTGACCGCCGATGTCGATGACCGTGCGCGTCCCCGGGAAGAGCGAGACGGCGCCGCGCGCGTGGCAGCTGATCTCGGTCACCTGCTCGTGACCGAAGCTCACATTGTACCGACCGTAGCCCGTCCCGGCGATGCGGACGACCTTGGACCGGTCGATCCCCGCGTCCTTCACCGCAGCGGCGAAGGCGTCCTCGGCCACGGTCACCATGCTCGTCTCCATGTCGAGGAGCGCGCGCCCGACGAGCTTGCCCTCCTCGTCGAGGATGACGGCCTTGGTCTGGGTCGAGCCGACGTCGACCCCGCCTACGTATCTCATGGTGTGCTCCCGCTCGGGTGGGTGTGTTGATTGGACGCGCCGGGCGCGCCGCCGCCGCGCGTCTTCAGCGACTCGAAGAAGGCGTCGACCCGGTTCTTGATCTGGGCGTCCGACCAGTACCTCGGATCGATGAGATCGGACTCGATGTAGAGGCTCGGCCGCCGGAGGCTCTCGTTCAAGAAGTTCCGTGTGTCGGCCATCCCCGACGAGACGAAGCGGCAGCTCTTGATGCCGTGGAAGACGACGCCGTCCACGTCATAGTCGCGGATCTGCTGCGCGAGCCGCTCGTGCGCGAAGAACTGATTGGACAGCCCGCGCTGCGCCGCGAGCGCCGTCACCTCGGCGAGGCTCTCGAGCGGGCGCGAGGTGTCGTAGACGAGCTCGCCGGCGTCCATGCCGCCCGCCGCGAAGGTGAGGTAGTCCGAGTACACGAAGACCCCGCCCCACGACTCGAACAGCTCGACCAGCCGACGCATCGACACGTAGCAGGGCGTCCCCGAGAAGAGCAGCCGATGGCGCTCGTCCTTCACGCGGGCCTCGCCCGCCGCGACCCGCCGCTGGATCTCCTCGTCGAGCCTCCGCATGAAGTCGACGCCCTCGTCGGTCCCGCGGTACACGTTCATGATCCCGATGTACGTGAGCCCGTCGAGCATCGCGTTGTAGGGGGCGGGGCAAGCGCGGTTCAGCTCCATGACGCTGTTCCAGTGCTTGACCATCCGGTTGACCTTGTCCTCGACCTCGGCGAGCCGGTCCATGTCGAACTTTTTGCCCGTGATCTTCTCGCAGCGGCCGATGAGATCGCGAAACTGCGCCTCGACCCAATGGCTGTCCGCCACGTGCTGCGCGTCGCCCGGCCGCACCTTCCAGTTGGAGCCGCGCTGCCCCGGAAGGTCGAGCACGAAGGTCGGGGTCTTGAGCATCCGCTCCCAGACCTCGCCCCATTTGATGAAGGTGCTGCACATGTTGGACGTGATCGCGATGTCCGCCTTGGGGATGACGCCGGCCGGGTGCCTCCGCTCGCGGAGGATGAGCCCGACGTCGGCCTTCACGTACGAGCAGACGTCGGGCGAGTAGCCGTAGTCTTCGGACTCGCGGATGTAGTCCTCGGACACCTTGCGGACGCCCATCTGGAGCGAGTTGATCTCGGGAAAGACGAGCTGAAAATCGAAGGCGCGCAGGATCTCGACGGCGTTGCCCATCACGAACACGTTCGCGACGTGCTCGCCGCGCTGGGGGGCGCCTTCGAGGCCGGCGTACCAGGTCTTGAAGAGCTTCTGGCCCTCGAGGTGCGCGTTGAAGCGGGCGTCGGCGGGCGGGGGCGCTGGGTCTGGGGTCGTCATGGCGTGGGCTCCACTCAGGTGATCGCGAAGAGCAGGGACTCGGAGAAGGTCTCGAGCTGCATGGCCATCTGCTCGAAGGAGGTCATCTTCTCCTCGAACTCGAGGACGAGGTGCTGGACGCGCACCTCGTCGAGGTGCTTCGACCAGGCGACCTGCTCGTCGAGCCCGGGCTCACAGAACTTGGCGGCCGTCACGATCACGGCGTCGGCGCGGCTTCCCTGGATCATCTCCATCAGGTAGCCCTCCTTCGTCTTGCGCTCGTCGTGCTGGACGGGGCTCGCCGCGGACCGCTCGACGAAGCTCTCGGCGAGCGCCCAGATGGGATCGCCCGTCTCGGGGACGTCGGAGGTGAGCCAGCGGAGGCCGACGAGCAGATCGTCGTCGACGACGTAGACCGAGTCGTCCATCGCCTCGATCATCTCGAGCGGGGGTTGCTCGCAGAAGCCGCCCACGAAGACGACGCGAGGCTTGTCCTGCGCCGCGCGACGCCGCGCGTGGAGCAGGCCGAGCGCCTCGCGGAGGAGCGCCGTGTGGGCCTCGGCGGGCATGCGCGTCCTCGCGCGGAGCAGGAGGTAGGACTCCGTGCAGCTCACCTTCCACGGCTCGTCACGCCGGAGCGCGTAGAGCTCGCGCAGGAGGGCGCGGTTCTCGTTGTAGGTGTGGATCGAGCGGAGGAGCGCGGCGTCGTCGATGCTGCGGCCGATGCGCTTCTCGACGTCACCCCGGAGCCGCTGGTACTCGGCCGCGACGAAGCGCACGACCCCGGGGCTGTTCACGTTCTGCGGGAGGTAGAGGATCTGGGCGAACTTGTCCGGGAAGTTGCGCGCCCAGATGCCGCCGAGGTGCTTGGCGGCGTCGCAGATGGGGTGCGTCACGAAGCCGGTCAGGCCGTCGAGCGCGCCGTTCAGCCCCAGCTCGGCCGTCGAGCGGCAGATCGAGCAGATGAACGAGCCCATGTGGGCGTCCGCGTGCTTCATCTCGAGCTTGTTGCCGCCGCCGAGGATGTTCACGGGGATGAGCCCGCCCGCGTGGACGATCTCCTCGGGGAAGTAGACCGGGAAGTGCCCGAAGGTGCCCGTGTAGCCCTCGGGGAGCGCGTCGCTCGACGGGATGGGGCCGAGGCGGAGGTCGTTGCAGTGCTCGAAGATCTCGCCGAGGCGTCCTTCGGGGTTGCTTGCGGCCGCTGCGGCCTGGTCTGTCATGATCGTCTCCTGAGAACTGGGGGCGGCACGAGGGACGAGCCGGGACACGTCGCGCGTGCCGACGAGCGATTTGTGGTGAGTCTACACTCGCCTCGCGACCCACGTCGAGCGTCCGTGCGCTCGCGCCCGATCGATCGTACGAACCCCTCGCGCAACCTGCTGCTCCTCCAGGATCATGGAACCTCTCGCCCCCATCGACGCGGCGTTTTTTGGCCCAAAGACGTCCTCCTTCGAGGGGCGCCGCGCCCCCGCGACGACCGCGCTCGCAATGCGCCGCGAGGCACGCGCTCCTGGCGCGCGCCTCGACGCTCCTCGTCCTCGACGAGGAGGCGCGCTCGTCACGCCGAGGCACACGGGCACACTCCTCTGCGCCGCGGCGCTCGGCGGCGTGATCCGCCGTGAGGAGGCGCGCTCGTCATGCTGAGCCACTCCGACATGCTCCTGCGCGTCGCGGCGGGCGCGGCGCTCGGCAGCGTGATTGGCTACGAGCGCGGCGTCCACCAGCGCCCCGTCGGGCTCCGCACCCACTCGATCGTGGCGATGGCGGCGGCGACCTTCATGGTGGTCTCGTCGCAGTTCGTCTACTTTCAGCACTATGGGCGCGACGATCTGGTGGTCGTCGACACGAGCCGCATCGCGGCGGCGGTCGTGACGGGGATCGGCTTCCTCGCGGGCGGGACGATCCTGCGCACGGGGATCAACGTGCAGGGGCTGACGACGGCGGCGGGGCTCTGGCTCGTCACGGCGATCGGGATGTGCGCCGGCTCGGGGATGTACGTCGAGAGCCTCGCCATCACGGGGCTCGGGCTGGTGGTGCTCACCTTCTTCCGGCGGCTCGAGAGCAAGAACGTGCAGCGCTGGCGCATCACCGTCGATCTCACCGCGGACGACGCGGACAAGACGCCGGTGCTCGACGTCCTCCGCGAGCTCGGCGCGGCGACCGCGACGCTCGACTACCAGGTGCACCCGAGCGACGGAGCGAAGACGGTCACCGTCGACGCGCGCCTCGCGGCGGGCATCACGGCGAACGATCTCGTGGACGCGCTCCAAAGGCGCACGCCCGTGAAGCGGGTGCGGGTGGAGCACGATCCGTGAGCTCGCGAGACGCGCGCCGTCGCCCGCCCGAGCGCGCCGCGACGAGGGAGCCGCCGCGGCGCGCCGAGACGCGCACGGGGATCCCAGGGCCCTGCCGCGGCGCGACCGAGCGCCTGCGACCCAGCAGCCCGTCGCTCACGCCCCAGGAGCGCGGTCGCGTCGGGCGCGCGCGCGGGGTGCCCTGTCGGTCGCCGTACCGAACCCACGAGGACCCGCGTCGCGTCAGGTGCGCTCGCGGGGTGCGCTCCGATGGGCACGGCCGCCTCGCGACGACCAAGGCGCCGCCGGGGCGGGCTCACCCGGGGACGGCCATCCCCCGCGCGACCGCGGGCCGCTCGCAGAAGGCCCGATACACACGCCCCACCTCCTCGAAGTCGTCCCACCCGACGAGCTCCCCAGCTTGATAGTGCTCGTTCAGGCAATGGATCCACGGGAACACCGCCATGTCGGCGATCGAGTACTCACCCGTGATCCAGGCGCGCCCCTCGAGGTGGCGATCGAGCACGCGGAGCAGCCGCTTCACCTCGCCGAGGTACCGGTCCCGCGGGCGCTTGTCCTCGAGCGCCTTGCCCGCATAGTGATGGAAGTACCCGAGCTGACCAAACATCGGCCCCACGCCGCCCATTTGCCACATGAGCCACTGGAGCGTCTCGTACCGCCGGGCGCCCTCTCTCGGCAAGAACCGCCCCGCCTTGTCCGCGACGTAGATCAAGATCGCGCCGCTCTCCCAGACGCCGAGCGGCTCACCTCCGGGACCATTGGGGTCCAGGATGGCCGGGATCTTGTTGTTCGGGTTCAGGGACAAGAATTCGGGCGAGAGCTGATCGTCGGTGTCGAAGTCGACCTTGTGCGCCTCGTACGGGACCCCAGCCTCCTCGAGCAGGACCGAGACCTTCTGGCCGTTGGGCGTCCCGAGCGTGTAGAGCTGGACGCGGTCCGGGTGCTTCGGGGGCCACTTCTTGGTGATGGGGTGATCGGTGAGCGTCGTCATCGTGGGATCGTGAGCATGCGCCCGCCCACGACGCGCCGTCAAACGGCGGCGTGAGACCGCCGCGAGCGCACCGCACGGGCCCTCGCTACGCTGCTCCGGCGGAGCCCTCATCACCCCTCACCGCCCGACACCGCCCGGGGCCCCCCGCGCGGAGCGCTCCCCAGCCGGCTCTCGCCGCGCTCCGCCCTGGGCTCGCTGACGGGACCCCGCTACGCTCTGGCGACCGAGCCCATCTTGCCTTCGCCGCGCGTCCTCTTCGTCGAGAGCCACGACTCCTTCTCGTGGAACGTCGTCGACTGCCTGCCCACGCCTCGAGCGCAGATCCGCGTCGTCCACGCCGACGAGGCCACAGCGAAGCTCGCCGCCGTGGACGCGGTCGTCCTCGGTCCAGGCCCCACCGATCCAGAGCGCGCGGGGCTCGTCGAGCTCGTGCTCCGCGCGGCCGAGAGGCGCCTCCCCACCCTCGGGATCTGCCTCGGGCACCAGGCGATCGGCCTCGCCTTCGGCGCGCGCCTCGTCCGCTCGACGCCCGCGCACGGCAAGCTCGCACGCGTCACCCTCGACGCGAGCCGCTGCCTCGATATGGCGCCCACGACCCTCACCGCGATGCGCTACCACTCGCTCTCGCTCGTCGACGTCCGGCCGCCCCTCACCGTCGTCGGGACGCTCGCCGACGGCACGGTGATGGCCGTCGAGCACCAGGCGCTCCCCCTGCTCGGGCTCCAGTTCCACCCGGACTCGCACGGCACGCCGCGCGGTCGCGAGCTCGTCGGTGCCTTCTTCCGCGCCGCGGGGCTCCCGTGACCACGCTCCCCCTCGACGCGCTCCAGGACGAGCCGTCGTTCGCGCTCCTCGGCCCAGGGTTCTCGGGGGGCTCCGGCTGGACCCTCGTCCGCGATCTCAGCGAGCGCGACACCGGCGAGGCGGGAGTCTGGCTCGCGCGCTACGAGACCCCTGGACGCCGCGCCACGCGCTTCTCCGGTCGCGTCCAAAGATCGGACATTGTTTGTCATACCATCCCGCGAGCGCCCGCGATTTGCCTGGACGACGCGGGCTTCCTCGACGGCGTCCGGGTCATCCGAGAGGAGATCGCCCGCGGCGACGTCTACCAGGTGAACCTCACGGTCCGCGCGGCGCTCGCTCCCCTCGGCGGCGCGGCGCTCCTCTCCCGGCTGTGCGCGCGAGGCGCCCCGCGCTTCGCCGCGTGGGTCCGGCTCCCCGACGGGACCGAGCTCGTGTCGGCGAGCCCCGAGCTGCTCGTCGAGGTCCGCGGTCGACGCGTCCACGCCGAGCCGATGAAGGGGACCGCGCGCCCCGAGGATCGGGCCGGGCTCGAGGCCAGCGAGAAGGACCAGGCAGAGCTCGCCATGATCACGGATCTCTTGCGAAACGACCTGATCCAGCTCTCCGAGCCACGCTCCGTATCGGTGCCCCACGCGCGCCGCTTCGTCGAGCTCCCGTACGCCATCCAGACCGTGAGCGACGTCGTCGGGACCTTGCGAGGCGACGTGGGCCTCCGGGACGTGCTCGCCGTGGTCCACCCGGGCGGCTCGGTGACGGGGGCGCCGCGCGAGGCCGCGATGCGCGTCATCGCCGAGCTCGAGCGCACGCCCCGAGGCGTGTACTGTGGGGCGCTCGGCCTCGAGCTGGGCGAAGACGCCGTCTTCTCGCTGCTCATCCGCACCGCCGAGCGGCGGGCCGACGGCGGGTGGACCTATGGCGTCGGCGGCGGGATCACGTGGGACTCGGACCCCTCTGCCGAGCTCGACGAGGTGCGCACGAAGCTGGGGGCCCTCGGGTAAGGCGCGGTGCGGTACACTGTTCTCAAGGTCACCGACGCGGGCGTCGTCCTCTTCGACGCGCACAGGGAGCGGCTCGGCGCGGCGTGGGGCGACGCGTTCGACGCCTTTTCGCGGGAGGCCGAGCCAGGGATCTACGCGCTCCGCGTCGAGGGCGACGCGCTCCGGGTGACGCGGCGCGAGGGCTCTCGATTGATGAACGGAATGTCCGTGCGCTTCGCGACGTCGCCCATTGCGGGCTCCGTGGGCGCGCGCGCCAAGGCGCCGCCCCCCTCTCCATGGGACGCCGTGCGGACCCCGGGGGTGGCCCAGCTCCTCACCAGCAGCGACGGCAGGGAGATCTTCGAGGCTTGCAGCGCGGCGGTCCTCGCGTGGGACGGCGGAGTCCTCGTCGCGACGCCCGAGCCATCTCCGAGGAGCGCCTCGATCACGGAGTCGTACCTGCTCGCGCGGCACCCGCACCGGCGCGAGCCGCTCCTCGTCGACGCGGCGGCGCCCCTCGTCCTCGTCAACGCGGTCGTCGGCGTGTGTGTGCCCCACGTCGTGGGTCGGCGGCGCTTCCCCCGCGAGGTCGTCGAGGCGCTGCGTGCGACGCTGGAGGGCTCTGCGCGCCGGGCGCCGTCCGGCTCGCCGAGCGCGCGATGAGCACGCGACGACGCTCGTCCGCGCCCGCGCCGAGGGCTCTTTACGGCGCAGGAAGGGGAGGATAGGATGGCTAGATGCGCCCCGGTCGACTGCTAGCCTCCTGCGTCCTTGGACTCGTGGTGCTGGCGGCTTGTGCCTCGGACGGCGACGGGGTCCAGGGAGGCTCGACGCCCCCGCTCGCCTGCAAGCAGAAGCCCGGCGCCGACGGAAACAAGGACTGCGCCGAGAAGGTCGGCACCCCACGGAAGCTCGACTGCTCGAGCGAAGGTGACACGAAGGCGGCGCTCGCGGCCGGCTGCGTCCTCGAGAAGACGGGCGGGCGCGACGTCTGCTGCCCGACGACCGTGAGCGGATCGTTCGGGGGAGGAGGCGCGTCCGCCTTCGGCGACTGCACCGAACCCCCCGACACGCTCACCGACTCTGACTGCAAGGGGACCCTGGAGCCGCGCAAGATCGACTGCACGAGCGCGGGCGCGCAGAGCGCGGGGATCGCGCGGGGATGCCGAAAGGAGACCCCCGAGGACGCGACGGACTTCGACCTCTGCTGCCCCTTGGACGTACGAGCGGTCCCGTGAGCGCCCGCGCGGCGCTCCCCGCCGACGCGACGGACTTCGACCCCTGCTGCCCCTTGGACGTACGAGCGGTCCCGTGAGCGCCCGCGCGGCGCTCCCCG
>CAYNEK010000061.1:0-14992 GCA_964396175.1 uncultured Polyangiaceae bacterium | reverse complement strand
CGCGGCGCTCCCCGCCGACGCGACGGACTTCGACCCCTGCTGCCCCTTGGACGTAGGAGCGGTCCCGTGAGCGCCCGCGCGGCGAGCCACGATCGGCTCCAAGAGGCGACGCGCACGGCCTCCCCATGACTGCGTCGGGGCGAGAGGATTTGAACCTCCGACTCCCTGGTCCCGAACCAGGTGCGCTACCAGGCTGCGCTACGCCCCGAGAGGCTCGACGTCGCGCCACGGGGCGAGACCTCTTGCCGGTGCCCCTCACGGACGGGCCGTGCGAGGGCGCGCACCTTCCCTCCCAGGGCGCCTCTCGTCAAGCGCAAACGTCACGACGTGCCGTAGAGGCCACCCTCGACGGCTCCTCGAGCGAGCGACGTCCAACCTCAGCGCGCGCGGCGTATTCGTCCCCGATAGGGCGGCTCCACGAGCGAGCGACGTCCAACCTCAGCGCGCGCGGCGTATTCGTCCCCGATAGGGCGGCTCCACGAGCGACCGCATGGCTCGCCGCGCAGGGCACACGATGGCACGGCGCTGGAGGTCACGGACGTCACGGCTCGGCGCGGAGCGGCGCCGGAGGCCGCGGACGTCACCGCTCGGCGCGAAAGTCCGTCGTTGCGCGCGATTGGCCGAGGAGCTTCTCCAGCCCCTCGTCTCCGCTTGCCTCGAGCACGCGATCTCCGACCGCCTCGCAGATCTGCACACCCGAGCTCAAGCGGCGCGCCACCGTGAGGACGGCGGAGACGGCCTTCGTCGCCTCGGGGACCCACGACACGATCCGCACCACCTCGCAGACGCCGCGCCCTCGGAGCACCGGGAAGCCCTCGTCGTCGCGCGGGCACTGGGCCTCCCTCACGAGCCCGACGAGCGCCGTCGTCGCCGCGGCGCGGCGCTGCTTCTCTGCCTCGTTCGCGTCGACCGACCGAGCCCGCTCCGCGAGCGCCGCCTCCACCGCCTTCTTCGACGCCTCGACCTTCGCCTCCTCGGCCTCGGCGTGCTCCTTCTTCGCGAGCTCGACCTCCCTCTCCCAGGTCTCCTCCTGCGCCTTCGTGGGCTTCTTCGGGCGCTTCGGCTTCTTCGAGCCCTCGTCCTTCTCCCAGGGCTTCGGGACGAGCACCTCGGGCGACGGCTCCGGGGCCGCGACGTACAGCGCGGGGATCTCGGGGAGCTTCGGCTCGGGGAGCGCGGCCACCGCGCCCGTCGCCGCCCCGCGATCCTGCGGGGTCACCGAGAGCGTGCCCCGGCGGCCGCCCGCGTGGAGCTCGAGGCCGAGCCGCGCGACCTCCTGGCTCGCGGGCAGGTCGTGCTCGAAGCGAAGCACCCAGAGCTCGGCCCTCGACGCGTCCAGCACGGACACCCCGAGGCGCTCCTTCACCTCGTCCGAGGAGAGCGGGCGCGCCGAGACGCTGACGCGGCCGCTCGCCTCGAGCGCATCTCCGAGCACGACGCGCCGTGCGGGATCACGATCGTCCGCGCGGCGCTCCCTGGCCTCGACGCACGCGTCGAAGAGATCACCGCGCGCCACGTACTCCCGGACCGTCTTGGGAGACGACGAGCAGGCGATGAGCAGCGGGACGAGCGCGACGAGCCTTCGCATCTTGGCGTCCTAGCACCGCCCGAGCACGCGACGCGAGGCGCTCACGCGGTCACTTGCGGACGAGCTTCCCGAACACGAGATCCTTGGAGTACCCTTGCTCGAAGCCGCAGAGCCCCGCGAGGCCGCTCGCCTGGAAGGTCGCGACGTCTCCGACGCTCGAGAACCCGTAGCCGTCGAAGGCCGTCCCAGCCGGGATCTCGCACGGGGAGCCGCTGAGGTCCTTGGCTGCGTACACCGTGGATCGCTGCAGGATGACGAGCGGGTTCTTCGCGCCGACGCTGCCGGGCGCGACGCAGTCGGACGAGAAGTCGGTCCCGAGGACGAGCCCCTTGGTGAAGGCCGCGTCGATCTGCGTCGGGGCGCCCTGCGGGTCGAAGACGTAGCCGCCGTTCCACCGGGAGAGGCTGTAGTCGAGGAGGAAGGTGCTGCCCGCGGAGATGGCGATGTACTGGCCCTCCCACGACCCTGCGCCAGAAGGCCGGAGCCCCTCCCGATCGACGAGGAGCGTCCCGGTGCAGTAGTCCGCGAAGACCGCGGGGATGCCGGCGGGTGCCGCCTTCTGCGAGCCAGCGTCGTCCGAGCTCGAGCCTCCGCAGGCCGCGAGGAGGGCCGCCGAGAGAGCGACGAGCAAGATCGAGGTGCGATGCACCGATAGAGCATACGCGCGGCGCAGCCGAGACGTCCAGCCGCCGATGGCGCGGATCGAGACGTTCCTCGACGCCTCCTCGGCGCAGCCCTTCCTCTAGCCGCCGATGGCGCGGATCGAGACGTCCCTCGACGCCTCCTCGGCGCAGCCCTTCCTCTAGCCGCCGATGGCGCGGATCGAGACGTCCTTCGCCGTCTCCTCGGTGCAGCCCTTCCAGGTGTCGAGGTCGGGCTTCTTCGCCCACGCGCGAGACACATCACGACGCACGCCCTCGACGCTCCCGGCCTCGGCCGACGCGCGGGCGGAGACGCCGTCGTTCGTCGCGAGGCAGGGCCGGAGGACACCGTCCGACGAGACGCGGAGCCTGTCGCAGTCGCGGCAGTAGGTGTCGGATGTCCCCGAGATGAAGCCGATCCGGAGCCGCGGATCGTGCCGCGCGCGGACGTAGCGCGCCGGACCTCGATCGAGGTCACGCACCGCGTCGCCGTCCATGAGGAGGTCACCGAGCCGCGCGCGCACCTCGTCGCGCGTGACCACGACGTCCCGCGGGAGCCGCGCGCCCTCGCCGACGCGCATCACCTCGATGAACCGAGGCGTCACGCCGCGATCCCACGCGAAGCGGACGAGCGCCTCGAGCTCGTCGTCGTTCGTCCCGCGCATCACGACGGTGTTCAGCTTCGGCTCGTCGAAGCCGACACGGAGCGCCACCTCGATCCCGTGGAGGACGCGCTCGAGCTTCCCGCCGCGGGTCATCGCGGTGAAGCGCTCGGGCCGCAGGGTGTCCAGGGAGACCGTGAGCCGGTGGAGCCCCGCGGCGCGGAGCGGGGCGGCGAGGCCCGAGAGGCGCGTCGCGTTCGTCGTCAGGGCAATGTCCTCGAAGCCGAGGCGCGCGAGCACGCGGACGCGCTCGACCACCCGCGGGAAGAGGAGCGGCTCCCCACCCGTGATGCGCACGCGGCGGACCCCCGACGCGTGGAGCCCCCGCATCATCGTCTCGAACTCGCCCTCGCCCACGGGATCGTCCGTGTACCCGTCCTGCTTGCTCGGGCGGCAGTACACGCAGGCGAGATCGCACCGATCGGTGAACGACACCCGCACCGTCCTCGGGGACGTGGGCGCCGTGGACGAGAGGATCGGGAGCTGCACGCCGCCGCCTCAGCGACTCATCGTCCGCACGATGTCGGCCGCCCGATCGGTGTCGATCTCGAGGGCGTCGGCGAGCTCGAGGATGAGCTCGCGCTCGCTCGTGCGCACGATGCCGTCGGTCGCCATCAGCTTCACCGCCAGGCCGAGCGCGTCCTCTCGCGCTGCGCCGGCCGGTAGCGTCGCCTTGATCGCGGCGACGCGCGCCTCGCGGCCGTCCCGCGAGAGATTGGCCTCGAGCCCCGAGAGGAGCCCCGCGAGCGCGTCGTCCGCGAGCGCCCCGCCGAGGAGCTCGCCGACCACCCGCGCGAAGTGCGCGCGCTCGTCGTCGCCCAGCTCACCGTCCGCGTGCGCGGCCAGGAAGAGCGTCTCGACCTTCGCCAGGATCTCCTTGTCGTCGATGCCGTGGGCCATCTCTCGCGACACCTACCCCGTTTGGAGCGCTCCGTCACGCGCTCGCACTCGCGTCACCGATGGGCGCTCTCGACCCACGCCCGCGCGCGCCGCTCCGTCCCGCGCGCAGGCCCCCGCGTCGCGACGCGGCGCCGTGCTACGCTCCCCCGGCGCCGTGGCGAACATCGGGTACATCCAGGTCGTCCGGCACTGCAACCACTTCTGCGCCTTCTGCTCGAACCCGGCGACCCCGTACGTCCACACGCTCGAGTCGATGAAGGTGCTCGTCGACGACCTCGTCGCTCGCGACTATTTTGGGGTCATCTTGACGGGGGGAGAGCCGTCGCTCCACCCGGAGCTGCCGGCCATCACGCGGTACGCGACCGAGCGAGGGCTCCACGTCCGCATGATCACGAACGGGCACCGGCTCGCAGAGGACTCCTTCGCGAGGGACATGGCCGAGGCGGGGCTCAGGCTCGTGCACGTGTCCGTCTACTCCGTGCGCCCCGAGGTCGAGGAGGCGCTGCGCGCGACGCCCGGGACGCTGGAGCGCGCCTTCCGCGCGATGGAGAACGCGCACCGCCATGGGATCGAGGTCAACGTCAACTGCGTCATCAACCAGCAGAACGCGGACCACCTCGACGAGAACATCCGACACCACCTCCGGCACCAGCCCTTCGTCCGCCACTTCGTCTGGAACAACCTCGATCCGTCGATGGGGCGCGCCGAGGTCAACCAGGCGGACTACACGCCGCGGCTCCGCGATTTCGAGGTGTCGCTCCATCGCGCGCTCACGCTGCTCCACCGGACGGGCCGGACCTTCCGCGTCGAGAAGGTGCCGCTCTGTTACATGACCGATTTTGCCTGGGCGAGCACCGAGACCCGCAAGATCGTCAAGGGCGAGGAGCGCGTCGTCCACTTCCTCGACGACAAGCAGACCGTACGGCAGACCGACTGGGGACACATCTACGCGCCCTCGTGCGCGCCGTGCACGCTGCGCTCCATCTGCGGCGGCCTCTTCGATCGCGGCAACGGGTATGATCCGGCGGAGCTGTCGCCCGTCTTCGTCGACCGCGATCGCGTCGTGCGCGCCATCATCGAAGACCCCTCGGATCCCGCCTATCCGCTGCGAGATCTCGAGGACTGGAAGCGCGACTTCGAGCGGCGGCTCGAAGAAGCGCGCGAGGCAGCCCTCACGCGGCCTCGTGGCGGATCGGCCGAGGAGCCCCCGCGCGATCCGGCGGCCCCGCCCGTCGGCGCCGTGACGCCCGAAGGCCAGCGCCTCTACACCCTGAAGCGTCGCGCCGAGGCGAGGCGCGCCGCGACGGCGGGCGTGCACCAAGAGCGCGGCCAAGACGACTGACGGCGCGCACACCCGCCCGACGCCCACGACCTCGTCGGGCGCATACCCGCCCGACGCCCACGACCTCGTCGCGCACGCACGCACACCCGCCCGACGCCCACGACCTCGTCGCGCGCACACCCGCGCGGCGCCCACGACCTTGGGCTCGAGCACGCCCCCACGCCCTCGCGCGCTCCCGGGGCTAGAATGGATCCTTCGGCGCGTGGCGGAGGCTGCGCGGCGCGCGGACGAGGAAGGCCTGGCACACCCCGTCGACGCAGCCGCACCTCCCGCCCCAGTCGAAGGACAGATCGACCTTCTTCTTCGAGCATTTCTTCCCGACGCACTTCGGCGCCTTGGTCCGCAGCGTGCACTCGGTCGCGTGGCAGCAGGTCTTCGGTACGCAGTCGGCGTCGGCCGTACATCGGTCGAGCGCCGGACCCGCCGAGACCGACGAGGACGGCGGCGAGCCTGGAGACGAGGCCGCGGAGGAGGCAGACGACGAGGCCGCGAGGGACGCGACCGAAGCCGCCGAAGACGCCGCCGCGGCCGCGTCGAGGGGGGTCGAGTGGACCTCACTCGACGACGCCGACGGAGACGGCGCCGTCGCCGTGGCCGTGGTGCCCGCGCCGGGCTCCGAGCTCTTCCCGCACGCGGCGAGCGGCACCACGACGGCGAAGACGCACCCGAGCGCTCTCGCCGCCGCCCTCGGGCCGCTCATCCCTCGAGCGCCGCCGCGATGCCGCTCACGGTCTCCTTGAACACGAGCTCCGGGAATTCGCGCCGGGCGATGTCGAGCTGCCAGTCCCCTCGGAAGAGCACGACCGGGCGCCCTCGGACGTCGACGTAGCCGACCCCGGCGCGCTCCCGCTCGAAGCGCGGCAGCTCGACCGCGACCTTCGACGCGAGGTCCTTCTTCTCGACCCAGCGCGCGTACTCGAAGGGCATCGTCTCCATCCGCACCTCGACCTTGTACTCGGTCTCGAGCCGGTGCTTCGTGACCTCGAACTGGAGCTCGCCTACCGCGCCGAGGACCGCGTCGCCGTCGCGGCCCTCGGGCGGCCGAAAGAGCTGCACCGAGCCCTCCTGCGCGAGCTCGTCGAGGCCCTTCTTGAGCTGCTTGCGCTTCATCGGGTCGGCGAGGGACACGCGGACGAAGGCCTCGGGCGCGAAGCTCGGGATCTCGCTGTACGCGAGCTCGCTCCCGCCCGTCAGCGTGTCGCCGATCTCGAAGATCCCGGGATCGTAGATGCCGAGGACGTCCCCAGCGTACCCCTCGTCGACGATCGTGCGCTCCTCGGCGAGGAATTGCGTCGGGTTCGCCAGGCGGATGTCGCGGCCGAGCCGCACGTGCCGGACCTTCATCCCGCGCTCGAACCGGCCGGAGCACACGCGGAGAAAGGCCATGCGATCCCGGTGCGACTTGTCCATGTTCGCCTGGATCTTGAAGACGAAGGCCGAGAATTCGGGGCTGTCCGGCGCGACGTCGCCCCGCGAGGAGTGGCGCGGCGCGGGCGGAGGGACCATCTCGAGGAAGGCGTCCAGGAAGGGCCCGACGCCGAAGTTGTTGTACGCGCTCCCGAAGAACATCGGCGACACCTCCCCCGCCGCGAAGCGCGCCGCGTCGAAGCCGTCCCCCGCCGCGTCGAGGAGCTCGAGCTGCTCGCGGAGCGAGGCGTGATCGTCGGCCCCGATCTCGTCGGCGATGCGCGGATCGTCGATGCCGCGGACGTCGACCGCGGCCTCGCTCGCCCCGGTGTGCCCGTGCGCCGCGTGGAAGAGCACGACCCGCCGCGCGAGCCGATCGTACACGCCGCGGAAGGTCGCCCCCGAGTACACCGGCCAGGTGACGGGGAAGCACCCGATGCCGAGCACGGACTCGACCTCGCCGACGAGATCGAACGGATCGCGCCCCGGGCGGTCGAGCTTGTTCACGAAGGTGAAGATGGGCATCCGACGCCGGTGACAGACGCGGAAGAGCTTCTTCGTCTGCGCCTCGACGCCCTTCGCGCAGTCGAGCAGCATGACGGCGGCGTCCGCCGCGTGCAGCGTCCGGTACGTGTCCTCCGAGAAGTCTGCGTGACCGGGCGTGTCGAGGAGGTTCATGCTGTACCCCTTGTAGGGGAACTGCAGGACGCTCGAGGTGATCGAGATCCCGCGCTCGCGCTCCATGTCCATCCAGTCCGACACCGTGCCGGCGCGGCCCTTCTTGGCCTTCACGGCGCCGGCGAGATGTATGGCACCTCCATACAAGAGGAGCTTCTCGGTGAGCGTGGTCTTCCCGGCGTCGGGGTGAGAGATGATCGCGAAGGTCTTCCTCCGCGCGACTTCTCGAGCGAGATCCGTGGTCATGCGTGGCGCGGCACCTCGAGCGGCCACGGGAGCGCCCCGAGGTGGGGCGTCACGCGGTGGAGGAGGTCGCGCAGCTCTACGACGTCCGGGCGCCGCCGTGGATCTCGAATCATGCACCGCGACACGATCTCGGCGAAGGGGCGCGCGGCCGGGTTCGCCCGGAGGCGCGTGAGGTTGGGCGGATCGCCGTCGTGGGTGAGGTGCGCCATCATGAGGGCGTACTCGTTCGGGGCGTCGAAGAGCTCGACCGTCGTCATGAGCTCGAAGGCGACACACCCAAAGGCGTAGACGTCCGCGTGGGGCGGCGAGGGGACGTGGTTCGGGAAGACGACGCCGAGGATCTCGGGCGCGGCGTAGCCGAGGGTCGCGCAGCCAGGCCGGATCTGCCGTCCAGCGAGCCCGAAATCGACGAGGACCGGCGTCGCGCCACCGCGCAGGATCACGTTGGACGGCTTGAGATCCAGGTGCCCGATGCCGAGGCCATGCATCGCCGAGAGCCCCGCGAGGATGCCGTCCAAGATCTGGAGCACGCGCGCCGTCGTCAGCCCACCGCCGAGCGCGAGCCGATCGAGCGCGAGCCCCTCGATGAGCTCCATCACCAGGATCGGCTTCGGCCGCGCGGCCAGATCGAAGGTCACGAAGCCTGCGAGGTTGGGGTGCTGCGGGACGCCGAGGAGCGCCGTGGCCTCCTCACGGAAGAGCTTCATGAACTCGTCCTCCGTGAGGGTGCGCGCCGCCGCAGCGTCGTAGTCGGGCACCTTCAGCGCGAAGCGCTCCGCGGCGGGATCTTGGCGCTCCTCGGCGCGGGTCACCATGAACACGGTGCCGCCCGTTCCCGCGCCGAGCGCGCTGAGGACGTAGAAGCCGCCGAGCGTGCGCTTCTTGGGGAGCCACGACGGCAGCGGCGCCTCGGACGCGTCAGCCTGGCTCGACGCCTCGGCGGCCGCGGGGAGCTCGGGGACCCGAGAGAGGCACTCCGCCACGATGTCCGCGAGGGCGTGCGGGATGGTGATCGGGAGCTCGGCCTGGAGCTCGGCCACGGCCAGGCGGAGCGGCGCGCGCTCGCCGCTCGCGAGGGCGAGCTCGAGGGCCGCGGAGATCGAGTCGGCGCCGAGGATGGGCTCATGCTCGTCGTGCGCGTCCCGGACGCGCTGGCGTGCGCCCCTCGTGAGCTGCGCGAGCTGGGCGATCCCTTGCTCGGCCTCGGCGAGCACCGCGCCCCGCCCCCCGAGCTCTGCGAGGCTCCTCGCCGCGTGCACCCGCACGAGGGCGCGTGAGAGCCTCGTGAGCGATGCACGGAGCGCCTCGATGCGCATCGACGCGTCGGCGTCGATCGCGCGACCGAGCTCGACGAGCGCGCGGAGCCGCCGCCCGAGCGCCGTCTCGAGCGACACGGGAGGCAGCGACGACGGGCCCGCGTCGTCCCGTACATCACGAGACGCCGGAGGCTCGGCGACGAGCGCGTCGAGGAAGCGCGCCCAAGCACCGGCGAGCGCGCGGAGCTCTTCGTTCATCGACGCCTCGCAGAGCGTGTGGACGACGTGCGCCCCCACGCCGAGCCGGCCGAGCGTGAGCACGACGTCGGCGGGATCGGCGGCCTCGACGCGGATGAGCGCGTCCACGCCGCGCGCGAGCGTCGCGGTGATCATCCGCACGAGGCGCGGCGGGGGGTGCTCGGTGAGGAGCCGCGTCGAGAGCGCCGCGACCGCGCGGGCCCGCGCGTGGGCGCTCGTGGCCCGATCGACGAGCTCGATCGTCTGGGAGCGGTCGGAGAAGGGCGACGACTCCGTCGCCTCGTCCACCTGATCGACGAGGTGGAGGAGCGCGCGGAGGCGCCGCTGGCGGATGGTGACGTGCAGAAGCCCGGCCTCCGGCATCGCGGACGCGCGCTCCTCCCGCGCGATGCACCAGCGCGAGAGCGCGTCGAAGAGGGCGCGGCGACGGAGGAGCGCGTCGCGGGCGTCGGGGCTCTTCCCGCCGAGGACGAGGAGATCCGTCATCACGCCGTCCTCGAGCGCAGTCGCGTCGAGCTCGCGCAGGCCCGCGAAGGCGGCGCGGCGCGCGATGGCGCCCGCTCGGGACGGCGCGTCGTCGTCGAGCGCCTCGACGCTCTCGAAGACCTCCTCGGCGCGCCGCACCGCCCTGAGCCCGTGCTCGAAGGCCTCGCGCGCCGAGCGCGTCGCGAAGGTGGCGAGCCCGTCACCCAGCGCGTCCGCGATCCCCGGCTCGCGATCGAGCCCGTGGCGGAGCTCGTCGGCGAGACAAGCGACCAGCGCGGCCTCGCCGTCGTCGGACGTCGGGGCCCGCGCGACCAAGCGCTCGCGGAGCCTCGCGAGCGCGGCGTGTGGCTCGCCCGAGCGCGGGAGCTGCCGCACGATCTCGAGGTACGCCTCGGCGAGCAGGAGCGGGTCGGCGAGGTCCACGAGCCCGGTGAGGAGCGCCTCGGCCGCCTCGGGCTCGGCCTCGAACGCGGCCGGCAGCCCCCACACGATCGCCGAGATCGCCCCTGGGTCGCGGGCGAGGAGCCTGGGCACGACGTCCCGCAGGCGACGCGCGGCCGCGTGGGGCGCGACCGCCATCGACGCGACGAGGGCCGTCGCCGCACGACGCCACTCGGTCACGCCGAACTCGGGGCCGAGGTGCTTCTCGATGCGCTCACGGATGGACGGGACGTGCTGCGACAGGAGCCCGTCGGCGATCGCGACGTGGCGCCAGACGAGCGGCTCGCGATCGTCCCGCAGCCGATGGGCCGCGAAGGCGAAGGCGTCGCTCGTCACGATCCGGAGCGCCGCCTCGTCCCCGGCGCCCGCGAGCGCCACGATGCCTCGGGCGGCGTGCTCGAGGAGCCGGCCCGCGAGCCGCCGATCCGAGAGCGACCCGCCCGCACGATCGCGCAGCCACTCCCGCGCGAGCTCCCGGCGCGAGACGAGCGCGAGCGCGAGCGGCGTCACCCGCACGCCGAGCGCGCGCGGGAGCGCGACCGCGAGCGCGACGCGGCTCTTCACGGCCTGGCCGGAGAGCCCCTTCCCCGCCCCGAGCGCCATGCGCGTCGCGATCGCGACGAAGGTCCGCGCGTCGCCCTCGAGCATCGAGGCGAGCGCGCGGCGGCCGAGCTCGCGCTTCTCGGGGCTCGGCGGCAAGGCGGCGGCGAGCTCGTAGACGACCGTGGCGGCCGACGCCCCCGAGAGCCACCCGAGGTCCTCGAGGAGCCCGAGCGACAGCGCGACGCGCACGGCCTCGAGGACCGCGCCGGCGGACGCGCCCTCCAGCGGGCTCGCCTCGTCCGCCGAGCAGGCCCGCGCGAGCGCGGCGATGGCGCTCCGGAAGATCGCGCGCGCCGTGTCGACGTCGTCCACGGACGCGAGATCGAACAGCCCCTGGAGATACGGGCTCTTCTGCAAGGAGGGAGGCGAAGTATACTCGGGGTCTCGGCTCGACGGCGGGGTTTGCAGGAGGGCGCGGCCATGCGAAGAGGCGCGCGCCATGACCGCGTCGCAGCAGCCCACGCCCACCCCGCACCGAGAGGGCCCCTCCGCGTTCCGCGCCGTCCCGAAGACGGGGGTCATCTTCGTCACGACCGAGGCGTCGAAGCTCGGCTACGCGACGGATCCGGAGAGCTTCTGCAACCTCGGCCAGGGGCAGCCCGAGACGGGCGCCCTCGAGGGCGGCCCGGCGAGGATCGGCGACATCGTCGTCCACCCGGACGATCACGAGTACGCCCCCGTCGGCGGACTCTGGGAGCTCCGCGAGGCCATCGCCGACCTCTACAACCGCCTCTACCGCCGGGGGCTCCCCAGCAAGTACTCGGCCGAGAACGTGGCCGTCTCCGGCGGCGGGCGGGCGTCGCTCACGCGCGCGGCCGCGTCGCTCGGGCGCATCAACATGGGGCACTTCTTGCCGGACTACACGGCCTACGAGGAGCTGCTCGACGTCTTCGGGCTCTTCTCGCCCATCCCCATCGCCCTCGACGGCGAGAAGGGCTACGGCTTCTCGATCGGCGATCTCCGCCGCGAGATCATGGGGCGCGGCCTGTCGGCGGTCCTCCTGTCCAACCCGTGCAACCCGACCGGCAAGCACATCCGCGGCGAGGAGCTGCACGCGTGGGTCAAGACCGCGCAGGAGCTCGACTGCTCGCTCCTGCTCGATGAGTTCTACTCGCACTACGTCTACGGCGAGCCTGGCGAGGCGCCGATGGAGAGCGCCGCGCGCTATGTCGAGGACGTCGACCACGACCCGGTCGTCCTCTTCGACGGCCTCACGAAGAACTGGCGCTACCCGAGCTGGCGCGTCACCTGGACCCTCGGGCCGAAGAGCGTCATCGAGTCCGTGACGAGCGCCGGCAGCTTCCTCGACGGCGGCGGCTCGCGCCCCATGCAGCGCGCGGCGATAGCGCTCATGGATCCAGAGCTCGTGCGCGCCGAGACGAGCGCGATCCACCGCACCTTCGACCGGAAGAGGACCCTCCTCATGGCGGGACTCCGGCGGCTCGGGGTCACGCTCGATCTCGAGCCCCAGGGGACCTTCTACTGCTGGGGCTCGGTCGCGGAGCTGCCCGAGTCCATCCACGACGGGCTCACCTTCTTCCGGGCGGCGCTCGAGGAGAAGGTGATCACGGTCCCGGGCGAATTCTTTGACGTGAACCCGGGAAAGCGACGCGCGGGGCGCGCGTCTCGCTTCCGCCACCACGTGCGCTTCTCCTTTGGACCGAGCGAGGACACCCTCCTGCGCGCGCTCGACCGCCTCGCGACGATGGTGCGCGCGCACGGGGGCACCGTCAAGTGAGCCTCCCCTCCCCGCCGACCTCGGTCCTCGACGAGCAGGGCGAGGGGCGCTTCGGGCGGTACGAGGGGCCGCTCGGCGAGGTCGATCTCTCGCGCGCCGAGGATCGGGTGGGCCCGGGGGCGAGCGTCTTCAAGAAGAAGAAGTGGTTCTACGTCGCGCTCGCGACCGACGAGCTCTACGTCGGGTGCGCGATCGTCGACGCGGGCTACGTGGCGAACGCGTTCGTCTTCGCCGCGAGCCCGAAGACGGGGCTCCTCGCGGCGAGCTCGCACCTCGGGCTCGCGCGGCTCGGCTGCCGCGTGTCGAGCACGGCCGAGGAGGGCGCCGAGGCCTGGCTGCGCACGCTGGGCGCGACCTTCCGGCTGAAGCGCGACGGCGGCGCGTACGATCTCGCCGTCGACACCGCGGCCCTCCGCGTCCGGGCGATGCTCGACACCACGGGAGCGCCCGCCCCGATCACCGCGATCTGCCGCCCCCCAGGCGGCGACGTGAACGTCACGACCAAGCGAGCGCTGCTCCCCGCCTCGGGGCACGTCGTCGTCCAGGGCGCGGCGCGCTCGCTTGCGGGCGCGCTCGGCGGGCTCGACTACACCCACGGGCTCCTCCCGCGCATCACGCGCTGGCGGTGGGCCTTCTTCATGGGCAAGACGTCGGAGGGAGAGCGGGTCGCGATGAACCTCGTCGAGGGCTTCAATGGCGAGCCCGAGTGCGTGGTCTGGATCGGCGACGAGCTCGTGCCCGTCGGGGAGGGGCGCTTCCAGTTCGACGCGAAGACCCCGCTCGAGCCTTGGCAGGTCCGCACGACCTGCGGCGCGGTGGATCTCCGCTTCTCGCCCGTCGGGATGCACGCCGAGAAGCGAGCGCTCGGGCTCATCCGCTCCGAGTTCGTGCAGCCCGTCGGGGTCTTCCACGGCACCCTGCGCGTCGAGGGGCGCCTGCCGATCGAGCTCGTCGGCGTCCCCGGGGTCGTCGAAGATCAGTCCGTGAAGTGGTGAGCGGGACGCGCTCGCCGCGCACGCGACCCCGAGCGTCCCATGGGCGCGCCCCGGACCACGGGGCGCCACGCCACGCCACGCCACGCGCCCGAACGCGCAGGCGCAGCGGCGCACCGCCCGCAGCGCACCGTGGGTGTGACGTCGCCCGCGTGAGCGCGAGCGACCGGCGGAGGAGCCGAGGACGCTGGGCGCGAGATCACGACGTGAACGCGAGCGCACGGAGCAGGAGCCCAGGGACCACCGCGCCGCCGAGTGCCCGAAAGTCGTACGTCGAGGCGTCCGGCACCATCGACGCCTCGGTCAGCGCCTCGAGCTCCGTCCCCAAGATCCGGAAGAGCGTGTCGTCGAAGCGCGCGCCCGCGAGGGGCGCGACCGGCACCCCCTCCTCCACCCACAGCGACGCGTAGCGCGTCGTCCCCGTCACCCGCCCCGCGGGCTGATCGCTCCAGTTCAGGTACCAGAGGTTCGACGCGAAGACGCCCGACCCGAGCGCTCGCATCGCCTCCGTGGCCGCGAGCGCTCCTCCGCGCAGCACGGGCGCGCGCAGCACCTCGGTCGGCGCGGCGAAGTTCGACGGGACCCCGTACTCGCGCGCGGTCTTCGACGAGACGAGCGTCGCCACGAGCTCGCCGTCCGCGACGAGCGGGACCCGCTCCTCCGCGAGCTCGCCGAGCTCGTTGAAGCGCGGGACCCCGCAGCGCAAGAAATCCTCGGAGAGCGACACGAGCGGCGAGAGGCGAGCCTCACCGCGACGGACCTTTCGGAGCGGGCTGTCCCCCTGCTGCACGGACGCCTCGGACATGCATCCCCACGAGAGCATCGCGACGAGCTCC
Organism: uncultured Polyangiaceae bacterium; assembly: GCA_964396175.1. Taxonomy (GTDB): domain Bacteria; phylum Myxococcota_A; class Polyangia; order Polyangiales; family Polyangiaceae; genus CAYNEK01. Next base: position 918 of record CAYNEK010000061.1, on the reverse strand, counting down.
GCGACGGCCGCCGGCGCGAGGTATGTCCTCGCATCGCCCGGTCCGACGCGCCGCGGCTCCCGCGCCAGCACCGGCAGGAGGGCCCGCGCCGCGGAGAGCTCGTCCTCCACGCGCCGAGCGTCGAACCTCGGCGTCGCGAAGAGCAGCTTCGCCGCCCCACCCCGGTCACCGTATAGAGAGAGATCGACCGTCGTCTGGCTCGTCTCGAACCAGTGAAAGCGGCCCGTCGAGGTCGCGCTCGCCCGGAGGATGTCCCCGAGCGAGACGAGCCCGGCGACATCGATCCCGTCCGTGGCGGAGGCCAGCGTCGCGACGACGTCCGGGATGCACGCAGGCGAGGCGAGCTCCGTGTGGCGGCTCGTCTCTGCGCCGCTCGGCGCGGTCACCCACGGAGACGGCGGGACCGACTGCGCGAGGGCGCGCGCCTCGCGGAGCTCCTCGTGGACGAGCTCGAGATCCCTCGGCCCCGCGCCTGTCAGCGTGACCGCGCGACGCACCTCTCGCGCGGCATCACCGTCCACGACGACGAGCCTCAGCGCCAGCTCGGCCTCCTCGACGCGCCCGATCTGACGCACGAGGCCCGGGGGAGCGTGGGAATTCAGCCGCAAGAAGTCGCTCACCTCGCCGCGGAGCTCGGCCGAGAGCGACTCGCCCGATCGGAGCTCACTGTACAGAGATTCCATAGTTTGACGAAGCGCGCCCTCGCGGATCACGGCGCGCCCCCGAACACCTCGTCCCCGTCGATGGCGCGCGGGGCGAAGAAGCCCGAGCGCGCCTCGCAGAGACGGCGCTCATCGTATGGAACATCCATAGTTTGACGGAGCGCGTCCTCGCGGATCACGGCGCGCCCCCGAACACCTCGTCCCCGTCGAAGCGGCAGATGGGCGAGGCGTGTCCGACCCGGATGACCTGGTTGGG
>CAYNEK010000060.1:20200-29453 GCA_964396175.1 uncultured Polyangiaceae bacterium | reverse complement strand
GCTGAAGAAGGACCCCGTGCTGAAGGACGTCCCGCTCATCGTCATGTCGAGCGAGTCGAGCGAGGAGACCTTCGAGCAGCACAAGAAGCTCCGGACCCGCGCGGACGCCTACATGCACAAGCCGCTCCACTTCGACACGCTCCTCGCGCAGGCGCGCCAGTTCGTGCCGATCGGCGGCGACGACGGAGGCTCGCCCGACTCTGCGGGCATCGTCATCGACGACGAGATCGCGATCGACGAGGAGGTCTCCTTGGACGAAGAGGACACCGAGGGCACCCAGCTGATGAACCGGGCGGCCATCGCCGCCGTCATCGCGCCGACCACGAGGCCCGCGGCGAGCCCCACGCCGAGCGACGTCGAGTCCTTCACGGACGAGGCCTTCGACGCATTGGTCGGCGGGCTCGAGCCCGTCACGACGCCACCTCCCAAGGCCCCGTCCGCGCCGCCTGCCGCGCCCCGCGCGCCGTCCGTCGCGCCGCGTCCTCCGTCGATGGCCCCGCGTCCCCCGTCGATGACGCCGCGTGCCCCTGCACCTTCGGCGCCAGCCCTCGGGGCGGCGTCTTCCGAGGCGCTCGCCGAGGCGCAGGCCGCGGCCGCTGCGGCGGAGGTCGCGCACCGGGAGGTGGCGGCGCAGCTCGGCGAGGTGATGGCGGAGCTCGAGGCCACCCGCGCCGCCGCCTCGGAGGCTCGCGCCGAGGTCGACGCCGCGACGGCCGACGTGTCTCGGCTCTCTCGCGAGCTCGACGACGCGAAGCGCGCGACCCAGGCGGTCTCCAAGCCCGGCGGCGTGTCCAGCCGAGAGTTCCTCGATCTTCGCGAGGCGCTCAACAAGAAGGACAAGGAGATCCTCGCGCTGCGCGACGCGCAGACGCGCACCGAGCGCGACCTCCTCGACGCGAAGGACTCGTCGCTCGCGGCCGAGCGCCAGAAGGCCGATCTCGAGGACAAGGTGCGCGAGCTCGACGAGAAGCTCGCGACGGAGGCGCGCTCCGCCGAGGCCGCGCGCGCCGACAAGGATCTCGCGGCGAAGCGCGCCGAGGAGCAGAAGGCGCGGGTCGAGAAGCTCTCGGCGGAGAAGGCCGCGCTCGAGCAGGCGCTCGCGGAGGCGAAGGATCTCGCGGCGAAGGCGCGCGCCGACCACGAGGCGGAGCTCGCGGCGAAGGCGACCGACCACGAGGACGCGCTCGCGACCGCGCGCACCGAGCACGAGGCGAGGCTCGCCGCGGCGCACGAGCAGGCCGCTGCAGATCTCGGTGCGGCACGAGCCGAGACGGTGAGGATCGACGCGGAGTCTCGGGACGAGATCGCAGCGCTCGAGGCGCAGCGTGCGGCGCTGGTCTCGGAGCACGAGGCGGCGCTCGCGGGCCAGCGGACCTCGCTCGCCGCGGAGCATGAGGCGGCGCTCGCTGCGCAGAAGGCCACGTTGACCACCGAGCACGAGGCCGCGCTCGCGACGAAGCAGGGTGAGCACGAGGCGGCGCTCGCGGCATTGAGCGTCCAGCACGAGGCCGCGCTCGCGACGAAGCAGGGTGAGCATGAGGCGGCGCTCGCGACGGCGCTCGCGGAGCGGGACGCGACGCTCGCGGCGAAGCAGGGCGAGCACGAGGCGGCGCTCGCGACGGCGCTCGCGGAGCGGGACGCGACGCTCGCGGCGAAGCAGGGCGAGCACGACGACGCGCTCGCGACCCTGCGCACCGAACACGAGGCGGGGCTCGCGCAGGCGCACGAGCAGGCCGCCGCGGACCTCGCCGCCGCCCGCGCCGAGGCGGACCGCGTGTCCGGAGAGGCTGCCACGAAGATCGCCGGGCTCGAGGCCGCGCTCGCCGCGCAGAAGGTGGCGTCCGACGAGACGTCGGCAGAGCTCGAGCGCGCCAACGCCGACCTCTCGAGGTCCCTCGAGGCGCTGCGGGGCGAGCTGTCCGCGGCGAAGGGGCGCGTCGACGAGCTCGAGCCCGCGGCCGCGCGCGCCCGAGAGAAGCAGGACGCAGACAGGCAGTCGCTCGACCGCGCGAAGGACGCGCTGGCGGCGGTCCTCGCGCAGATCGAAGAGATCGAGGCGCGCGAGCTCGGCTGACGTGACGAGCGCCCGACGGGTGGTGTCGGCGAGCGATGACCGTGCGCTCGGCGGTCCGGAGACGGGTCTCCGGTCGGCGTCGCGCGGCGCGGCGCGGTCGAGGTGCCTCGGGGTCGGGGCCGAGGCTGGAGGTCCAGGAGGACCAGGGGGCGCGCCGCGCGACGCCGGATGGTGAAGGCGCCTCCTGTGGCGGTCGCCCGCGCCTCGTGCGCGCTGACGCTGGCAGGCATCGATCCCGGGGGGGGCGCGGGGATCGCGGCGGATCTCCGGGCGTTCGCGCGGGCTGGGGCGTTCGGCGCGGTCGTGGTCGTGCTCCGGACCGTGCAGTCGACGCGCGGGCTCGTGAGCGTCTCCGTCTCCCCGCCGAAGGCGTGGCGCGCCGAGGCCGACGAGGTCCTCCGGGCGCAGCGGGTCCGCGCGCTGAAGACGGGCGCGCTCGGGAGCATGGCGAACGTGCGCGAGACGATCCGGCTCTTCGACGCGCACCCGCGTATCCCGCGGGTCGTCGATCCGGTGATGGTCGCGACGCGCGGTGAGAGCCCGCTCCTCCAGCAGAAGGCGATGGGCGCGATGCGCGAGCTCGCGTCGCGAGCGACCGTGCTCACGCCCAACGCGGACGAGGCCGCCGAGCTCCTCGGCGCGCCGGTGCGCCACGTCCGCGAGCTCGAGGCCGCCGCGGTCGCGCTCCTCGGGCTCGGCGCCCGAGGCGTGCTGCTGAAGGGAGGACATTGTTTGTCAGACCATGAGGCCGTCGACTGGTACGCAGAGCGCGTTGCCGGCCGGACGCGGACGATCCGGTTCGCGAGGCCACGTGCCCCCCGGCTCCAGCTGCACGGTGGCGGCTGCACGCTCGCGTCGCTCGTGGCGGGCAAGATGGCCGCGGAGCGCGCCCGCCCCGCGGACGCGGTCGCCTGGGCGGAGGACGTCCTCGGCCGTGCGATCACGGCTGCGCTCGATGTGGGCGGGCCCCTCCGGGTGCTCGATCCGACGCGGGTCTGAGTCGTCGAGGCTCGTTCCGGCGCCCGAGTCCGAAGGGTGCCGCGCCGCGCGCTCGATTCCGACGCGGGTCCGAGCCGTCGAGGCTCGTTCCGGCGCCTGCGCGCTGCGAGCGGAGCGCCGGGTGCTCGATCCGACGCGGGTCTGAGCCGTCGGGACGACGGCGCAGCGAGCCCCGGGCGACGCCGAGGGCGCGCCGCGACGCCCGTGTCTGCGAGCCGAGCCGAGGCGATCGGGCGGGGCGAGCCCTGGACGTCGGGGTGAGAACGGCGCGCGGGCGTCCGGCGCGCCGTGCTAGCTCGCCCTCGTGACCAGCTACTCTGCGTGGCTCCGCTGCATGGCGGGCTGCGACGTCCGCCTCGAGGTGACCGCCGCCGTCTACCGCTGCCCAGCGTGCGGCGGGCTCCTCGACGTCGAGCACGATCTCGACGCGCTCCGTGATCGATCTCCGGCCGCGTGGATGCGGCTCTTCGACGAGCGCTACAAGCGCACCACCTGGCCCTACGGGTCGGGCGTCTGGGGCAAGCGCGAGTGGGTGATGCCGAGCGTCCCGGACGAGCTCGTCGTCTCTGCCGACGAGGGAGGCTCGAACCTCTTCTGGGCCGAGCGCTACGGACGCCAGATCGGCGTGCCCGATCTCTGGGTGAAGCTCTGCGGCAACAGCCACACGGGCTCGTTCAAGGATCTCGGGATGACGGTGCTCGTGTCGGTCGTCCGGATGGCGCTCTCTCGGGGGCTCCGGGTGCGCGCCGTCGCCTGCGCGTCCACCGGCGACACCTCGGCGGCGCTCGCCGCGTACGGCGCGATGGCGGGCCTGCCGGTCGTCGTCCTCCTGCCGAGAGGCAAGGTGTCGACGGCGCAGCTCGTCCAGCCTCTCGCGAACGGCGCGAGGGTCCTCTCGCTCGACACCGACTTCGACGGCTGCATGGCGATCGTCCAGCGGCTCGCCGAGGAGGGGCTCGTCTACCTCGCGAACAGCATGAACCCGCTCCGCATCGAGGGGCAGAAGACCGTCGCGGTCGAGATCGTCCAGCAGCTCGACTGGCAGGTGCCGGACTGGATCGTCATCCCCGGCGGCAACCTCGGGAACGCCTACGCCCTCTACGCGGGGCTCCGCATGATGAAGGAGCTCGGCCTCGTCACGCGCCTGCCGCGGCTCTGCGTCGCGCAAGCGCACGGCGCGAACCCGCTCTACCGCGCCTTCGTCGAGGGGCGCGACGAGCTCGTCCCCATGAAGGCCGCGCCGACGCTCGCCACGGCCATCCAGATCGGGAACCCGGTGAGCTTCCCGCGCGCGCGACGGGCGCTCGCGGCGATGGACGGCACAGTCGAGGAGGCGACGGAGGAGGAGCTCGCCGAGGCCGCCGCGCGCGCCGATCGGACGGGGCTCTACACGTGCCCGCACACCGCCGTGGCGTTCGCGGCGCTCGAGAAGCTCGTCGCACGCGGCGAGGTGCGCCCCGAGCACCGCGTGGTCGTCGTCTCGACCGCGAGCGGGCTCAAGTTCACCGAGTTCAAGGTCGGGTACCACGAGCGCGCGCTCGCGGGCCTCTCGTGCGCAGGGGCCAACCGACCCATCGAGCTCCCGGCGGACTATGGCAAGGTCGTGGACGCCCTCTGCGCATGATCGACGTCTTCATCCAGTCTCCGCGCGGTGAGGCGCGCTTCTCGCTCCCGCTTGGAGAGCGGCTCCTCGACGGCTGCGACGAGCACCGCGCGGCCGTCGACTTCTCTTGCCGGGCCGGCACCTGCGGGACCTGCCGCGTCGAGGTGCTCGAGGGCGAGGCGCTGCTCGCCGTGACGACCGAGGACGAGGACGAGACGCTCGCGCGCTTCGGTGACGGCAGGACGGTGCGGCTCGCGTGCCGCCTCCGCGCGAAGGGCCCAGGGACCGTCCGGCTCCGTGTGCTCGACGACCCATGACGTACGCGGTGAAGGAGGCCTTCTACTCGCTCCAGGGCGAGGGCATGAACGCCGGGCGCCCTGCGGTCTTCTGTCGCTTCGCGGGGTGCAACCTGTGGACCGGGCGCGAGGCCGATCGCGCGCGCGCGGTGTGTCGGTTCTGTGACACGGACTTCGTCGGCACCGACGGCGTGGGGGGTGGGCGCTTCGGGGACGCGCGCGCGCTCGCGGCGCACGTCGCGGCGCTGTGGACCGCGCCGCCGCCCGGGCGCTTCGTGGTCCTCACGGGGGGTGAGCCGGCCTTGCAGGTGGATGAGGCGCTCGTCGAGGCCCTCCACGCGGAGGGGTTCGAGGTGGCCATCGAGACCAACGGCAGTCTCGCGCTCCCCCGCGGCCTCGACTGGGTCTGCGTGTCGCCGAAGGCGGGCGCGCCGCTCGTCGTCCGGGAGGGTGACGAGCTCAAGGTGGTCTTCCCACAGGAGGGGATCGACCTCGACGTGCTCGCATCGCTCCCTTTTCGGCACAGGCTGCTCCAGCCGATGGACTCTCGGACGAGAGAGGGCGACCTTCGCGGCGTCGGCGAGGACCAGCCGAAGGGCGATCGACCGAGAGAGGACGCCCGAGCGCGCTGCGTGGCGCGGTGTCTCGCCGATCCGCGCTGGCGCCTGTCGCTCCAGACGCACAAAATCCTCGGCATCCGATGACGCTCGTCCGTGGTTGCCTCGCGCTCCTGGTCGGCCTCTCCGTGATGAGCGGCTGCGCGAAGCCCTCGTCGTCACGGCCAGGGCGTCGCGTCGTGTGCACGTGCAGCTACCTCACCGACTTCGACGACACCGCGCGCGTGGGGGTGGATGTCTGCGTCGAGGAGGGGCGCGTCGTCGACGCCGAGGCGCGGCGCTGCGCTGCCAGCTCGGCGCACAACCACATCGAGCGCTGCGAGTGCGGGCCTCCCTCCGCCGCCTGCGATCCGCGCGCGAAGGACGCCTGCACGAACCACTGAAGCGCCAGAGTCGCGTCTGTCCTCCTCAGTGTGTCACACACTTGCGAGTGTGGCGAGACGGGCACCCGGCGTGCGTCGCGTGACGGTCGCACGCTCGGCGTGTGACGAGCTGCGGGCCCTCGGGCACGGCGCGTGGACTCGACGCATGGGACCTCGGCCTTCTCGGTTACGGTCCTGCGCTGGCCTTGGGTGGAGCGTGGGCTCGACGCTCGACCCAGCTCGGGTCGGGAGGCGGTGGGGTGCGGGCCTTGGGCGAAGGGCGCGGCGCCCTCGGGCTTCGTGGACTATCGTTCGGTGACCCCGATGCGCCGCTCGGTCGTGCTCCTCGCGCTCCTGCCCCTCGTCGCCTTCGCGTGCTCGCGCGCGCCCGCGCCTCCTCCTCGAGGGCCCGTGGCGTCGGCGTCGTCCCCGGCCGCCCGCCCCGAGGCGGCGCCCGATCCGGACGCGCTCCGCGGAGAGGATGGGGTCGACGTCGGCGAGATCGAGATCGAGGCGGACGCGAAGCCGCCCGTCCGGGAGGGGCTCGAGGGGGGGCGCGCGCTCCTCGAGGCGAGCTTCTACCCGGACGCCGAGCGCGAGCTCGACAAGGTCGCGAAGGAGGGCAAGACGCCGGGCGACAAGCTCACGGCCAAGGCGCTCCTCGCGCGGCTCTACCTCGAGACGGGGCGCCTCGAGCTCGCGGTGCGCACCGCGCGCGAGGTCTCCACGAGCGACAAGGCGCGCGCGGCCGAGATCGCGCCCGTCGCGATCCGCGCCCTCGCGCGGCAGGGCAAGCTCGACCTCGCGATCCAGGCGGGCGAGGCGGTGAAGGGGGAGCCCTCGTCGCGCTCGGCGCGGCTCGCGCTCGGCGAGGTGCTCCAGAAGGCGGGTCGCGACGCGGACGCGACCGATGTCCTCATGACCATCGTCGAAGACTTCAACCAGCGCCGCGTCACGATCCGGGACGGCGAGGGCATGGCCCAGGTCGCGCGAGCCTCGATGCTCCTCCGGTCCAAGCGCGACGCGAACGAGTCCTACGATGACGCCGAGCGCGCCGGGTACCAGACGCCCGAGCTCTTCCTCGAGCGCGCCGAGCTCTTCCTCTCGGCGTACAACTACGCGCGCGCCGAGCAGATGGTCCGCGAGGCGAAGAAGCGCGCGCCGCACCTGGCCGCGGCCTGGATGATGGACGCCCGTGTCCGGCTCGCCCAGACGCTCGACTTCGACGCGGCCGAGCGCGCCGTGAAGAAGGCGCTCGAGATCGATCCCGCCCGCGCGGACGCCGACTTCGTCCGCGCGGGGATCGCCCTCCGCGACATGGAGCTCGAGACCGCGGAGGAGCACGTCGCCGCTGGGCTCACGAAGGACCCAAAGGATCTCGAGCTCCTGTCGATGAAGGCGGCGGTGCGCTTCTTGTCGGACGACCGACCCGGCTTCGATCGAGCGATCCGCGACGTCTTCGCGCAGGCGCCGCGCTTCGCCGAGGCGTACCTCATCGTCGGCGAGTACGCGGACTGGGAGCACCGCTACGCCGAGATCGTCGACATGATGACGAAGGCGATCTCGATCGATCCGTCCGACGGACGCCTCTACGTCGCGCTCGGGATCAACCAGATCCGCATCGGCCGCGAGAAGGACGGCGTCCAGAGCCTCGACAAGGGCTTCCGGAAGGACAAGTTCAATGTCCGCGCCTTCAACACGCTCAACCTGTACGAGCGTGACATCCCCGAGAAGTACGTCGACGCGACGCACGGCCCCTTCCGCCTCCGGTACCCGAAGGACGAGGCGCCGATGCTGGAGCGGTACATCCCGGGCTTCCTCGACGAGGCGTGGAAGGACATGCGCGGCCGCTACGAGATGACGCCGACGACCCCCATCGCGGTCGAGCTCTACGCGACGCGCGAGCACTTCGCCGTGCGGACGAGCGGTCTGCCGAACATCGGCATCCAGGGCGTGTGCTTCGGCGAGACGCTCGCCGCGATGAGCCCGGGGTCCGAGACCTTCAATTGGGGCATGGTCCTCTGGCACGAGCTCGCGCACGTCTTCGCGATCCAACGGTCGAAGAACCATGTGCCCCGCTGGTTCACCGAGGGCTTGTCCGAGTGGGAGACGCTCGCGCGTCGCCCCGAGTGGCGTCGGGAGGAGGACCCGTCGCTCTACCTCGCGCTTCGCCGCGGGAAGATCCCCTCGCTCGCCGACATGAACCGCGCCTTCACCCACGCGGAGGATCTCCGCGACGTCGGCATGGCGTACTACGCGTCGAGCCAGATCGCGGTCTTCCTCGAGGAGACCCGCGGCATGAAGAGGGTCACCGCGATGCTCGCCGCGTGGGGCCAGGGCCAGCGCACGCCCGAGGTCCTCTCCCGGGTGCTCGGCGCGACCCCCGAGGCGCTCGACGCGGAGTTCCGCGCCTGGCTCGCGAAGCGCCTCGTGCGCTACGACGCGCAGTTCGTGCCCGATCTCCGCGCGAAGGACCTCGACGTCGTGAAGGCCGCGCTCGAGAAGAGCCCGGACGATCCCGGCGCGCTCGTCGACGCGGCCACGATCGCGCTCGCGCAGCGGGACACGAAGGCCGCCCTCGCGCTGCTCGAGAAGGCGATCGCGAAGGCCCCCGGCGATCCGCGCGCGCGCTACCTCCGCGCGCGCCTCACGACGAAGAAGGACCCCGCCTCGGCCGAGAAGGATCTCGACGCCATCCTCGCCGCGGGCAAGGACGGCTACGCGGTGCGGCTCGCGCTCGGTGACGCCGCGCAGAAGCGCGACGATCTCGCGAAGGCGCGGGCGCAGTACGAGGCCGCCGCGAGGCTCGATCCGACCCAGTCCGAGCCCGCGCAGGCGCTCGCCGATCTCGCCCGGAAGACGAAGGACGACGAGCTCGAGCTGGCCTCGCTCCGGCGCCTGATCCTGCTCGATCAGCACGATCCGCGCCCGTACCGTCGGCTGATGGCGAAGCTCCTCGCGCGCTCGCAGTTCGATGAGGCCGTGAAGGTGGGCGAGGCGGCGCTCTACGTCGATCTCCTCGGGGCCGAGACGCACACGCTCTACGCCGAGGCGTGCTTCGGCAAGGGGGACGTCGACAAGGCGATCTTCGAGGCGGACTCGGCGCTCCTCGGTCGCAAGAAGACGGCCAAGCTCGCCGCTCGCGCGAGCGTCGTTCTCGCGAAGGCCTGGGCCAAGAAGGGGGACTCCGCGAAGGCGAAGGCCGCGAGGGACGAGGCGCTGCGCCAGGATCCCGAGAGCGCCGACGCGAAGTCGCTCCCGTGACGCGCCCGGCGTCGCGGCGAGGAGGCGCGGACGACCCG
>CAYNEK010000060.1:0-20100 GCA_964396175.1 uncultured Polyangiaceae bacterium | reverse complement strand
CGGCGTCGCGGCGAGGAGGCGCGGACGACCCGACCGAGAGCGCCGACGCGAAGTCGCTCCCGTGACGCGCCCGGCGTCGCGGCGAGGAGGCGCGGACGACCCGACCGAGAGCGCCGACGCGAAGTCGCTCCCGTGACGCGCCCGGCGTCGCGGCGAGGAGGCGCGGACGACCCGACCGAGAGCGCCGACGTGAAGCCGCGCCGCTGCAGCGGCTCGCCATCGGATCGAGTGTGTGACTCAATCAAGGGAGTGAGGCACGCCCGCAGGGGTCGACCGCGGCTTGCGTCGGGGCACCTCGGGTCGACACGATGAGTGTGTGACACAAATGAGGTGTCGCTGGGCGTGCCCACCGACCCCGCGAGCCCGAGGGCGCGCGGGGTCGGCAGGCCCAGGATCTTGAAGGCGCGGCGAGATTCTGCGACAAGGTGACCATGAAGCGAGCCATCCTTCGCTCGGCGCCCATCGCGCTGGCGCTCACCCTCTCGGGCGTGGTGCGCGCCGACAGCGCCGCCGCCGAGGCGCTCTACCTCGAGGGCAACGCGCTCAAGAAGGCGGGCAAGATCGACGAGGCGTGCGTCAAGTGGGCCGCGAGCCTCCGCGAGGAGGAGTCCGCTGGCGCCGCGTTCCTCGTCGGGGAGTGCCAGGCGCGCAAGGGCCGCACGGCGACGGCGTGGGCGACCTTCCGGCTCGCGGAGCGCATCGCGACGCGCCAGGGACGGAAGAAGGACGCCGAGGACGCAGCGGGCCGCGCGAAGGACCTCGAGGGCTCGCTCATCTACCTGACGATCCAGCTCCCGTGGCGGCGCGCGGGGCTCCGCGTCGAGCGGGACGGCGTCGCGGTCTCGATCGACGCGCTCGGGAGCAAGATCCCCGTCGATCCCGGCGAGCACAAGCTGCGCGTGACGGCCGACGGCGCCGAGGAGTGGACGACGACGCTCTCGGTCAAGGCCGGAGACGGCACGGTGTCGGTCGCCGTGCCCGAGCTCCGCGAGGCGGCGAAGACGCCCGGCCCGCCGTCCACGGCGAGCGGCGGGGCGACGTCGGCGCCTCCTCCCTCGGGCACGGCGCCTCCTCCCTCGGACACGGGGATGATGATCGATTCCCCTCCGCCGAAGCCGGCGTCGAAGCCCGTCGCCGGCTATGTCCTGCTCGGCGTCGGCGCGGCGGCGACGGGCGTCGGCGCCTTCTTCGGGGTGCGCGCGCTCTCCGCCTACAGCCGCGCGAAGGAGCTCTGCCCGACGCACACCGACTGCTCGAGCGCTGCGATGAAGGAGCGCGACCTCGCGAGCACCCGCGCCACGATCTCGAACGTCGCGGTGGGCGCGGGCGTGGTCGCGCTCGGCGTCGGCGCCTTCCTCGTCCTCCGCGCGCCCTCGGCCGAGAAGACGGGGATATGGTCGGGGGTCCGGGTCGGACACGACTCGGTGGGCGTGACGGTGGGAGGTGCGCTGTGAGCCGCGCGGATCGGCTCGGGGCCTGGGGCACGGCGCTCGTCGGGCTCGCGCTCGCGTCGGGCTGCCAGATGATCGGCGGCTTCGAGGACTTCTCCAAGACCGGCGCCGTGGGCCCCGGCGCGGGCGGCAGCGGTGCGGGTGCGGGTGCGGGTGCGGGTGCGGGTGCGGGTGCGAGTGCGGGTGCGGGTGCGGGTGCGGGTGCGAGCGGCGCGGGCGCCGGAGGCACCAACCCTGGGGGAGCGGGAGGCGACGCTGGCTCCGGCGGCAGCGGCCCAGTGAGCCCGTGCGACGACAAGTTCGCGCCGAACGGCGAGGACGACAAGATGGCCAACCTCGTCATGGAGAACGGCAAGTGCATCTTCGTCGACAAGACCGAGGTGACTGTCGGGGACTACAAGTCCTTCCTCGCGACGAGCCCGCCCTCGTCCACGCAAGCGGCCCTCTGCGAGAAGAACGATTCCTTCGTCCCCGAGGTGACCTGCCTGGCACCCACGGTGTGGGACACGGCCCTCGACGCCTATCCCGTCGTCTGCGTGGATCAGTGCGACGCGCTCGCGTACTGCGCGTGGAAGGGAAAGGATCTGTGTCACGGAGTCCCGGGCCACACGACCGACACCGACAACGCATGGTACCAAGCGTGCTCGGACTCTGGCGCACACCCCAACATGGGCGCGGACGGGCCGACGAACAGCCAGACGTGCAATGGATTGGCCAAGAACCAGGGCGCAGCGCTCCCCGTGGGGGTGCAGTCGGCTTGCAAGACGGCCCGCGGGCTCTACGACATGTCCGGCAACGTCGCCGAGTGGACCGCCGTCTGCGACACCACCACCGGCGCGACCGACCACTGCGAGGTTCGCGGCGGCTCCTTCGTCAACGGCATGGCGGAGATCCAGTGCACGAGCAGCTTCTCGCCCATGCGGAACTTTGTGTCGAAGCAGATCGGCTTCCGCTGCTGCTACGAGCCCTAGCCGCGGGCCCGCTCCCCGAGGAAGGCAAAGCACTCTTCCCACGCGCGCTTCGCCTCCCTCCGCCAGAAGACCGCCTGGAAGGCGTGGCCTTCGCCTGGATGGTGCGTCACACGGTGCGGCGTGCCTCGCCGCTCGAGCGCGCGCTGGAGGCGCCGCGTGTCGTCCGCGATGGGATCGCGCTCGCCCACCGACGCGACGAACGGCGGTAGCGCGGTCGTCGCGTCGAGGCCGCCCTCGAGGAGCGTGAGCGGGCTCGCGAGCGGCGCGGGCGGGCCCTGGAGATACCCTCGGCACACCAGCTCGATCCGTCGCGCCATCCAGGCGGGGTGCGGCGAGGTCCGCGCGAAGCGCTCGGGCCGCTCGACCTGGAGCAGCCCACACATCGCCACGACCGCGCGGAGCGGGAGCCCCGCCGCCATGGAGCGGAACGGCGCCTCGACCTCGAAGGATCGGGCCGCGGCGGCCGCGGTGACGAGGTTCGCGCCCGCCGACTCCCCGGCGAGCACGAGCTGCGACGGATCTCCGCCGAACAGGCGGCCGTGGTCCACGACCCACCTCCACGCGGTGAGCACGTCGAGGAGCGGCGCGGGGTAGGGGTGCCTCGGCGCGAGCCGGTAGTTCGTCGAGAAGACGACGTACCCTGCGCGCGCGAAGGCGAGGGCCATCATCCAATGGGTGTCCTTCGACAGGATGCGAAAGCCCCCGCCGTGGACGTAGAGGACGGTGCCTCGGGGGGGAGCCTCGGGCCGGTAGACGTCGAGCAGGTGCGCCGCGTCGCCGTCGAGGACGTAAGGGACGTCTCGCGTGAGCGTCACCCCGCGGAGCCGCGCGTAGGGGTGCGCGCGCGCCACGAAGGACAGAGACGAGAGCGCGAGATCGAGCGTCTTGGAGGCCCTGGGGGGCGGCTGGGCGAGCACGATGCACGCGGCGTAGCCCGCCCGGCGTCGAAGCGCGAGCCTCGGCGTCCTCCTCGGGGTGGGCGAGCCTTGGCGTGTCCTTCGAGGTGGGCGAGCCTTGGCGCGTACTGCGGGCTGGGCGAGCGTCGGCGTGCACTTCGGTGTGGGTGAGCGTCGGCGCGGCCGTCGCGTCGCGCGCGCGACGGCGTGTACTTTGGTGCGGGCGAGGCTTGGCGTGTCCTTCGAGGTGGGCGAGCCTCAGCCCCTCCCTCGGAGCCAGCCCCAGAGCTCGGCGATGCGTGGCCTGCTGCCGCCTCGCAGGAGCCCCGCCCGAAAGACGCGCCCGGCGCCCCACACGGACACCATCGCGACCGCGCCCGTCGTCACGCACCCCGTAGCAAGCTCGGAGAGCCGTGGCCCGGGCGGCGTCGCCACGCGGAACATGAGCACCACGGGCGCCGTGGGCGGGAAGAGCGAGAGCAGCACCGCGAGCTTTCCATGAGGCTCCCGGAGGAGCGCCGTCATCGTGAGGAGCGGCGTCGTCGCGAGGAGGACGACGGGCGTCATCAGCGTTTGGCCGTCGCGGAGCTCGCTCACCGCCGCCCCGACGGCCAGGAAGATCGAGCCGAAGGTCATCACCGTCAAGATCTGGAAGACGTAGAAGGCCACGACGACGGTCAGGGGGCTCTCGACGGCGACGCCGAGCGCGCGTCCGAGCTCCGCGAGCCCCACGAGGTACACGGTCCCCGAGACGAGCGCCGCGGTCGTCCCCGCGCACATCTTGCCCATCATGATCTCGAAGGGCGACGCGCACCCGAGCAGGACCTCGCTGACGCGGCTCAGCTTCTCCTCGACGACCGCGGTCATGAGCTGGGGCGCGACCATCATCACCGACGAGAAGAGCAAGAGCGACAGCGCGATCGGCGCGAGCAGGCCGAGCAGATCCTCTCGCCGCGTGGCGCCGCGGACGACGAGGCCGTCGCGCACCTCGTGGAGCGCCCGCTGCTCGAGGGTGATCGGGCGATCGATCCGCGCGAGCTCCTCTGTGGAGACGCCCGCGTCGACGAGCCGGAGCCTCCGCGCCTCGGCGGACAGCGCTCGCCCGAGCCACGCGCCGAGCTCGAGATCGGTGCGCTCGGCCGCCACGCCCACGACGGCGCTCGGGTCCGACAGGAGCGCCTCGGGGATCTCGACGTACGCGAGGAGCTCCCCCGATTGGACGCGCCTCGCGAGGGCGAGTCGATCGGCGTCGCCTCGCGCGAGCTCGACGCGGTAGTGTGGGGTCGTCGCGGGCCCCTCCGTGTCGTCGGCGGGGCGGGCGCCCGCCCGCACGAGCGCGTCCCCGAGCCGCCCCGTCCCGTCGACGACGACCACCCGCCGGGCCTCGTAGACGGCCGCCGCGGACGTGACGTGCTGCACGAGCAGGCTCCCCGCGAGCAGGACCGGCATGAGCAGGAGCGACACCACGAAGGCCGTGCTGCGGACGAGCGCCCGGATCTCCGTCGCGGCGATGATGGAGATCGTCCTCACCGATCGGCCGATCGGATCAGGCACCCGCCACCTCCCGCGCGGCGTCCGCGCCAGCGATCGCGACGAACACGTCGTGGAGCGCGGGCGAGACCACCTCGAAGCGCTCGACCGCGCACGTCCCCGCGAGCGCGCGGAGGAAGCGCGCGCGGTCCTCGACGCCGAAGACGTCCTGCTCATGGCCTCGATCGACGACGCGTGCGCCCGCGGGCAGGTGCGCCGCGAGCGCCTCGCGCCCACCGTCCACCCGGACGCGGAGGTGCGCCTGGCCGTGCTCCGCGCGGATCTCCGCGAGCGTCCCGTCGAGCACCTTCTTGCCGCGGAAGATCATCACGATCCGATCGCACAGCTCCTCGGCGACGCGCATGTCGTGCGTGGACAGCAGGACGGTCGTCCCCGCGTCGCGGAGCTCGAGGACGGCGCGGCGCAGGGCCTCCGCGTTCATCGGATCGAGGCCCGAGAAGGGCTCGTCCAGGATGGCGACCGCGGGCCTCGACGCGACGGCGGCGATGAGCTGCGCCTTCTGGGCCATTCCCTTCGACAGCTGCTCGATCCTCTTGCCGACGGCGGAGGTCAGCCCGAGCCGCTCGAGCCAATGGTCGACCTCGCGCCCGGCGTCCCGAGCCGAGAGCCCCTTCAGCCGGCTCACGTAGACGAGCATCTGTCGCAGCTCGAGCCTCCGGTAGAGGCCGCGCTCCTCGGGCAGGTAGGCGACGTCGTGGCGCGGTCCCCTCCCCGTGGGGCGGCCGAGCACCGAGACGGCCCCGCGATCGGGGACGAGCAGCCCCAGCGCGATCCGCATCGCCGTGGTCTTGCCGGAGCCGTTCGGGCCGATGAGCCCGAAGAGCGCGCCCCGCGGCACACACAACGACACGTCGTCGAGCGCCACGCTGCCGCCGAAGGACTTCTGGACGTGGGAGAGCTCGATGGCCGTCACGGGGACGCGTCGACGATCATGCCCGAGACGCGGCGGCGGCGCCACGCGAGATGGGGCCGCGCGCGGCGCGCGTCGAGGAGCCGCGGGCCGTCGGGTCCGCCGTCGCGGGCCTCCTTGGGCTCGGAGCGTCGCGGTGCCTGGCTCAGGATGGCCGTCCCGGTGCGCGAGCCGCTCGACAGACGGATCGCGCTCGGAGGGCGGCGGCCCCGGGCTCAGGGGCCGAGGACCGGCAGCTTCATGATCTTCTCTCCTCCGTCGTCGCTCCGGATGGTGATGGTGATCGTGGTGCCCGCCATGTAGGCCGCGCGCTCGACGGACAGGAGCACCGGCACGTCGAGCGTCTGGCCCGGCGGGACGGTGGGCTTCGCCATCGGGGCGACCACGGTGTAGCCCGTCGGCACCGAGATCGAGACGTCGAAGGTCCGCGCGAACGCGTCCTTGTTGGTGAGCCGCACCCGGACCGGGTTCCGCACCTCGCCCGCCTCGAGCACGTAGGGGAGCCCTTGCGCGCGGAGCGTCACGGCGTCGAAGGTCGTGCGCGTCCGGAGCGCGAGCCCGGCCACGACGAGCCCGAGGACGCCCGCGACGGCGTACCCGACGGTCCGCGGCCGGAGCCACCGCGCGGGCTCCCCATGGAACCCGGCGTCCGAATCGTACCGGATGAGCCCGGTCGGTCGGCCGACCTTCAGCATGATCTCGTCGCAGGCGTCGACGCACGCCGAGCAGCCGATGCACTCCATCTGGCTGCCCTGGCGGATGTCGATGCCGGTCGGACACACCACCACACAACGGTTGCAGTCCACGCAGTCGCCCGCCCTCTGATCGGCGAGCTTGAGTGACACCTTCCCGCGGGGCTCGCCGCGCGCGACGTCGTACCCGACGTTCACCGAGTGCTCGTCGGTCATGAGCCCCTGGAGCCGCCCGTACGGGCACATGATCACGCAAAATTGCTCGCGAAACCACCCAAAATCGAAGTGGAGGAGCGCGGCGGTCCCCATCGTCCACGCGAAGGCCTCGGGGTGCGCCGCGGGGCCCTCGCGCAGCGTCGCGACGAGGCCGCGGACGGGGACGAAGTAGCCGAGCACCACGTGCGCGAAGAAGAGCGACGCGACGAGGTAGAGCGCGTGCTTCGCCGCCGTCCGCGCGAGCTTCTCCGCGGTCCAGGGCCGCTCCTCGAGGCGCCTGCGTGCCTCGGCGCGCCCCATCGCGAGGCGCTCGAGGCGCCGGTAGACGCCCTCGATGAACACCGTCTGCGGGCAGATGTACCCACAGAAGACGCGCCCCCAGACCGCCGTCACGACGACGAGCGCGAACCCGAGGCCCGACAAGAGGAAGAAGAGCAGCCACCCATCCCCCGCCCCGAACGCGCGCCCCCCGAGGAAGAAGCGCCTGTGCGCGACGTCGAGCAAGACGAGCGGCTGCCCGCCCACGAGGATCCACGGGGTCGCGACCATGACGACGAGCAGGATCGCGAAGACGATCTTCCGTATCGTCGCGTACCTGCCGCTGACCTCTGAGGGGTGGACACCCTTCCGGGAGCCGTCCTGCCGGAGCGTGCGGAGCTTGCTCGAGATGGACATGGGGCGTGGGGTCGGCGGGCGTCGTCGCCCTCAGGGCTCTTCGGTCCCCTGCGCTTCCTTCCCCGCGACGTCGGTCCCCTTGATCGTGAGGAGGAAGGCGACGACCTTCGCGCTCTTCGTGGGGCCCAGCGAGCCGCCCCACGCGGGCATTCCCTTCTCGACGATCCCTTGGGTCACGGTCTGGTAGATGGCCTCGGGCGTGCCCCCGTGGAGCCAGGCGCGATCGGTGAGGTTCGGGCCGATCTTGCCCTCGCCTTTGTCTCCGTGGCACGCAGCACACATCTGCTGGTAGGTCGCCTTGCCCTCGGCGACGGCGTCCGGGCTCTTGGAGAGGGCGGCGAGATCGTCGGCGCCGTAGCTCGTCTTCCCGGACTTCGCGCGGGCCGCCTCGGCGTCTCGCTCGTACTCGCCCATGGGATCGAGGATGAGCTTCGCCTTCTCGAGACCGAAGAAGTAGAAGAAGCTGAAGACGATCGTCCCATAGAAGGCGACGAGCCACCAGCGAGGGAGCGGGTGATCGTGCTCGATGATCCCGTCGTACTCGTGGACCTCGCCCATCGGCTCCTCGGGGGCGGCGTCCTTGCCGCGAGGCGCCGATCCCCCACGCGGGGCCTTCACGGCGCACCCCCACCCTGCTCGTCGTCTCCGAGCGGGAGGCGCGCGGCGCGCTCGAGCTCGTCCTTGGGCCGACCGAGCGTGCGGTGGAGGAGCGCCGCGAAGACGAGCACGAACAGGACGAGCGCGACGAGCGGCAAGAGGAGCAGCGAGTCGGCGATTTGCTTGTAGAAGGTCGAGTACATGGCGGGGATCCGCTAGGGGTTCTCGGCGGTCTCGTGGCCGCCGGGCGCGCGGACGGGGTGTGGCTTCCCGAGGCGCTGGAGGTAGGCGATGAGGGCGACGAGCTCGCTGTCGGGCTTGGCCTTCACGCCCTGCGTGGAGAGGTCCTGGACGATGGCGTCGGCGTCGCGCCGCGCGGCGTCGGCCGCGTCGCGCACCTGCGCGTCGGTGTACGGGACGCCGAGGGTCTTCATGGCGCGGACCTTCGCGGGGAGCGCGGTCGCGTCGTAGGTCGCGTCGGCCAAGAACGCGTAGGCCGGCATGACGGACGTCGCGGCGATGCTGCGCGGATCGATCATGTGTTTGTAGTGCCAGACGTTCGGGTACTTTCCGCCGACCCGCGCGAGGTCGGGCCCCGTGCGCTTCGATCCCCATTGGAAGGGGTGATCCCAGGCGCTCTCCTCCATCGTCGAGGGCTCGCCGTACCGCTTCGCCTCCGAGTGCATGGTCCGGATCATCTGGCTGTGACAGACGTAGCAGCCCTCGCGGACGTAGAGGTCGCGGCCCTCGAGCTCGAGCGCGGTGTAGGGCGGGTTCTTCTTGGGGTCGCCGGTCCGCGCCTGGATGACGGCCGTCGGGACGAGCTCGATGATGCCGCCGATGAGCACGGCGAGCACCGTGAGCAGCGTGAAGACGAAGCCGCGGCCCTCGAGGAGGCGGTGCCAGACGTTGCTCGGGCGGTTGATCCCGCCCGTCGCGGCGATGAAGACGATGACGCCGAGCAGGATCACCGCCGCGACGATCGAGACGTGGATGTCGAGCGCGCCGAGCCCAATCAGCGCCGCGAGGCCGAGCGTGACGACGAGGACTGGGCGCGAGAGGAGGAGCTCCTTCGTCGACTCCCCGGCGGCGGCGGGGGGTGGCGTGGCGGGCACCACGGCCTCGCCGTCGACGGCCTTCTCGCCCCGGATCGTGAGGAGGAGGTTCGCGATCATGAGGACGAAGCCGACGAGGTACATCGCGCCGCCGAGCGCGCGGAGGACGTAGAGGACGCGCACCGCGTCGACCGCCTCGATGAAGTCTGGGTGGGCGAGCGCGCCGTCCGCCGTCACGTCGCGGAGCATGAGCCCTTGGGTGATCCCCGAGGCCCACATCGAGCCCATGTAGAAGAGGATCCCGATCGTTCCGAGCCAGAAGTGCGCGTTCGCGAGGCTCTTCGAGTAGAGTTCGGTCTTGCCGTAGAGGCGGGGCACCATCCAGTAGAACATCCCGGCCGCCATGAAGCCGTTCCACCCGAGGGCGCCCGAATGGACGTGGCCGACGATCCAGTCGGTGTAGTGCGCGAGGGCGCTCACGCTCTTCACGGAGAGCAGGGGCCCCTCGAAGGTGGCCATCCCGTAGAAGGTGATCCCCGCCACGAAGAACTTGAGGATGGGATCGCGGCGGACCTTGTCGTAGGCGCCGCGGAGCGTGAGGAGGCCGTTGATCATGCCGCCCCAGGAAGGCGCCCAGAGCATGACGGAGAAGACCATCCCGACGGTCTGCGCCCAGGACGGGAGCGCCGTGTAGAGGAGGTGGTGGGGGCCAGCCCAGATGTAGAGGAAGACGAGGGCCCAGAAGTGCACGATCGAGAGGCGGTACGAGTACACGGGCCTCTCCGCAGCCTTCGGCACGAAGTAGTACATGATGCCGAGGATGGGCGTCGTCAGGAAGAAGGCGACGGCGTTGTGTCCGTACCACCATTGGACGAGCGCGTCCTGGACCCCGGCGTACAGCGAGTAGCTCTTCAGCGCCGAGAGCGGCAGCGCGAGCGCGTTGACGACGTGGAGGATCGCGACGGTGACGATCATCGCAATGTAGAACCAGATCGCGACGTAGAGGTGCTTCTCTCGGCGCTTCGCGAACGTCCAGAAGAAGTTCACGGCGAAGACGAGCTGCCAGCCCCAGAAGTGGATCTGTGAGAGCAGATCGCTCGCCATGCGGGCCTTGAGGAGCCGCTGGGTCGAGTAGTAGATCCCGGCGAACATCATGTTCCCCACGAAGGCGAAGATGACCGCGTTCGTGTGGAGGGGGCGCAGCCGCCCAAAGGAGAGGTAGCTCGCGAGGTTGAGCTGCGGGAGGAAGAGCTGCGTCGCGATGAAGACGCCGACGAGGAGCCCGACGGCGCCGAAGAGCACCGAGGCGAAGATGAACTTGCGGGCGATCCCGTCGTCGTACTGGATGGTCTCTGTGGCCTGCGTGGCGTCGTGGGTCATCGGTCGGTCTTCGGTGGGGCGTCGTCGTCGAGGGGCCTGAGCGCGAGGCGATCCGCGTGCTCGTGCGTCGACGAGCGCACGGTCCACACGAAGGCGAGGACGGCCGTGCCGGCGAGCACGGAGCTCACGAACATGAGGAGGAGCGCGGTCTCCACGGTCAGGTCGCGCGCGCCACGGGCCCGGGGGCGGCCTGTGCGCTCGTCGCGGCGCGCGCGGGGAGCGTCGCCGCGCCGCGGAGGCGCCAGGTGACCCAGGCGGTCGACGCGAGGGAGGAGATCGGCATGACGACCGCGGCGACGAGGGGAGACATGAGGCCGGCCAAGCAAAGCAAGACGGATGCCGCGTTGTAGGCGAGCGCGAAGACGAGCACCTCGCGCACCACGCGATCGAGGCGCCGCGCGGCGACGAGCGCGCGGAGGACGCCCTCGAGGACCGAGCCGTCGACGTCGAAGTCGGTGTGCGCGGGGAGGATGGGGAGATCGGAGAGCGGGGTCCCGGCGACGAGCGCCTCGCGGGCGGCGAGCACGTCGTTGACGCCGTCACCGACGAAGAGTGCGCGGCTTGCGTCGATGCGCGCAAGATATTCAGCTTTCTCTTCCGGGGTGGCGGCCCAGCGGATCTCGTCGGCGCCGACGCGGGCGGCGACGTCCCGGACGCGGTCTTCGTGGTCGCCCGAGAGGACGTGGAGGCGCACGCCGAGGGCGCGGAGGGAGTCGGCGGAGCGCGCGGCGTCCTCGGGCAGCCGCTCGCGGGTGCGCAGCGAGGCGAGCGCGCGCCCGTCCTTCGAGAGCACGAGATCGGGCACCTCGCCTGCGGTGAGGAGCGCCTCTCCCTCGGCTGCCCATGAGGGCGCGCCGACACGGTAGGACCCGCCGGAGACCTCGGCGGAGAGCCCTCGCCCTGCCGTCTCGTGACAGGCGAAGTCGGAGTGCGGCGCGGGGCCATCGTGACCTGCGAACCACCTCGCGAGCGCCTCGCTCTTCGGGTGCCGCGATCGTGAGACCATCGCCGCGAACACGCGACGATCCGCGTCTGGGATGCCCGCGAGCGCTCGGCCGTCGAGCTCGATTTCGCCGAGCGTGAGCGTCCCCGTCTTGTCGAAGATCGCGTCCTTGACGGACAACATGCGGTCGAGCAGGCTCCGAGAGCGAGCACGGACGCCCTGCTCCGCGAGCTGCGCTTGGACGATCTCGTAGGCGAGCGGGGCCGCGATGCCGAAGGCGCAGGGGCACGTGACGACGAGCAGCGCGACGACGACCTCGAGGGCGTGGTCCGCGCCGGTGCTGAAGGCGAAGGCGAGGCCCGACACCGCCGCAAGGGTGAGCACGGAGGCCACGTATCCCTTCGATAGCCGCTGGAAGAAGAGCGTCGCGCGGGGGAGATCGTCGCGCGACGCGGGTGGTGGGGCGAGCCGAGGGAGCCGCGACGACGCAAAATCTTCGATCGCGCGGGCCCGGATGGCCTCGTCGCTGCGCACGAACGCGCCCGCCGCGATGGGCTCGCCCGCCGTCACCGGCAGGAGCGCCTCCTCGCCGGTCAACCACGCGAGCGACACGGTCGTCGACGGGCTCGTGAGCCTGGCGCCGGTCGGGCACAGATCGCCGGGGCGGAGCAGGAGCTCGTCGCCGACGACGACGTCCTTCGCCTGGACGATCTCGACCGCGTCGCCCGACACGCGCCGCACCGGGAACGAGTGGAGCGGGCGCTCCGAGAGCAGGGCGCGGCGGTTCTTCTCGAGGACACGCTCGGTGAGCCAGCGCCCGAGCAGCATGAGCGTGACGAAGACCGCGAGCGTGTCGAAGTAGCTCGCGCGCCCGTCCTGCCGGGCGAAGGAGAAGACCGAGCCCGCGTACGCGGCGACGAGGCCGAGCGCGATGGGCACGTCGAGGTGGACGACGCCTCGCCGCAGGGAAGCGACCGCGCTCTTGACGAAGGGGGAGCCGCCGACGAAGACGGCCGCCGTGCCGAGGCCGAGTGAAGCCCAGCCCATCACCGAGCGGACGCGCGGCTCGTCGACGCCGAGGTAGAGGGGGAGCGACATCAGCATCGTGTTCATCGCGATGGCCGCGCTCACGCCGAGCCGCAGCACGAGCTCGTCGAGGTACGGGCTCGACTTGGCGGCGCCGCGGGGCGCGAGCCGGTAGCCGAGGGTCCCGAGGTGGTCCGAGAGCCGCGCGAGATCGAAGCGCTCCTCCTCGACCTCGAGGCGTAGCCGGCCCACGCCCGGGGTGAGCTCGCACGACAGCGCCCCCGGCTCGCGCTGGAAGAGCTCCTCGATGACCCACACGCACGCGGCGCAGCGGATCCCCTGGACGTCCAGCTCGACGCTGGCGCGCCCTCCGGCGGCGCGGGTCCGCTCCGCCCACGCCGCGTCGACGAAGGCGGTCCCGCTCCGCGGCGCGGCCGGGGGTCGCCCGGGTCGATCCCCGAGCGCGTAGTACCGCTCGAGGTCCAGGTCGCGGAGCAGTCCGTACGCGGCGTCGCACCCGTCGCAACAGGTCTCACGGCCGTCGCGGGACGGGCGGCCGCAGTGGACGCACGAGGTGCTCACCCGTTGCACTGAGCACGATCCGGGCCATTGGTCCGTCCGTTGCACGGCACGCGCGCGTGGACACGCTGTCCCTCTGGATCGTGGGGAGCACCGCGGTCGTCGGTCTGACGGGCGGGGCGCACTGCGCGGTCATGTGCGGACCCATCGTCGCGTGCGCAGGCCGACCGGCCGGGTATCACCTCGCGCGGATCCTCGGCTACTCGCTCGTCGGGCTCGGCGCTGGCGCGATCGGCGCGCGTGGGGTGTCGCTCGCAGAGAGCGCGCGTGGACCGGTGGCCGTCGCGGCCGCAGGGCTCGGCCTGGCGGTGCTGGCGGGCGCGTATTTTGCGCGGAGAGCCGTTGGGCGGCGAGCGGCGCGCCTGGTCCGGGTGTTCTCTCCCCGGGTGCGGAGCGTCGTGCTCGGCGCGCTGACGCCGCTCTTGCCCTGCGGGCTGTCGATGAGCGTCGTCCTCTTCGCGCTCGCGACGGGCTCGGCGGCCGAGGGCGCGCTCGTGATGGCGACCTTCGCGCTGGCGTCGGCGCCCTCGCTCTTCCTCGTCGGCTGGGTCCGTCGGTGGATCGGCGCTCGGCTGAAGCCGGCGGGGCAGACGGCGTTCGAGTCGGCGCTCCTCCTGGCGGCGGGCGTGATGGTGCTGGTGCGTGTCGCGGGCGTCGTCCAGGGCGCGGCGTGCCACCCTTAGCGGGGGGCCCTACGCGCTACCGCCGCGTGCATCGGCGCCGAAGCCGTCGACGGGCGCCGCGCGCCTCGTCTCGCGCGGGCGCGACCTCCGTCTCGTCAGCGGAAGGTGAAGGCGCCCATCCCGAAGCCCTCGGGGAGGGTCTGGTAGGTGTGCGCGCGGGGGTGGTGCTGCGTGTGGTGATCGCACCAGAGCTTGGCGCCGCCGCTCTGCCGCTGGGCCTCGAGGCAGTCGGCGCAGGGCGGCTCGATGGCGGGGACGTCCATCCGGGCGCCCCGCTTCTCGCGGGCGACGAGCACGGGGCAGGGCGCCGCACGCGAGATGAGCTCGGTGATGGATCCGAGGAGCAGCCGCTCCCACCCCTTGGCGTCGTGGGTCCCGATGACGAGCAGATCGGCGTCGATGTCCGTCGCGAGCTGGACGATCGTCTGCCACGGGCGACCCGTGGGAAGATGCGGCACGACGCGCTTCTGCGTGAGCTTCTCGAGGAAGTGCATCTGGCGCTCGAGGTACTGGAGCGCCTCCTTCATGAGGTGCTGCGGCGAGGGCACCGCGACGGGCGAGAGCCCCCCGAGCGCGGCGGCGGGCACCGGCACCGGCTCGACGATGTGCACCAAGTGAAGCTCCGCCATGGGGTGCTGTGCGATCCGTGCCGTCTCCTGCAGCACGCGCTCCGCCGACGCCGAGGTGTCGATCGCGGAGAGGACGACGAAGCGAGACGTGGAGGGCTGCTCGGACTCTGGGGCCACGGTGAAGGCGTTGCAATCTGCGTGCCCTCCGGGGGGCGGAAGACGCGCGCTGCCTGCGCCACGTGCGCGTCGCGCAAGCTTCACGTCTCGCTGCGCAAGGTTTGCACATTGTCAACGCGGTGTGGTTCTCGCATAGCCCGCGGTGCGTGTCCGATCATCCAGGCTGGTTCGAGGAGCTGCTCTCCTATGTCGAGCTCGACGACGACGATCGAGCGGCGCTCCGCGAGGCGGCGGCGATCGTCACGCCTCACACGAAGGAAGTGGCCGGGGAGTTCTACGATCGCATCCAGGCGTTCGCGGGGGCCGCGGCGGTGCTGCGTGATGGTGCGCAGGTGCGCCGGCTCCACGCGACGCTGGAGCGCTGGGTCCAGAGCACGCTCGAGGGGCCCTGGGACAGGAGCTACTTCGCCAGCCGCGCGCGGATCGGCCACGTCCATGCACGGATCGGGCTCGAGCAGCGCTTCATGTTCGGGGCGATGTCCGTCCTCCGACAGAGGATGCACCGGCTCATCGCCGCGCACCACGCGACCGAGCCCGGGCGAGCGCAGCGCGTCTCCCTGGCGGTGGACAAGATCCTCGACGTGGAGCTCGCGATCATGCTCGACACCTTCCGCGACGCGCTCCTCACGCGGGTCCGGCGGCTCGAGGAGCTCGAGCGTCGCGGCGTGGAGGAGCAGCTCGCGCGGAGCGAGGCGCGGTACCGCGACGTCATCGAGAGCGCCGAGGTCATGGTCGTCGTCCTCGACGAGGAGGGGCGCGCGATCATGTGGAACCGCAAGGCCGAGGAGCTCACCGGCTGGGCTCGGGACGAGATGCTCGGGAGAAACCCGCTCCCCTTGTTCGTCGCGAGCATCCCGGTGCGGCGGGATCTCACGTCGGCGACACCCGCCCGTCCCCGCACGCAGGAGACGAGCATCGTCACCCGCTCGGGGCAGAGCCGCACGCTCCGGCTCGTGTCCACCGCGTCGCGCGATCCGGTGACGGGCGGCATCCAGCGGTACCTGATGGGCGTCGACCTCACGCACCTCCGCGAGGCGGAGAAGCGCGCGATCGCCTCGGAGAAGCTCGCCGCCGTGGGCACGCTCGCCGCCGGCCTGGCCCACGAGATCAGGAACCCCGTCAACGCCGCGAGCCTCCACGTCACCGTGCTCGAGCGTGCCATCAAGAAGCTCCCCGAGCCGCCCGCGTCCGCGCTCGAGGCGACGCGTGTGCTGCGCGTCGAGCTGTCTCGCCTGTCCGGGCTCGTCACGGACTTCCTCGACTTCGGACGGCCGAACCCCCTCGTCCTCGCCGCGTGCGACGTCTGCGAGGTCGCGGCGCACGCCGTCGCGCTCCTCCAGCCCCAGGCCGACGCCGCGGGGGTCGCGCTGAGCCTCGAGCATGGGACCGCGCCGCAGGTGGCGCGCATCGACGCGGGGCGGCTCGAGCAGGTGTTCTTGAACCTCCTGCGCAACGCCATCGAGGCGACCCAGGGGCGTTCGCCGGCGACGGTGACCGCGCACGTCCGCGGGAGCGCCTCCGCGTGCGTCGTCGAGATCACGGACGACGGCCCGGGGATCCCCGCGACGAGCCCGGTGTTCGACGCGTTCTTCACGACGAAGGAGCAGGGCACCGGCCTCGGCCTCGCCATCGCGCACCGCATCGTCGATGGGCACGGGGGCGCGCTCTCGGTCGAGAGTCGGCCCGGGTTCACGCAGTTCGTCATCTCGCTGCCGCGCTGACGCTGCACGCGTCGCTCATCGACGCGCAAGGTTTGCGTTTCGAGCCGTCGGTCGCGCGAGACGAGCTGGAGCCGACGTCGGGATCGCGCCTTGCAGGCGTCGCGGGGATGGCCTCTCGCCCGGACCCCCAATCTCCCGCCCGTGTGCTCGTCGTGGACGACGAGCCCCACGCGCGGACGGGGCTGCGGGCGCTGCTCGTCGACGAGGGGTTCGACGTGATGCTGGCCGAGAGCGGGGCCGCCGCGCTCGAGAAGATCGAGAGCGGCGCGCCGGACGTGGTGCTGACGGACTTGCGCATGCCTGGGCTCGACGGGATGGGCCTGCTCGCGAAGATCCGCGAGACGCGCGAGGATCTCCCCGTCGTCATCATGACGGCCTTCGGCGCCGTCGACTCGGCGGTGGACGCGATGCGCCAGGGCGCTGCGGACTACCTCTTGAAGCCGCTCCAGATCGACGAGCTCGTCGTCGTCCTCGGCCGCGTGCTCGAGCACCAGCGCACCAAGGCCGAGGTGAAGAGCCTGCGCGACCGGGTGACCGACCGGCTGCGGCCCGAGAACATCATCGGCGAGAGCGCGGCGATGCAGTCGGTCTTCAAGACGATCCAGCAGGTCGCGCCCTCGCGCGCGAGCGTGCTCATCACGGGCGAGAGCGGCACGGGCAAGGAGCTGGTCGCGCAGGCCATCCACGAGCGCGGACCGCGGGCGAAGGGCCCCTTCGTGAAGCTCCACTGCGCGGCGCTCGCCGAGAGCGTGCTCGAGAGTGAGCTCTTCGGTCACGAGAAGGGGTCGTTCACCGGCGCCGTCGGTCGGCGCGAGGGGCGCTTCAAGCAAGCGGACGGCGGCACGCTCTTCCTCGACGAGATCGGCGAGGTGCCGCCCTCGACGCAGGTGAAGCTCCTCCGGTTCCTCCAGGAGAGGACCTTCGAGCGTGTGGGCTCCAACGAGACCGTGAAGGTGGACGTGCGCATCATCGCGGCGACGAACCGGAAGCTCGAGACGGAGGTGCGCGACGGCCGCTTCCGCGAGGATCTCTACTATCGCCTCAACGTCGTCTCGATCGAGATGCCGCCGCTCCGCGTCCGGGGCAACGATCTGCTCGTCCTCGCCGAGCACTTCCTCCGCAAGTACGCGCGAGAGAACGACAAGGACCTCCGCGGCTTCGAGCCCGAGGCTCTCGAGCGCCTCCACGAGTACCCGTGGCCCGGCAACGTCCGCGAGTTCGAGAACGTGGTCGAGCGCGCGGCGGTCCTCTGCAGCGGCGATCGCATCGGCGTCGCGGATCTGCCCGATCGCCTCGGGCGTCCGCTCGTCGACGCCGTGCGGGTCCCGGGCTCAACCTTCGCCGAGATCGAGCGGCACGCGATCCTGACGACGCTCGACGCCGTGGGCGGGAGCACCGCGAAGGCCGCGAAGATGCTCGACATCAGCGTCCGCACCATCCAGTACCGCCTCCACGAGTACGGCATCGCGAAGCCCCGCTGAGCGCCCCGCTGTCGCGTCGCGTCGGTTGCGCGGCTGCGCGCGCGATGGTAGCCGCGCGGATCTCTTGCGCACGTACAGTCGCCTCGAGCCCGACGCGCACCGCCGCCTCCTCGCCGACGTGGTCGTGACCGCTCGCCAGCGCGCCTCGACGTCCGCGCTGCCGGTCGCCGTCTTCGATCTGGACGGGACGCTCATCGACAACCGACCCCGCACCGTCGCCATCCTGCGCGCGCTCGCGGACGGGCCGATCCCGGAGCTCCGCGTCGCCGCGGACCGCGTGTCGGCCGATCGGCTCGAGTACCTGCTCGTCGACACGCTCCGCTCCGTCGGGGTCACCGACGCCGAGCTCGTCGCGGAGGCGACCGAGGGGTGGAAGGCGAGGTTCTTCCAGGATCCATGGATGGTGCACGACGTCCCGGTCCCCGGCGCCCCCGAATTCGTACGGGAGCTTCACGCCGCGGGCTGTCACGTCGTCTACCTGACGGGCCGGGATCTGCCGAACATGAGCGTCGGGACGTGGCAGAGCCTCCGCGCGCTCGGGTTCCCGATCGGGCTCGTCCGCACCTCGCTCGTCTGCAAGCCGCACTTCGATATCCCGGACGAGGCCTACAAGCGCGAGATCGCGCCCTCCCTCGCCGAGCTGGGCGACGTCATCGCCTCGTTCGACAACGAGCCGGGCAACTGCAACGCCTTCCTCGAGGCCTTCCCACGGATGGCGAGCGTCCTGCTCGACACACAGCGCGCGCCTGCCGCGCCCCCGCTGCTCCCGGGCGTCCACACCATCGCGGACTTCGTGACGAGCGTCGGGTGATCCGCGGGCTCGGCCGAGGGCTCCTCGTCTGTCTCGCGGCGTGCAGCGAGAGGGCGCCCCAGCCGTCGTCACCGCCCGACGCCGCGCCCCCGAGCCCCAACGCGTCCATCTTGCCTGCGCCCCTCGGATCGCAGCCGTCGACCGACGACCCCGTGGGCAGGCCCTTCGACGACAAGACGAAGCCCGGGGCGAGCGCGTCGGCGCCCCTGCCGCCGCCCGAGGCGCCGCGCGCCGATCAGCCGTTCTCCGCCGACTTCGTGACCCAGAAGGAGGCCAATGGCCTCTCGCTCACCGGCGAGTGGCGCTGGCTCGACACCCCCGCGCCCCCGAAGGTCCCCGAATTGCACGGCGAGGGCCTCTCGACCGCGCGTCGACTGACGGCGTTCCGGTGGACCATCGAGCTCGGCGAGATCGGCCGGATGCGCGTCGTGTTCGACTCGCGGAGCTTCCCGGTGCCCCTCGGGACGGAGCTGCGCGCGCGGGTCGACAGGCTGGGTCATCTGCTCGTCTACCCCAAGGGTACAGAGTACCGCGTCGTCCCTCCAGGGGCGCTCCGCGCGCTCTTCGGGGACAGGCGTCTCGACGTCCTGCCGATGGTCCTCCCGAAGGTGACGCCCAAGGGTGCCGGGATCACGAAGAGCGGCCGCCCGACGCGTCGGATCGAGATCGCGACGAAGCTCGGGGTGGTCTCGATCGACTTCGCGCGGGCGCCCGAGGTGGGGCAGGGCGGGGCGCTGCTCTGCCGAGCGCTGGTCGAGCTGGTCGGGGGAGAGGGGCCTGCACCGCTCTGTGCGCCGGAGGAGCTGCCCGTGCGTGCCCACTATGTTTGGCCGCAGGGTGGAGGCACGGTCTTCGAGCTCTCCGAGATCCCAAAGCGCGCCGAGCTCCCTCTGGGCGATGTGCTCGTGCCGCCGCCCTCGGCGAGGTTCACGATCTGGGCGCTCCCCGAGCCCGCCGGTCCCTTCCTCACGAAGGAGGAGCTCGGGCTGCTCCGCACGCGGGCAACCGACGGCGGTGCCCCACAGAAGAGCGCACCCCCCGAGGGGCTCGTCGCGAAGAACGCCTCGACGTCGCTCCAGTATCTGCTGATCGATGGGATCCCGATGGCCTACGTGCTCCCCGGGGTCGAGCTGCACCTCGTCGGTCTGCAGCGGGGGAAGTATGGGGTGCAGTGGCGCTCCTTCCTCGGCGACTCGGTCGGCCCCGCGAAGACGCTCGAGCTCCCGGCGCGGACATCCATCGGAGAGCCCGAGGAGCCCTCCGCGCCCGCCCCAGCGAAGAGCCAGTAGCACCGCTCGACACGCGGGGTCGTGGAGCCGTCCGGAGTCCATCGGGGATCGGGGAGGCAATCGCGGTGAGCCCATCGCCTGGCTCGACACGCGGGGTCGTGGAGCCGCCCGGAGTCCATCGGGGATCGGGGAGGCAATCGCGGAGAGCCCATCACGGGGCTCGACACGCGGGGTCGTGGAGCCGCCCGGAGTCCATCGGGGATCGGGGAGGCAATCGCGGAGAGCCCATCACGGGGCTCGACACGCGGGGTCGCGGAGCCGCGCGGAGTCCATCGGGGATCGGGGAGGCAGGGGCGGAGAGCCCATCGCCTGGCTCGACACGCGGGGTCGCGGAGCCGCGCGGAGTCCATCGGGGATCGGGGAGGCAGGGGCGGCATGACTGTTAGCAGTTGCGTGACACAGCTTCGACGAAGATTGGATAGAATCT
>CAYNEK010000059.1:8167-30175 GCA_964396175.1 uncultured Polyangiaceae bacterium | reverse complement strand
CGGCTTCGACGCCTGACGGGGGTCGGCGCGTGGCAGACGTTCCTGGGCGTGCGTGGCAGGCAAGGCGGCTTCGACGCCTGACGGGGGTCCGCGCGTGGTAGACGTGGCGCTCGTCATGCGCACCACGGCGTCGCTCGCGCTCCTCCTCGCGTCTCTCTCGGCCTGCGGAGGTCCTCCGGCGGCGGGCGGCCCTGCCGTCGCGAAGGGCGCGTCGTCGACCGTCGAGTCGGGGACCACCTCGCCGACGACGGACGCGCCGACGCCGCCGAGGCGGGCGTGCGAGGACGGGTCCTGCACGCCGTGCGGCGATGGCCTCTGCCCCGACGGCTTCTACTGCCTGAAGGGCAAGGGCGCAGCGACGCCCGGCTGCGCCTGGCGCCCCGAGTGCGTGTCCTCGCCGACCTGCGCCTGCGTGAAGCCCGCTGGCTGTGCCTGCAAGGACGAGCGTGGCGTCGCGATGGTTACCTGCGACGCCCCATGAAGCGCCTTCCCCCTCCAGGGCGCGCGGGGTAGGCGCTCTCGCGATGGCCATCACCTACCGAGACGCCGGAGTCGACATCGATCGGGGCGACGATCTCGTCGAGCGCATCAAGCCGCTCGCCCGCGCGACGCGGACCCCCCTCGTGCTCGCGGACGTGGGCGGCTTCGCGGGGCTCTGCGGGCTCCCGAAGGGGCTCGAGGAGCCCGTCCTCGTGAGCGGCACCGACGGCGTCGGGACCAAGCTCAAGATCGCGTTCGCGACCGGCAAGCACGACACCATCGGGCAGGATCTCGTGGCGATGTGCGTCAACGACATCGTGACCTCGGGGGCCGAGCCGCTCTTCTTCCTCGACTACTTCGCGACGGGGCGGCTCGAGCTGGGCACGGCCGAGGCCGTCGTGCGCGGCATCGCCGACGGGTGCAAGCTCGCGGGCTGCGCCCTGCTGGGCGGCGAGACGGCCGAGCTGCCCGGGATGTACGCCGATGGGGAGTACGATCTCGCCGGGTTCGCCGTCGGGGTCGTCGATCGCAAGCGCATCCTCGACGGCAAGAGCGTCCGGCCGGGCGATCGCGTGCTCGGCGTCGCCTCGAGCGGCCCACACTCGAACGGCTACTCGCTCCTCCGCAAGGTGCTCCTCGATCGCGCGGGGCTCTCGCTCGACGCCGTCGTCCCCGAGCTCGGGACGACGCTCGGCGAGGCGCTGCTCACGCCGACGCGGATCTACGCGCGCGCGGTCCGCGCGCTCCTCGACGGTCACGACGGCCGCGTCCACGCGCTCTCGCACATCACGGGCGGGGGCCTCCCGGGCAACCTCCCGAGGGTGCTCCCCGACGGGGCGGGCGTCGCGCTCCGCGAGGGTTCCTTCCCGCGTCCGGCGATCTTCGAGCTCGTGAAGACGCTCGGGCCCGTCGACGAGGCGGAGCTCGTCCGCACCTTCAACCTGGGCCTCGGGCTCGTCGTGATCGTCGACCGTGCCTTCGCGGACGAGTCCCTCGCGCGGCTCCGCGGCGCGGGCGAGGAGGCCTTCGAGGTCGGCGTCGTCGAAGAGGTGCCCGTGGCGACCGACTTCGAGGCGCGCGTGAGGTTCGTCGGCGGATGATCCGCCTCGGCGTCCTCTGCTCGGGCCATGGCTCGAACCTCCAGGCCATCCTGGACGCGATCGCCGACCGACGGCTCGACGCGGAGGTCGCCCTGGTCCTCGCCAACAAGGACGCGTATGCGCTCGCACGAGCCGACGCCCGCGGTGTCGCGACGAAGCTCCTCCGTCACGGCGCCTACGCGACGCGGGAGGACTACGATCGCGCGCTCGTCGGCGCGCTCCGCGAGGCGCGGGTGGATCTCGTCGTCCTCGCGGGCTTCATGCGCATCGTGACGGACGTGCTCCTCTCGGCCTTCCCCGACCGGGTGGTGAACCTCCACCCCGCCCTCCTGCCGTCGTTCCCGGGCACGGACGGGCTCGGGCAGGCGCTCTGCTACGGCGCGACCATCACGGGCTGCACGGTGCACCTCGTCGACGCGGGCGTCGACACCGGACCCATCCTCGCGCAGACGGCCGTCGCGATCCGCGAGGACGAGACCCACGAGAGCCTCGCCGCGCGGGTCCATGCCGAGGAGCACGCCCTGCTCGTGCGGGTGCTCTCGTGGTTCGCCGCGGGGAAGGTGGCGATCGAGCGGAGAGCGGGAGCGCGACCGATCGTCCGCGTGCCCGGCGAGCGGCGCTCGTTCCTCGCCGCCGAGGGGTGAGCCGTGCGCGGCCGCCACTTCGACGTCATCGTGACGGGCCTCGGGCTCCCGAGCCTCGTCGCCGCGAGCGTCCTGGCGCGACGGGATTTCTCGGTGCTGCTCCTCGGCGACGGCGCGCGGCCCAGCTCGTACTACCTGGATGACTGGACGCTCCGGCGACGGTCCTTCTCGCTCGCGGCGGGGGGCCGCTGTCCGGCGCTCCGTCGCGCGCTCGCGGAGCTCTCGCAGAGCCAGGCGTTCGGGCGCAAGATCCGCCCGCGCGAGCCCCTCGGGCTCTTGCTGCCGGGGCAGCGGCTGGAGCTCGGGGCGACCGAGCGTGAGCGCGCGCCCGAGCTCGCGCGGGAGGCCCCCGAGCTCGCCCGCGTGGTGGAGGACCTCGCGGAGCGCCTGGCGGAGCTCGACGCCGCGCTCGACGAGCGGCTCTCGGGTGACGTCACCATCCCGCCAGGCACCTTCTTCGAGCGGCGCCGTGTCGATCTCGCGCTCGCCACGCTCCCTGCGCGGACCTCGGACCCGCTGGACGAGCTCCCGCCCTACCACCCGCTCCGCGGCGCGCTCCGCGACGCCGCGCGCTTCGCCGCGCACGCGGAGGGGAAGCTCCCAGGGCTCGCGGTCGCGCGGCTGCTCGGCTCGATCCTGCTGCGCCCGATCGAGTTCGTGGGCTCGGAGGACGACGCTCGGCAGTTCTTCGTGGACAGGTTGCTCGCGTACGGGGGCGTGGTCCTCCCGGACGAGGAGGTCGCCTCCGTCCTCGCGGACGCGCGCGGGGTGCGAGGGGCGGCGCTGCGAGGTGAGGTCCGCGAGGTCGGCGCGCGCTTCCTCGTCCACCGGGGCACGGGAGAGTCGCTCGCGCGCGCCTCGGGCGGTGAGGGCGTGCTCGCGGCGGCGCGGCGCTCGTGGCCCGAGGTGACGAGGGGGACGCCTCGCTTCGTCACGTCGGTGGTGGTGGAGCGCGTCGCCTTGCCCGAGCTCCTGCCGAGGGAGTCGCTGTTCTTCGCGACGGATCCGGCGCGGACCGATCCGTTTCGGCCGCCACTGCTCGTCCAGCGCTCGGACGACGCCCCGCCGGGCGAGGCCCTCCTGATCGTGGAGATGCTCCTCCCCGCCGAGGTGCGCGTGGAGGACGCCCGCGCGCTCACGCTGAGCGGCCTCGTCGGGCAGCTCCCCTTCCTCGAGCGACGTCTCCGCGTCGTCGACAGCCCGCACGACGGCCGGCCTGCGTGGGTCTACGAGGGCGGTCAGCGTCGGCTCGTCGACCGGCTGCGCCTGAAGGGTGGCACGGTCCACGCCGAGCCGATGGAGACCCTCGTCGCGAGCGACGCCTCCTCGTTCGATGGACTCGCGGTGGAGCCGGTGCGCGGCCCCATCGAGCGCACCTTCCTCATCGGCCCCTCGGTGTTGCCCACGCTCGGGCTCGAAGGGGAGCTGCTCGCCGCCGAGAGCGCCGCCTCCCTCATCACCAAGGCCGATCCCAACCGCAGGAAGATGCGCATCGATCTCTTCGGCCGGGTCGAGCTCGGCTGACGCTACGGGTCCCTTCCCTGCGGCCCGCTGCGAGCGCGGTCTCGTACTGCAGGCGCGTCGAGCTCGGCTGACGCTACGGGTCCCTTCCCTGCGGGCCCTCCGCTCTGGTAGCCTACGAGGAGCCTCCATGAAGCTCGCGCAGAAGCTCTCGCTGCTGGTCCTCCTCGCGCCCCTCGCTGCGTGTGCCACGTACCAGGACGATCTCCAACGTGGCGCCAAGTACTACGACGGCAACGAGCACGAGCGCGCGCTCGCGGTCTTCCGGTCGCTCGAGGACGACATCGACTCGCTGAGCCCGGACGAGCGCATCCGCTACTTCTACTTCCGCGGGATGACGGACTACCGGCTCGCGAGCGACACGTACAAGGTCAGGCCCGACGCCCGCTACTGGCTCGGCCTCGCCCAGGCGGGAGAGAAGGAGACGCCCAACTCGCTCACCGAGGAGCAGAAGGGCCGCCTGAAGGACGCGCTCGACGATCTCGGCAAGGACGTCTACGGCGGCGCCGACTCGGCCGACGACGAGGTCGACTCCAAGAAGGACAAGAAGAAGTCCGACGACGGCGCCAAGAAGAAGAAGAAGGTGGTCGACGACGAGGGCGACGCGCCGAAGAAGCCGAAGAAGGGCTCCGACTGACATTGCTGGACACGCCCCCCGGGCCGTCGCGCGCTGGAGCTCCGGCCCCAGCGGGAACTTCCGACGGGGATGGATTGTCTCATCCGTCGATGCTCATCCCAGGGCGCCGCGCACAGCTCACGCCGTGGACGATGAGCGGAGGTGCCCCGTCGACGAGGCTCGGCTCGGTGCTCCTGGTTGCCTTGGTTGCGTCCCTCACCGCCGCGTGCTCGAGCGCCCGGCAGGAGCCGAGATCTCCAGCCGATCCAGCCTCGAAGAGCGCTCCGCCGCCCGTCACGACGACGCCGGGGACGATCATCTCTCCCACCGAGGCTGGGACGTCGAGCGAGCTGTTCGACAAGGGCAAGGCCCTGCTGCTCCAGGAGAAGTACGCCGAGGCCGCGGGGCTCTTCGATACCGTGGAGCGCGGCGAGCCCGAGGGCAAGCTGGCGCCGCTCGCGCTCGTCCACGCGGGGCTCGCGTACGAGGGGCTCGGCGACAAGGCGAAGGCCCTCGCCCGCTACGACGCGCTCCGCGCGAGGTTCCCGCGGGACGAGCTCGTGAAGGTCGCGCTCGTGCGCAAGAGCCGCGTGCTCGTCGGGCTCGAGAGGTGGCCCGAGGTCGTGTCGAACGCCGAGGCGATGCTCGGTCGCGCCGATCTCACCGTCGCCGAGGCCATCGAGGCCGAGGGCGCCAAGGGGCTCGGGCTGACCGAGGCGGGCAGCCCCGACAAGGGGCTCCGCGCGATCGAGAGGGCTCGCGATCTGATGGAGCGCCACCACATCGGCGAGGCGGGTCGCGTGCCCCAGGAGGTCGCGCAGGTGTTCTACGCTCTCGGCGAGGCGCGCCGACTCCGCAGCGAGACGATCAAGTTCGATCCGCCGCCGCCTCGGTTCGGTGAGGTGTTCGAGGAGCGCGCGCAAGGGCTCCTCGACGCGCAGGCGGCGTACACCGACGCGATGCGCACGACCGAGCCCATCTGGGCGACGATGGCGGGCTACCGCGTCGGCGAGATGTACAAGACGCTCCACGCGGACGTGATGGTGATGAAGGCGCCCCTCGTCGGCGCCAAGACCGCGAAGGACAGGGCGCTCTTCGAGGGAGCGGTCCGGCTACGGTACCGCGTGCTCCTCGAGAAGGGGCTCAAGATGATGGACGCGACCCTCCGGATGAACGAACGGCTCGGCGAGGAGTCCGCCTGGACCGCGAAGGCGCGCGCCGCGAAGGCAGACCTCGAGAAGGCCATCGCCGAACAGAACGCCTTCCTCGCGAAGCTCCCCGTCTCGGAGGCAGACCTGCGGACGCTGCTCGACAACCTGGGGAAGCGCCGCGACGCCGAGAAGACCGACGAAGTCGGGAAGGCTGAGAAGAAGTAGAGGAGCTCGCGACACGACGCGCCGCGCCGCCTCACGGGCCCCGACGAGGTGCACGGAGCTCGCGCCACGCCGCGACGCCCGCGCGGAACCGCAGAACCGTCGGGGAAGACGCGGCCGAGGTGTAGGGAACTTGCGGCCTCGCCACTCGGGCCCGTACGATCGCCGCTGGAGCCCATGAACCCACCGCCCGCGGCCTCCGGCAAGCACCAGCGCAGCTTCAAGAACTACCTCATCGATCCGGCGTTTCAGCTGAAGTACACGGCGTACCTCGTCGGGATCGCGCTCGCGCTCTCCGCGGCGCTCGGGGGTCTGCTCTGGCAGACGAGCGGCGCGGTCATCGCCCTGTCGCGCGACTCGGTCGCGCAGGGACACGAGACGGTGAAGCAGGGCACCGAGACCGTGAAGCAAGGGACGGCGCTCGTGAAGGAGAGCCAGAAGCTCTCGGCGGTCGTCCGCATGCAGATCGAGAAGAGCTACGGCGACGAGCCCGATCTCAAGAAGGTCTACGACGAGGAGTCGGACAAGCGCCAGAAGGAGCTCGAGGTCGAGCAGAAGCGGCTCGAGGCCGAGCAGAAGCGGCTCGAGGCGGAGACGCAGGCGCTCACGCGGCGCGCGGCGGACATCCAGACCCGCGAGGCGAGCATCCGGCTGACGCTCCTCGTCGGGCTCTCGACGCTCGTCGTCTTCATCGCGCTCGCGGGCATCGTCATCACGCACCGGGTGGCCGGTCCGATCTTCAAGATGAAGCGGCAGCTCGAGGCGCTCGGTGAAGGCAAGCTGCGGATGCCGTCGAAGCTGCGCAAGGGGGACGAGCTCGTCGACTTCTTCGAGGCGTTCTCCAACATGGTGGCGAGCCTCCGCGCGCGACAGGAAGACGAGATCGCGCTGCTCGACGGGGCCATCGCCAAGCTCGATGAGGACGCCGCTGCCGCGAAGGAGGCGCTCGCGGGGCTGCGCGATCAGATGAAGGCCGAGCTCGGCTAGCGAGAGAGCCCAGGCGGCGCGCTCGAGCGCGCCATCGGGCGCTCCGCCGCGGCCTCCGTCGCGAGCGTGCGCGCGGCGCCGTGCATCGAGGCGCGGGGTGGGATCGGGCGGCTTCGGCCGCGGCGACCGCGGAGCGATCGAGCGCCTGACGTCACTTGTGTGGGCGGATGGGGTGGAAGGGTGGGCGGATGGGCGGCGACCGCGGATCGATCGAGCGCCTGACGTCACCCGGCATGCTCAGCAAGGCCGTTGCCGCGCAGATCGGCGGCGACTGCGGAACGATCGAGCGCCTGATGTCACGCGTGGACGCGCGGTTGGCCCCTTGGGGCCCGTCCTCCTCTCCTTCGCGCCGAGGGCCGTCAGCGTGGACGGTCGAAGCTGTCGTCCGGCGTCGTGGGCTCGGCGGTGGGAGGCGGCGTCGTGGCGCGTGGTGTCGTCGGGCGAGGCCTTGGTGAGGTGGTCGCCGGGGGCGGAGGCGCGCTCGGGGCACCCGAGGCTGGCGTCACCATCGGGTCGATCGAAG
This sequence comes from uncultured Polyangiaceae bacterium, assembly GCA_964396175.1. Lineage (GTDB taxonomy): Bacteria > Myxococcota_A > Polyangia > Polyangiales > Polyangiaceae > CAYNEK01. The sequence continues at coordinate 22,931 of CAYNEK010000059.1, read as the reverse complement.
ATGGCGGTGGCGGCGACGCTCGGTTCCCCCGGGAAGAGGCTGGCGAGGGACCGCGATCCGAGGCGGCGGCGGCGCTCTGTCGAGAGGCGGCGCCGCCTCGTCCGAGCGCGACGTACACCGCGACGGCGAGCACGCCCACGGCGCCGGCGCCGAGGATCCCGAGCGCGCCCCACGGCACCTCGGTCTTGACCCGATAGGGTGCGCTGTCCCCGAGTGACTGGCGCCCCCCGGTGGACAGCGCCCCGCCGTCGGGGCGCAGCGACCTCGACCTCGCGCCGAGGAGCGACGGATCGCGGCTCGTCGCGGGGAGGGACGGATCGCAGCTCGTCGCGGGGAGCGGCTCTGCCGCGATGGCGGTCCGGGCCTCTGTCGCGACGGCGGTCCGAGCCTCTGCCGCGGAGGCCCCCGGCTCCGAGCTGCCTCGCGATGGCGCGCACCCAAGGACGGCCGCGAGGCCCTCGACGGCCTCTCCGGCGCGCGTGAAGCGCTCGCGCGGATCTCGCGCCACGCACCGGGCGAACCACGCGTCGAACGCGTGCGGCCAGGGCGCCCGGAGCCCGGCCTCGGCGAGGCGTGCCGTCGGAGGATCGATCGGCAGCGCGAGGATCTCCCCGAAGAGCGACTGGGTCGTCGCGTCCTCGTCGGCGGCCGCGCGCCAGTAAGGGCGCCCGGCGAGCATGAAGAACGCGATGAGCCCGAGCGCCCAGATGTCCGTGCGCGGGGTGATCGGCGCACCCGCCGCCTGCTCGTACGCCATGTAGAGCGGCGTCCCGCGCACGTCCGTCGTGACGGCCGTCCCGTCGGAGAGGACCTTCGCAAGCCCGAAATCCAGGATCTTCAGCCAGTATTCACCGGACTCGCGCCGCGTGACGAAGAGGTTCTCGGGCTTGAGATCTCGGTGCACGATGGGCTGCATCACCCCCGCCTTGTCGATGTAGGCGTGCGCCTTGTCGAGCGCCGACGCCGCCTGGCGCAGGAGCAAGATGGCGACCTCGTGCGGGAGCGGCCCCGCGCGGCTCACCAGGACCTCGACCGTCTCCCCTCGAAGCAGCTCCATCACGAGGAACGGCGCGCGTCGCGCCTCGTCGATGCCCGAGTCGACCACGTCGACGATGTGTGTGCTCCCGATCCGCGCGGCGAGCTTCGCTTCGACCTGGAACCGACGGACGGCCTCTGCGGACGTGAGGATCTTCGGGTGGAGCACCTTCAGCGCGACGTGCCGCTCGGTGTCGAGGTGCTCGGCGACGAACACGGCCCCCATCCCGCCCTGCGCGAGCAGCCTCTCGATCCGGTACTTGCCGGCGACGATCTCTCCGGGATGGAGCATCGGACGGCGCAGTACACCACGCGGCCGCGGCCGGTGGCGAGCGAATGTGTCTTGCGCCTGGGCGGAAGGTACGGGACGATGGGGCTGTGAAGCCTCGCTCGCTGCGGCTCGTCCTCGCTCTCGGCATCCTCCCCGTGGCGGCGCTCGTCGCGGCCTGCTCGTCGTCCGAGTCGTCTCCGGGCGCCACCCCGGGCGCGACGGGCGGCGCCGGAGCCGGCGGCGAGGCGGGGGCGGCGGGGGGCTCGACCGTCCCCCCCGAGTGGGACCGCGACGTGACCGCGCCGAGCGACGCGGACGCGGCGACCCAGCGCGCCGCGTGCACCTACAAGGCGGGCTCGCTCCCCAAGGAGACGCTCGGGGCCAGCCACCCGATGGGAAAGGACATCCCCATCGAGAACATCCTCATCGTCATGATGGAGAACCGCTCCTTCGATCACTACTTCCAGAAGGCGAAGGAGAAGGGGATCGACGCCGAGGTCGCCCCCGACGACTTCTCCAACCCGGATCCGACGGGCACCCCTGTCAAGATCTTCCGCGACACGACCTACTGCATCGCCGATCCAGCCCACGGATGGTCCGCCGTGCACAAGCAGGCCAACGCTGGGAAGATGGACGGCTTCGTCGTCACCAACGAGGGCGACGGCGAGAAGGTGGCGTGCGGTCCGAAGACTGGGCTGAAGGGCGACCGCGCGATGTCCTACTACGAGGAGGAGGACGTCCCCCTCATGTACTTCTTCGCGAAGAACTTCGCGATCGCGGATCACTATCACTGCAGCCTCCTCGGCCCCACCTGGCCGAACCGCATGTACCTCTACGCGGCCTCGTCCTTTGGGCGCACGACCAATGTCTTCCCCTCGGATGTCCCGGCGACGCTCTGGGACCACCTGGAGACCCGGGGCGTCACGTGGAAGGTGTACCGCACGACGACGCCGGGCATCGCGATCTTCCTCGACACCTACCTCAAGTACAAGGAGCATGTCTTCTCCATCGACGACTACTACGCGGACGCGGCCGCGGGGACCTTGCCCCAGGTCGCCTTCGTCGATCCGGGCATCGGTCAGGAGGGCTTCCAGCAGTCGGACGAGCACCCTCCGGCCATCATGGAGGTCGGGCAGAACTGGATGGGGAAGGTCGCCGACGCGCTCACGAAGAGCCCCCAATGGGGCAAATCCGCGATGTTCATCACCTACGACGAGCACGGCGGGTTCTACGACCACGTCGTCCCCCCGAAGGCCTGTCCCCCCGACGACCGGTCCGATCCCAAGGCCGATCCGCAGGTGCCCTTCGATCAGCTCGGCATTCGCGTCCCCTTCGCCATCGTGTCCCCCTTCGCGAAGAAGGGGTTCGTGTCGCACACGGTGTACGATCACACATCCATCGTCCGCTTCGTGTCGGCGAAGTTCACGCTGCCCGCGCTGTCCAATCGCGACGCGAACGCGGCCGCGCCGTTCGACATGTTCGATTTCGAGAACCCGCCGTCGAAGACGCCGCCCTCGGTCCCCATCCCGACCGTCGATCCGGCGAAGATCGAGAAGTGCAAAGAGCTCTGCAAGTAGCCGCGGCGCTCGCGGTCGGCGCGGCGCTCTTCGGCTGCAAGGGGCGGTCGTCGCGGGGCCCCTCTGCGCGCTCCTCCTCGTCTCCCGCACGGGTGGCGAGCCCTCCGGCGACCTTGCCTGGCGTCGTCGCCGTCGCGAAGGGAGCCGCTGCCCGCGCACAGAAGGACGCCCTGGCGCTCGAGGGGACGTGCTCGGAGACGCCTGCGTACCTCGGGCTCCGCGAGCACACGGCGACGCTCGCGCAGCTCCTCCGACCGTGGGCGTCGGCGAGCGCGGAGGTCTTGACGGGCCCCGAGCGCCCCATCGGTGAGGGCGCCGGCGCGCTCGCCGATCTCGATCTCGCCCTGGGCCAGGGCGACTGCGAGGGCGCGAAGGAGGCGCTCTCGCAGGTGAGGAAGGCCCTCGTCCTGGCGGGGGTGGAGCTCGACGCAGCCAGGATGACCGACGAGCGCGCGGGCGAGGCTGTTCAGCGTGCGGCGTTCGAGCTCGGGCTCGTGCTCGCCGAGGCCTCTCTGTCGACGCCGCGCTCCCACGAGGCCGCGCTGGCGGACGCGCGCGGCACGCTCCGCGCCGTGCGCGAGGGCGCCCGTGCGCTCGGAGACGCGCGCGCGGTCGAGGCCGCCCTCCGCCCCATCGACGCCGCCCTGTCGGGCGCGAAGAGGCTCTCTGACGTGCCCCGCCGTGCGGCGCTCGTGCGCAGGACCGGGGACGTCGCGGAGGCCGTCGCGGGCATGTTGCACGCGAAGGGCTTCGTGCCGCGGGGGATCCACTCGGTGGAGGGTGCGACGCGCGTCTCGGCCCTCGATCTGCCCCCGCACCCGAAGGACGCCCCCGCGCTCGTCCGGCTGGGGAGGCGCCTCTTCGAGGACAAGCGGTTCTCGAAGGGTGAGCAGCGCGCCTGCGCCGGGTGCCACCTCGAGGCGATGGCCTTCGGAGACGGGCTCCGTGTGCCACCGTCGATCGATCCCAAGGCCACGATCGCGCGGAACACCCCGACCGTCCTTTACGCCTACGCGGCGGCGGTGCAGCGCTGGGACGGTCGCCTCGTGGTCCCCGACGCGCAGGCCATTGCGGTCCTCCACACGAAGGCCGAGATGGGCATCACGGCCGAGGCGACCGAGGCGATTCTGGGGGGTGATGCCGGCTATCGCGCGGCGTTCGACGAGGTGGGGCTGCCGCTCACCGAGGCGTCCGTGGGGCGCGCGCTCGGGGCGTATGTCGAGTCGCTGGGTCCCGGCTCCTCGCCCATCGATCGGTACGCGCGAGGCGACGACGGCGCGCTCGGAGATGACGATCATCGGGGCTTCGATCTCTTCACGGGCAAGGCGAGGTGCGCGCGCTGCCACGTCCCACCGACCTTCGGCGGCTCCCGCGCGCCGCTCTTCCAGCTCCCGATCTATGGGGTCCTCGGCGTCCCGAAGACGAAGGATGGGCGTACGCTCGATCCGGACCCCGGGCGCGGCGCCGTGACGAAGCTCGCCGCCGATCTCCACGCCTTCAAGACGCCCACGGTGCGCGACGCGGCGCGGACGGGCCCATACTTCCACAACGGCTCGTACGACACCCTGGCGGAGGTGGTGTCCTTCTACGATCGCGGCGGCGGCAAAGGGCTCGGGATCGTGGTGGACAACCAGGACCCCGACGTCGTCCCGCTCGAGCTGACGGAGGAGGAGCGGCGGCTCCTCGTGCGGTTCTTGACGCACACGCTGGCGGACGCGAGATGAGCCGCGGCCCGATGGGTCTGCGTCATGGCCGAACCAGGCGACGGCGTAGGTCGATCCGCAGGCGGCGACGAGCGCGCGCCAGGGCTTCGCGGCCCACTCACCCTGGCTGAGGACGACCGCGTGGTGTGGGGGGCTGCCTTGCCACGCCGCGAGCGCGTCCGCAGGGGTCACCTCTCCCGTGGTCTTGGCCGAGATCTCGTAGCCGACGGAGTCGAAGCCGACGAGCTCCCTGGGCTTGCGCCACATGCACGCGGCCTGCGCGTGATCGGGGGTGTCACAGCAGCCGGTCCAGCGGGTGGTGGGCGTCCAGCTGTGCTGGTTGCAGGCTCCCTGGTCGGGGTGGTGGGTCTCCTGGTCGCGTACGCGGGTCGCGGCGACGATCGCGAGCGAGCGGGACAGGGAGACGGTGGGAGGCCGCGGCTCGCGCGGTAGGCGTTGATCCGGCCCGCGAGCTCACGCGCGCGCGCGTCGAGGCCGGGGAGGTCGCGAGGGGGCGGCGCGGCCGGGTCCGTCGTCGCGGGGATGGGGAGGGGGAGCCCCGGGATCGCCCAGCCCCGCGGCGGCGGAGGGAGCGAAGGCGTGCGCGCGCCTCGTCGGTGCGCAGGCGCCCTGCGGGTCGGAGCGGGTAGGGGCGGTGCTCTCGGGCGGAGCGCGTCGGCGCGCCTCGTCGGTGCGCAGGCGCCCTGCGGGTCGGAGCGGGTAGGGGCGGTGCTCTCGGGCGGAGCGCGTCGGCGCGCCTCGTCGGTGCGTAGGCGCGGAGGAGCCGCGCGCACGCTTCCGCTCCCACGCCGCCGACGCTTGTACTAAGCTCCAGGCCAGCATGAACGTCTTGCGCCTCGCCTCGGTCCTCTTCGCGGTCACTTCGCTCGGCTCGGCCGTCCTCGGCTGCGACAGCGAGCCGGAGACGCCCGTGCCGCGCGGCGCGGCGCGCTTCACGACGGGAGGCTCCTTCAAGGAGTCCGACGGGACGACCAAGATGTGTCAGTTCGCCGGGACGTGGAAGCTCGGCGATCCGACGGCGGGCTCGGCGGGGACCCTCGAGAACGGCGCGGGCGTGATCGTCCAGTGCACCGTGAAGCCCGCGGGCGGCGGCTTTGTCTTCGACTTCCGGATCGACGGCCGCGACAGCGCCGCCAACCGCTCGGTGCAGCTCTCCGGCTCCGGCACGCTCGGCGCCGATGGGACGGCGACCGCGCCTTCGAGCTTCACGATCGACTCGATCCCATACTACACGAACGACACGCACAAGTGCTTCGTCACCGCGGCGCCCGCCGCGGACGCGCCATGGCGCCAGGTCGCGGGTGGGCGCATCGCCGCGTCCATCACCTGCGAGCGCCTGGACGCCAACGACAACAGCGGCGCGTGCTCGGTGACAGCCGGCGCGATCGCCTTCGAGAACTGCGCCCAGTGAGCCTCCGCCCTCGTGGGCGGGGCTCGGTTCGATGATCGACTGGTCTCGGCTCCAGAGCCTGCGCCTCCGCGCGCGGGCGGTGGCGGAGGGGGTGCTCGCGGGGTCGCACGCGAGCACGAAGAGGGGCTCGGGGGTCGAATTCGCCGGCAACCGCGCGTACGTCGTCGGGGACGATCTGCGGCTGCTCGATCGTCGCGCGACCGCTCGGCACGATCGACCCTTCGTGCGAGAGCTCGAGACCGACACCGAGCGCGCGCTCCTCTTGCTCGTCGACGCGTCCGCTTCCATGGGGTTCTGCGGGAAGGACGGCGCCGCCTCGAAGCTCGCGTACGCGGCGATGCTCGCGGGCGGCCTCCTGCGCGTCGCCGAGCGCTCGGGCGATCCGGTGGGCGTCGAGTTCCTCGGGGGCGTGGGCGCCTCGGGGCTCCGCCCGCGCCTCGGAGGCGAGAGCGTCGAGCGCGCGCTCTTCGTCCTCGAGCGCGCGCGCGCCGGCGGGGATCTCCACGATGACCTCGCGCCCGTCGACCAGGTGGTCGCGCGCGCCCTCCGGTCTGCGCGGCGTGGCTCGGTGATCGTGTTCTTCTCCGATCTCGTGGATCTTCCGGACGAGGCGGCGCGGCGGCTCGCGGCCTTGGCGCTCGGGCGCCGCACGCTCGTCGTGTGCCGCGTGCTCGATCCGGAGGAGGCGACGTTCCCCTTTCGGGAGCCGCTGCGCCTCGTGCCGCTCGAGGGCGACAGGACCCCCGTCGAGACCAACGCCGACGTCGCGCGTGACGCGTACCTCGCGCGGCTCCGTGGCGTGCGCGAGCTGTGGGAGCGTGGGACCCCTTGCCGCTTCGTCGACGCCACGACGTCGGACGACCCGGTCGCCGTCGTCCGCGCCATCCTCGGCGCCGCCGCGCGCAGGAGGGCCGAGTGATGGGGGTCGGGACCGGGCTCGCGCTCCTCGTCGGGCTGCTCGTCGGGCTGCCCATCGTCGCACACATGCTGCGGAAGAGGACGGTCGAAGAGCGCCCCTTTCCTCCTGCGCGGCTCGTGCTCCAGGCGACCGCCGTCGCGCGTCGCCGGGCGAGCATGGAAGATCGAGGCCTCCTCGGCCTGAGGGCGCTCGTGGTCCTCTTGCTCGCCGTGCTCGGCGCCGCGCCCTTCGTGTCGTGCCAGCGCCTCAGCCTCGGTCGGCTCGACGGCGCGTCGGTCGCGCTCGTCGTCGTCCTGGACGACTCGATGTCGATGCGAGCCACGGAGGGGACGACCACGCGCTTCGCTCGGGCCGCGGGGGCCGCGCGCGATCTCTTGGGCGCTCTTCGCGCCGGTGACTCGGTGGCCATCGTGCTCGCGGGGCGCCCCGCCCGCGTCGTGCTCGCCGGGACGAGCGACCGCGCCCTCGCGCTCGCCGCGGTCGCGAAGGTCCAGGTGACCGATCGGGGCACCGATCTCGATGGGGCGCTCTCGCTGGCGCGCGCCGTCGCGGCCGGGCTCCCGCAGTCGGACCGACGGATCGTGCTCCTCTCGGATCTCGCGGACGCGTCGGCGACGAAGCTCGACGCGTCGGGTGCAGACGGGATCCGCTTGACGGCGCCGCTCTCGGAGCTCCGCGCGAGGCCGCCGGACTGCGGGATCGTGCGCGCGACCCGCCGCGGCCACGAGATCGTCGCGCACGTCTCGTGCGGCGCCGACGACGATGCGTCGCAGCGGAGCCTCGAGATCCGCCGCGGCCCCGACGTGATCGCGAGCGCCGCGCTCCGCCGCGCCCGGGACATGGAGATCACGCTCCCGCTGCCCGCCGATCTGGCCGACGGAGCGCTCTCGGCTCAGCTCACCGGCAAGGACGCCATCGCGGAGGACGATCGCGCGCCTGTCGTCGTCGAGTCCGGCCTGCTCGAGATCGCCGTCCTCTCCGATCTCGCGCAGTCGGGCCTCGTCACCGGCGGAGCCACCGCCGTCGAGGAGGCGCTCTCCGCGCTCGACGACACCGTGGCCTTGCGCCCGATGGTGACCGTGCCCGACGGGCCCGAGTCGCTCGCGTCCTACGGCGCGCTCGTGCTCGACGATCCCCCCGGCCTGACGCCCGAGGCGCGCGCCGCCCTGCGAACGTACGTCGAGCGCGGAGGGGTCGCGGTGGCGTTGCTCGGGCCGCGCGCGGGGCAGGCGATCCTCGGCGCCGCCTTCGAGCCCTTCTTCTCGGGACCGGTCCGGTACCAGCGCCCCGCCCCCCGCGGCGCGGATCTCGCGCGTGCGGGCTGGTTCGGCGAGTCCGCCGCTGGACTCGAAGACCTCTCGCCGAAGGGGCGCGCGGTGCTCGAGGGCAGGGCCACGTCGGGCGCGCGCGTGCTCGCCGCGTGGAGCGACGGGCAGCCGCTCGTGTTCGTCCGTGAGCTCGGCGCAGGGAGCCTGACGACGGTCACGTTGCCGAGCAGCCCCGAGGAGAGTGATCTCGCGCTGCGGCCGGCGTTCCTCGAGCTGCTCGCGCGCACCATCGACGCGGCGCGCTCGCGGAAGATCGGGCAGCGGAGCCCAGTCGGCACCGCCTGGCGAGTGCCCGCTGGTGCGAAGGTCACGGGCCCGGACGGCGTCGTCGTCGTCCACGAGGTCGATGGGCGGCCCGGCGTGGTGCCCGAGCGCGCGGGGCTCTACCTCGTCACCGGCGCTGGCGCGGCCGAGGCGCGTGTCGCCGAGATCGACGCGCGGGAGACCGATCTGACCCCGCGCGAGCTCCGCGACGCGCCCGCCGAGGCAGCCTCCATCTCGCAGGTGAGCCGCGTCGACGTCTCGCGCGAGGCCGCGCTGGTGGTCCTTGGGGCGGTCGTGCTCGAGGCGGTGTTGAGGCTCCTCCTGCGTCGTCGGCCGGTGGCCCCTGGCGCCGCGGGGTGAGAGGGGCGTCGACCCAGCGAGACGAGATCCGACGGCACGAGGCGCCGCATGAGCGGGCCGCGCGTGTCCTGTGCGTCGGCGCTCGACGTCGACGCGTCCTTTCGACCGCGCGCACCCCCCCTCGAGAGACCGCCGACGGGTGGGTCCTGTCGGACGGACCCGCGCGCGGAGGCACCTCCCTGCGACCTGGGTCATCCGGAGTCGCTCTCGGAGATCCCGGCCGTTGTCGTCACCGAAATCGGACGCTGGCGGACCACGATATGGGTCGAAGACCTCGAGCCCCTGGGCGTTCTGCGGGTCCTCTTCGTCCCAGGTGAGGGCGACCCTCGGTGGGGAAAGCATGGGCAGCGAGGCGCCGAAGCCGCAGGACCCAACGACGAAGCTCGCCGCGCGCCTGTCATCGACCGTGCCCCTGTGGCAGCCGAACCCCCCAAGCCGGGGGAGGACAGGGCTCGAGTCTTGGGTGCCCGGCGCGACCGCCCGTAGCTCCTGGGCGCGCTGCGCTCCGTCGCGCCGGCGGGTCCGGCTGGATCAACCACCCGATCCGGCTGCGCAGGGGGGCATGTCCCAGAGATTCACCAAACTCTGGCATCCCCCCTCAGTATAGTTGACGAGCTCCCACGATGGATCGAGTGTGCCCTTGGCGAACATGCCCTTGTTCTCGATCCACTCGGTCGTGGCGCCCATCTGGCGCCGATAACACGCCCCAAGGTTGTACATGATGCACGTTCCTGCGCTCGGACCCGCGTACATGGCACATGCTCGATAGTCGGCGGTGTGGAACAGGACGCACTGCTCCGCGTCGTTCACGACCCACATCCAGCCGTTGAACTGACAGCAGTTGAGGCCCGAGGTGTGGCACGCCTTGGGCGAGAGATCCTCGCAGGTGACGTTGCTCTGGCCGCCAGCGCCACCGCCCGCCGCGCCGCCGTCGCCAGCCCCATTGCCGCCGCCCGCGCTCCCACCGTCTCCGGCCCCCGCCGTCGCGGCCCCGCCGCTTCCGGCATCGGCGCCGCCGCTTCCGGCCTCGGCGCCGCCGCTTCCGGCGTCGGCCCCGCCGCTTCCGGCCCCGGCGCCGCCGCTTCCGGCCCGGCCGGCCTGCCCCGCGGCGGCGAGGTTCCTCAGTCCCTCGCCAGGCGAGGGCTCGTCGTCGGTGCACGCGACGACGAGGGCGCCGGTGATGGCGAGCGTGAGGATGAGGGGCTTCCAAGACGAGGTCATGTCAGTGCTCCGTGGTGTTGTGGAACTGGTCACAGTGACACATCGCATAGGTCTGTGTCCCAGGAACCCAAGTGTGGCTCAATGGATCCTGCCCCGCCTGGATCAGCCCCCCGAATCGGGGGCGCACAGCGGCATTTTGTCGAGAGGCAACGCCGCCTTGCACGACCCAAGGTTGACAAACTCCCACATGGGATCGAGTGAACCCCCGTAGAAGCTGTCCATATTCAGAACCCACTCGGTCGTCGCGCCATTCTTACGACGAAAACACGATGGCGTGAGCTCCCCTCCACACATTGCAGAACCCATGTACATGGCACATGCTCGATAGTCTTTGGTGTAGGACTGGATGCACTGCTCCGCGTCGTGGACGACCCACATCTGGCCATGGAGCGAGCAGCAGTTGAGGCCCGAGGTGTGGCACGCCTCGGGCGAGAGATCCCTGCAGGTGACGTTGCTCTGGCCTCCAGCGCCACCGCCCGCCGCGCCGCCTCCGTTCCCCGCGCCGGCGGTCACGAAGCTGCCTCTTCCGGCGTCGGCGCCGCCGGTCCCGGCTCGGCCGGCCTGTCCCGCGGCGGAGAGGTTGTTCTGTCCCTCGCCGGGCGAGCGGTCCCCGTCGGTGCAGGCGACGGCGAGGGCGCCGGTGATGGCGAGCGTGAGGATGAGGGGCTTCCAAGAAGAGGTCATGTCAGTGCTCCGTGGTGTTGTTGGACTGGTCATCGTAACACATCGTACAGCTCAGTGTCCCAGGAACCCAAATGTGGCTCAATGGATCCTGCCTCGCTTGAATCAGTCACCCGACCCAGCGGCGCAGGGAGGCATTTCATCGGCATGTAGAAACGGTCCGCACGCTCCGACTCCGACGAGCTCCCACGATGGATCGAGCACACCCTCGAAGAACGTGGACGCGTTTTGAATCCACTCGGTCGTGGGGCCATTGTGGCGCCTATAACACGCCTCCGGTGGCTGCTGGAGACACGCTCCACCGCTCGGACCGATGTACATGGCACACGCTAGATACTGCTTGGTGTAGGACTGGATGCACTGCTCCGAGTCGTTGACGACCCACCGTGGCCCGATGAACGAGCAGCAGTTGAGGCTCGAGGTGTGGCACGCCATGAACGACAGATCCTCGCAGGCGACGTTGCTCTGGCCTCCAGCGCCCCCGCCCGCCACGCCCCCCGCGCTCCCGCCGTCTCCGGCGCCCGCGGTCGCGGCCCCGCCGGTCCCGGCCCGACCGGCCTGCCCAGCGGCGGAGGGGTTGTTCCGCCCCTCGCCGGGCGAGCGCTCGCCGTCGGTGCAGGCTACGGCGAGGGCGCCGGTGACGGCGATGGCGAGCGTGAGGATGAGGGGCTTCCAAGAAGAGGTCATGTCAGTGCTCCGTGGTGTTGTTGGACTGGTAATAGTGACACATCGTATAGGTCCGTGTCCCAGGAACCCAAGTGTGACTCAATGGCTTCCGCACCGCCTGGATCAGTCACCCGACCCAGCGGCGCAGGGAGGCATTTCGTCGGCATGTAGAAACGGTCCGCACGCTCCGAATCCAACGCGCTCCCACGATGGATCGAGCGCGCCGTCGAAGAACATCGACGTGTTTTGAATCCACTCTGTCGTGGCGCCATTGTGGCGCCGATAGCACGCCCCCGCCGCATGCGAGAGACACGTTACAGAACCCACCGCGTTGGCACATGCTCGATAGTCCTTGGTGTAGGACTGGATGCACTGCTCCGCGTCGTGGACGACCCACCGTTCCCCGCCAAACGAGCAGCAGTTGAGGCCCGAGATGTGGCACGCCATGAACGGCAGATCCTCGCAGGTGACGTTGCTCTGGCCTCCAGCGCCACCGCCCGCCGCGCCGCCTCCGTTCCCCGCGCCGGCGGTCACGAAGCTGCCTCTTCCGGCGTCGGCGCCGCCGGTCCCGGCTCGGCCGGCCTGTCCCGCGGCGGAGAGGTTGTTCTGTCCCTCGCCGGGCGAGCGGTCCCCGTCGGTGCAGGCGACGGCGAGGGCGCCGGTGATGGCGAGCGTGAGGATGAGGGGCTTCCAAGAAGAGGTCATGTCAGTGCTCCGTGGTGTTGTTGGACTGGTAGTAGTGACACATCGTATAGGTCCGTGTCCCAGGAACCCAGATGTGAAGGTACGGGATCCATACCATCGGGATGTGGTAGGCAGAGACGCGCGCGCGGAGGCACTTCCCCGCGACCGAGGTGAGACGCAGCCGCTCTCGGAGATCGCGGCCGTTGTCGCCGGCGAGGTAGGTCGCTGGCTGACCAGGACATTGGTCAAAGACCTCGAGGTCGAGATCCGCGGCGTTGGCGAGGTCCGCTTCGTCCCACGTCAACACGGCCTTCCATGTCTTCACGCTGGCCTGCATCGGGAGAGCGCCGCCCCCGAGGTTGGGGCGGACGCTGTACGTCACCGTGTCGCCATCGGACAGTGTACCCTTGTGACAAGAATAGCCCCATCCCGGCGAGAAATGGCTCGATGACATGAGATGGTTGTAGCTACGACCCGCGCCCGTGGTCCAGCTCATCCCGGAGGTGGTCCTCCCCGATCCGGTGCCCGGCCAGCCGTCGCCCATCATGATGAGGAAGGGAATCTGGAGTCGGGCGTCCGTCGCCAGGGCGTAGACTCCCTGGGCGACCATCGCGTGGCGGAGCAGCGCCGCTTGCCCGGACACGATCGGCGTGGAGTAGGAGGTGTAGCCGTCCTCGCCCGAATCCCACTGGTAGTAGCTTGGCGATCCCAATCCGCCGTTGGTGTAGTTGTACATCCAATCCGTGGTGCCGATCGTCGCGAGATCGGCGACGCTCAGCGCCGTGGAGTACGTGGACCCGTCCACCGTCAGCGGAGCCCCTCCGCGAGCGGTGTGGATCGAGGTGCTGGTCGCGGCGTACGCCACGTTGGCGTCCCGCCCGTCCAGCGCGCCGACCGCGACGCCGTCCGGTCTGTTGGCAGGCCATATGGCGCTGCAGCCACCGCCGTGCCCCGCGTCGCCCATCGTGAGCAAGTTGAGCACCCCTGCATCGGTGATGTTCCGCAGGGCGGGGTTGAACCCGTTCATCTCGCTGTTCCGGTAGCAGCCGCTTCCGTCGTAGGAGCCCCAGGAGTGGTTGAGGATGTCGACCGTCCCGTCGGCGAGGGCGTCCTCGAGGATCCGGACATTGAAGCTGTAGGCCGCCCAATACTGGTAGATCCCGGTCTTGGGCGCGAGCCCGCTCCGCTGTCGTCGCTCCGTCGTGGAGCCGTAATTGGGGTCCTGGCCCGCCTCGATGCTCCCCACCGCGAACTGCGTGACGGCCGTCGCGTGGTTCCCTCCGTTGGCGGGATTGGCGGGGCCCGGGTTGTTGTAGGGCGCGTTGGTGCAGCCGAACGGGTCACAGTACCGCATCTTCTCGATGCGAGTCGACCACGAGCCTCCTGCCTGCTCCAGGAAGCCGTAGTGAAAGGGCTGCGGCTCCCCGTCGACGATCCCCACGCGCACCCTCGCGGTGGTCCCGCGGTTCCCCTTCGAGCCGTCGTATCCGGCCTGGATGAGGCGCGTCGCGCCGGTCCGGTCGCGCGTCTCGAGCCCTGTGTGGTACGGGCCGGCGAGGTGGCCGCGCTCCGTACGCCCGGCGCGCTCGATGTCCCTCCACGTCGCGAGCTCCGCCAGCGCCGACTCGGGCACGAGAGCGTCCACCATCGGCGCTAGCCAATGGCGCGCCATCGCCTCGCCGCCGATCTCTGCCAAGCGGAGCTCGAGCCGATCGAGCTCGGGCGCGAGGTCCTTCTCTCGCGCTGCGACGAGCGCCTGCCGGTCCTCGTCGGTCAGGGCGACGTTGCGGAACTCGCGCCACGGGAAGGGACGGTCCCTCAACGACACCCAGACGTGGACTTGGCCGGGCGGGGCTGCGATGTCTTCGTCGTCGGCCAGAAGCAGTCGCTCGCGCCAGCGCTCGGCCTCCGCCGGATCCGCCTCGCCGTCGGCCCGTGGCTTCGCCGCCGCCGCCCTCGCGGAGTCCTCCGCCGTCATCCGGCCGCGCTCGCCGCGCACGACGACGTCGAACTCTCCCTTCTCGTCTCCCGCTCGTCCGACGTCGATGTCCGGGTCGGGCGGGACCTCGAGGGCCTTGCGCCCCGCGATCTGCCAGTCGAGGGACTCGAGCGCGTCGCCCCGCTCGGTCGTCGTGGAGCGCCCCTCTGCGCCGGTACAGCCTGCCACGACGCTAGCGCACGCTACGAGAGAGAGAGAGAGAGAGAGAGAGGTGGGGTCATGTTGAAGAAAGTTTAAGGTGCGCGCTCCTTCGTGTCAAACGGGCGCCGCGTGACCCAGGCAATGCGCGACCCTGGAAGGCGCGGGGGGGCCCAAGCCGTCCTTTCGTGTGTAGCTGCCGCCAGCGCTCCGTAGCTCACTCGTCCCTGGGTGCGGCGCGTCGGTGCGCTGGGAGATGGTCCTGGTGCGGGCGTCGGAGCGTGCGGCGCGTCGCTGCGCTGGGAGATGGGCCTCGCGCAGGCGTCGGAGCGTGCGGCGCGTCGGTGCGCTGGGAGATGGTCCTGGCGCGGGCGTCGGAGCGTGCGGCGCGTCGCTGCGCTGGGAGATGGTCCTGGCGCGGGCGTCGGAGCGTGCGGCGCGTCGGTGCGCTGGGAGATGGTCCTGGTGCGGGCGTCGGAGCGTGCG
>CAYNEK010000059.1:0-8067 GCA_964396175.1 uncultured Polyangiaceae bacterium | reverse complement strand
GCGGCGCGTCGGTGCGCTGGGAGATGGTCCTGGTGCGGGCGTCGGAGCGTGCGGCTCGTCGCGGCGCGAGGCGGGCGGTCTCGAGAGGGCGCCAGGCGGGGCCGCTTCCCTCGGGGCGCCGTGCGTGCTTTCCTTCGGCCATGGCGCAGCCCATCTCCGAGACCACGCCCCGCTCCGACGAGAAGATCCCCACGGTCCGCGAGGCCCCGGATCTCGACGCGATCCTCGCGCGCCTTCGCGCGGCGCAGCGCCGAGGTGGGACCCCGAGCGAGCGTCAGCGGCTGGAGCGCCTCTCGAAGCTCGAGAAGACGCTCCTCGCGAACAAGGAGCGCCTCGCCGACGCCGTGTCGGCGGACTTCGGCGGGCGCTCGCGCCACGAGACGCTGACGGCGGAGATCTTCGTCACCGCGTCGCTCATCCGCTACGTCAAGGAGAACCTCCGCGCCTGGATGGAGCCCGAGCGCCGTGAGGTCGCGATGACCTTCTTCCCCGCGCGGAACGAGGTGCGCCCCCAGCCGCTCGGCGTCGTCGGCATCATCTCGCCGTGGAACTACCCGGTGCAGCTCGCGCTCGCGCCGCTCGTCTACGCGCTCGCCGCCGGGAACCGCGTGATGCTGAAGCCGAGCGAGCTCGTGCCGCGCACCTCGGACCTGCTCGCGGAGCTCCTGCACGCGACCTTCTCGGCCGACGAGGTCGTCGTCGTCACCGGCGGCGCCGAGCTCGCGCAGGCCTTCTCGGGGCTCCCGTTCGATCACCTCGTCTTCACCGGCTCGACCCGCGTCGGCAAGGCCGTCATGCGCGCCGCGGCCGAGAACCTCGTGCCCGTGACCCTCGAGCTCGGCGGCAAGTCGCCGACCCTGGTGGCGCCCGACTACCCCATCGCCGACGCCGCCTACGCCATCGCCGCGGGCAAGCTCTACAACGCCGGACAGACCTGCGTCGCGCCCGACTACGTCTTCGTCAAGGAGGGCCGCGAGGACGAGCTCGTCGCCGCGCTCGGCGCCGCCGTCAAGAAGCTCTACCCGACCCTCGCGTCGAACCCGGACTACACCTCGATCGTCCACGAGCGCCACAAGGCGCGCCTCGAGGGCTACCTCACGGACGCGGAGAAGAAGGGCGCGAAGATCGTGCGCATCGATCCGGCGGGCGAGCGCTTCGAGGGGACGAACAAAATGGCGCCCGCGCTCGTGCTCGGCGTGACCGACGAGATGCTCGTCATGCAGGACGAGCTGTTCGGGCCCATCCTCCCCGTCATGACCTACAAGGAGCTCGGCGAGGCCATCGACTACGTGAACGATCACCCGCGCCCGCTCGCGCTCTACGTGATGTCCCACGACGAGCGCACGGTCGATCGGGTGCTCGACGAGACCGTGTCGGGCGGCGTGTCGGTGAACGACTTCATGCTCCACGTGGCCCAGGACGATCTCCCCTTCGGCGGCGTCGGCGCGAGCGGCATCGGCGCGTACCACGGCCGCGAGGGCTTCTTCGCCCTGTCGCACAACAAACCCGTCTTCCACCAGGCGCGGCTGAACGGCGCGGGGCTCCTCCGTCCGCCGTACGGCAAGGCGATCGAGACGGCCCTCCGCTTCCTCCTCGGCCGATGACGCGGGTCCTCGTCGTCGGCGCGGGCGGCCTCGGGGGGATCTTGTCGGCGGCGCTCGGCGACGCCAGGGACGCCCTTTCGCTCGACGTCGTCACCCTGTCGTCGAACGCCGAGATCGCCCGCGCGGTCGAGGAGCGCGGGTTTCAGATCCGCGGGGAGGACGGGCGCCGCGCGGTGCGCGGGCGGGTCGTGACGGAGCTCGCCGGGGACGAGGCCCCCTTCGATTTCGTCGTGCTCGCGACCCAGCCGCCGCAGGTGGAGGACGCGGCGCGGCGCGTGCTCCCGTACGTCTCCGACCGAGGCGCGCTCGTCTGCCTCCAGAACGGCCTCTGCGAGGGCAGGGTCGCCCAGATCGCGGGCGCGCGCGCGGTCATCGGGGCCGTGGTCGCGTGGGGCGCGGCGATGCCGGAGCCGGGCGTCTACGACAAGACCGCGTCGGGTGGGTTCACCCTCGGGGTGCTCCCGGGCGGCGACGCGTCGCGGCTGCCCGAGCTCCGGACGATCCTGGAGACGGTCGGGCCGGTGGAGCTCACGGAGAACCTCCTCGGCGCGCGCTGGAGCAAGCTCGCGATCAACTGCGCCATCTCGACGCTCGGGACGCTCGCGGGGACGACGCTCGGCGCGGCGATGGTGCAGCGGACGGTGCGTCGGCTGGCGCTCGAGATCATGACGGAGGCCGTCCGCGTGGCGAAGAGGGAGGGTGTCCGGCTGGAGAAGGTCTCGGGCACCATCGATCTCGAGTGGATCGCCCTCACGCCGTCGGAGGAGCGCGCGCTCGGCTCGCCGAGCCTGGTCGCGAAGCACGGCCTGCTCCTCGCGGTGGGGACGCGCTACCGCCGGATGCGCTCGTCGATGCTCTCGGCGATCTCGCGCGGCAGGACGCCCGCGGTCGACTACTTGAACGGCGAGATCGTCGCGGCGGGCGAGCGTCACGGCGTGCCGACGCCCTTCAACCGGAGGGCGACGGAGCTGGTCCACGCGCTCGCGCGGGGCGATCGGAGGCCCGGCCCGGCGACGATCGGGGAGCTCGCCGAGCTGCTCGCGTGAGCGCCGCGAGCTTCGGCACGCGCCCCTGTGCGCGTGCTTTCGCTTGGCGCGAGCCCATCGGTCCCGTAGGGTGCTCCGCGTTCCTGGTGAAGGGGCTGCACGGAGCAGCGTACGTCGTCGGGGGCTCGTGTCAGGAGAGATGGCTCAGAAGCGCACCCCGAAGAAGAGCGAGGCGGATCCGGTGGCCGAGCCGCCCGCGACCGCCCGCCCCGCGAAGCGCACCCCGAGGGGCCCCTCCGAGGCTCCCCCGACGAGCCCCCAGCCGAAGCCGGTCGAGGCCGCGCCCTTCGATGGAGCCGCCGTCCTCGCGTCGCTCGACGCGGGGCGATCGGCGAGTGAGCGGCGCTCGTTCCGGTCGCTCTGGGGCGTGGTGGCGGCGTTCGGTGGGGCGATGACGGCGGCGGCGTTCGACGCGCTCGCCGACGACGAGGACGAAGAGGCCTTCGGTGCCGAGGCCCGCGCGGCGCTCACGAAGGCAGGGCTCCTGTCGAAGAAGGTCGCGCGCCTGACGATGAGCGCGGACGCGGTCGCCTTCGCGCTCGCGGCGATGCGACGCGGAGAGCACGGCTTCGATCGCTCGATGCTCGAGGTGGCGCTCGAGTACGTGCTCGAGATCGCGGACGAGGGGACGTTGATGGGCGCCGAGGAGGCCGCGGTGGCGCAGCTCGCCGAGGAGCTGCCGATGGTGCTCTCGGTCGGGCTCGCGCTCGCGGCGGACAGGGAGTTCTCCGCGGACTCGATCGTCGAGCTGGTCCAGACGCTGCACCCGCATGCCGCCCGGTACCCAGCCCTCCTCCCGATGTGGAAGGCGCTCTCGGCTCGCCTCGTCATCCGCCCCGTCGCCGCGGGCAGGGCGTTCCACGCGTCGGGACAGCTCGAGCTCGCGAGGGGCGCCATCCCCGAGGCGCGCGCGCTCTACAAGAGGGCCCTCGAGGTCCTGCTCCGCGCCAACGATCTCGTGACGGCGTCGCTCGTGCATCGCAGCGCCGGCGAGCTCGAGGCGCGCCTCGGCAACCACCGGCGCGCCAAGGCGCTCTACCGCCGGGCGATGAAGGGCTCGGGGCCCGACGTCCGCAACGCCGAGGGCGAGTCGACGGACGGCGCGCCGAACGCCCTCGCGCTCGGCGACTTGGAGCTCCGGTTGGGGCGGGCGGCGCGGGCGCAGCGGGCGTTCGTGCGGGCGCGAGAGCTCGCGGAGCGCGAGCGGGACGAGGCGGGGCTCGCGGCCGCGCTCTCGGGGCTCGGGGACGCCCTGCTCCACCAGGGTGAGCTCGCCGACGCGCGCGTGACGCTGGAGCGCGCGTCGGCCGCCTTCGAGGCGCTCGAGGACGTGGCGCGAGCCGCCCACGTGGCGGCGAGCCTGGCCATCGTCGATCACGTCGAGGGGGATCTCAAGGGCGCGAAGGCGCGGCTCGCGAAGGCGAAGGCCCTCGCGAAGGAGCTCGCGGATCCTCGGCTCGTCGCGCACCTCGCGCGCGTCGAGTCGAACTTCGCGGCGGGCGCGTGAGCTCCTGTCCCGACTGCAAGACCGTCGAGCTCGTCGCGGCGGTGGAGGCAGCGGGCTACGCGACGACGTGCCCACGCTGCGAGGGGTTCTTCCTGTCGCGCGAGGGGGTCAAGCGGCTCGTCGAGGACGAGTCGCTGAGGGCGCAGCTCCTCGCGGCTCTCCCCGACGTCCCGAAGTCTCTGGACGACAAGGTCGTCTACCTCCAATGCCCCGAGTGCGGACGCCTGATGAACCGCACACAGTACGCGCGGCACGCCCGGGTGATCATCGACGTCTGTCGCGCTCACGGCGCGTGGTTCCAGCGGGGCGAGCTCCGCGCGATCCTCGTGTTCATCGGGGACGGCGGGCTCGAGCGGGCTCGACGGACCGAGGAGGGCGAGCTGCGCGTCGCCGAGAGCGAGGCGCGGGCGGAGCGCCTGAAGGAGTCGATCGATCGGCGGCTCTCGTCTGCAGGCGCGCTCGCGCGCTACGGGCCGGTGACGCGCCTGCGTCGCGAGGTGGAGGCCATCGAGGCGCTCCTGGAGATCTTCGATCTGCTCTCGTAGCGGCCGCCCACCGGCGCCGAGGCGCCTGGGTGAGTCCAGCCACGCCCGTCTTGCGACGCCGTCGCATCTGAACAGGTCGACGCTTCATTGATACGTGCGCCAGGCGGGCCAATCACGCAACTTGGTTGCATCTTGGCAGGCCAAAGTCTCTCTGATGTGTGCGCCAGGCGGGCCAATCACGCAGCTTGGTTGCATCTTGGCAGGCCAAAGTCTCTCTGATGTGTGAGCCAGACGCGCTCATCCTGCGACGTCGTCGCATCTGTGTGGGTCGGCGCATCGCGGAAGGCGCACGTCGACCGTGGCCCATGTCGGAGCCGAGGTGAGCCGCGGCCATCGAGACCATGGCGCGGCCGCGGGAGGCGCAGGTCAGCCGTGGCCCGTCTTGGAGAGGCGTCGCACCGCGTCGCCGAGCCCCTCGAGCGTCAGCTGGTGCATCGAGAACACCCGCCGGATGACGTCCGCGGTCCCCGTCTCCCAGTAGCGCGGTGGCTCCGGGTTCAGCCACACGTGCCTCGGGAAGTGCTCCGCGATCGCCTGGAGCCACGAGAGCCCCGTCGTGAGCTCCCCGTGCCCGCGATCGACGAGCGTGCTGTCCCACGCGCCGCCGAGCAGCTCCGCCGGGTGCATCGACGCGTCCCCCACGAGGATGACCCGCCACCGCGCGTCCAGCTCGCGGAAGAGGTCCGCCACGCGCACCGGCTCGCCGAACATCGCCGTCGGAAACACCCGGCCGTAGATGCAGTTGTGGAAGTAGTACGTCCGCACCTCCTTCAGGTTGGACGCGCGCTTGGCCGCCGAGAAGAGCTGCGACACCGTGTGGGCGAAGGGATCCATGCTGCCCCCCACGTCCATGAGGAGCAGGACCCGCACGTTGGGCTTCCGCGGCGGGCGGACCACGACCTCGAGCTCTCCGCCGTTCTTCGCGGTCTTGTCGATGGTGCCCTCGAGATCGAGCTCGTCCTCGGCGCCGTCGCGCTGGAGCACCTTCAGCTTGCGGAGGGCGACCTCGATCTGTCGGACGTCGAGGACGAGATCGCTGCGATAAGCCTGGAACTTGCGCGCGTCCGCGACCCCGAGCGCGCTCCGGCCTCCGCCGCGCCCGACGCGCACCCCCGAGGGGTGGAAGCCCGAGTTGCCGAAGGGGCTGGTGCCGCCCGTGCCCACCCAGCGGCTCCCGCCGTCGTGCCGCTCCTTCTGCTCGCGGAGGCGCTCCTCCAGCATGCGGCGGATCTCCTCCATGTCGAGCGAAGCGAGCGCGTCGCGATCCGCGTCCGACAGCTCGCGCATCCTCGCCGGATCGGCGAGCCAGTCGAGCAGCTCCTGGGTGAGCTCGAGCGCCCTCGCCGGGACGCCGCGGAAGTGCTCCGAGAAGGCCTGGTCGAACAGATCGTAGTCCTCCTCGCGGTGGACGAGGAGGCTCCTGCCGATCCAGTAGAACCCGTCGAGGCTCGCGTCGTGGAGGTCCATCGTCATCGCGCGCGCGAGGGACAGCAGCTCGGTCGTGCCCACCTGGAGCTTCTTCGCTCGCAGCGCGTAGAGGAAGGGGACGAGCACCTGGCTCACGGCGCGCTCCTGCCGACGCCGCAGCGCAGATCCCCGGCCGTCGTGACGAAGAGCTCGTAGGCGCCGAGGCCCACCGAGGGCGGGACGATGACCGCGCCCGTGAAGCGCCCCGCGCGATCGGTCGCGAGCACGCCGAGCTTGGTCTGCTCGCGCGCCGAGCCGAGGAAGATCTCGAGCGGGACGAACGCGCAGGCGCCTCCCTTGGACGTGACGTCGCCCTCGAGGTGCACGAGCTCGTTGCGGCGGAGCTCGCGCTCGGCGACCGTGAGCGTGATCGTCGACGGGGCTCGGCCGTCCCCTGGCGCGCGCTCGCCGGGGGCCTCTGGGAGCTCGCGCGCCGGGCTCGCGCCCGACGCCGTGGACGCAGGCGGAGGCGTCTCGGTCCCGCGCGCTACGCCGACGCCCGGGCGCGAGCCCTCGGGCCAGGGGAGCGGATCGGCGGGAGGCTCGTGGCGCGGGCGATCGGTCGCCGTCGTGTCCGCGAAATTCTCGGCGGCGCCCCCGAGATCGACGCGGTGGTAGCGTCCGCCGTCGCTCACCTCGACCCAGGCGTGCGCCTCGTTGGTGATGAGGCGCGCCGGGATGCCGAGCCCGAGCGCGGAGACGACGAAGGCGTACGCGCGGTGGCGGCACACCCCGCGGCGTGACTCGGCGAGATCGCGGAAGATCTCGCCGCGGGGGGGGAGCGGCGCGGGCGTCGTCGAGAAGGCTCGATAGTACGCGACGAGCCTCTTCAGCGCCTCCGCGAGCCGCATGCCCTCGTGCACGCCGATCGCGCGGTTGACCTCGCGGGCGGCGGTCGAGAGGCGCGCGGGCAGGCGAGGGGCCTGAGGGAGGCTCGTCAGCGGGACGTCGGCGACCGTCCCGGTGAGCGCGTCCCTCGCGATCGAGGTGTAGAGGAGCAGGCGGACGCGGCCGCTCGAGGTGCCCCGCACGAACCAGTTGTCCGCGCCGTCGCGGAGGAGCGAGACGGGCGTGTCCGGGACGGTCGCGAGCTTCAGCACGCGCGCGCCGGGGCCGACGGACGGGATGCGCACGGCCTCACCGGGCGCCAGATCGACCGTGAGATCTGCGAAGAAGGCGTCCTCGGATGGGGTCGCCGAGCCGCCGACCGAGAGGGGGCGGAGGGTCCTGTCGGCGACGTGCATGGACTCGTCGGCGCTCACGGAGTCGAAGGCCGAGAGCCGCTTGAACGGCGTGATCGATGGTGAGAAGGGATCGTCGTACCCCACCGTCTCGACGGGGCGCGTGTCGCGATCCGGCAAGAAGGCGCTCCCCTCCGGGGCCTCCAGGCGCGAGTACGCCTTCGACTGCGCGGAGGGGAGCCGGAAGGGATCGGGCGCGGAGATCGCCCCGCCTGGGGTGTCGATGGCGAGCGGCAGATCGCCGACCGCCGTGGCGCCGAGCGTGGCGTCCTCGCGCGGATCGGGCGCGACGTACTCGTGGACGGGCGGCGCCGCCGCCGAGGTGGCGGAGACGAGCACGAGCGCGACGAGCGTCGAGGTGCGCCGCAAGACGAGGTGCACTCTAGTTCGTCGACAGAGACGCGACCAGTGTCGACCACGGAGAGCGTAGGCGCGTGGGACGGCGTGTCGCTCCGTGCGAGGAGGCTCGCCACGACGACGGTCGCCGTGCGCCGCCCGGTGAGGCTCGCGGCGGAAGAGGTCTCGCTCGCTCGCCGCGTGGCGTGTCGGTGGGGCTCGCCACGAGCCGCGCGGTCGAGCGTGATCTTGTGGCGGAAGAGGTCCCGCTCGCTCGCCGCGTGGCGTGTCGGTGGGGCTCGTCAGGAGCGGAGCGGCCGA
>CAYNEK010000058.1:19564-30466 GCA_964396175.1 uncultured Polyangiaceae bacterium | reverse complement strand
GCCTGCGATCCAAGGAGCCCCCCTGGCGCGTGCGAGCCCCTCCCGATCGCCGAGCCCGCGCCGCGCTGCGCCGTCGATCCCGAGGGGCTCCCGGTCGAGGAGGCGCCGCTCCCCACGAGCATGACCTGCAAGCCGAACCTCACGCTCGGCCTCCGCTGCGCCCCCGAGCTCACCGTCCGCATCCCCGTCCAGCCTGGGCCACGGACCCGCATCTGGGATCTTGCGTTCGACGGAGAGACGGGCATCAGCGAGGCCGAGCTCGCGGAGCTCGCGGAGCTCCCTCCAGGGGATCCTGCCTCGAGCGTCGCGATCGAGGAGGCGCGCCGGCGTGTCCTCGGTCACTACCTCGACGAGGGGTTTGCCTTCGCCGAGGTGCGGACCGAGCTCGAGCTCTCGCCGGACAAGCGCCGCGCGCGCGTGCGGTTCCACGTCGAGCCTCGCAAGCGCGTCCGTGTGGCGCGCGTCGTGCTCGTGGGCAACGAGCGGACCCGCGACGGCGTCATCCTGACGCGCCTCAGGTTTGGCCCGGGCGACGTCTACCGGCAGTCGGACAGGCGCCGGAGCGAGGAGCTCCTCGCGACGCTGGGCGTCTTCTCGAGCGTCACGGTCGGTATGGAAGATCCGGACGTCCTCGCGACCGAGAAGACCATCGTCGTCACGATGGTCGAGCGGAGTCCGCAGTACCTCGAGCTGCGACCGGGCCTCTCGACCGGGGAGGGTATCCGCGGGCTCCTCGAGTACGGCCACCGCAACGTGCTCGGCCGCGCGATCCAGTTCACCACGCGCGTGTCGCTCAACTACCTGCCGAGCGTCCTCATCCCCGACGCGCGGGTCCGCGCGAACTTCGACGCGCTCCCGCTCGGGCAGCGCCTGGAGCGCCGCAACACGATCGGCGTCCAGTTCCCGAACGTGTTCCACCCGACGGTGCGCCTCGGCGTCGACGTGGTCGACGTTCGGACGAACTCACGCGACTTCGGGCTCACGAAGGACGCCGTGATCCCCGCGCTCACCTGGTCGCCGCGACGCAGCGTGACCGGTACGCTCTCGTCGTCGGTCGAGCTCAACAACGTCGGCATCTTCTCCGGGGAGACGGTCTCGGCGTACCTGCTCCAGCAGGGCATTTCGGGCGATCTGTCGCGTCTCCTCCGGGTCCCCGACGGCGAGACGACCGCGATCGCCGAGCGCGTGACCGTCTCGTGGGACCGCCGCGACAACCCCCTCGCCGCCACGCGCGGGACGCTCTTGGCGGGGTCGGTCGAGTACGTGCATGCCTTCCCGGCGTCGGACAATCCGCGGACCATCTCGAGCGACTTCGTCCGCATGTCGAGCCGTCTCGGCGTCTACGTGCCCCTCGCCAGGGATGGGCTCTCGCTCGCGGTGCTGCTCGGCGCAGGGTACAATCGCCAGCTCACGCCCACGTCGAAGACCTACCCCGATCGCCTCTTCTTCCTCGGAGGCGTCGACTCGATCCGTGGGTTCGCCCGCGACGCGCTCGTCCCGCAAGACCTCGCAGACCAGCTCGCCGCCAACCAGCAGAAGGCCGCGAGCGATCCCACGAAGCTCACCATCGACAAGATCGCGATCCGCGGCGGCGATCTCTCCGTGAACCCACGCGGGGAGCTGCGCGTGCCCCTGCGGGGCGCCGCGTTCACCGCGTTCTTCGTCGACGCAGGGAACCTCTGGGTCGATCCGACGCGCGTCGAGCCGCTCCGCCTCCGCTATGCCGGCGGGACCGGGCTCCGCCTCGCGACGCCCATTGGACCGCTCGCCTTCGACTATGGGATCAACCTCATGCGCCGCCCGTGGGAGGATTTTGGCGCGTTTCATTTCTCGGTGGGCCTCTTCTGACGCCATCCGTCGTGGAGTCGAGCTCTGCCGCGGCTCCTGGCTCGCGATCCCGGAGGTGACTCGACGTCGACTGCAGCGTACGGCCGGGCTCGAGCTGCTGGGCTGGGTCATGGCGCCCCCCAGGTCGACGTCGCACGAGACAAGCTCTCTCGGATCTCTCGCCGTGATGGCGGACCCATGGAGCTGCGCCGAAGTGTTCACCTCGGTGCGCGACGGCCTCCAAGCCCGCGCCCTGGCCCCTCATGATGGTCGTCGGCTGGGCGTTCGTCTGGACCGAGCCGGCCCGCTCGGTGTTCGAGGGGGCCGTCGCAAGGACCTCTTGAAGCCAGGTCGCACGCGCGGCCTTTGACAGTCGCCGCACGGGGCGCAAGGGTCGGGCGCATGCCCGATGGGATCCAGCGCGACGCCCCGGCCGACGGAGAGCCCGCCCAAGGCGGGCGGGCTGGCGAGATCACGTCCGTCCTCTCCGACAACCTCGACGCTTTCCTGTCGTTTCTCGAGCGTCGCCTCGGCAGCCGCGCGGTGGCCGAGGACGTCCTCCAGGAGGCCTTCTCCCGCAGCCTCGATCGCCTGGAGACCCTTCGTCACGAAGAGTCGGCCGTGGCCTGGTTCTACCGCGTGCTTCGCAATGCCGTCGTGGATCACCATCGTCGGCAGGCGGCGGCGTCGCGAGCGTTGGAGGCCTTCGCTTTCGAGCTCTCACGCGCCGAGGAGCCCTCGGGTGAGGTCGCCGAAGAAGTGTGCAAGTGCGTCGCTCGCCTCTTGGGCACCCTGAAGCCGGAGTACGCCGAGGCGCTCCAGCGCATCGAGCTCGACGGGGCCTCCGTGAAGTCCTTTGCCGAGGCCGCGGGGATCTCGAGCAGCAACGCGGGGGTGCGCATCTTTCGCGCGCGCGAGGCGCTCCGGAAGAAGGTCGCGGCGTCGTGTGGTGTGTGCGCCACGCATGGCTGCCTCGACTGCACGTGCAGAGACGCCTGACTCGGCGTGCTCGCCCGGAGCGTGGTCATCCGTGGCGCGCGTGGCCTGTGGCGCCGCGTCCTCGTGCTGATGATGCTCACCGCTCGCCGTGTCCCTCTTGCGAGTCGAAACGAGGAGCTCGGCGCCTTGATGCCGGTGCCCACCGCTAGGCTCTCCGCCCTTGTCGTCATGGTGTTCCCCGAAGGCTCGCCGAGCGCTGTCGTTCTGCGGTGCGTGGCGCGCTCCGCCTCACGCGGCGCTCGGGCCATCACGTCTCGTGAGACGTCCTCGTGGATCACGAGCCACCGTGGTGCGATCAACCTGTAATGCCTCTACGGTGCGTGCGTCAGCAGGAAGAGACTCGCAGCGCGGGTCTCGCGACGACGACTGCAGCTTGGAGATCGGATCATGACGAACGAGACCACAGGACGGGCGACAACCTCTGCGGAGCTCACCTTCCCAGTCACCGGGATGACGTGCGCCTCGTGCGTCGGGCGCGTCGAGAGGGCGCTCGCCAAGGTGCCTGGCGTCGAGGCCGCCAGCGTCAACCTCGCGACCGAGACGGCGCGTGTCGTGGTCGATCCGAGCTCCGTCTCGCCGGCCGAGCTGCGCGCAGCGGTCGAGAGGGCGGGGTACGGTGCCGAGCTGCCGACGTGGCCTGCGCCTGCGCGGCCCGTGGGTGAGGTCACGCTCGCCATCGCCGACCCGATGACCTCGGCCGAGACGGCTCCTGGGAACGCGCTGCCGGTGGGTGAGGTCAGGCTCGCCATCGAAGGCATGACGTGCGCGTCGTGCGTCGGGCGTGTCGAGAGGGCGCTCAGCAAGGTGCAGGGCGTCGAGGCCGCGAGCGTCAACCTCGCGACCGAGTCCGCACACGTAAAGCTCGATCCCGAGAAGGTGCCGGGAGGCGCGCTCGAGGCTGCGGTCGAGCGCGCGGGCTACAAGGTCCGCTCTCGTCAGGGGTCGCTCACCGGAGCGCCCAGCGCAGCGACGATCTCCACGGCACCCGCGACCGAGGCGCCCACCGACGCGCGTGAGCGCGCCCGAGTGGCCGAGCTCGATGAGCTGCGCCGAAAGTCCGTCGTGAGCCTCGTCCTCGGCGCGCTGATGATGGGCCTGATGTACGTGCCGATGTCCCACGCGACCCTGGCGCTCCTGGCTCCTGCGTGGCTCATCGCGGCGACGGTGGTACAGTTCTGGGCTGGGGCGAGCTTCTATCGCGCGGCGTGGGCCGCGGCCCGTCATGGCGCGACGAACATGAACACGCTCGTCGTCGTCGGTACCAGCGTCGCGTATGGCTACAGCGCGTTCGTCACGCTGTGGCCCGGGCTCGCGACCGCATGGGGCCTGCCCAGCCACCTCTACTTCGAGTCGGCGATCTTCATCGTCGGCCTCGTGCTGCTCGGGCGCTGGCTGGAGGCGCGCGCCAAGAGGCAGACGGGCGCCGCCATCAAGGCGCTGATGGGGCTGCGCGCGAAGACCGCGCGCGTGCTGCGGGGTGGCCGCGAGGAGGACATCGCCCTCGAAGCCGTCGTCGTCGGCGATCTCGTCCGTGTGCGGCCGGGGGAGAAGATCCCGGTCGACGGCGTCGTCACCGACGGCCGCTCCGCGGTCGACGAGAGCATGCTGACGGGCGAGAGCGTGCCGGTCGAGAAGACCCTCGGCGCCACGGTCATCGGCGCGACGCTGAACAAGACCGGCACCTTCGTCTTTCGCGCGACCAAGGTCGGTCGCGACACCACGCTCGCGCAGATCGTGCGCCTCGTCGAAGACGCGCAGGGCTCGAAGGCGCCCATGCAGCGCCTCGCCGACACGATCTCGGGCTACTTCGTCCCCGCGGTGCTGGTGCTCGCCGCGCTGACCTTCGTCGGCTGGCTCGCGCTCGGCCTCGGCTCGTCGGGCGCGCTCAGCGCGACGATCGCGGTGCTCATCATCGCGTGCCCATGTGCGCTGGGCCTGGCGACGCCGACGGCGATCATGGTCGGGACCGGCAAGGCCGCTCAGCACGGCATCTTGATCCGCGGCGGCGAGGCGCTCGAGCAGGCTCGGCGCATCGACGCGGTCGTGCTCGACAAGACGGGCACCATCACCCAGGGCAAGCCGACGGTCACCGAGATCGCCCTGGCGCCAGGCGTCGCCGAGCGCGAGCTCCTCCGGTTTGCGGCGGCCGCCGAGGTGGGCTCCGAGCACCCGCTCGGCGAGGCGATCGTCGAGCGCGCACGAGCCGCCGGGCTCACGACCTTGCCTCCGGCCGAGCAGTTCGCCGCCATCTCGGGCCGAGGCATTCGGGCCACTGTCGACGGGCGCGCCGTCGTGCTCGGCAATCGCGCCTTCATGGGCGACGAGCGCGTCGATCTCGGCGGTCTGGGCGAGACGGCGGAGGCGCTCGCGCGCGCCGGCGCCACGCCGATGTACATCGGCTGGGACGGTCACATCCGGGGGCTCATCGCCGTCGCCGACACGATCAAGCCGGAGGCGAAGGAGGCCACAGCGCAGCTCTCGGCGCTCGGCCTCGAGGTCTGGATGCTCACCGGTGACAACCGCGCGACGGCCGAGACGGTCGCGCGTGAGGTCGGCATCGAGCACGTGCTCGCCGACGTGTTGCCCAACGAAAAGGCCGACAAGGTCCGCGAGCTCCAAGCCCGAGGGAAGGTCGTCGCGATGGTGGGTGACGGCATCAACGACGCCCCCGCGCTCGCCCAGGCCGATCTCGGCGTCGCCATCGGTACGGGCACGGACGTCGCGATGGCCGCATCCGACGTCACGCTGATCGGCGGTGAGCTGCGCGCCATCGTGACGGCCATCGCGCTGTCGCGGCGGACGGTGTCCACCATCAAGCAGGGGCTCGCGTGGGCCTTCGGCTACAACGCCCTGCTCATCCCTGTGGCGATGGGCGCGCTCTATCCGCTCTTCCGCGTCTCGCTCAGCCCCGCGCTGGCGGCGGCGGCGATGGCCATGAGCAGCGTCAGCGTCGTCACCAACGCGCTGCGCCTGCGCGGCTTCACGCCCCCGCGCGACGCCGAGGAGCTGCTCCACCCGTCGCTCGGTGCGCGGCTGCGGGAGGTCGGCTTCCTCGCCGCCATCGCAGCCCTCGCGCTCGCGCTCGGCGTCGCCGCGATGCGCTGGATGCCCGACGCGCATGGCACGACCCCAGCGACGACGACGGTCCAGCCGCTGGGCGGCGAGCATCGCCACTGAGGATCGCGCGCGATCGCCCGTGTGAGCCTCTCGTCGACGACGCGGAGCAAGGAGGCGTCCTCTCGCGAGGCGCGACGCGGGTCGCGGTCACACGCTCCGGCCTCGCCGCCTGGATCGAGCCCGCCGCGCGCGGCCCCGAGGGTCGCTGCGCCGTCGAGGGGAGTCGGTGGGAGCGCACCGAGAGGCCCGCGCGCGTCGGTCGTCTTCGTGGCGGTGGGCAGCTCGCCCGAAGCGGCGCTCGGCCTCGTTCCTCGCTCGCTGGGGCGGGACGTGACCGAGGCCGAGGTGACGTGCGCGGCGGCGCTCACGCGAGCGTGGGTGCGGGGGACCGAGTGACTCCGCGCGAGGACACGCGAAGAACGAGCAGGAGGCGCGGGGACGGGACGACGGGCTCGCGACGTGGCTGCCGGCTCAGCTCGGGCGCGGGATCGACACGCGGAACCAGACGTGGCGTGAGCGCCCGCACTGGCGGCACGTGAGCGTCACCTTCCGCAGGAGGACGCCGTCCAAGGTCTCCGCGTCGTGGGCGGCGACGCGCTGCTCGCCGCCGCACCCAGGGCAAGGGAGGCTCGACGCCCGGGGCTCGATGACCGCCGGGCTCGTGACGACGATGGGCCTCGTCGCGGCGCCGCCGGGCTCGACGCGGAAGAGCTCCTCTCGCAGCCGCGAGAGCTCCGCTGCGTCCGGCCCCTTCGGCTTCTTGCGCTTCTTGCCGAACACCCGCTCGCGCTACTTCTCGACCGAGACGGTGAGCCCTTCGTGCGCGACGGTCGCGCGCGCGCCGCCGTGATCGCGCATCCACTCGCTCGCCTCGGCCTGGATGCGATCGAGCTGATCGTCGTCGCGATCGGGATCGTGATGGAAGAGGAGGACGTGAGGGGTCTCGGCGAGCTCGGCGAGCTGGAGGACCTCGTCGATGCGAGAGTGGCCCCAGCCGTGCTTCGCCGGCAGATCGGCCGTCGTGTACTGTGCGTCGTGGATGAGGAGCCCGACCCCGCGGACGAACTCGGCGAGCGCCTCGACCGACGTCGTGATGGGCCCCGGGGGCGACAGCTCGTTGTCGGTGATGTACGCGACGCTCGAGCCGTCGGCGTCGTCGATGCGGAACCCCTGCGCGCCGCCGGGGTGGTTCAGCGCGATGCGGCGCACCTCGGCCGAGCCGACGCGCCAGACGGGCGAGCGATCCTCGACGGGGTCGAGCCCCGCCGGGATGTCCTCGGCGCGCACGGGGAAGTGGACGCCATCGAAGAGCACCTGCCCGCGGCGCCGCTCCTCCTGGCGATCGTTGGGCAGGGGGTAGAGGAGCAGGCGGGTCTCGGCGCGGTAGAGCGGCGCGAAGAAGGGGAGCCCGATGACGTGATCCCAGTGCAGGTGCGTGAGCAGGAGGTGCAGGGGCGTGGGGACACCCTCGTCGAGGAGCTGCTTGCCGAGCTCGCGCATGCCCGTGCCAGCGTCGAGGATCACGTTGGACCCGTCGGAGAGCACGAGCCGGTTGCAGACCGTGTTGCCTCCGTAACGCACGGTGGTCGGTCCCGGCGACGGGATGGACCCACGAACACCGAACGCGCGGAGCAGCATGGAGGCCCTGAAGAATAGAATATGGAGCGCGAGATCGCCAAGCGCAAGGGCCGAGGGGTGCGCGATTTCTCCTCTCGAGCAGGCGAAATGGGCTACGCGCCCCGCGGCCCGTGCCGCTCCCCTCGATCCCCGCCGCTTGGCGCGCGTGCTTGCCGAGCCACGTCCCGTCGGCGTCGCTCGCGCGCTTCGTGGACGACGAGCGCGCGCGCGGCGCGGTCTTCCCGGCGCACGACGTCGTCTTCCGTGCCCTCGCCCTGACGAGCCCCGAGCGGGCGCGGGTCGTCCTCCTCGGGCAGGACCCGTACCATGGACCAGGGCAGGCCGACGGGCTCTGCTTCTCGGTCCCGCGCGGCACCCCCGCGCCGCCGTCGCTCAAGAACCTCCTCGCGGAGCTCCGCGACGATCTCGGCGTGGCGCGAGCGGACGGCGATCTCTCGAGGTGGGCAGAGGGGGGAATCCTCATGCTGAACACCGTGCTCACCGTGCGGTCGGGTGAGGCCGGATCCCACCGAGGCCAGGGCTGGGAGGACTTCACCGACGAGGTGGTGCGTGCCGTCCAGCGGACTGGCCCGCCCAAGGTGTTCTTGCTCCTCGGCGTGGCCGCGCAGGCCAAGGCGAAGCTCATCGACGCGCGGACGCACCCGCTCGTCCTCGCGGCGCACCCCTCGCCGCTCTCGGCGCGCCGAGGCTTCCTCGGCTCGCGCCCCTTCTCGAGGGTCGACGACGCCCTCCGCGCGCTCGGGCACCCGCCGATCGACTGGGCGCTCCCTTGCCGCGCGCCGCGAGGAGCACCAGACTGATGAGAACCCGATCATGCAGATGCTGAGCTACCTCGGCCTGGCCTTCCTGGGCGGCCTCGTGCTGAACGTCATGCCGTGCGTGCTCCCGGTGCTCACGCTGAAGGCATTCACCGCGCTCGATCACGCGCAGAAGCGGCCCGAGGCGCAGCGGAAGATCGGGCTCGGGTACATGCTCGGCACCTCGAGCGCGCTCCTCGTGTTCGGCGTGGTGATCGTCGGCATCCGGATGTCGGGCAAGGCGCTCGGCTGGGGGATGCAGTTCCAGCACCCGGCCTTCGTGGCGATCCTCATCTCGATCATCGTCGCCTTCGCGCTGAACGCGCTCGGCGTCTTCGAGCTCACCCTCTCGAGCCACGAGGAGGAGCGCTCGGGCTTCCTCGGGAGCGTGGCGAACGGCTGGTTCGCGGCCGTCATGTCGACCCCGTGCTCGGCGCCGTTCCTCGGCGCGGCGGCGGCCTTCGCGCTCGCGGTGGACACGCCCGCGTGGAAGACCCTCGTCCTCTTCGCGACGATCGGCGTCGGGCTCGCGTCGCCGTTCACCGCGCTCGCCTTCGTGCCCGCGCTCGGCAAGCGACTCCCGAAGCCCGGGGCGTGGATGGAGACCTTCAAGCAGCTCATGGGGTTCTCGCTGCTCGCGACGGCGGTCTGGCTCTTCCGGAGCTTCCTCCGCCAGGTGACGCCGGAGAGCGCGTCGTGGTTCCTCGGCTTCCTCTTGCTCCTGTCGGCGGCGCTCTGGGCGACACAGCGGTTTGGCGGGCTCGATGTGAGCGCGCTCCGGCGCTGGGGCGTCCGCTTCGCCTCGCTCGCGGTGATCGTCGTCGCGTGGAAGGTCCTCCCGCTCGAGAAGCAGGCCGCTGCCGCAGCGCGCCCCCAGGGCGATCACATCGCGTGGGCGGACTTCTCGGCGAAGACGATCGAGCAGAGCCTCACGGCGGGCAAGCCTGTGTTCCTCGACTTTACCGCCGACTGGTGCGCCTCCTGCAAGACCAATGACAAACTCTTCGTCGACACCGATCCGGTGCGCGCGGCGCTCGCGAAGACGGGGGTCGTGCCGATGAAGGTCGACATGACCGTCGAGGACGACGAGAAGGAAGCGTGGCTCAAGAAGACGGGGCGCAACGATCTCCCCGTCTACGTCGTCCTCATGCCGGGTGGGGCGATGGACCTCTTGCCCGTGGTCATCACGAGCGAGACGCTGATCCACGCCTTCGAGCGGGCGACGTCTCGCTGAGATCGACCGCCGCGGTCATGACTCGCGGTAGAAGCGGGGCACCCTGCGGCTCACGTTCGTCAGGATCTCGTACGCGATGGTGCCGGCGTGATCGGCGATCTCCTGGGCGGAGATCTCGTCCCGGCCGAGCGGCCCCTGCTGCGCGCCCAGGATCATGGCCTCGTCTCGCGGCGCCGCGCCCGGGATGTCCGTGACGTCGATCATGACCATGTCCATGGACACCGTCCCCGCGATGGGCGCGCGACGCCCGCGCACGAGCAGGTGCCCCTTGTTGGAGAGGGCGCGCGGCAGGCCGTCGGCGTAGCCCATCGGCACCGTCGCGAGCCGCGTCGGACGCGTCGCGGTGAAGGTCCAGCCGTACCCCGCGTGCTCGCCTGGCGAGACGTCCCGCACCGCGGCGATCTCGGAGCGGATACGCATGACCGGCGCGAGCCCCTCGACGGGCGCGCGACGGGGCGAGACGCCGAAGAGCGCGATCCCGGGGCGGACCGCGTCGAAGACGCCGCGGGTCGAGAAGAGGCCCGCGCTGTTCGCTGCGTGGCGCACCGTGGGGGAGAAGCCTGCTCGGCGCACGCGCAGGGTGAGCTCGTCGAAGAGGGCGAGCTGCGCCTCGGTCGCTGGGGTGTCGTCGTCGGCGCAGGCGAGGTGCGTCATCAGCCCGAAGAGCTCGAGCTCGGGGAAGCGCACGAAGGCGTCGAGGATCGCGTCGAGATCCGCCGGGCGCGCGCCGAGCCGCGCCATGCCGGTGTCGATCTTGAGGTGCGCCCGGACACGCTCGTGACCCTCGTACCGGGCTGCGCGCGCGAGCCCCTC
The DNA here is from genome assembly GCA_964396175.1 of uncultured Polyangiaceae bacterium. Lineage (GTDB taxonomy): Bacteria > Myxococcota_A > Polyangia > Polyangiales > Polyangiaceae > CAYNEK01. The sequence goes on along the minus strand of CAYNEK010000058.1, from coordinate 20,041 downwards.
GACCTGCGCCGCGTCGTAGACGACGGGCGTGAGCTTGGCCTCGAGCAGCTCGCCCCAGGCCTGCCCGTAGTGTCCGCCCATGACCAGCACGTCCGCCTGGATGCCGGCCTCGCGGAGCTCGATCCCCTCCTCGAGGAGCGCGACGCAGAAGCCGTCGAGTCCTGCGCGCTCGAGCGTGCGGGCGACGGCGGGCGCGCCGTGCCCGTACGCGTCCGCCTTCACGACGCCCCACACCCTGGCATCCCCCGCGGCGGCGCGGATGACGCGGAGGTTCTTGCGGAGGGCGGGGAGGCTCACCTCGGCGCGGGTGGGGCGCACCGCGTCCGCGGGGGCGGCACGGCGTGGACGGTTGACACGGAGAGCGTCCGTCACGAGGCGCCGCTCCTTGCCACGGCGCGGCCAGCGACGCGAGCAGAAGGCTCCTCGGGGTTCGGCGACCAGGCGATCCGGCGAGAGGTGCGATGGCGCGGTCGCGAC
>CAYNEK010000058.1:0-19464 GCA_964396175.1 uncultured Polyangiaceae bacterium | reverse complement strand
CTTCGGGGCTCGGGGTTCGGCGACCAGGCGATCCGGCGAGAGGTGCGATGGCGCGGTCGCGACGCGAGCGGGCGGATCTTCGGGGCTCGGGGTTCGGCGACCAGGCGATCCGGCGAGAGGTGCGATGGCGCGTCCGCGACGCGAGCGGACGGATCTTCGGGGCTCGGGGTTCGGCGACCAGGCGATCCGGCGAGAGGTGCGATGGCGCGTCGTCGACGCGAGGAGGTGGCGCTTCGGGGGGCAAGGCGCGTCCGTCCTGGGAGGTGTCTGGCGGCGCGGTCCGTGACACGAGCAGAGGGCTCTTCGGGGCTCACGGATCGACGGACAGCCGCGAGAAGCGCGCTGGCCACCGCGCCTCGCGCTCGACGAGGGCGAGCGTCTCGCGGGTCGCACCGACGGCCCAGCGCGCTGCCGCGTGCGTGGCCCACGCCCTCGGGAAGTGCGGAGCGTCAGGCACGAGCGGGCTCGGCGGGACGCGCTCCGCGAGCTGGCGTGTCAGCTTCGCGTGTCCCGGATCGATCCAGTCCCAGTCCGGCTGGAAGGCGACGAGGTGGTTGCGGAGTCTCCCGACGAGCACGAAGTCCTGCACGGGGGCGCGCCCGCGGTGCAGCGCCGCTGCGCCGCGGAGCGACAGGAACAGGTCCAGCTTGTCGAGCGTCGTGTCGCGCGCCGTTCGACGCATCACGGCGTCGAGCGCCGCCGCAGGAACGTCGGGGAAGTGCGGCGCAGGTGCGCGAGCGATGGTGTTGGTGAAGGCGTCGACGGCCGCGAGGCACGCATGGACACACCCGACCGAGAGTGCCCACACCTCATCGAACGCGCTCGGGTCGCCTGTCGCTTCGGCCGCTGCGACACGCCCCGCGAGCGTCCGCGCGGCGTGGAGGTGCAGGAGGGCGAGATCGTCGCCGGACGCTGGGTGGACCAGGTGAGGGCGGCGCGGGTCGGTGCTCATTCGGCCGGCTCGTGACGTGGCGCTTCGGTCGTCGCGCCTCGGCGGAGGGCGCGCGCGAGCCGCGCCTTCATGCGCTCGATGGTGAGGTAGAACGCCGGCACCACGACGAGCGACAAGAGCGTCGAGCTGATGACCCCGCCGATGACCGCGATCGCCATCGGGGACCGAAACTCGCTCCCCTCGCCCTTGCCGAGCGCCGTCGGCAGCATCCCGAGCACCATCGCGGCGCTCGTCATCAGGATGGGGCGCAGGCGCTCGGGGCCCGCGAGGAGCACGGCCTCGAGCGGCGTCCGGCCCTCGTCGCGCACGTGCACGATCGCGCGATCGATGAGCAAGATCGCGTTCTTCGTGACGAGCCCCATCAAGAGGATGATGCCGATCATGGCGCCCATCGCGAGCGTGTTGTTCGACAAGAAGAGCCCCAGGATGGCCCCCACGATGGCGAGGGGGAGCGTCATCATGATGGTGAGCGGGTGGACGAAGCTCTCGAACTGCGCCGCGAGCACGATGTAGATGAAGGCGATCCCGAGGAGGAGCCCCGTCCCCATGTTGGTGTTCGTCTCCGTCATCAGCTTGATCTGGCCGTCGTAGAAGACGGCCGTGCCCGGCGCCTTCGGCAGCGCAGCGATCTTGGGCTGGAGATCGGCCACGATCTCGCCGAGCGGTCGCCCTCGCATCGACGCCCAGACCTGGATCTGACGACGTCGGTCCTCGCGCTCGATGAGCTGAGGCCCCTCGGCTCGCGCGATGGACGCGACGTCCGCGAGCTTCACGCTGCCCTTCGGACCGAGCAGGCTCACGTGGGGCAGCGCCGCGGAGTCGCTGCGATACTCCGCGCCGAGGCGCACGCGCACCGGGATCTCGTCCTTGCCGAGCCGGAGCTTCGTTACCTCTTCTCCCTCGGTCGCGAGCCGCAGCGCCAGCCCGACTTGCGCGACCGACAGGCCAAGATCGGCCGCGCGCTGCCGGTCGACCGTCACGCCGAGCTCGGGACGACCCGGGGAGAACTTGACCTCGACGTCCTCGACGCCGCGCGTCGTCGTCAGGATCGCCCCGATCGCGTCGGCGACGGGCTGGATGTCGGCGTAGCTCTCCCCTCGGACGTCGATCATGATCGGCGCCTCCGTGCCTGCGCCCTCGACGAAGGGCGGATCGGTGATCGACAGCTTCGCGTTCGGGATCGACGCCTTCACGTGCGCGCGGGTCCGAGCCTTCAGCGCCTCCAGCGAGACGGTCGGCCGCGCGACCTTGTCGGCCCAGACGACGCGCCAGGAGGCCTTGTTGGACTCTCCGTCGGGGCCGATCGTCGCGAACAGCGTGACGAGGCTCGGATCCTCGAGGAGTCGCCTCTCCGCGGCGGCGCTCTGCCGCGCCGTCTCCTTGAGCGACGTCCCGGCGGGGAGCTCGAGCGTGACGACGAACTGGCCGCGATCCTCGGCGTTGATGAAGTCGTTGCCCGTGAGCGCGGCGAGCGCGCCCATGCCGATGAGCGAGAGGACCGAGAGCCCGAGGACGAGCAGGCTGTGTCGGGTCGCCCAGGAGAGCGCCTCGCGGTAGAGCGCCTCGAGCTGCCCGAAGAAGGCGAGGAAGGGGCGCTTCAGCGGGAGGAAGGGATCCCTCGCGTGCGCGTCGTGCGCCTTCGAGAACCGCGACGAGAGCATCGGATCGAGCGTGAAGGCGACGAAGAGCGACAAGACGACCGCGGCGCTGATCGTGACGCCGAATTGCCGGAAGAACTGCCCCACGATGCCCTTGATGAAGGCGACGGGGAGGAAGACCGCGACGATGGTGAAGGTCGTGGCGAGGACCGACAGCGCGATCTCCGAGGTGCCCCTCTCCGCCGCGGCAAAGGGCTCGACACCCCGCTCGAGGTGCTTCGAGATGTTCTCCCGGACCACGATGGCGTCGTCGATGAGGAGCCCGATCGCCAGGCTGAGGCCGAGCAGCGTCATCATGTTGAGCGTGTAGCCGAGCATCCACATGACGAAGAAGGTGCCGATGACGCTCGTCGGCAGCGCGAGCCCGCTGATGATCGTCGAGCGGAGATCGAGCATGAAGACCAAGATGACGAGGATCGCCATCGCGCTGCCGAAGACGATGCTGATCTCGACCTCGTGGACGTTCTCGCGGATGTACCGCGACTGGTCGACGATGAGCTGAGCCTCGACGCCCTTGGGGAGCGCGAGCTTCTCGAGCCGGGCCTTCACCGCGTCGGACACGGCGATGGTGTTGGTGCCCGATTGCTTCAGGATCTCGAAGGACACCGCCTCCTCGCCGTTCGCCCGGATGCGGGTGCGGACGTCCTCGAAGCCGTCATCCACGCGGGCGATGTCGGAGAGCCGCACCCCGGAGCCGTCGAGGGCCGTCGCGACGACGAGCCCTCGGATCTCCTCGACGCTCCGGACCTCGCCGAGGGTCCTCACGCTCACCTCCCGCGCGCCCTCGTCGAAGCGCCCCCCAGGCACCGCGAGGTTCGCGGCGCGGAGGCGCGCGGCGATGACCGTCGGATCGAGCCCGAGCGCCTCGACGCGCACCCGGTCGAGCTCCACCTTGATCTCGCGCGCGGCGCCGCCCTTTACCTGGACGCTCGCGACCCCGTCGACCTGCTCGAGCGACGTCTTGAGATCGTCGTCGGCGAAGGCGCGGATCTCGGACAGCGGCCGGCTCCCCCCGAGCGTGTAGATGAGGATGGGGGCCGCCGCGACGTCGAAGCGGCTGACGGCCGGCTCCTTCACCTCGGAGGGCAGCTTCGGCCTCGCGAGGGCGACGCGCTCGCGCACCTGCGTCGCGGCGTCCGAGAGATCCACCCCGAGCTGGAAGATGACGATGACGGTGCCGAGGCTCTCGCGCGAGAAGGAGCGCACGCGATCGATGCCGTTCAGGCTCACGACCGCGTCCTCGATGGGGCGGACCACCTGCGTCTCGACCTCGCTCGGGCTGGCGCCGGGGTAGACGACGTTCACCGCGACGACCGGGAAGGTGACGTCGGGGAAGAGATCGGTGCCGAGGCGGCCGAAGCCCATGACGCCCAAGACGACCAGCGCGGCCATCAACATCACGGTGAAGACGGGGCGCTTGATCGCGACGGACGAGAGGCTCAAGGATCGCTCCCGAGCGGCGGCGGCGAGAGGAGCACGAGATCGTCCCTCGAGAGGCCGTGGCGCACGATGACGCTCTCTCCCACCGGCACCAGCGCGACGCGCGTGGCGCGCCAGCCGTCGCCCGCCTTCACGAAGACCTCGTCCTGCGTCCCTGGGCGTACGACGGCGCCGGGGAAGCGCAGGACCTCGCGCGGCGCGCTGGTCTTCACCGCGCCGCGCGCGAGCACGCCCGCGACGACGGGCTGTGGCCCGCCGTTGTCGAGCTCGGCCTCGAAGCGCACGCGCCGCGTCTGCGGATCGGCCGCAGGCAGGACCGCGGTGACCGTCCCTCGGGCCACCTTGCCCTGCGCGGCCACCTCGACGGCCTGCCCCGCACGGAGGAGCTCCGACTCGAGCTCGCTCACGGTGCCGACCAACCGCAGCATCGAGGTGTCCACGAGGTGGAAGAGAGGGACCCCGGGCCCCACGACGGCGCCGGGGGCCGAGGGCGCCGCCGTGACCGTCCCGCCGAAGGGCGCGGTGATGACGTGGTGAGACAGGACGACCCCCGCGAGGTCCTTCTGCGCCTTCGCCTGGTCGAGCTGCGCGCGCGCGAGATCTCGCTGCTTCGTCGCCGCGACCCCCGCGGACTCCGACACGGCGCCGCGCTCGACGAGGCCCGTGGCGCGCCGCTCGGCGTCGTCGGCGAGCGCGAGCTGGGCGGCGGCGGCGCGGATTTGGGCGTCCGCGGCTCGCCGCTGCGCCTCGGCCATCGAGCCGTCGAGGGCGGCGAGCTGGGCGCCGCGCTCGACGTGTGCGCCCACCCGCACCGACACGCGCGCGAGCCGACCTCCGGTCGTGAAGCCCAGATCGGTCTCTCGGATCGGCAGGAGCGTCCCCTCGACGGCGACGTCCGGCTGCCACGGCTCGGGCACGCCCCGGACGCCCTCCCGCGGCGACCTCTGCGTGGGCGAGCTGCTGGCGGTACCAGGCGCTCCCGTCCGCTTCGCCTGCACGGCCTGCGCGACGCGGATCCCCAGCCAGACGGTGACGACACCCACGGACACGGCGAGGATGGCGCGAGCCGCGCGCGAGGAGCGCGCCGGGGGCGCGCCGGGCGAGGGGAGCGACGAGGGATCGCCGGACATACGCCGCCGGCGACTACGGGCGGATCCGGCGTGGCGTCAAGGCATGACTCTCCGGGCCGCCTGGCCCCCGGCGCCAGGACCGGCTACGAAGACGCCGTGCGTCTTGCCTCGTCGACGGCGCTGCTCGCGCTCCTCGCGGCGTGTGGAGGGCACCGGTCCGAGGCCGACATCCGCGCGGACTTTGCGTCCTACCTCGGCGGCCGGCGCGCGTGCGACGGGGACGCGGCCTGCGTGCTCGTGAGCCCCGGGTGCCCGCTCGGGTGCAGCGTCGCGGTGAACCGAGCCCACGCGGACGAGGTCGAGGCGTACGGGCGAGCGCTGGTCCGCGAGTACGAGCGCCGCGGCCAGCGGTGCGACTACGACTGCGCTCCGACCGCGGCAAGGTGCGAGGGCGGGAGCTGCACGGTCGTCCCGCAGTGACGCCGCTCGACTACTCGGCCGCTCGGTCGAGCACCTCGCGGACGACGCGGTAGAGTTCTTCGCTCCGGGCGGGCTTCGCGAGGACCGCCGCCACGTGGGGCGGCGGCGGGATCGAGATCCCGGTGAAGAGCACGACGGGGGCGGGGGAGAGCGCCCGCAGCGAGGGGAGCGCCTCGAGGCCGGACTCGACGGGCATCGATTGGTCGAGGAGGACGAGCCCGATGCTGGAGCCGTGCTCCCGGAGCAGCTCGCGCGCGTCTCCCGCGCTCGGCGCCTCCAGCACGGCGTACCCCTCGATGCGTAGCAGCTCCGCGACGATGTCGCGGACGAGCGGCTCGTCGTCGACCACGAGGATGGTCTCGTGCGCGACCGAGGCGCTGTCGTGGTCGGTCGCGGCGTCGGCGAGCCGGAGGGCCGGGAGAGCGGCTGGGATCATGATCGAGAACGTCGTCCCCACCCCGACCGCGCTCGTGCAGTCGATCGTGCCCCCCGCCTCTCTGATGCGCGTGAAGGCGCTCGACAGGCCGAGGCCGCTGCCGCGCTGCGCGGGCTTCGTCGTGAAGAAGGGCTCGAAGATGCGGAGCCGCACCGGCTCGGGCATGCCTGTGCCGGTGTCCGAGACGGAGATCCGGACGAAGGCGGTCCCGCCCGAGCTGAGCACCGGCTCCACCGTCGCCGCGATGCGCCGCGGACGACCCGTGACGTGGGTGAGCGCGTCCCGCGCGTTGAAGAGGATGTTCAAGAGCACCTGCTCGAGATCGCTCGCGGACATGGCCACGGCCGAGGCGCCCGGATCGATCTGCACGGCCAGCTCGATCTCTCGGGGGAAGGTCAGCCGGCAGAGCGAGTGGAGCCGCGCGAGGACGTCGCGAGGATCGCAGCGCTGCTCCAGGCTGACGGACCGCCTGGTGGTGAGCGCGAACAGGCTCTTCACGAGATCGCGCGCCTGGAGCGCCGCTTCGAGCGCGACAGAGAGCGCCGCCTGGGCGCGCTCGGGGGGTGCGCGCTTCGCGAGCTCGATGTTCGGGAGGATGGCGGCGAGGAGGTTGTTGAAGTTGTGCGCGATGCCTGCCGTGAGCTGGCCGAGCGCCTCGACGCGCTCGGCGCGCTGCAACCGGGTCGCCACGTTCCTCTGCTCGGTGACGTCGATGGCCCCGCCGACCATCCCGGTGGGGGTGCCCCGGTCGTCCTTGAGGACCGTGCCCATCGCCAGGATCCATCGCTCGGGCTCGCCCGGCGGCGAGGCGATCCGGTACTCCATCGGGGTGAACACCCCCTTGGCCACGGCGCGGCCCAGCGCCTCTTCGACCCTGTCGCGGTCGTCGGGGTGGATGCGTGAGACGCAGGCCGCGGCGGTCATGGGCGACTCGGTGACACCATAGAGCTCGAGGGCGCGTGCGTCCCATTCGAGCATGTCTGTGACGAGGTCCCACTTCCACAGGCCCATCTTCGTCGCGTCGAGCGCGAGCTGCAGCGTCCGTCGGCTCTCCTCGAGCGACCGCTCGAGCTGGACGCGCTCGGTGATGTCGACCGAGACGAGCAGGATCGAAGAGAGCTCTCCGCCGTCGAGGACGGGCACCGCGTGGGTGAGGTACGAGCGCCCGTAGGATCCGTCCTGACCGCGGCCGACGACCTCGTACTTCGTCATCGCGCGTGTCGCGCGCACCTGCTCGAGGGCCTGCCGGATGATCTCCTGGCTCCGAGGCTCGACGAATTCGAACAAACTGCGCCCGACGACGTCGCCGAACGCGGACGAGCCGTCGCGGAAGTGGAGCAGGCGGCCCTCGGGTGAGACGATCATGACGAGGCCCGAGGCGTGCTCGAAGAGCGCTCGCTGCAGCGGATCGGTGCGGGACAGCACCACACGCTCGAGCGCGGTGACATGTTCCTTGAGGGCGCGGTTCTGCTCGAGCAGGTCGTCGAGATCGCTCACCGGCCATCCATTGTACGATCGGCCTCACCTCAAAGGCCAGCGCGGCGTGGCGCCAGGCCGGAGAGCCTCTCGTACCCTGACCCGATGGCCGCCGCGCCGTGCCGGGCAGCTGGCGGGGGTCTTGCGGTGGGTTGGTCGGGTGGGGGCGAGCCTTTGGGGAGGGGCAGTCGCCACGTCGTCTCGGGCAGCTCGCGGGGTGCTCGCGGTGGGTTGGTCGCGTGGCTGACGGACGCCCCCCTCGGGGTCCTGCTGGCTCGCGCGGTCTTCGAGATCGGGCAGCGTGCGCGGCTGGCCGATGGGGGCGCTCCTTCAGAGCGACGCGGCCACCAGCTCGCGCACGACGGCGGAGGCGGCGCGTGTACCGAGCGGCCCGCCGACGTCCTTGGTGCAGCGGCCCTCGTCGATGGCGCTCGCCACGGCGGCCTCGATGCGTGCCTCCTCTTCGGGCCAGCCGAGGTGTGCGAGCATCATCCCGACCGTCAGGAGCGCCGCGAAGGGGTTGGCCTCGTCCTTCCCGGCGAGCCCGGGGGCGGAGCCGTGCACCGGCTCGAACATTGCGACGCGGCCCTTGTCGGAGCCGTGCACGTTCGCGCTCGCGGCCATCCCGAGCCCCCCCTGAAGCGCCGCGCCGAGATCGGTCACGATGTCGCCGAAGAGGTTGTTCGTCACGACCACCTGGAAGTCCTCCGGCTGCTGGATCAGGAAGAGACAGAGCGCGTCGACGTAGACGTGGCGCGCCTCGATGTGGGGCGCATACTCGCGGGACACCTCGTCGAAGACGCGCAGCCACAGCTCGTGCGCGTGGCGCATGGCGTTGGACTTGTCCGCCATATGGACCTTTGTCTTGCCCGTGGCCTTTGCGAACTCGAAGGCGGCGCGGATGATGCGCTCGACGCCCTTCCGGGTGTTCACGTCCTCGTTGATGGCGACCTCGTCGGGGGTCCCGCGCTTGAACTGCCCTCCCATGCCCACGTAGATCCCCTCGGTGTTCTCGCGAAACACGACGAGATCGACGTCCCTCTTCGTCTTCTTGGCGAGCGGGACGACGCGATCGGACAGGGCGCGGATGGGGCGGACATTCGCGTAGAGATCGTAGCCTTGGCGCATCCCGAAGATGATGTCGCGCGCGTGCTCCATGCCCGGCACGCGCGGATCTCCGAGCGCCCCGAGCAGGACGGCCGCGCACTCGCGCTGGATGGCGATGCGGAGCTCGGGAGGGAAGGTCGTCCCATCGCGGAGGTAGCGGTCGGCTCCGAGATCGAGATCCCAGAGATCGATGGGGAGCTCGCGCCGATCGCGGTAGAGTTCGAGGAGGAGCCGCGCCTCTCGCACGACCTCCGGGCCGATGCCGTCGCCGCCGAGGAGCGCGATCTTCTTCCGGGCCGTCATGGGAGCGCCTTCTGCCGGGAGAGGGGCGGCGTGCTCACAGCACCTTGTCGAGCGCCACGCACTCGAGCCGGTGCGCCTCGGCGACCGGGCCGTAGGTGACGTGTCCCCCGAGCGTGTTCACCCCGAGCGCGAGCGCCGGATCGGCCTTGACCGCGGCGACGAGGCCCGAGGCGGCGATCGCCTCCGCGTAGCGGATGGTCACGTTCGTGAGCGCCCAGGTGCTCGTCTGGGAGACGGCGCCGGGCATGTTCGCGACGCAGTAGTGGATGACGCCGTGGAGCTCGAAGGTGGGGTGATCGTGGGTCGTCGGGTGGCAGGTCTCGATGCAGCCACCCTGGTCGACGGCGACGTCGACGACGACCGTGCCCGGCTCCATCTGCGAGATGAGCTGCTCGGTGACGAGCCTCGGCGCCTTCGCTCCGGGCACGAGCACGGCGCCGACCACGAGATCTGCCTGCTTGCAGGCCTCCTCGATGTTGAGCGGGTTCGAGTAGAGGGTCTCGACGGCGCCACCGAAGATGTCCTCGATGTACCCCATCGTCTCGGCGCGCACGTCGAGCACCGTGACCTGTGCGCCCATGCCGACGGCGATGGTCGCGGCGTTCTTGCCGACGACACCGCCGCCGAGGATGACGACGCGGCCGCGGCGCGTGCCGGGGACGCCGCCGAGCAGGATGCCCTTGCCGCCGTGCTCCTTCTCGAGGAAGTGCGCTCCCGCCTGGACGGACATGCGCCCGGCGACCTCGCTCATCGGCCGGAGCAGGGGCAGCGAGCCGTCGGCGAGCTGGATCGTCTCGTACGCGACGGCGGCGACCTTCGTCTTCACGAGCTCGCGGGTGAGCTCGGGCTCGGGCGCGAGGTGGAAGTACGTGTAGACGACGAGCCCCTCGCGGAAGAAGCCGAACTCCGCGGCCTGCGGCTCCTTCACCTTGACGACCATGTCGGCGTCCCAGGCCTCCTTCGCGGTCCCGACGATCCGGGCGCCCGCGGCGACGTACTTCTCGTCGCCGAGGCCCGAGCCGACGCCGGCGCTCGTCTGCACGACGACCTCGTGCCCGCGCGAGGTGAGCGACCGCACGCCGGCGGGCGTCATCCCGACACGATACTCTCGAACCTTGATCTCCTTGGGGACACCGATCTTCATGGCGAGGGCCTTCTAGCAAGAGATCTTCGACGCGTGGCGTCGAGACGCGCCGGCCTCGGCGGACCAGAACTGGCCCGGCCGCCCGGACGCGTGATATCGCCCCGTCGCTCCGTGAACGCGCGCCGCGAACCGAAGATCGAGCTGCCGACCCCCGCCGCAGACCAGCCTCCGTGGGCCAAGGTCGGGATCGTCGCCCTGATTGGCTTCGTCGTGGGCGTCGCGTGGCCGCGGGTCGTCGGGATCCAGCTCGGGCCCGCGCCCCCGAACGACCGCGCGATCGCGCCGAAGGCGCGGGAGGCTGCCTCAGAGGCCGACCGGAAGGCGGGGAAGGCGCCGCCCCTCTCGGCCACGGCGTCCGCGGGGGCCGTGGGGGTGTCCGCGCCCGAGCCGAAGTCGGGGGCGACCGTCTCGTCGCTCGAGCTCTCGCGGTGCCGTGACGCGAAGGGCAAGGTCGCGGACAAGTGCGACGAGCTCGCGCTCGATCCGCTCTTCGTCCCGCGGCTGAAGGAGCTGTCGCGCTGTCCGAGCGCCCTCGGCCTGACGGGCAAGGTGCAGCTCGGCTTCGATCTCGACTTCAAGCGCAAGACGATCAAGGTCCAGCGCGCGAAGGCGAAGCTCCCGCGGACGACGATCGACGGGCTCACCAAGTGCGCCGAGAAGGAGCTCACCGGCGTGTCTCTCGACGATCTCGCGCACGAGCAGCAGCGGTACACGGGCTCGTACACGGTCGACTTCGGCGGCGGGTCCGTGCCCGAGGCCGCCGCGCCGCCGACCCCCGACGCGCAGCAGCCAGCAGACCCCAAGGCGGCCGAGGTCGTCTGGAGGAGCACGCTCGTCCGCGACGCGGCGAAGACCGGGAAGGTCGTCGGCAAGCTCCAGAAGGGCGCGAAGGTGCGCGTCGTCGCCGAGGGCGATGGCGGCTGGGTTCGCGTCGAGTTCGGCGAGCCCAAGCAAGAGGGCTGGCTCACGCGCGAGTCGATCGGGCAGTAGCGCGGCCTACCCCGCATCGCGCCTCGTGGGCCCGAGGGGCTGCGCGGCGCGAGGGCGCGTCGAGTGTGGGGCGTGGACCACGGGCGCCGCGCGAGGGCGTGTCACGCGCCTCGTGGGCCCGAGGGGCTGCGCGGCGCGAGGGCGCGTCGAGTGTGGCGCGCGGACCACGGGCGCCGCGCCGTGCGCTACTCCTCGGCCTTCTGGAGCGCGGCGAGCACGGCGAGATCCTCGAGTGAGCTCGTGTCGCCCCTCGCTTCGCGCCCTGCGGCGATGTCCTTCAAGAAGCGGCGCATGATCTTGCCGCTCCGCGTCTTCGGGAGCGAGTCGGCGAAGCGCAGCTCGTCGGGCCGCGCGAATTTTCCGATGTCCTTCGAGACCTGATCCAGGATCTCCTGCTTCAGCTCGGCCGACGGTGTCTGCCCGGTCTTCAGCGTGACGAAGACGACGAGCGCCTGCCCCTTGAGATCGTCCGGCCTGCCGACGGCCGCCGCCTCCGCGACCGCCCGGTGGGCGACGACGGCGCTCTCGATCTCGGCCGTGCCCACGCGGTGCCCTGCGACGTTGAGCACGTCGTCGATGCGCCCGACCACCCAGAAATACCCGTCCTCGTCCCGGCGCGCGCCGTCCCCAGAGACGTACGTGTCCTCGTACTCGGAGTAGTACTGCAGCTCGTACCGCGCGGGATCGCCCCACACCGTGCGGAGCTGGCTCGGCCACGAGCGCGTGAGGACGAGCTTGCCGCCCTCGTTCGCGTCGGCGGGCGTGTTCTTCGCGCGCCAGATCTCGGGCTCGACGCCGAAGAAGGGCAGGCCCGTCGAGCCCGGCTTCGCGAAGACCGCGCCCGGGAGCGTCGTCAGCATGATGGTGCCCGTCTCGGTCTGCCACCAGGTGTCGACGACCGGGCACCGCCCGCCGCCGATCACCCGATGATACCACACCCACGCCTCGGGGTTGATGGGCTCACCCACCGAGCCGAGCAGGCGCAGAGAGGACAGATCGGCCTTCTGCGGCCACTCCTCGCCCCAGCGCATGAAGGCGCGGATCGCGGTCGGCGCCGTGTAGAGGACGCTGACGCCGTGGCGCTCGATGATGCGCCAGAAGCGACCGGCGTCGGGGGCGTTCGGCGCGCCCTCGTACATGAGGATGGTCGCGCCGTTCGAGAGCGGACCGTAGACGACGTACGAGTGTCCGGTGACCCAGCCGACGTCCGCCGTGCACCAGAAGACGTCCTCGGGGCGCAGATCGAAGGCGTACTTCGTCGTGACGTGGCAGCCGGCGAGGTAGCCCGCCGTCGTGTGGAGGACACCCTTCGGCTTGCCGGTCGAGCCCGAGGTGTAGAGGATGAAGAGCGGGTGCTCCGCGTCCACGATCGCGGGCTCGTCGCCGAGCGACCGGTCCCGCGACGAGAGCGCGTCCTCCCAGAGCAGATCTCGGTCCGGCCGGAGCACGACGGGCGCGAGCGGCTCGCCGAGGTGGCGGAACATGACGACGCGCTCGACGCCCGGCGCGCCCTCGAGCGCCTTGTCGACGATGGCCTTCATCGGGACGATCGAGCCGCGGCGGAAGGCGCCGTCCTGCGTCAAGACCACCTTCGCGCCGCAGTCGTTGATGCGATCGCGGAGCGCCTCGGCCGCGAACCCGCCGAAGACGACGCTGTGGATCGCGCCGAGCCGCGCGCAGGCGAGCATCGCCACGACGACCTCGGGCACCATGCCCATGTAGATGATGACGCGATCGCCCTCACGGACGCCGAGGGTGCGGAGCGCGTTGGCCATGAGGCAGGTCTCGCGGTGGAGCTGTGCGTAGGTGAGCGTGCGCGTGCGCGTCGGGCCGTGCGGCAGCTCGGGCTCTCCCTCCCAGATGATCGCGGCCTTGTGGCGCGTCGCCGATCCGAGGTGCTGATCGAGGCAGCTCTCGGTGATGTTGAGCCTGGCCCCGACGAACCACTTGGCGTGGGGCGCCTTCCACTCGTGGAGCGTCGTCCAGCGCTCGCGGAAGGCGAGCGACCGGGTCTCGCGGTCCCAGAAGCTCTCGGGCGAGTCGAGGCTCTCGCGGTAGAGCGCCTCGTACTCCTCCCTCGATCGGACGCGCGCCGCGCGGCGGAACTCCTCGGACGGCTCGAAGCGGCGGGTCTCGGTGAGGTGGGACGCGATCCGGGTGTCTGACATGGCCGCGCGATGCTACCCCGCCCGTTCGCCGTAGGGGGCGTCGAATCGTCGGGCGCGGCTCCCCGGACGCGCCCGATGTGCGCGGCGAGTCGGCTGCGCGCGGCCGCCGATGCTCTACACTGCGGCGCATGAAGGATCAGGATCGTCCGTGCTCCCCGAGCGACGTCGTCACCTACTGGCGCGAGGCCGGGCCGGGGCGGTGGTTCCGCAAAGACCCCTCGTTCGACGCGGAATTCCGCGCGAGGTTCGCGGTGGAGCACGAGCTCGCGGCGGAGGGTTCGCTCGCCGTGTGGCGTGAGACGGCCGAGGGCGCGCTCGCGCTCCTCGTCCTGCTCGATCAATACCCGCGCAACAGCTTCCGCGGGACGCCGCGGATGTTCGCGACCGACGCGGCGGCGCGTGAGGTCGCCGACGCGGCGCTCGCGCGCGGGTTCGATCGGGAGACCGACGCCGCGCTTCGCCAATTCTTCTACCTGCCGTTCATGCACAGCGAAGACCTCGCCGACCAGGAGAGGTCGGTGCGCCTCTACGAGCCGCTCGGGGCCGAGGGACGCCACTACGCCGAGGTCCACCGCGAAGCCATCGCGCGCTTCGGGCGCTTCCCGCACCGAAACCCCATCCTCGGGCGCGCGATGAAGCCAGAGGAGCGAGCGTACCTCGACGCGGGCGGCTTCGCTGGGTGATCCTCGCTCGGGCGTCCGGCGTCCTCGATGAGGCTGGCGTGAAGTCATCGACGCGACCGGAGCGGTCGTGCCGCGTCCCCGGCGCAGCTGGTGCTTCCCCGTCGCCGCGGCGAGGCCCATCTCGGGGGGCGCATCCGTGCGGTGGGCACCAGCCGCGGCGTGCGCGCGGCCCCTAGCTCGGTGCTCGCCGCGCTGTCCACTCTCGTGCAATCGGCTGCGGTCATTGGGCCCTCATGTCGCTGCTCCCTACGATGCCGCTCCAACGATGGTCGGCTTCGAGATCGTGCTCGGCTCCACCGCGAGGATCGCCTCGCTCCCCTCCAAGAAGAAGAGCGTCCTCGACATGATCGTGGACGGGATGAACGTCACCTCCCGCGTCGGCGAGGGCGACGCGCTGCCCTTCCTCCGCGATCTCGCCCTGGCGACGGCTGCGCTCGCCCACGGCCACAAGCACCGCGTGAGCGTCCCCTTCTACCTCCACGACGACCCCTGGGAGCTCGGCATGGAGCGCAGCGGTGCGCAGGTCTTCCTGACCGTCTTCCGGGGGGGCGCGATCCCCGAGGTGGCGGTCGCCGAGCGCGAGGTCGACGGCGGGAGCCTCGGCGAGGGCATCCTGAGCGCGCTCTCGGACGCCTGCTGCACGCGGGACGAGGCCTCGACGCGCGCCGATCTGGTCCACGCGCGGGAAGAGCTCGCCGGCGCGCCGGCGTTCGCGGCCGACGCGCCGCGGAGCGTCTCGACGTGGGCGATCGACGTCGACGACGAGGCCGAGATCGGGTTCGAGACGGCGCTCTCTCTCCGGGACGCGCCGCGCGTCGAGCGGCCGACCGTCGAGCGGTGCGAGCTCTTCCCCCTGCTCGTGCGCTCGCGCCTCACGATCCGCGTCCGCGACCGCGTGCGAGACGTCGGGGAGGTCTTCCCGTTCTTGCTCGCGGAGCGGCTGCTCCACCTCTCGCTCGAGCTCGTCGCCGCCGAGCGGGCGGGGGAGGCCATCTACCGGAGGATCGAGATCGGCTCGGCGCGCCTCGCCGCGCGCCTCTCGTCGCGGGGTGAGCTCAGCGTCACCGTGCGGCGCTCGAAGGAGCCCGAGAGCGCCGTCGGGGAGACCTTCCCAGGTCTCGATGTTCCGGGGCTCGCGGAGGCGTCGTGTCTCTTCGCGAAGCGGCTCGCGCGCGCCCTGGTCCGCTGGGACCCGTCGCAGGCGTACAACCTCCGGGTCACCGCGCTCCGCGCCTCCAGCAAGAGCCTGCTCGCCTCCCTCCGGCCTCGCCTCGCCGCGCCAGCCCGCGTCAACGCGGCGCCCGAGAGCTACCGGGCCTTCGCGCTCGCCGCGCAGGCGCCACGGTCGGAGGCGAAGGAGCACCCGACGGGCCGGCTCCGCTTCGTCCCCAAGTGGACCGCGGTGGTCCCCGGCGTCGAGCTCGGCGGCACGTTCCTCTGCGGGCAGAAGCTGCTCGCGCAGGGGAGCCGCGAGCTTGTGTCGATCGATCGCGGGACGGGCGACGTCGAGTGGAAGCGCGTCGTGCCGCGCGCCGTCTCCGTGCCGACGCCGGGCGGGCTGATGCGGCTGTCGGCCGATGGGGGGGTCGAGCTCCTCGACTATGGTACGGGCGAGACGTCGCTGAAGCTCCGGCTCGCTCCGCGGCAGGGTGCGCTCGCGAGCGGCACGGTCGTCCACGCGCCCGGGCTGCCGAGGCTCGTCGTGGCGACGGACGGCGAGCGCCACCTCTCGGCGATCGATCTCGTCTCGGGCGAGGTGCGATGGCGCGCCGCGGTGCCCCGGACGACGGCGTGCCGCGTGCGCCGAGCAGGGAAGCTCCTCGTCGTCACGACCGGGGACTCGTCGCTCGTCGCGCTCGACGTCCTGTCCGGCGAGACGGTGTGGAGCGTCTCCAGCAAGGGCCCCTTCCTTCACGCGCCGACCTTCGACGGCGACGGCGTGTACGCGATCACCGGCGACGGCGCGCGGCAGGGGCTTCATCACTTGATGATCATCGATGCATGGACCGGCGAAGTCAGGGCGCAGAGCCCGCTGCAGGCGCGCGGGCTCGGCGCGCCCATCGTCACCGGATCGTCGGTGGTCGCCGTGGTCCGCAGCGAGCACGGGCTCGGCCTGTCCGCCGTGCATCGGGAGACGGGCGAGCCGCTCTGGGACGTGTCCCCCGGCGCCTTCCCGAGCGCGACGGCCTGGCTCGCCGTGGACGATCGCTTCTTCGCGAACACCGCGCGTGGCGAGCTCCACGCGCTCGACGCGTCGACCGGCGAGGAGCGCTACCGGCTCCGCCTGTCGACCGAAGGCGACGACGGGATCCCTCGTCGCCTGGAGCCTGTCCTCGTCGCGGGCGCCCTCTTCGTGCCGCAGCGTGGGGTCGAGGTCGTGCGCCCCTCGGATGGCGCGTCGCTCGGCCGTGTGCCCACGGATCTCGTCCCGGACCTCTTGCGCGTGGACGAGCGGTGTCACGTCTACCTCGCCGAGGAGAGCGGTCACCTCGCGGCCTTCGGGGTCGGGGCGCACCTCTCGGTCGTGAAGTGAGCCCCGTCGCGCAGGCCGAGCCGAGGCGCGGATGAGGCCGCTCGCGCTCCTCACGAACGACGATGGACACCTCGCAGCAGGGCTCTCTGCGCTCCGCCGCGCGCTCTCGGGCGCGTTCGACGTCGTCGTCTGTGCGCCGCTCGTCGAGCAGAACGCGACGAGCCACATGCTCTCGCTCCATCGACCTCTGCGGCTCCACCCGCTGGGGCCGGGGGCCTTCGCGCTCGACGGCACGCCCGCCGACTGCGTGTACGTCGGGCTCCACGCGGGGACGCGGCTCCTCCCGCGACGCCCCGATCTCGTCGTCTCGGGGCTGAACCACGGCCCGAACCTCGGCTCCGACGTCTTCTACTCGGGCACGGTGGGCGGCGCGCGCGAGGGGGCGCTCCGCGGCGTCCCGTCGCTCGCGGCCTCGGCGGACGTCGGGGCGAGCCGCGACGAGGCTGCCCTCCTCGCGGCGAGGGTGGCCGAGGGCATCGTCACGGCGAGCCTGCGCGGGCTCTTCAACCTCAACGTGCCGTCCGGCGCGGGACCGTGGCGCCTCCGGCCGACGACGCTGGGCGCGCGACGCTACCCTGAGCACGTGACCTTTCTCCTGGATCCACGCGGGCGCGAGGTGCTCTGGATCGGAGGCTCGCCGCCGCACCACGGCGAGGCGCCGGGGAGTGACACGGAGGCCTTCGATCGTGGGGAGGCGAGCCTCACGCCCCTCTCGCTCGATCCCTCCGATCCGGCCCGCGCACCCGGGGTCGTGGCGCTGGTAGAGTCGCTCGCGTCATGACCGCGCCCGCCCCCTCGCCGAGCCCCATCGATCGCGTCCGCGCGCTCGTCCGCGACGTGCCCGACTTCCCGAAGCCTGGGATCCTCTTCCGGGACATCACGCCGGTGCTCGCCGATCCTGGCGCGTTCCGCGCGATCGACGACGCGCTCGCCGAGCGCTACGCGGGTCGTGGGATCACGCACGTCGCGGGGATCGAGGCGCGCGGCTTCCTCTTCGCGGCGCCGCTCGCGCTCCGGCTGAGCGCCGCCATGGTCCCGCTCCGAAAGCCCGGGAAGCTCCCGTTTCGGTCGGAGCGCGCGCGCTACGATCTCGAGTACGGGAGCGCCGAGATCGAGGCGCACGTCGACGCCTTCCGGGAGGGCGCGCGCGTGCTCATCGTCGACGATCTGCTCGCGACGGGTGGCACGGCGCGCGCTGCGATCGAGCTGGTCGGGCGGCTCGGGGGGCGCGTCCTCGGCGCGGCGTTCGTCCTCGAGCTCGCGGCGCTCGGGGGCAGGCGCGCCCTCGGCGACGTCGAGGTCTCGTCGCTCGTCTCGTACGACGGCTGAGCCGCGAGGCAAGCCCGCGCCGAGCCCCCTTCGTGCGGCACGACTGGGTCGGAGGCATCGCGCACGCAGCGCGTCGTCCTCGTGGCGCGAGCGGCTCGGACGCGTCGTTCGTGCGGCGCGGTGAGGGCGTCGCGCGTCAGAAGAGCGGGAAGACCCCGGTCCGGCGCTTGTCGTCCGGCGAGGCGGCGCCGCGCTTCAGCTTCACGGTGACCTGTCCGTCTCCTGCGATCGTGACGTCGAAGCTCGTCTCTTCGTGGAGGGGTAGGCCCGGGGTCGCCAGCTTCTTCACCTCGGCGTCGAGCTCCACGCCGGGGAGGCGCTCGCGGGTGTGGACCACGCGGAGCGGCGCGGAGACGGGGCACCGCGTCTCGAGGTGGCCCTCGTCGGAGAGCGCGCAGAGCACGACCTCACGGCGCTCGTCCAGGCTCACCTCGGCGACTCCGAGATCGCTGTCGCGCCGCGTGTGCAGCGTCTCCAACCACAGCACCCGCCGTCCGCCGATCTCGCGGACGTCCGCCCTCTCGACGGTGAGATCCTCCGCGATCCCGAAGGCCCCCGGGTTGTATGTCACCGGCAGCTCTGCGACGACCTCGTGCCCGCGGAGCTGGGACGCGACGAGGTAGTGCGCCGTCTCGAAGCGGCTCAGCGGGACGACCGCGATCCGCAGCTTCTTCTCGAGCTTGCCGAGCGGCCCGGGTTCGTCGAGCCAGCCCGCCACGCGCTCGTCGTCCTCGTCGTCCTCGCCCGCGGCCCTCGCGGCCTTCTGGAGGCAGGGGAGCATGTCCCCGTCGGCGAGCGGCGTCTTGCAGGGCATGGCGGCGGGCGGGGGGCTCGCCGCGGACCCGCTCGCGGCGGGGGCGCCCTTGCGGGGGAGCGCGTCGAGCTGCTTCTTGACGGCGTCGCTGGGTCTCAGCTCGAGCGACGCGGCGTAGTGCTTCGACGCCTCGTCGAGCCGGCCGGCGCGCTCGTCGAGCCGGCCGAGGTGGTAGAGGCACCGCGCGCGGCTCTCGGCCCCCTGCCACGGCTTGGCGCCCTGCTTCGCGAGCCGCTCGGCGCGCGGGAGATCCCCCGCCTGAAAGGCCGCCCACGAGCCGTCCGCGAGCGCGCGTCCGTCACCTGGGAGCGCGTCGAGGGCCTTGTCGAACGCGGCGCTCGCCTCGCCCCACCTCTTGTCGGCGGCGAGCCTTCGGCCCTCCTTCATGCGGGCCGAGTACTCGTCGCGCTTCGCCTTGGGGATGTCGTCCACCTTCGTCGTGGTCCAGCGCTTCGGGGGCTTGGGCGTCGCCGACGCGGTCGGCGGGATCCGCGGGGTGTCCGTGGCGCTTGCCGTCGCGCGAGGCGCCGCCGTGGCGGGCCTCGCCGCGGAGGGCTCGTCTCGCGTGCAGGCGGGGAGCAGGACGGCCGAGAGGGCGATCCAGGCGGCGCGCATGGCGGGGATCATAGCCGACCGACGGACCGGACGCGCGAGCATCAGCGCGACGCGTCTCGTTCCCTCGGGCTGGCTCGTGTGAGGCGATCTCTCGGGGTGACGGGCGCTGGGCGATCGGTCGGGGCGGCGGGTGCGCGCCGTTCTCTCGGGGCGACGTGCGCTGGGCGATCGGTTGGGGCGGCGGGTGCGCGCCGTTCTCTCGGGGCGGTGGGTCAGGGCCGGCGCATCTAATTCCTGAGCCACCTCGATCCGACTGCTGAAGCCTG
>CAYNEK010000057.1:28885-31880 GCA_964396175.1 uncultured Polyangiaceae bacterium | reverse complement strand
TCTCGAGGCGGCCCTCCGCGCCGCGTCGATCCCCTACGAGGTCTCGCCCGGCGAGGGCGCGTTCTACGGACCGAAGCTCGAGTTCCACGTCCACGACGCGCTCAAGCGGAGCTGGCAGCTCGGCACGCTGCAGCTCGACTACGCCATGCCCGACCGCTTCGAGCTCGCGTACGTCGGCGAGGACGGAAAGGAGCACCGCCCCGTGATGCTCCACCGCGCGTGGTACGGCTCGCTCGAGCGCTTCCTCGCGGTGCTCATCGAGCACGTGGGCGGCGCCTTCCCGACCTGGCTCGCGCCCGAGCACGTCGCCGTCCTCCCCGTCAGCGAGAAGCAGGACGCCTACGCCGAGGAGGTCGTCCGGGCGCTCCGCGCGCGCGGCGTGCGGGCAATGGCCGATTTCTCGAGCGACAAACTCGGCGCGAAGATCCGCTCCGCGCGCCTCACGCGCGTCCCGTACCTCGCCGTCGTCGGCGGCAAGGAGATCGAGGCGAGGACGGTGAGCCCGCGCTCGCAGGCGACGGGCGACATGGCGCCCATGGCGCTCACCGACTTCGTCGATCTCGTCGCGGGGGAGGCTCGCCTCCCCTCGCTCCGTCGCGCACCCCATTGATCTCGACACCCCGCACCCACGCAAGAAAGGCCGAGCCTAGAGCCGTATGAACCGTTTCGATCCCCGCCAGAACCCGCGCGTCCCCGTCATCCGAACCAACCACCGCATCCGTGTCCCGGAGGTCCGCGTCATCGGACCGGACGGCGCGATGGTCGGCGTGCTCCCCACGCACGAGGCGCTCCAGCTCGCGCAGCGCTCCGGGCTCGATCTGGTCGAGGTGAACCCGAAGGCCGTCCCGCCCGTCTGCAAGATCCTCGACTTCGGCAAGTTCAAGTACGAGAACGCGAAGCAGGCTCGCGAGCAGCGGCGCAAGCAGACGGTCATCGACATCAAGGAGATCAAGTTCCGCCCGAAGACGGACGATCACGATCTCGACTTCAAGACGCGGGCGGCGCAGCGGTTCCTCGAGGCCGGCAACAAGGTGAAGTTCACGGTGCGCTTCCGCGGGCGCGAGATCACCCACCCCGAGATCGCCCGCCGGGATCTCGAGGCCATCGCGCTGAAGCTCGAGGAGCTGTCGAACGTGGAGGTCCGCCCCATGATGGAGGGCAAGACGATGACGCTCATCCTCGGGCCGAAGCCCGCGGTCTTGCAGCGCGTCTCGGCGATGAAGGCCCAGCGCGAGAAGGAGCGCCAGCGCGCGCTCGCCGAGGGTCGCGAGCCGCCGCCCCCGGAGGACGAGGCGCCAGAGGACGAGGCGGGCGACGACGACGACGACGACGAGGCGTTAGACCGTCTTGAGCGCCGGGACGAAGGTCGACCGGACCCTCGAGGCGCTCGAGGAGCGGTTCGCGGACGATCCGGTCCGCGCGGACGTGGTGCGCCGCACGCGCCGCTTCAAGTCGAGCTGGCTCGAGCTCGCCGAGGCGCTCGTGCGGGTGCGCCGCGAGGGGCTCTGGCGCGGCTGGGGGTACGACGACTTCGGCCTCTACGCGACCCGCGAGCTGTCCCTGCGGACAGAGACCGTCGAGAAGCTCACCGGCTCGTACCTCTTCCTTCAGGCGAAGGCGCCGGCGGTGCTCGCGCGCGACGGGATCGCGGAGAAGATCCCGAGCTACCAGTCGGTCGACTTCCTCCGGCGCGCGGAGGAGCAAGAGGGCGCTCCTCCCGACGTCGTGACGGAGCTCCGACGGCGCGTCGTCGACGAGCCCGCGTCGCACGCGACCCTCGTGAGGAGCTTCCGGTCCGCGGTGTTCCCGGAGGAGGACGCGGAGCGCGATCAGAAGGCCCTCGAGGCAGCGGCCGCGCGGCTCGAGGGGCTGCTCGAGGGGACCCACGCGATCGATCCCGAGCTTCGCGCCGAGGCGCGTGAGCTGCTCGGTCGCCTCCTCGCCGCGCTGCGCGGCGACGCCTGATCCACGACGCTCCCTCACGACCCGCGCGCAGGCTCGCTGGACGATCCGCGGCGCGCGAGGGCGATTGCGAGCGCACCCGCAGCCCGTCCTTGGTATCGTGCGGAGGCCCCGTGGATCTCCGCCCAGGCACCCTCGTCGCCGGCACCTACGAGATCGTGGGCCCCCTCGGGCGAGGAGGGATGGGCGAGATCTGGAAGGCGCGCAACACGCGCACCGAGCGCATGGTCGCGCTGAAGCTGCTCCGGCCGGACAACAAGCACCGCGAGGACGTCATCGAGCGCTTCCGCCGCGAGGCGCGCGCCGCGGGGATGATCAAGAGCGATCACGTGACCCAGGTGCTCGGCGTCGAGGACGACCCGGAGCTCGGGGTCGCGCTCGTGTTCGAGCTCCTCGAGGGAGAGAGCCTCCTCGACCACCTGAAGCGCACCGGGCCGATGGGCTTCGAGCGACTCTCGCCCATCGTCCAGCAGATCCTCCGCGGGCTCCAGGCCGCGCACGCCGTCGACGTCGTCCACCGCGATCTCAAGCCGTCCAACGTCTTCCTCGAGCGGCGCGCGGACGAGCCGGATCGCGTCAAGATCCTCGATTTTGGCATCTCGAAGCTCCCGAAGACCCTCGCGAAGACGACGCTGACGGAGCCGGGGCAGAGCCTCGGGAGCTTCATGTTCATGCCGCCAGAGCAGATCCAACGCGCGGCGACCGTCGACCTCCGCGCCGACATCTACGCGCTCGGGACGCTCGTGTTCCAGGCGATGACGGGCCACCTCCCCTACAGCACGAAGAACATGGTGGACCTCGTCGCGCACAAGGCGACTCGTCGCGCGCGCGCGATGACGGAGGTGAGCCGACGGGGCTTCGCGCCGGAGCTCGAGGCGTGGGTCGCCCGCTGCCTCGAGATCGATCCGAGCCAGCGCTTCCAGACCGCGCGGGAGGCGCTGGACGCGTGGAAGGCGCTCGACCCAGCCCCGAGCGAGCCCTCTCGGCCGTCGACCACCATGCGACAGCCGGCCGCAGCCCTCGGCGCGGCGCC
>CAYNEK010000057.1:21139-28785 GCA_964396175.1 uncultured Polyangiaceae bacterium | reverse complement strand
GACTGCGCCGACTGCGCCGACTGCGCCGACTGCGCCGACTGCGCCGACTGCGCCGACTGCGCCGCCCAGCGCCCCGCCCAAGGTCGACGACGGGGACACGCGTGATCAGACCGTGCGCGAGCCGCGACCGAAGGGACTGGGCGGGACGCTGGTGATCCAGAACCCCCTCGCCCCCGCGGCCTCGTCGTCGCCGCGCCGCCCTGCGCCTCTCCAAGCGGCGCCCCCGCCGCCTCCTGTGAGCCAGGTCGTGTCCCCGGGCTGGAGCCCGCCCCCCGGCGCGAGCAGCGGCCTCACTCCGCCAGCGCCGCCAGGTCGAGCGTGGGCGCCCCCCACGGTCGCCGACGCACAGCACGGCGCCGGGCAAGCGGCGGCCCACGCACAACCACCTCAGGGTTGGCGGGGGATGGCGCCTGCGCCTGCGCCTGCGCCTGCGCCGCCGCCTGACGCGCGCGGCGCGCCGCACGCCGGCGTGGCTCCCAGGGTGCACGCGCGAGCCGCGGCGCCCTCTCGTCGGTCGACGGCGCTCGTCCTCGCCGCGGTGGTGATGGTGCTCCTCGCGCTCGCGGTCGTCACGCTGGTCGTCCTCGTGCTCACGGGCGTCGTGAGGCTCTGAGCCAGGCCGCGACCGCTCGCCGCGACGCGCGCCCCCCGGCCTCATCGCCGCACCAGCCAGCGACCTCGGGACGAGCACCGCCCCCAGCGCGCCCTTCCCGCGAGCCTCGCCGCACCCGACCTCGGCGTGCTGTGCGCGCTTTTCCCGCGAGGCACCGCGAGGAGGTGATAAGCGCGGCGCCCCGTGCCACGCGCTCCCCAAGGACGACGTCCCCTCTCCCGCCTGGGCTTCGCGGTCGTCACCTTCTCGCTCCTCCTCGCCGAGATCGCGCTCACGCGGGTCTTCTCGGGGACGATTGGCTACTACTTCGCCTTCATGAGCATCAGCGTCGCGATGCTCGGCCTGGGAGCGGGGAGCCTCTGGGTCACCCTGCGAGGAGAGACGGGGCTCGATCCCGATGTCCGCGCCGGCCGCGCCGCCCTCGTCATGGGCGCCGCCTTCGTCGCGGCGATGCTCGTCTACCTCACGCGCTACCCCGTGATGAACGACCCCGGGAACGTCGGCCAGGTCGCGTACATCGGCATCTTCGCGGTGCTCTTCCTGCCGTTCCTCGTCGGCGGCGTCCTCATCTCGACCGTGTTCGAGGCGGGACACGCCGAGTTCGGCAAGCTCTACGCCATCGATCTCGGCGCGGCGGCCGTCGGGTGCGTCGTCGCCGCGCCCCTGCTCGATCGGGTGATGGCGCCCCAGGCGATGTTCGTCGTCGCGCTGCTCTGTTCGCTCGCGGGGGCGCTCTTCTTCGCCGGCGCCGGAGCGAAGACGCAGGCCCTCGGCGCGGCCGCGCTGTCCGTGGTCGTCGTGGGCGGCGGCTTCGGGTACGCGCGGAGCCAGGAGCTCTTCGCGTGCAAGGTGATCCGCGGGCAAGAGGTCCAGGATCTCGTCCTCGATCGGTGGAACGACTTCTCGCGCGTCGTCGTCCGCCGCGGCGACTTCTACACGTGGGGGCTCTCGCAGCGGTACGAGAAGGTCCACGAGAAGCAGTACGATCTCCTCATCGAGGGCGTCGCCGGGACCCAGATCCAGCAGTTTGACGGGAAGGATCTCGACGGGCTCGACTTCTTCGACTGGGACGTCTCGTCCTTGCCGCACCGGCTCCGCCCGACCGGCTCGACGCTCGTGCTCGGCGTGGGCGCCGGCTTCGACGTCATGATGGCGAAGCACTTCCACAAGGAGCGCGTCGTCGGCGTCGAGGTGAACCCCCTCGTCGGCCGCATCGTGAACCGCGACTTCGGCGACTACTCGGGCCGCCCGTACGAGCTGCCCGGCGTCACCATCCACTTCGAGAACGCGCGCACCTACGTGAAGCGCGACCAGGCCCACTACGACATCGTCACGGTCACCTGGGTCGACTCGGGCGCGGCGACCGGCGCCGGCGCCTTCGCGCTCACCGAGAACTACCTCTACACCGTCGAGGCCTTCCACGACTACATGGCGCGGCTCTCCGACGACGGGATCCTGGCCTTCATGCGCGCGCGGTACTCGCCCGAGTACGACGCCATCAAGGGGATCGGCGTCGCCATCGAAGCGATGCGGTCGCTCGGCATCGCCGAGCCCGAGAAGAACATCGTCGTGACGAGCGTGAAGAGCCCACACTTCGGCTGGCGCGAGCTCACGCACGTGATGATCAAGAAGAGGCCCTTCTCACAGCCGGAGCTCGACCGGCTGAACAGCCTGCGCGCCGATCTCTGGTTCAAGAGCCTCTACACGCCCGGCCGAACCGACAACGATCCGACCATCGAGCGGCTCGTCACCGACAAGGATCGCGCCGCCGTGTACGCGTCGTTCCCCTTCGACATGGAGCCGACGACGGACGACCGCCCCTTCTACTTCTTCCTCCGCGCCGGGAGCGGGCGCCCCGCGGGCAGCGACGTCCTCGTGCTCCGGAAGTCGATGCTCACCATCCTGGTGCTCATCGCCGTCTTCCTCGTCGGGCCGCTCGTCGTGCTCGTGCGGCGCGGCGCGGCGCGGGGCGCGCTCTTCGCGGGCAGGACGGCGTATTTCTCGCTGCTCGGGCTGGGCTTCATGCTCGTCGAGATGAAGCTGCTCCAGCAGAGCGTGCTCATCGTCGGGAACCCCACCCTCTCGCTCGCCGCCGTGCTCGCCGCGATCCTGCTGTCGACCGGCGCGGGCGCGCTCTACGCCGACCGCATCGTCAAGCGCCCCGACGCGCGGAAGAGGAGCGCCTCGGTCTTCGCGGCGCTCCTCGTCGTGCTCCTCCTCGCGCTCGCCTTCGCCGAGCCCGTCGCCGCGCGGCTCGTCGCCCTGTCCTTGCCGCTGCGGACGGCGGGGCTCGTCGTGTTCCTCGCGCCGCTCGGCTTCTTCCTCGGGTGCCCGATGGCGCTCGGCATGAGCACGCTCGGCGAGGAGAAGGGGCTCGTCGCGTGGTCCTGGGGCATGAACGGCCTCTTCGGCGTCGCCGGGAGCGCCATCGCGGTCTACCTCGCGATCCACCACGGCCTGCGCGCGGCCTTCTTCGGGGGCGTGGCGTGCTACCTCGTGACCGCGGCGCTCTTCCTCGGCGTGCTCACGAAGCCGAGGGGCGCGACGTCTTGACGCTCGCGGGCGCCGAGAGACCCTGCTAGGGTCCGCGCCCTCCCTTCCCATGGCGACCGACGATCCCGAGAAGAAGAAGAAGACGTCCGAAGGCTCCGACGACGCCGAGGACGAGTCCGTCACCAAGGACGCCGCGAAGGACTCGAAGGACTCGAAGGCAACCTCGAAGCGCACCGCCTCGTCACGAGACGACGACGACGACGACGACGACGACGACGACGAGGACGACGACGACGACGACGACGACGACGACGACGACCGGGCCCCGCCGCGGGACTTGAAGCGGCGCCCCCAGACGCCTCGGCGCCCGCGCTTCCACTACCTCACGTCGATCGCGCTCGGGCTCGGGACGATGGCGTACTACGCGTTCAAGATGGACAAATCCGGGAACGACGCCTTCTGGATGCACGGCGTCGCGCTCCTCGGCGTGTCGCTGATCGTGTGGGGCTTCATGGGCCTCGGCTCCGAGAACGAGATCGAGCCCGAGAACGCCCGCTGATCCGGCCCCCTCGCGTCGGTCCTGCGTCGAGCGGTCACGAATCGTGGTACGCGCGAGCCGCCATGGCTCGTCGAGCACCCCTCGCCTCTCCCGTAGCCCCTACCGCCCTCGCCGCCCTCGCCGCCCTCGCCACGGCGTGCAGCCCCGCGAGCCCCGAGCCGACGACCCCCGCCGCGCCGAGCGCCGCGCCCCCCGCCTCGACGAGCGCCGCCGCCCCACCACCCGCCGCGCCGCGCAAGCCCGCGAAGCCCGTCTCGCTCGCGTCGACGGGGCTCGACCAGGGGGCCCTCGACAAGTCCGTCGCGCCCTGCGACGACTTCTTCCAGTACGCCTGCGGCGGCTGGCTCGCGAAGACCGAGATCCCCGCCGATCGATCGCGCTGGAGCCGCGGGTTCTCGGAGATCCAGAAGCAGAACGAGGCGACGCTCCACCAGATCCTCGAGGCCGAGGCGAAGCTCCCCCCGGCGTCGAAGACCGCGAAGGCCGGCGAGACGCGCGGCAAGCTCGGCGAGTTCTATGGGGCGTGCCTCGACGAGGAGGCCGCCGAGAAGGACGGGCTCCGCGCCATCGAGCCGCTCCGCAAGAGGGCCCTCGCCGCCGCCAAGGGCAAGGCCCTCGACGCCGCGCTCGCCGAGCTGCACAAGCACCGCGTCTTCGCCTTCTTCGAGATCACCGACGACCAGGACTTCAAGGACGCGACCAAGGTCATCGCCACCATCGATCAGGCCGGGCTCGGGCTCCCCGATCGCGACGACTACCTCCAGGACGACGACAAGTCGAAGAAGCTCCGCGAGACCTACCTCGGGCACGTCGAGCGCATGCTCGCGCTCGCGGGCCGCAAGCCCGCCGACGCGAAGGCGAAGGCCGCCGACATCGTCGCCCTGGAGACGCGCCTCGCGAAGGCGTCGAAGACCCGCGTCGAGCGCCGCGATCCGAAGGGCCTCTACAACCGCTTGGACCGCGCGGGGCTCGAGAAGGCCCTGCCCAGCGTCGACTGGTCCGAGTACTTCCGCGGCCTCGGCTTCCCCGACCTCCGCGAGATCAACGTCACCGCGCCCCACTTCCTCGAGGCCGTCGACGCCGCGCTGAAGGAGACGAAGCCCGACGTCCTCCAGGCCTACCTCGAGTGGCACGTCCTCCGGTCCTTCGCGCCGACCTTGACGCACGCCTTCGTCGACGAGGCCTTCGCGATGGAGAAGGCCGTGACCGGGCAGGCCGAGCAGCGCGCGCGGTGGAAGCGCTGCGTCGACGCGACCGACGGCGCCCTGGGGGAGCTGCTCGCCCAGAAGTTCGTCGCGAAGACGTTCGGCGCCGACCAGAAGAAGGCCGTCGAGGACATGGTCTTCCAGATCCGCGACGCCTTCGGCAAGGAGCTCGACAAGCTCGACTGGATGGACGCGCCGACGCGGGCGAAGGCCCACGACAAGCTCCGCGAGATGGCGTACCTCATCGGGTTCCCGCCGAAGTGGCGCACCTACGACTTCGACACGAAGGGGAGCTACGCCCACGGCGTGCGCGAGGCCCGGGCCTGGGAAGAGCGCCGCCGCCTCGCGAAGATCGGCAAGCCCCTCGACCGCGAGGAGTGGCAGATGACCCCGCCCACCGTCAACGCCTACTACGACCCGCTCAAGAACCACATGGTCTTCCCGGCGGGGATCCTGCAGCCGCCCTTCTACGGACCCAAGCAGTCCGTCCCCGTCAACGCGGGCGCCATCGGCATGGTCGTCGGCCACGAGCTGACCCACGGCTTCGACGACGAAGGCTCGCAGTTCGACGGCAAGGGAAACCTGTCCGGCTGGTGGAGCGACGCCTCTCGCAAGAGCTTCGACGAGCGGGCGGCGTGCGTGGCGAACCAGTACGACAGGTACGAGCCCTTGCCCGGCGTCCACCTGAACGGCAAGCTCACCCTCGGCGAGAACATCGCCGACATCGGCGGGATCAAGCTCGCGTTCCGCGCGTACCAGGCGATGCGCGCCGCCGCGCCCGAGGAGGAGATCGCGGACGGCTACACCGAGGACCAGCAGTTCTTCCTCTCGGTCGGGCAGGCGTGGTGCACCAAGGCGCGCGAGGAGATCGTGCGGCTCCACGCCCGCGTCGATCCGCACTCGCCGCCCAAGTTCCGGGTGAACGGCGCGCTCTCCGATCTGCCCGAGTTCGCCCGCGCCTTCTCGTGCGCCCCCGCGAGCCCCATGTCCCCCGCGAACGCCTGCGTCGTCTGGTGACCGCGCCCTCCCCCATCACCCAGCCCGCGGCGCCGTCGGCCTGGTCGGACGGCCCTCGCTCGCCCGCGCGGAGCGGCTGACGGTGCCTCGCCCCCCCATCGACGGCGGCGTCGTCCTCGTCACGGGCGCCTCGAGCGGCATCGGCGTCGAGCTCGCGCGGCTCCTCGCCCCCCGCGCGAAGGCGCTCGTCCTCGTCGCGCGGCGGAAGGACCGCTTGATCGCGCTCGCGAAGGAGCTCGAAGCCGCGCACCCGGCGCTCCAGGCCCTCCCCCTCGCCGCCGATCTCGCCGTGCGCGCCGACCTCGATCGCATGCTCGAGCGAGCGCGCGCCGAGGCTGGCCCCATCGACGTGCTCGTCAACAACGCGGGCTTCGGCGACATGGACCTCCTCGATCTCGCCGACTGGACGAAGACCGAGCAGATGATCGACGTCAACGTCGTCGCCCTCACCTACCTCTGCCACGCGGTCCTCCCCGCCATGGTGAAGGCCGGGCGCGGCGGGATCCTCAACGTGAGCTCGGGCGCAGGCCTCACCGCGATGCCGTCCTTCACGGCGTACGTCGCGACCAAGCACTACGTCTCCGGGCTCACCGAGGCGCTCCGCGTCGATCTGTCGGGCACCGGCGTCGTCGTCACCCAGAGCTGCCCGGGGCCCGTCGCGACCGAGTTCGAGGCCGTCGCGGGCAACTACTCGGGCCTCCACGTCCCCGGCTTCGTCGAGCTGTCGGCGCGCGCGTGCGCGGCCTCGACGCTCCGCGCCTTCGATCGCGGGTGCGCGTCGGTCGTGCCGGGGCTCCTCATGAAGACGGTGATGTTCTTCACGGCGTGGAGCCCGCTCTGGATGCGGCGGCTCGTGCTCTCGCCCGTGGCGCGCGCGGCGCGGCGTCGGCGGCTCGCGGCGAAGAAGCCATGACCCTCGCGCCCCGCCTCCTTCCGCAGCGGCCCCCCCGGTCCCGCGCTCCCCTCCGGCTCCCGAGGCGATGATCCCCCCCGGAGGCACCGTCGAGCGCTGGGCGTACGACTACGTCACGACCACGAGCCTCGCGCACAAGCTCGCGCCGCCGCCCGCGCCGCGCGAGCTCGCCACGACGGCGCCCCTCCGGCTCGACGGGCCCGGCCGCCCGCCCGAGCTGAGGATCGTCCCGCGCGCGCCCAAGGCGCCGACCCCGGCGTCGCTCGCGCGCCCCGAGAAGCGGATCGCGCTCCTCTCGACCTTCTTGCACCACGAGCTCCAGGCCGCGGAGCTGTTCGCCTGGGCCCTGCTCGCCTTCGCGGACGCGCCGCTCGCCTTCCGGCGGGGCCTCCTCGCGATCCAAGGGGAAGAGCTCCGCCACCTCGCGCTGTACCGGGCGCACCTCGAGGCGCTCGGCGGGCGCGTCGGGGCGCTCCCGGTGCGCGACTGGTTCTGGGAGCGGGTCGCGGCGGTGGCCGGGCCGGCGTCGTTCGTCGCGTGGCTCGGCCTGGGCTTGGAGGGGGCGAACCTGGACCACGCCGAGCGGTGGGCGGTGCGGCTCGACGCCGTCGGCGATCACGAGGCGGCGCGCATCGCGCGCGCGATCGGCGAGGACGAGATCGGGCACGTCCGCTTCGCGCTCCACTGGTTCGAGAGGTTCACGGGGGAGCGCAGCTTCGACGCCTTCGCGCGGGCGCTGCCGCCGCCGATCACGCCCGGGCTCCTGCGGGGCGTGCCGATGGCGCGCGAGGCGCGGCGGCGCGCGGGGCTCGACGACGAGTTCCTCGATCGCCTCGCCGCGGCGCG
>CAYNEK010000057.1:18182-21039 GCA_964396175.1 uncultured Polyangiaceae bacterium | reverse complement strand
GATCGATCCGACGACGCCCTACGCCCCGCGCGATCCGTGACGTCGCCCGCGCCGCACCCCCTCACCCGACCCGCCTCGCCGCGGATCGATCCGACGACGCCCTACGCCCCGCGCGATCCGTGACGTCGCCCGCGCCGCGCCCCCCTCACCCGACCCGCCTCGCCGTCTTCGTCCTGAACCTCGACGGCGAGGACGAGCTCCGCGAGGGGCCCGCCTACCGGACACCTCCGTCGGTCGCGCGGCGCGCGCTCTCCTTCGTGCCCCGCCTCGGCGCGCTCGTCGGCGACGCGCTCGTCGTCGTCCCCGGCCTGCCGCTCCCTGCGCCGATCCCCGGCGCGCGGGCGCGGCTCTTCTCGCAGACCCCCGGCGCGGTCGCGGCGGCGCTCGCCGTCACCGGGCGCGCGCCCCGGCACCCCGCCGTCGACGTGATGAGGCGCGTCGCGAGCCGCCGCTTCCACGCCGCGCTCGGGCAGACGCTGGGCGGCGCCTTCGTCACCTCCGCGGAGGCGCTCGGGGCGCTCGTCGGCGGGCGGCGCCTCGTCGCGAAGCGGGCGCTCTCCTTCGCGGGGCGCGGCCACGTCTTCCTCGATCCCGAGCCCGATCCGGGCGCCCTCGCGCGGCTCCGGGGCTGGATCGCCTCGGACGGCGGCGTGCAGGTCGAGCCGTGGGTCCGCCGCGTCGACGACCTGTCGATCCACGGGTTCGTCTGCGAGGACGGCGCGCTCGCCCTCGGCGAGCCCGTGCGGAGCCAGGTCGACGCGCGCGGCGTCTGGCGCGGAACCGAGCCGTTGGGCGGCGCGACCGAGCACGAGCCCCGGCTCCGCGACGAGGCGCGGCGGGTCGGCGCGGCGCTCCACGACGAGGGGTACTTCGGCCCCTTCGGCGTGGACGCCTTCACCTGGTCGGGCGACGACGGCGCGACGCGCCTCTGCGCCCGCTGCGAGGTGAACCCCAGGTACTCCATGGGCTGGGCCCTCGGCATGGGCTCCGTCCCCTGCGACGCGCTCGAGCCGTGAGGGAGCGGGGCGCGGCGGCTCGCGCGCTCGAGCCGTGGGGGCGCGCTGGGGCGCGGGGCCGTCCGCCGCGCCCCAGCGCGCCGCGCCCTCGAGCGGCTCGCCCGCCACTCCCGAGCTCGCCGACGGCCGCCTCGGCTGGACCGAGACGAGGGGGGCGGCTCGCCGCCGCGGAAGCTCGAGGAGCCTCCCTGTCCCTCCTCCGTCCCGTCCGGGCGACCGCAGCCGGCGGCTGCGCGAGGAGGCCGCTGTCGTGGTGCTCGCGCAGCGGAGGCGCGCCTCCGGCGACGCTCGGCTACGCTCGCGCCTTCGTGCGCCCACGACTCCTCTCCGTCATCGCGCTCGGCTTCGCGGCGTGCGCCCCGATCTCGGCGAGCGTCGGCGCGCCCACGCCCGCGGCGTCGTCGCCCTCCGCGCCTCCGCCGACCTCTGCTCCCCGGCCGCCGGCGCCGCCCGCGCCCTCCCCCACGACTCCGACCACCGCACCGCCACGGGCCTCGTCGGACCAGCCGGCGCCGCGGCTGGACGACGTGGACGAGGCTCGTCGCTGGCTCGCGCGCGCGGGCGTCGCGTCGCCGGACGCCGTGAACGACGTGATGGGCTGTGTCCCCACGTCGATCGGCGAGCCGCCCCGCCCGGGGCTGTTCTGCATCGGAACCCGCGGGCCGATGGCGTCGTCGTTCTCCAGCGGCGAGAGCGTGTTCCCCTTGCGCATCACGGTCGTGGAGCGCGGAACGCTCCGGACGGTGCTCGAGGTCCCCATCTCGGCAGGGCCGCTCGACCGCCTCATCGACCCCGACCCTGATGACCCCAACGAGGGGAGCTACCTCCTCCTCGAGGCGGCTGTCGAGGACGACGGCAAGTCCGTCGTGGTGCGAGAGAAGCTCCACCCGAAGGCGCGCTGCGCGAGCGTCCTCGGGAGCCTGGACGAGGCGCTCGTACGCCACCGCAAGGTGATCGAGCTCGCCTGTCGAGCCGTCGGGATCTACCGCTGGCAAGGGGGGCGCTTCGTGAAGCACGCGGGGCGTCCGGCGGCCGAGGGCGGCTCCTCGCGCTGACGCCGGAGCTCGCGCCGCCGCCCCTCGGCACAGCGCTCCACCGCGACGCTTCGACCTCGGGAGCGCGCGGACGCCCCTCGGCACAGCGCTCCACCGCGGCGCTTCGACTTCGGGAGCGCGCGGACGCCAGAGCTCGCGCCGCCGCCCCTCGGAGGCCAGCCGCCCGGCGACGTGGGCCTCGCGTCGCTCCGCGTCGTCGGCGCCGGACGCGCCATCCACCGAGGCCCGCCCGCGAGCCTGGACGGGAGGGGGCGGCCCCGGTGACGGAGGCGGCGGCCCCGGCGACCCCACCCGGCGCGCCGGCCCTGGGGCTCGCGCCCGGCGGCTTGACGACCGCGCGAGGGGCGGGCAAGGAGCGAGCACCTTGACGCACGGCCCCGCGCACGACGACGACGCTCACGCCCACGACGCGCACCACGACGAGCCGCCTCCCCCCGAGGAGCCCGCGACGCCGCTCTGGTTCACCGTGCTGGGCGCCGCGCTGTTCGTCGTGATGGGGGCGATCTTCCTCGTCGAGACGCGCGAGCCCAAGGAGAGCGGCGGGGCCGAGGCCCCAGGGAGCGCGAAGCCCGCCGAGACGGCGAAGGCGCCCGCCGTCATCCCGTCGCCGCCGCCGGGCGGGAGCGCGAAGTTCCCTGTGATGACGCCAGAGCTCCTCGAGCGGATCCGCAAGGCCCGCGGGGGGAACTGAGCCGGCTCGCTCCGCGACCCGAGATACCCGGGGCACCTCCCCCGCCCGCTCGATCCGCCACCCGGGGTACCCGGGGTACCTCCCTCGACGGATCG
>CAYNEK010000057.1:8263-18082 GCA_964396175.1 uncultured Polyangiaceae bacterium | reverse complement strand
ATCCGCCACCCGAGGTGCTCGGGGTACCTCCCTCGACGGATCGATCCGCCACCCGAGGTGCTCGGGGTACCTCCCTCGACGGATCGATCCGCCACCCGGGATACCCAGGGTACCTCCCTCGACGGTTCGATCCGCCACCCGGGATACCGGGGGTACCTCCCTCGACGGATCGATCCGCCTCGCGGGCGGCCCGGCACGTCGAGGATGACGCTTGACCCGTCTCGGGCGGTTCTCGATACTTCGTAGCACCATGGCCAAACCCACCCTCAACGACACCAAGCTCTTCGTCCACGATCTGCTCACCCATCGCGCTGGGGCCCTCGCCAAGACCAAGACGTGGCCCGTCTACGAGCAGGCCTTCTCGAGCCTCGCCGCGGAGCTCGACGCGCTGCCCGCGGCCGTCCTCGGCGGCGCTCCGCTCGCCGCCCAGCTCGCCGAGGCCGACGCCACCCACGACGGCCGCGGCGGCGCCGTCTACCACTACCTCGAGGCCGTCCTCCGCTCGCCCGATGTCCCCGCGGCCGTCCGCGACTCGGCTCGCACCCTCCGCTACGCCTTCGTCCCCAGCCTCGGCGCCCTCCAGATCGCCTACGCCGACGAGGCCGCCGCCGCCGCCGAGCGCCGCGCGCTGCTCGCGACGCACGAGGCCGCCCTGAAGAGCTTCCCCGTCCCGAGCGCCACCCCCGGGACCCCCGAGACCCTCTACACCTGGGTCGCCGGTCAGATCGAGGCCGGCGAGCAGCTCGGCGCCCTCCTCTGCGGCCGCGCCGACGACAAACCCGACTCTCGCCGAGACGCGCCGCGCCTCCGTGGCGCCGCCCTCGGCCTCGCCACCCGCATGCGCGCGACGCTCGCCGACGAGCTCGCCAGCGAGCCCACCCTGCCGCGCGAGCTCGACGCCAAGGTGTTCGCCTACCTCGATCTGCTCACCGCGATGCGCGCGCGCGGCGACAAGGCCGCGACGCCGCCTCCCCCCGACGCCCCGGCCCCCGCGCCGAGCGGCGGCTGATCCGCGGACACCGCCCCGCGCCGAGCTCACGCGGGCCGGCCCGTCCCGAGGCGAGGCCCTGGTCGGCGGAGACCGCCCCGCGCCACGCGCGCAGGCGCCGCCCGCGCGAGCGCCGACCCGATCTCCCGTCAGTCCTCCGCGCGCACCCGCTCCGGCGCGAGCGCCAAGAACACGATCGGCACGAGGAACAGCGACAGCGCCGTCGACGACGCGAGCCCGCCGACCACCGCCAGCGCGAGGGGACGGTTCGCCGCCGCCGCGCGCTCCAGCCCGAGCGCCGTCGGCACCAGGCCGATCACCGTCGCGAGGCTCGTCATCATGATCGGCACGAACCGCGCCCGCGCCGCCCCCACGATCGCCTCCACCCGCGCCTCGCCGCCCCGGAGCCGCCGCATCGCCTCGTCCACCAGCAAGATGCCGTTCGCGACGGCGATGCCGATGACCATCAACACCCCCATCAGCGCCGTGATCGAGAACCCCTGCCCCGACCAGAGGAGCGCGCTCACGATCCCGAAGAGCGATCCAGGGATCGTCACCAGCATCACGAACGGCAGCCGCATCGACTTGAACTGCGACGCCATGATCATGAACACCACCATGATCGCGAGCCCGATCGCCACCCCCAGCCCCGAGAAGGTCGTCCGCATCAGCTCGACCTGCCCGACGAACGAGAAGCGGACGTGGCGCGTCGTCGGGTCCAGCTTCAGCCGCTGCTCGAGCTCGGCCGCGGCCGAGCCGAGATCGCGCCCCTCGGTCTGCGCGTAGACACGCGCCGCGCGCTGGAGCTGGTTGCGCTCGACCGCGACCGCGCCGCCCGAGCGCCGCACGTCCGCGTAGGCGCCGAGCGGGATCGCCTTCCCGCCGTCGGCGACCCGCGCCGCCACCTGCGCGAGCCCCTCGGGATCCGCCACGCGCCCGGCCTCGTACGAGGTCACCACGTAGTAGCTCTGCCCGTTCTTCGGATCGACCCACACGCTCGGGCCGTTGATGTTGCCGAGCGTCGCCTCGAGCACGGCCTGCGCCGCGCCGCGCGCGCTCACGCCCACGAGGCCCGCCGCCGCGCGCGCCGTCTCGACGCGCACCTCGGGGTAGTCGTTCTCCAACGTGACCCGCACGTCGCGGATCCCCGGGATCGTCCGCGCGACCTCGGCGATGGCCTTCGCGCGGGTCTCGAGGGTCTCGAGATCGTCGCCCTTCACCTCGACGACGAGCGGCGCGATGAAGCCGTTGGCGAACACCCTCGCGACGATGCCGCCGGGCGCCTGGAGGGTCGTGACGCCCGGGTAGCGCGCGTCGAGCAGCCGCCGCGCCCGATCGGCGAGCTCGCGCTGCGCGTCCCTCCGGTGCTCGGCGTCCGAGAGCTGCAGCCGGATGAAGCCCATGTGGGGCCCGAGGTTCGGGCTCGTCATGGCGGACCGCGCGTTGGCCGGCGAGCCGACGTTGGTGAGCACCAGCTCCACCTCGCCCTTGGGGAGCTCCTTCGCCAGCAGGGCCCCCATCCCCTGGATCGTCTTCGCGGCGTCCCGGAGCGACGTCCCGGGCGCGAGGCGCACGTAGATCGTGTCCATCGACTCGTCGATCTCGGGGAAGAACGTGCTCGGCAGGCGGCTCGCGGCCCAGCCGGCCCACACCGTGAGGAGGAGGGCGGCGACGACCACGGTCCCCCGCTGCCCGAGCGCCACCCGGAGCAGGCGCGCGTAGCCGGCCGCGACGCCGTCGACGAGCCCCGCCACGCGCCGCGCGAGCGCCCCGGGCTCGCCGTGCCCGAGGAAGTACCGGCACGCGACGGGCGTCACCGTCATGCTGACGACGAAGGAGGCGACCATCGCGACGGCGACCGTCAGCGCGAGCGGCGCGAACAGCTTCTTCGCGAGCCCCGCGAGGAGGAGCACCGGGAGGAGCACCGCGATCGTCGTCAGCGTCGAGGCGAGCACGGGCTGCGCGACGGCCTGCGTCCCGCGGAGCGCCGCCGTCGCCGGGTCGAGCCCCCGCGACCGATGGCGATGGATGGACTCGAGCACGACGACCGCCGTGTCGACGAGCGGGCCCATCGCGAGCGTGAGCCCGCCGAGGGTGAAGGCGTTCAGCGTCTGCCCGGTCGCGTAGAGCACGAAGAGCGTGACCGCGAACGCGAGCGGGATCGCGAGCGCGACGATGAGGGTGCCGCGCGCCGACTGGAGGAAGAAGAGGATGACGACGCCGATGAGGACGAGCGCCTGGAGCACCTCCTTGCGGAGCCCGTGGTAGGTCGTCTTGACGAAGGTGGACTGGTCGAAGATGGGCCTCACCTGGAGCCCCTCGGGCAGGTTCTTCATGGTCCCGATCGCCTGCTTCACCGCCTCGACGATCTCGATGCTGTTGCCGCCCGGGACGCGCAGCACGTTGAGGTAGACGGCGTCCTCGCCGTTCACGGACACGGCCTGGGTCTCGGGGCCGCCGCCGTCCTCGACGCGCGCGACGTCCTTGATGGCGACGGGCCGGCCGCCCTTCACCTTCACGGGCGCCTCGCCGATCTCCTCGACGCGCGCGGCGACGGCGTTCGTGTACACGTTCGAGTCGAAGCGCGGCGAGAGGAACTCCCCCGAGGGGAGCAGGGCGTTCGCCTGCGCGACGGCGCTCGCGACGTCCGCCGAGGTGATCCCGCGCCCCTCGGCGGCGGCCTCGTTCACGAGCACGTTGATCTGCCGCTGGCGCCCGCCGTTCAACGACGCGCTCGCGACGCCGGGGATGCCCTCGAGGGTGGGCTCGATCTGGTTCAGCGCGTAGTCGTAGAGCTGCGGCCCCGAGAGCCCGCCGCCCCACACGGCGACCTGCACGACGGGCGCGTTCGACGGATCGTACTGGAGCACGAAGGGCGGGAGGACGCCGAGGCTCTTCGGGACGGCGCTCATCGCGAAGGCCGTCTGCTGCTGGACGAGCGTCTGCGCCGCGTTGAGATCGGTCCCCCACTTGAGCCAGACGTACACGATGGAGAGGTTGTTCCTGGACACGCTCTCGACGCGGTCGACGCCGGGCGTCGCGGACACGTACTTCTCGATGCGCCAGGTGAGCGTCTTCTCGACGTCCTTCGGGCCGAGCCCCGGCGCGAGCGTGCCGACGACGAGCACCGGCGGCGTGAGCTCGGGGAAGGTGTCCACCGGGATGCGCGGCACGACGACCGCGCTGAAGACCACCGCCGCGATCGCCACCATGAGGACGGCGATCGGGTTCGACAAGGAGAGCTTCGTCATCGCGCCGCGGGCCTCGCGTCGACCTTGTCGCCGTCCGCGAGGAGCGCGCGCCCGTCGAGGACGAGGGTGGCGCCCTCGGGCAGCGACCGCTCCAGGTAGACCTCGCCCGCCCGCTCGCCGACGACCGCGAGCGAGCGCTTCTTCGCGACGCCCCCCTCGACGACGAACACGGCCGCCTTCTTGCCGCGCACCGACGCCGCCGCGAGCGGCACGGCGAGCGCCTGGATGGGCTCGCCCGCGTCGAGGGAGAGCTCGACGGTGGTCCCGACGGCGATCTTGCGCTCGTCGTCCTTCACGTCGACCTCGAAGCGGACCGTCCGCGTCGCGGCGTCGGCGGCCGGGTAGCGGCGCGCGATCTGGCCCTCGAGATCGCGCTGACCAGCCCAGAGGTGCAGGCGCACGGGCCGCCCTGGGGTCGTGAGCTCGTAGTCCCGCTCGGGGGCGTCCACGGCGATGCGCACGAGGCTCCGGTCCACGATCGAGACGAGGGTCGTCCCGGGGCGCACGAAGGCGCCCGGATCGATCGCGCGGGCCGAGACCTCCCCCGCGAACGGCGCGCGCAGGGCGCAGTCCGACACCTCGAGCGCCGAGCCGCGGATCTTCGCGCGCTGGGCGAGGAGCTGGGCCTCCTGGGCCGCGCTCTCGGCGTCCTTCAGCTCGGCGTCGTTGGCCGAGACGAACCCCCCGTCGACGAGCGATCGGACGCGCTCGGCCTCGCGCGAGGTGGCCCTCTGTCGCGCGGCGAGGGCGCGCGCCTGCATGCTCGCCGCCTGCATCGTCGACGACGCGGAGCGACAGTCCAGGGTCGCCAGGACCTCTCCCTCCGCGACGCGCGCGCCCGGGCGGACCCGCACCGACTCGACGAAGGCGCTCACGATCTGGGGGCCGATGCTCGCCGACTGCCACGGCTCGGCGGTGCCCACGTACGTGCGGGTGGGCTGGAACGCCGCCTGGCGCGGGGTGATCACGCCGACCGGCTTCGGCGCCGCGCTCATCGCGGTCGGCTTGGATCGCGCGCGCGCCCAGACGATCCCCGTCCCGAGCACGATCGCCGTCATCGCTCCCGCCATGACGATCCACCGGAACGCACCGCCGCGGGCCGGCTCGTCCGCGACCTCCTCCACCGCTCCCTCTGACGACCCGCTCATCGAAGATCTCCTTCTGCCCGACGGAGGGCTCGCTTCGTCCGTGCGACGCGGAGCTGCGCCAGCGCGAGGCCCACCTCGGCCTCGGTGCGCAGCGCCTCGGCGTCCGCGACCTCGACCGCGGTCCCGATCCCGGCGCGGGACCTCGCGTCCGCCTGCGCTTGGTTCGCCCTCGCCGCCGCGACCGAGCGGAGGAGCCCGGGGATCGCCGCCTCCGTGAGCGCCACGGCGCGGCGCGCCACGCGCAGCACCCGATCGACGTCGGTCGTCACCGCGGCGAGCTCGGCGCGCCGCGCGTCCACGTCGGATCGAGCCGCGCCCACGCGCGCCGCCTGCACCCCATCCCAGATCGGCAGCGTGAAGACGAGCCCTGCGTCCCAATTTGGGACCGTGGGCGCGTAGCCTCCCCAGCGGGGGCGCTCCCCCGCCCCCGACGGCGTGGCGCCGCCGGCCCTGCCCGACAGGGTCGCCGTCAGCGAGAGATCGGGACGCCCCTCGGCCGCGACGGCCCTCGCGCGCGCCTCGGACACGCGGACGAGGGCCTCGGCCGCGACGAGCCGCGGGTGACGCGCGCGCACCTCGGCTGGCTCGGCGCCGTCCGACGGGGCGACCACGTCCACCGCGTCGTCGTCGACGCCCATCGCGCCCGCAAGGGTCGCCTGCGACAGGGCGAGGGCCTCCTCCGCCCGCGCGTGCTGAGCGAGGACGCGCGCCACCTCCGCCTCCGCGCGCGTCAGCTCGATGGGAGGGCGCAGCCCGGTCGACGCGCTCGCGCTCGCGAGGTCACGGTGGGCGCGGGCCCGCGCGAGGGCGTCCTCGGTCGCGTGGACGACCGCGTGCGCCGCGAGCACGTCGAAGCACCCATCCTCGACGTCGGTCACGACCCGAAACCAATCCACCGCTCCGCGCGCTCGCTCGGCGTCGACCTCGACGCGCGCCGCCCGCCCCTCCGCCCGCAGGCGCCCGAAATCGAAGACCTCTTGCGCGAGCCCGACCCCCGCGAAGGTCGAGACGTCCGGCGCCCACGCGCCGTCGCGCGCGACGCGGGTGCCGCCGATCCTCGGGACGTCGACCCCACGCCGACCGACGTACGTGCCCGTCGTGTTGTTCGCCGTCGCCAAGAACCCCTGCGCCGTGAAGCCCACGAGGGGCTGCCACCCGGCGGAGGCCACCTCGACCCGCGCCGAGGCCCTCGCGACCCGCGCCTCGTCGACCCGCAGGAGCGGGTGTTTCTCGCGCGCGATCCGCAGCGCCTCGTCGATCGTGACCGTCCGGAGCCCGTCCGCGTGCGCGGTGCCCACGGCGAAGAGCGGCGCGACGACGACCACCGCTTGGAAGACTCGAGCCGGGACCCGCACGCCGCGCCCCTCTGCATGCCGTAGGCCACCCGGCCGACTGGCGTTACAGTGGTCACCGGTACGATGGATTCGGAGATTCTCCCAGCGCAGTCGGACGTTCTCCCTCCGCGAGCGCGCGCGAGCGCTGGCCGCTCGATGGCCCGGGGGTTGCGTTCGTCCGGCGCGTGGCCGTCGCCGCCCTCACCATCGCCCGTCAGGCGGACGGCGCCGTGAACACGCTCGGCCTGCTCGCGGCGATGACGGTCGCGGTGGCCGCCGTGACCGGCCTCGCGGCGTGGGGCGAGCGGCGCGAGGCCGAGGCGTCGCTGGATCGGCTCGCCGCCGAGCAGCTCCGGATCGCGAGGCTCGTCGCGCAGGTCGAGGGGGAGCACGCGGATCTCGCGAGCTCGACGACGCGGGCCGTGGAGCAGATCGGCGACGCGACCGTGCTCCTTCGAGGGACGCGCGAGCCCTCGTTCCGGACGCGCGGCGGGGCGATCCTGCCGCGCGAGCTCATCCACGGGCCGAAGGGCTCGATCGACCGCGATCACGCTCGGGCGCTCGGCCTCCCGCGCCGCATGGCGGTCGTCGGGATCGCGCCGCTCCCCGGCGACGCGGGAGAGGTGGCCGTCGTCGCGACCGCCGGCCCCGCGCGCGATTACGAGCTGCACGCGCGAGCCCGACTCATCGCGACGGTCGTCGTCGCGGCCGGCCTCGTGCTCTCGTTCGGTGGCCTCGCGATGCGCACGCAGCGACGCGAGATGGAGCTCGGGCATCGGCTCGCGCTGATGGATCTCGAGCAGACCCGCGGGGAGCAGCTCCGCAAGGCCGATCGCCTCGCGACGATGGGCGCGCTCGCGAGCGGCGTCGCGCACGAGGTCGCGACGCCCCTCGGGGTCATCCTGGCGCGCGCCGAGCAGCTCGCCGCGCGCGTCGACGACGAGCGATCGACCCGGGCGGTCCGCGTCATCGTCGAGCAGACCGAGCGCATCGACGCGGTGGTCCGACGGTTCCTCGATCTCTCGCGTGGGCAGCGCCCCGTCTTTCGGGCCGAGTCTCCCCGCGCGATGGTCGGGGAGGCGTGCGCGCTCGTCCTCCCGAGGTTCGAGCGCGCACGGGTCGCGCTCGACGTCGACGCGGGCGGCGTCGAGGAGCCCCTCCTCTGCGAGCCGCTCCTCGTGGAGCATGTCCTCGTCAACCTGCTCAGCAACGCCTGCGACGCCTGCTCACCGGGCGGTCACGTCACGATCGCCGTGTCGACCTCCGAGGGGTCGACGACCTTCCGCGTCGAGGACGACGGCGTCGGGATCTCCGAGGAGCAGGCCGCGCGCGCCAAGGAGCCCTTCTTCACGACGAAGGCAGAGCGCGGCACCGGCATCGGGCTCGCGATCGCCGCAGAGATCGTCGAGCACCACCGCGGCCGCCTCTCGCTCGCGCCGCGCGAGGGTGGGCGTGGGACGACGGCGACCGTCGAGCTCCCGAGGAGACCGCCCGGCGATGCCTAGCCGCGTGCGCGTCCTCGTGGTGGACGATCAAGCCTCGCTCGCCGAGACGCTCGCCGACGGGCTCGAGGAGCGAGGGATGTCCGCGCGCTGGGTGTCCACGGGCCCCGACGCGCGCCGAGAGCTCCAGGCGGCGGATCTCGACGTGGTCGTCACGGATCTCCGCATGCCCGGGCTCGACGGCATGGGCGTGCTCGACCTGTCCAAGTCCTCCGCCCCCGAGCGCCCCGTCATCGTGATGACCGCCTACGGCGCCATCGACTCCGCCGTCGATTGCCTGCGGCGCGGCGCGTACCACTACCTGACGAAGCCGTTCAAGGTGGACGAGCTCGCGCTGTTCGTCGGGCGCGCGGTGGAGGAGGCGCGGCTCCGACGCGAGAGCGCCCAGCTGCGTCGCGCGCTGCGAGAGCGCTTCTCGACGGCGCAGATCGTCGGAGCGGAGGGCGGGCTGCGGGCGGTGTGCGAGATGATCGAGCGCGTGGCGCGGGCCGACGTCCCGGTGCTCATCCGCGGCGAGACCGGGAGCGGCAAGGGGCTCGTCGCGCGCGCCATCCACGCGGACAGCGCACGCGCAGACGCGCCTTTTGTGTCTCTCAATTGTGCCACTCTCCCCGAGAACCTGGTGGAGAGCGAGCTCTTCGGCCACGTCCGCGGCGCCTTCTCGGGCGCGGTGTCGGCGAGGACGGGGCTCTTCGAGCAGGCGAGCGGGGGCACGATCTTCCTCGACGAGATCGCGGAGCTCCCGCTCTCGCTCCAGGCGAAGCTCCTGCACGTCCTCGAGCACCGCGCGGTCCGCGCCGTGGGGGCCGATCGCGAGCGCCCCGTCGACGCGCGCGTCGTGGCCGCGACGCACCGGGATCTCCGCGAACGGGTCGTCGAGGGGAGCTTCCGCGAAGACCTCCTCTACCGGCTCGACGTCATCGCCATCTCGGTGCCTCCGCTCCGCGATCGGCGCGCCGACCTGCCGGAGCTGGTGGCGCATTTTCTCCGCGCCGCGCGCGAGAGGCACCCGAGCTCGCCCGTGCGGCGCGTGCCCGACGAGGTGCTCGAGCGGCTCACGGCCCACGCCTGGCCCGGCAACGTGCGCGAGCTGGAGCACGCGATCGAGCGCGCGGTGCTGCTCGGTCGAGGTGAGGCGATGTCCGCCGAGGATCTGCCGCCTGCGGTGCTCTCCGCGCAGACGGCGCCCCTCGACTTCGGCGGGGAGATCGTGCCCCTCCGCGAGGTGTCACGCCGCTACGCGGCGTCGGTCCTCGCGCGCCTCGGAGGCAAGCGGATGTTGACGGCAGAGCGGCTCGGCGTCGATCCGAAGACGCTCGGGAAGCTGCTCGACGCGTGGGACGCCGACGTCGCCGCCAAGCGAGAGCGTTGAGGCCCGCGGCCAGCTAGATCACGATCGGCGGATCGCACGGCAAGCCGAGCAGGTGCGCGCGCGACCGACTGGAGCGCGATCGGCGGATCGCACGGCAAGCCGAGCAGGTGCGCCCGCGACCGACTGGAGCGCGATCGGCGGATCGCACGGCAAGCCGAGCAGGTGCGCGCGCGACCGACTGGAGCGCGATCGGCGGATCGCACGGCAAGCCGAGCAGGTGCGCC
>CAYNEK010000057.1:2424-8163 GCA_964396175.1 uncultured Polyangiaceae bacterium | reverse complement strand
CGCGACCGACTGGAGCGCGATCGGCGGATCGCACGGCAAGCCGAGCAGGTGCGCCCGCGACCGACTAGAGCGCGATCGGCGGATCGCACGGCAAGCCGAGCAGGTGCGCCCGCGCCGCGCCGACGAGCACGATCGACCCTGTCACGACGACGATGCCGCTCCGGCCCACGCGCTCCCTGGCGCGCGACATCGCCTCGTCGAGCGAGAGCGCCGCCTGCCCCTGCCCCCACGCCGCGAGCTCCTCGGGCGACGCCGCCCTCCGCGCGCCCTCCACCTCGACGAAGAACCGCGGCCCCGTCACCTGCATCAGCCGGTCGAGCATGCCCTTCCAGTTCTTGTCGGCGAGGGCCCCGAAGACGAGCGCGATCGATCGGCGCGGAAAGTTCGACGCGATGCCCAGCATCGTGTTCTTGAGCGCCAGCGCGCCGTCTGCGTTGTGCGCGCAGTCGAGCAGGACGTAGCCCTCGGCCGTCTCGAGGATCTCGCACCGACCCGGCCACCGCGTCGAGGTGAGCCCCTCTCCGATGGCCTCGCGACGGAGCCCGAGCTCCTCGGCGACGGCCACCGCGACCGCCGCGTTGTGGCGCTGGAAGGCGCCCCCGAGCGACGGCGGGTACGCGTCGAGGAGCGCGTCCCGCTCGCGCGACGGCGCCTCGACGAGCCGAGCCCCCACCTCGCTCGCGAGCTCGCCGACCGCCGCGCGCGCGTCCGGGTGGAGCCGCCCGACGACG
Source organism: uncultured Polyangiaceae bacterium (assembly GCA_964396175.1). Lineage (GTDB taxonomy): Bacteria > Myxococcota_A > Polyangia > Polyangiales > Polyangiaceae > CAYNEK01. Next base: position 7,432 of record CAYNEK010000057.1, on the reverse strand, counting down.
AGCGGCTGCCCCGCGCGCGCGATCCCGGCCTTCTCGCGGGCGATCGCCGCGAGCGACGAGCCGAGCCGATCCGTGTGATCGAACGCGACGCGCGTGATGGCCTGGACCCCGCGCCCCTCGACCACGTTGGTGGCGTCGAGCCGTCCGCCGAGCCCCACCTCGAGCACCGCGAGATCCACCTTCGCCTCGCGGAACGCGAGGAGCGCCGCGAGCGTCGCGACCTCGAAGAAGGTGAGATCCGGCGACGAGCCGAGCGCGGCGTCGAGGGCCGCCTCGAGCGCGCCGTCCGCGATGGGCCGCCCGCCGATGCGGATGCGCTCGGCGAAGCGGCAGAGGTGTGGGCTCGTGTAGAGGCCGACCTTCATCCCGGCGCGCTCGGCCATCGACGCGACGAACGCCGCCGTGCTCCCCTTGCCGTTGGTCCCGGCGACGTGGACGTAGCGGTCGAGCCGGTGGACCTCGCCGAGTTTCTCGGACGCCGCGCGCACGCGGTCGAGCCCGAGGAGCGCCCCTCTCGGCGCGAGCGCGTAGAGCCGCTCGAGCGCGCGCCCGAGGCTCACGCAGGCCTCGTCAGGTGGCGGAGGATCGTCGCCAAGGTCGTCTTCATCGCGTCGCGGGGACAGATCATGTCGACCATCCCGTGCGCGGACAAGAACTCGGGGCGCTGGAAGCCCTCGGGGAGCTTCTGTCGGATGGTCGTCTCGATGACGCGAGGGCCCGCGAAGCCGATGAGCGCCGAGGGCTCCGCCACGTTGACGTCGCCCAAGAAGGCGAAGCTCGCCGCGACGCCGCCCGTCGTCGGGTGCGTGAGCAGGCTGATGAAGGGCAGCCCCGCGTCCCGGAGCGCCTCGCGCGCCGCCACGCTCTTGGCCATCTGCATGAGCGACAAGACGCCCTCCTGCATCCGCGCGCCGCCCGACGCCGACAGGAGGACGACCGGGAGCCGATCGACGACGGCGCGCTCGAAGAGCCGCGCCACCTTCTCGCCGACGACCGAGCCCATGCTCCCCCCCATGAAGCCGAACGAGAACGCCCCGTAGGCGACCGGCGCGCCCTCGATCGCGCCGCGCCCGATCCGCACCGCGTCCGAGGCGCCGGTCACCCGTTTCGCCGCCGCCAGCCGATCCGTGTATGCTCTCCCGTCCGAGAACGAGAGCGGATCGGCGGCGGAGAGACCCTCGGCCCACTCGTCGAGCGCGCCCCCGTCGAGCAGGAGCGCGCGGAATTCGGCCTCACCGAGCCGGTGGTGGTGCCCACACTTGCCGCACACCTCGAAGCGCGCGGCCAGATCGCTGCCGTACGCGATCTCGCCGCAGCCCTCGCACTTGCGGAAGACGCCCCGCTCGACGCTGCGCTTGTCGGCGGCGTCGCCCTTCGGCGGGTTGCGCTCGGACCAGGACACGCGCCAGGCCGATCAGCCGACCGCGACGGTGCGGAGGGACGGCGAGACGGAGAACGCCGGCCCCGTCTTCGCCTGGATCTCGTCGACGCTGACGCCCGGCGCCGTCTCGAGGAGCTCGAGCCCCGACGGGCCGACGTCGAGGACGGCGAGCTCGGTGATGATGCGGTGGACGACCCGCTTGCCGGTGAGAGGGAGCGTGCACTCCTCGAGGATCTTGGGGCTCCCGTCCTTCGCGGCGTGCTCCATGATGACGACGACGCGGCGCGCGCGCGCGACCAGATCCATCGCGCCGCCCATGCCCTTCACCATCTTGCCGGGGATCATCCAGTTCGCGAGATCGCCCGTCCGCGACACCTGCATCGCGCCCAGGATGGCGAGATCGATGTGGCCGCCGCGGATCATCGCGAAGCTCTCGGACGACGAGAAGATGGACGAGCCGGGCATCATGGTCACCGTCTCCTTGCCGGCGTTGATGAGATCCGCGTCGAGCTCGGCCTCGCGGGGATACGGGCCGATGCCGAGCAGGCCGTTCTCGCTCTGGAGCACGACCTCGACGCCCTTTGGAATGTAGTTCGCGACGAGGGTCGGCATGCCGATCCCGAGGTTCACGTAGTAGCCGTCCACGAGCTCTTGGGCGGCGCGCTGGGCGATCTGTTCGCGTGTGAGCGGCATGGTCAGGACTCCTTCCGCACGGTCTTGCGCTCGATGCGCTTCTCGTAGGCCGCGCCCTGGAAGATGCGTTGGACGAAGATCCCGGGGGTGTGGATGTGATCGGGATCGAGCGCCCCGGGCTCGACCAGCTCCTCGACCTCGGCGATCGTCGTCTTCCCGGCCGTCGCCATCATCGGGTTGAAGTTCATCGCGGTGTGCCGGTAGACGAGGTTGCCGAAGCGGTCGCCCTTCCACGCCTTGACGATCGCGTAGTCGCCGGTGATCGCGCGCTCGAGGACGTAGTCGCGGCCGTCGAAGGCGCGGATCTCGCGCTTCTCGGAGGTCTTCGCGACGGAGCCGTCGGACGCGTAGAGGACGGGCATGCCGCCGTCGCTGACGGCCGTGTGGACGCCCGTCGGCGTGAAGAAGGCCGGGATCCCCGCGCCGCCCGCGCGGATCCGCTCGGCGAGGGTGCCCTGCGGCGTGAGCTCCACCTCGAGCTCGCCGGTCAGGTATTGCCGCTCGAATTCCTTGTTCTCGCCGACATAGGAGGAGATCATCTTCCGGATCTGGCGGTTCTTGAGGAGGATGCCGAGACCGAAGTCGTCGACGCCGCAGTTGTTCGAGACGACGGTGAGGTCCTTGGGGCCGAGCTCGCGGAGGGCGGCGATGCAGCCCTCGGGGATGCCGCAGAGGCCGAAGCCGCCCGCGAGGATCGTCGCGCCGTCGTGGACGTCCTTGCAGGCGTCTCTCGCGGAGGCGAACACCTTGTTCATGACGAAGCGAGGTAGCCGCGGCGTCCCCTTGCCGCAAGGCGAGATCGCGCGCCACCGGGGCCGCCGCGCCGGGTACCACGCGCCCGCGCATCCCGCGCGACCGAGGGAGACGCTGAGCGATCGAAGGCGTCGCCCTCTCGATCACCTCGCGGGGCGCACCTCGCCCCCTCGACGAACGTGGACGCTGCGCGATCGAAGGGTTGGTACCATCGTGACATGACGCCCCGTGCTGCCACGCTCGCCCTCGTCCTCGGTGCCACGATCTCGTGCGGCGGCGGGGGAGGCTCGGCGGACGACGCGACCTCGTCGGGGACGGCGGGGCACGGCGGCGCCGGATCGAACGCGGGCGCAGGAGGCGCTCCGGGCGGAGCAGGCGGCTCGACGGCGGGGTTCCCGTCCAACGGGGGCACGAGCGGCGGCGCAGGCGCCACGGGCAGCGCCGGGCTCGCGGGTGCAGGGGGGGCCGCCGGCAGCGACGGGATCGCGGGGAAGGCAGGCGCCGCGGGCACCTCGGGCGGAGCAGGCGCCGCCGGCAGCGCCGGGCTCGCCGGGAAGGCAGGCGCCGCGGGACAGGCGGGCTCGGCCGGGGCGCCAGTCGATCCTTGCGCATCGAAGACGGTCGCTTGCGCGTCGCCCCCGGCGGGCATGAAGCAGGGTTCGGGGGTCCACGAGATCGATCGCTGCGCCTTCCCGCTCGGTGAGACGTCGGCGTGGAGCACGATGCCTCCGCTCGCCGACGCGCTCTCCAAGGTCGCCAAGAAGACGAGCCTCGCGGCGGTCCTCGCCGACACGAACCGCGACGCCGCGCAGGTCGCCTCGGTCCCGGGCAAGCCCGCCGGCACGACCGTCGCCTTCCGGTGGGACGCAGACGACTTCGGGAAGGAGTGGTGGATCCCCCAGGGGCTCTCGGGCTCACCGGACGCCGACGCATCGGGGCTCGTCGAGGGCAAGAAGGTCTTGCTCGTCAGCTGGTACCACGACGAGAAGAAGCAGCCCGGCGCCACCGAGACGAAGGGCGTCCGGCTGAGCTTCGTCGACGTCACCGACCCCGCGTCCCCGACCTATCGGCACGTGCTCCTCGTGCGGCCGACAGGCAGCGTGAGCGCGCCCGACATCGCGCCCGTCGACCTCCACGCGGGCGGGATCGTCTGGTTCAAGAACTGGATCTACGTCGCCGACACGAAGCACGGGTTCCGGGTCTTCGACACCTCACGGATCTTCGAGGTCGACACCGGCTCCGAGAACGTCGCGTGCACGGCGACGACGTGCTCCGCGGGGACGTACCGCTACATCCTCCCGCAGGTCGGCGCCTACGAGGACCTGTCCGCGTGCGACCTCCTCTTCTCCTGGGTGTCCCTCGCCCGGACGCCGTCGCCTCGGCTCGTGTCGGGGGAGTACTGCGGCGCGCTCGCCTGCTCGGGGCCGCTCGCGGGCCGCGTCGTCACCTGGCCGCTCGACGAGGCGACGGGCAAGATCGCGAGCCCCAAGGTCTGGGCCTCTTCGGCCGCGTATTTCGCCGAGCGGCAGGTCCAAGGCGGCGCGATCTTCGAGGGCCGGACCCTCCTCTCGTCGAGCGCCCCCGCGGGCGGCGCCGGCGCGCTCTACCGCGTCGTCGCGGGGAAGAGCGCGACGAGCGCGTGGATCGACTCGCCCGAAGATCTGATGCTCGACGCGAAGGCGGGGCTCCTGTGGGGCCTGTCCGAGGTGGCGGGCACGCGCTTCGTGGTGGGAGCGAAGCTCTCATCGTACCCCGCCCCGTGACACACGACGCTCCCGAGGAGAGCTCGTCGCGGGCGCGGCGCGACAGCACGCGCGCCGCTCCGTGTGTCCAGGCCGCGCCGTCGGCGCCGTCATGGAGTCGCGGGCGCGGCGCGACAGCACGCGCGCCGCTCCTCGCGAGCCGACGACAAACCGAGCCTCATCGGGTAGCCTGCTGCGCGTGACTCGTTCGCCCTGGCGTCCCCTGCGTGTTGCCACGCCGCTCTCGCTCGTCATCCTCTCGCTCGCCGCCGCGGCGGCCTGTGGCGGAGGCGAGGACGACGCGACGAGCCACCAGGCTCCCTCCGCGGGCGCGGGGACGTCTGGCCTCTCGGGCAAGGGCGGCGCGGCCGGCACGAGCGCAGGAGCGGCGGGGGCCGCGGGCCTCTCGGGCAAGGGCGGCGCGGCCGGAGCGGCGGGG
>CAYNEK010000057.1:0-2324 GCA_964396175.1 uncultured Polyangiaceae bacterium | reverse complement strand
CCGCGGGCCTCTCGGGCAAGGGCGGCGCGGCCGGAGCGGCGGGGGCCGCTGGCCTCTCGGGCAAGGGCGGCGCGGCCGGAGCGGCGGGGGCCGCTGGCGCCCCCCCAGAGCCCTGCACGACCCGCATCACGTACGGGGATCACTGGATCCACGGCCCAGGGCACCCCGACTCGTTCGACGACGCGCCCGGCGCGATCACCTGGGACGGCGTCTGCACCGACGACGGCCCCAGCTCGTACGCCACGCTGTCCAATGGTTGGAAGCCCTACTTCCAGGGCCACGCCGCCTGCGTCATCGCGCTCGATCGGAGCCTCGGCTGCGGCCCCGCGGCTCCCTGCTCGACGCGCGTGTCGTACGGCCCGGCGTGGAAGCCACCCGCCGGACACCCCGACCCCTTCGACGACGTCCCGGGGCGGGTCTACTCTGACGAAATATGTCACCCCTCGGGCGGGGTGGCCTCCGAGACGCTGTCCAATGGCTGGACCCCGACGTACGCGGGGAGCGCCTGCCAGACATCCTTCCGCTACGAAGGCTGCGGCGGCCTCTACCAGAACCCGGTCATCCCCGTCGATTGCCCGGACCCTGGCGTCCTCCGTGACGGATCGAAGTATGTGCTCGCGTGCACGGGCGGCAGCTTCGCCCTCTACACCTCGCCCGATCTCGTGTCGTGGAAGGCCGCCGGACACATCTTCGCCGGCGGGAAGGGGCCCAAGTGGGCGACTGGCGACTTCTGGGCCCCCGAGATCCACCGCGTCGGAGGCCACTATGTCGCCTACTTCTCCGCGCGGCACACCTCGGGACGGCTCGCCGTTGGCGCCGCCGTGTCCGACACCGCGACCGGACCCTTCACCGATCTCGGGCAGCCGCTCGTCCTCGACGCGACGATGGGCATGATCGACGCGCACGAGTTCGAGGACGATCAGGGCCAGCCTTACCTCGTGTGGAAGGCGGACGGCAACGCCGTCGGCAAGCCGACGCCCATCTACGGGCAGCGCCTCTCGGCCGACGGGACGAAGCTCGTCGGCGCGCGCGCCACGCTGATGTCCAATGGCCTCGCCTGGGAGGGCTCCCTCGTCGAGGGGCCCTTCGTCGTCCGACACGGCGGGCAGTACTATCTCTTCTACAGCGCCAATGGCTACGCGACCTCGAAGTACGCGGTCGGCGTCGCGCGATCCTCGTCGCCGCTCGGCGCGTACCAGAAGCGCGGCGCCCCCATCCTCGTCTCGGCGGGCGCCTGGGCCGGTCCGGGGCATGGCTCCGTCGTCCCCGCGCCCTCGGGCGGAGACGCCTTCGTGTACCACGCGTGGAAGAGCGGGGCCGTCGGCAGCGCTCCTGGTCGACTCGTGCTGGTCGACGCCATCGTCTGGGAGGGAGGGTGGCCGAGCATCCCCTCTGCCCCAAGCTCGGGCTCGCGTCCCCGGCTCTAGCGCGACGACGACCATGCTGCATCGGCCCAGCTCCGTCGCCTCCCCTTCGATCTCGCGCGCCGTCGCGCACCCGTGATGCTCCGGCGCTCGTTCGCGGCGATCCTCTCGTTCTTCGCGGCCGGCGCGGGGCACGCGATCCTCGGGCGCACCGCGCGCGGGCTCGGCTGGCTCTTCGTGACGGCGGCCGCGTCCGCGTCGATCGCCGTGACGCCGTGGGGCATGGCGCTCTCGGCGCTCGCCATCATCGCGTGCGCCTCCGACGCCTTCGGGAAGGGTCCGCGCCCCGGGAAGACGCCCGGCCTCGCGAAGTCGGCGCTGCTCGTCGCCGGCTTCTTCCTCGCGGCCATGCCCGCGAAGTGGCTCACGGGCCGCTATCTCTACTCGGTGGAGCGCATGACCGAGGCGCGCGGGCCCTTCGTCCCTGGAGATCTCGTGGTCGTGCGTCGAGGCGGCGATCCCGCGCGAGGCGACGTCGTCCTCGTCTCACCCAAGGACGAGGACGCGAAGGCTCGCTTCTACGAGGTGCTCGACGCCTCTCCCGCGGAGCTCACGGTCCGCGATGGCGATGGACAGCGCGTGCTGCCCCGCTTCTTGCTCGGCGGTCGCGCGACCTACGTGCTCGCGTCCTTCGACGCCCAAGGCAAGCTCCTCATCCGGCGGATCGGCGCCCGCTGAGCCTGCGCAATCGGACGCGCGCGTGCGCGCGTTTCGCGTAGGGTGCGCCCGTCCCATGTCGAACGCGACCGACCAGCGCCTCCTGCCGCGCGTCCTCCCGATGAACGGCGTCGGGTACTACCTCTTCCTCGGCGCGATCGCCGTCTTCGTCCTCGGGCCGCTCGGCGGCGTGACGGCCGCGTACATGAACTTCTCGCTCGGCTTCTTCGTCGGCGGGCAGGT
>CAYNEK010000056.1:0-32157 GCA_964396175.1 uncultured Polyangiaceae bacterium | reverse complement strand
GGGCGCGGGCGCGGGGGGCGCGGGCACGGGGGGCGCGGGCACGGGGGGCGCGGGCACGGGGGGCACGGGCCCCCTCAACGGTCCCTGCAAGGGCGCGACCGACTGCTACAGCGGTCAAGTGTGCAGCAAGTTCGATCTCAACACGACGAAGTTCACCTGTCAGGATCCCAAGGCGGGGGCCGCCTCGCTCGGGACCGCGTGCACGTCCAATGGGGTGTGCAATTCCTTCAACTGCGACGCGTTCGCGAAGACCTGCACGGCCGGCTGCAAGACGACGGCCGAGTGTGGCGCGGGCAACGCGTGCGTGCGCCAGTACAAGTCTCAGGCCGAGTACTGGGACTCTTGCCTCAAGAGCTGCCAGAAGGACAGCGACTGCCCGCCGAATCAAGGCGGCAGCAAGGTGTGCTTCGTCCGCGAGGACTTTGATATGGACACGTCCGGCTTCGTCTGTGACTACCTCGGGTACGACGTGGGCGACAAGATGGGCAACGGAGGGACGTGGCGCGGATTTGGCGAGACCATGGGCCCGAACGACGGCTGCTACTCGGGGCTCGGGCTCAGCACCAACCTCTGCTCGAAGGCCTGCACCGTGGATACGGATTGCGCTGCGCCGCTCGGGAAGTGTGGCAACATCACCGCTCCGAACCCGAGCGGCTCGGGTAGTTCCGTCCTCAAGGGCTGCGTCCCGGGCTGAGCGGCCCGTCGCCGGGGTGGCGCGGTGGGCTCCGGCCCGACGAGCCGTGGGCGCGGCGCGTGAAGCGGCTCGACGGCGGCGGAGCCTCGAGCGCGCGTGCGATGGCGGGGACGGCGGATGTCTCGCGACCGGAGGGGCGGGGACCCTGCGCCGCGAGCCGTCGGTCGATCTAGAACGGCGCCTCGAGGCCGAGGACGCCGTAGAGCGCTCGGGTGACCCGCACGGACATCTCCGTCCGCGGCTCGTACACGTCCGCTTCCCTGCCGACCATCGCGACGGGGGGCATCGCGTCGTGGTCGAGCCGCACCGCCCGGAGCGCGTCCGCCATCGCCTCGATGTGCGCGAAGCGGTGCTTCGGCACCTTGCGGAGCGCCGTCAGGACGAGCACGTCCATCGCCCTCGTCACCTCGGCGCGCAGGCTCGAGGGCGGCGAGGGGTGGACGATGATCTGGTGGGCCATGGTCTCCGACTTCCCGCGGAGATCGTACGGCAGTCGCCTCGTCAGCATCCGGTAGAGCAAGATCCCGACGGCGAAGACGTCCGTCCGCTCGTCGACTGGATCGGCGAGGAGCTGCTCGGGCGGCATGTACGCCGCCGTCCCCACCGTCATGTCCACCTCGGTGAGCGCCGTCGCGGCGAAGGTCTTGGCGAGGCCAAAATCGACCACGACCGCGCGCTCCGGGTGCCGCGCGAGGAAGACGTTCCCGGGCTTGATGTCGCGGTGGACGACCCCCGCGAGGTGCGCGGCGCGGAGCCCACGACAGACGTCCTCCGCGATCGAGAGGGCGTCGTCGATCGGCATCACGTCGCCGCGCTTCAGCCGCTCGGACAGCGACTCGCCGACGAGCCGCTCCATGACGAGCGCCGGTGCGCCCCCGGGCCCCTCGGTCGCGTCGACGAGCCTCACCACGTTGGGGTGCGAGATGCGACCGATCGTCTGGGACTCGCGGACGAAGCGCTCTCGCTCCCGCGCGCTCTTCGCGTACGCGGGGCTCAGCACCTTGATGGCGACCTCCTCGCCCGTCGCGCGGTCCTTGCCGAGGTGGACCCGCGCCATGCCCCCCTCGCCGATCGTGGGACCGAGCTCGAAGCGACGCGCGAGCACGACGGGCTCGGACGAGGGCGGCGACGGGGCGCGCGGCACCTCGCCGCGATCGACGAGCGAGACGCTGTGGATGGGGCACACGCCGAAGTCCGCAGGGAACTCCTGGAGGCACGTCGGGCAGGCCTTGCGCGCGCTCGGCATGAGAGGGCGAAGCGTCACCGTACCACGTCCTTTGCGCCTCCACGCCCCGAACGACGCGGCGCGCGCCTGGCCCTCACCCACGCGCGCGTCTCCGCCGAGGCTCCGGCGTCGGCCGCGGCGGCGCGCGAGGGCGAGAGCTCGTCGCCCGGCCCTCGGCCGCGCGGCTTCGTGGGGCTTGCTGGGGCTCGCCCGCTTGACGGCACGCCGCGCGAGTTGCAGAGGCGTCGGCGCTGGCTCCCATGATGGACTACACGATCCGACTCGAGGGCATCCGCTTCCGCGCGAAGCACGGCGTGTCCGACTCTGAGCGCGAGCTCCCCCAAGACTTCCTCGTGTCCGTCGAGGTGCGGCTGCCGGGCGAGACCCTCCCGTCCTCCGACCACCTGCGGGACGTCTTCGACTACGACAGGGTCGCGTCGCTCGTCGTCGAAGAGGGCACGAAGCAGGCGTTCCGGTTGCTCGAGATCCTCGCTCAGCGCGTCATCGAGCGCATCTTCGCGGACACCCCCGCGGTGAAGGTCACCGTGGCGGTCACCAAGTCGCGGCCCCCGACCCGCAGCAGCGTCGACAGCGTCTCGGTCGAGCTGACGAGCCGCCGCGACGATCGACCGACGCCACGAGACGCGTGAAGATCGGCCCCCTGCTCGCCGCCGCGGGCGAGCCCATGGGTTCTGTCGCTCCGCCCCTCGACGAGCGGTGAGCCGCCGGCTCGCCGAGGCGTCTCGAGCGTCCGAGTGCTCTCCATGGATTGGTCCCTCGACAAACGGTGAGCCGCCGGCTCGCCGAGGCGTCTCGAGCGTCCGAGTGCTCTCCATGGATTGGTCCCTCGACAAACGGTGAGCCGCCGGCTCGTCGAGGCGTCTCGAGCGTCCGAGTGCTCTCCATGAATTGGTCCCTCGACAAACGGTGAGCCGCCGGCTCGCCGAGGCGCCGCCGGTTTGTATATGGGTTCCATATGGCTCACCGCTCGACGAGCGGGGAGTTGCCCGATCAGCTGGACGTCGTCGGCGGCGCGAGCGGCGTCCGGTCGCCGACCGAGGTGCCCGAGCGGGCGCGCAGGAAGATCTCCGCCGCCTTCGCCGCGAGCTCGTCGGCGCGCGCCACCTCGCCCTGCGCCCGCAAGAACTCGGCGAATGCCTGCTCCGCCCGCGCCGCTTCCATCGCGTTGCCGATGTCCTCGAAGATCGAGATCGCGCGGACGAAGTAGTCCTCCGCCTTCCCGACGTGCTCGGGGCCCCAGCCTCCCGCGGCCGTCACCTCGCCCAGCGTGCGCACCGCCGTCCCGAGGTGGATGGGGCTCTTCACGGCCGTGAAGAGGTCGACCGAGCGAGCGACGTACCGCCGGGCCTTCGTGAACTCGCCGCGGAGCATGTGCGCCTTGCCGAGCCCGCGCATCACCTCCGCGAGCCCGAGCTTGTCGCCGAGCTCGTCGCAGAGCGCCTCGGCCTGCTCGAGGATGCGGATCGACTCGTCCACGTTGCCGAGCCGGTAGTGGGCCTCTCCGACGTTCGTGAGGACGAGGGCGATGCGGTTCTTGTCGCCGACCAGGCGCGCCGTCGCGAGCGCCTCCTCGAAGAGCCCGAGCGCGCGCTCGTGGTCCCCCATGTCCTGCGCGACCGTCCCCAGGTTGTTCTGGGACTGTGAGATGCCGACGAGATCCTCGATCTCGCGCCGGATCGTCAGCGACTGCTCGAAGGAGCGCAGCGCCTCGCCGTACTCGCCCGAGTCCTGGAGGACGGCCCCGATGTTGTTGAGCGAGAGCGCGATGCCGCGGCGATCTCCGAGCCGCCGCCGCATCGAGAGCGCCATCTTGAGCTCCTCGATGGCGCGCCGGTAGTGCCCGCGCATCCAGTGCAGCTTGCCGATGTCGTCACGGCTCGAGGCGACCCCGCGCTCGTCGTCGACCGACGAGAAGAGCGTGAGCCCGGCGGAGAGGTGGTGCGCGGCCTCGTCGAGGCGCCCTGTGTCGCGATAGAGGCGTCCGATGCGGTTGTGCGCGGCGCCGCCCTTCGCGCGCATGTCGAAGCGCCAGGCCAGGGTCAGCATCTCGCGGAACTGCGCGAGCGCCGGATCGGCGAGGCCGAGCGCGAGGAGCACGTCGCCGTAATTGTGGAGCGCGTCGACCCGGCGGCCTCCGTCGCGGTGCCCGAGCAGCTCGAGCCCCTTCTTGTAGTAGTCGGCGGCCCGCTGCTGCGCGAAGCGCGCGCGGGCGATCGTGCCGGCCTCGAGGTACGAGAGCGCCGCGCGGGTGCGCGCGCCGGCGAGCTCGCGGTGCCTCGCCAGCATCCCGACGTGCTCTTCGTGCGATCGGACCCCGGCCTTGTGCTCGAGCCAGTCCGCGATGATCTGATGATAGCCCCGGAGCCCGTCCGGGCTCGTGCCGCTGGAGAGCCGCTCGCGCTCCTTGTTGTGCTTGAAGACGTACTCCTCCTCGCCGGAGAAGGTGCTGTCGGGGAGGGAGAGGACGTAGTCTCGCGCGACGAGGCCCTCCAGCATCGCGCGGATCGGCGCGAAGTCGTCGCCCTCGACCCAGAGCTCGGGGGGGGCGTGCTCGGCGCGAGCGAGCGCTCGGAGCCCGCCGATCCAGAAGACGCTCCCCATCGCCGCCGCGTGCTCGAGGAGCCGGCGCTCGTCGGAGGAGAGCGCCGCCATGCGGGCCTCCACCGCGTCCTCGACGCTGAGGCGGAGCGTCGCGCGATCGAGGCGCTCGAGGTGGACGCGCCAGGTGTCGTCGAGCGTGCCGCTCCGCTCGACCTCGAGGACGCCGGTGTCCAGGAAGACGAGCACCATGCGGTGGAGGAGCAGGGGGTTGCCGCCCGCCGCGGAGATCGCCTCGTCGACGAGCTCACGCGGGGGCGTGCCGCAGCGGGCGAGCAGCGCCTCGGCGACGGTCCTGGCCTCGGCGTCGGTGAGCGCCTCGAGCTCGAGCTCGGCCCGGCGCGCATCGGGGACGAGGCCGAGCGCGCCGGTCCGGTGCCGGAGATCGGTGCGCGAGATCGCGACGAAGAGCACGGGCCCGGCGACGCTCGCCGCGAGCGCCGCGAGCCGATCGAGCTCCTCCGGCCTCGCCTCGTCGAGATCGTCGAAGACGAGCACGAGCGGCCGCTGCGCGGCGTCCGCCTCGAGCACCCGCCGCAGGATGGGGCGAGCGAGGCGCGCGGCCTCGTCCGCGTCCTCGGCGACAGCCTTGGTGAGCGGGCTCTCGGGGAAGGGGAGCTCCATCACCTGCCCGAGGTAGTAGAGGACGTCGCCGACCTTGCGGTCCCCGAGCAGCGTCGAGACCTCGCTCCGGACATGCGCGCGCGCTGCGTCCTCGGTCATCGTCGCGACGACGCCGAGCCGCGAGCGGAGCAGCTGCCCCATGGGGCCCAGTGACCGCGCGCCGCGCGCGCTCACCGTGAGCACCCGCGCGCCCGGATCGAGCCGCGCGGTCGCCTCCTCGACGAGGCGGGTCTTGCCGATCCCCGAGGGGCCCGTGAGCAGCACGAGCCGCGGCTCTCGCTCCTTGACGACCCCCGCGAAGAGGTCGGCGAGGTGGGACAGCTCTCGAACCCGCCCGACCATCGGGGCTCGGAGCTCGTTCGTGCGGGTGCCGACCCAGCGGAGCCTATCGACCGTCATGCGAAGCCCTAGCTTACACGGAAGCCGCCGGCACGAGGGGCCGAGGTGCGCGCGTTTGTTGGCCAGGGGTGGGGCGCCTCTCCACGATCACGACGATGACCGCCGCCGTTCCCACGATGTTCCTCTTCGTCCTGCTCGGTGGGACCTTCGTCGCGCTCATGTCCTCGGTCGTGACGGTGCAGCAGGGGACGATCGCCGTGCTCACGATGTTCGGGCGGTACTCGCGCCTGCTCCCACCGGGCCTCGGCTTCCGTATCCCCTTCGTCGAGCGTGTCCACGCCCGCATCTCGATCCAGAATCGGAGCGCCGAGCTGTCGTTCCAGGCCATCACGAGCGATCAGGCGAACGTCGGCTTCAAGGCGATGCTCCTCTACGCGGTCGTGGACACGCACGAGGAGACGATCAAGAACGTCGCCTTCAAGTTCATCGATGAGGTGAGCTTCATGCAGGCGATGGTCCGCACGGTGGAGGGCTCGGTCCGGAGCTTCGTCGCGACCAAGCGCCAGGCCGAGATCCTGGGCCTGCGGCGCGAGATCGTCGACTCCGTGAAGCACTACCTCGACGCGTCGCTCGAGCAGTGGGGCTACCACCTCATCGATCTCCAGATGAACGACATCGTCTTCGACGAGGTCGTGATGCGCTCCATGGCGCAGGTGGTCGCGAGCACGAACCTCCGCGCCGCCGCCGAGAACGAGGGCCAGGCGTTGCTCATCACCAAGACGAAGCAAGCGGAGGCCGAGGGCAACGCGATCCGTATCGCCGCCGAGGCCGAGCGCCAGGCGGCGCAGCTCCGCGGGCAGGGCATCGCGCTCTTCCGCGAGGAGGTCGCGAAGGGCATGGCGCAGGCCGCCCACGAGATGAAGGACGCCAACCTCGACGCCTCGTTCCTCCTCTTCTCGATGTGGACCGAGTCCGTGAAGCACTTCGCCGAGTCCGGGCGCGGCAACGTCATCTACCTCGACGGATCCAATGCGGGGATGGAGCGCGTGATGAAGGACATTCATGGCCTGTCGCAGCTGCAGGCGATCAGCGGCGCCAAGTAGCCCCCCGAGGCTCGGCGCGGCTCTCTCTCCCCGCTCGCCGGACTCGATCCGGGGATGGACGCGTGATGAAGGACCCCCCTCTGGCCCGTCGCGGCGCCGGGCGCTCCGCGGCGCTCAGTAGTTCCCCGAGAGGACGAGGTAGGTGTGCCCGCCTTGGTACGCCTCGCGGGACACCCCCCTCGCGTGGCCGAGCCTCGCCGTGACGCCGAGCCCGTAGCCGAAGATCAGATCCACGAGCAGCTCGCCGCCGTACCCCGTGTGGAGCTGTGAGCGGAAGTGCTCGACGTCGAGATCGTCGAAGGCACCCCCGTAGTCGACGAACCCCGCGCCCGAGACCCTCGACAGGAAGAGCGGCAAGGTCGAGAGCCCTCTCTCGGGCAGCCACAAGGGCGCGCGGTACTCGGCGGTCGTCAGGTGGTACTGTCTCCCGACGTAGGAGCCGGGCGGATACCCCCGGAGCACGAACCCGCCCTGGAAGACGCCGTCCTTCAGTGAGTCGGCGATGGGCATGTCGACGAAGCCGCCCGTGTAGAAGGCCCCGGACCGTGGGTACGATCCGCCGAGGAACCCGCCCTGCGCCCCCAGGAAGAGCGTGTGGTCCTGGAGCAGGGGGATGGGCTGGTACCGCGCTGCGCCGTACGCGAAGCCGTAGAAGTCGAACTCTGAGGCCGTCTCCCGGCCGGCGTACTCGGCCGAGAACGCGAGGTAGGTCCCGCGCGAGGGGCCGACCGAGTAGGTCGTGCGCTCGACGTCCGAGTACTGCGCGAGCGCGCGCGTCACGCCGACCAGCCCGAGCCCGACGGGCATGCGCGTCACCCCCTCCTGCGGATCGATGGTCGGCCCCAGGGGGAGCGAGCCTCGGTACATCGACGCGTCGTACCCGAGGCTCACCCCGTAGGACGAGAAGGGTGTGGAGACTCCATACGAGACGCTGGAGCCGATCCCGTGGTGCTCCTCGATGAAGGCCGTGTCGCGCCCCGACAGCCGGTAGCCCGTGCGCGGGGTCAGGGTCCGGAAGGCGTGCAGCTCGAGGTCCATCGGGAGCCGGCCGTAGCGGTACGCGACGTAGAATTGGGGGTCCGATCGCGCCGTGTCGACGCTCACCGTCGCGGCGAAGCCGTGGATCCGCGCGACGTCGCTCCCCGTCGTACCCACGACGAGCGTCTGCCCGAAGGTGCCCGGCCCGTAGTCGAGCGTGTACGCGTGGGGCCGTAGTGTGGGCCACGGATCGTACGGGACCTTCTCCCAATCGTGATGCGGCGGGGAGGGGAGCGTCGCGGGGTGTCTATCTTCGTAAGGGGGGGCGACGGTCCATTGCGACCGATCGAGGGGCATCGTGTAGAGGTCGTACCCGGCGCTCCCGTAGCCGACGTAGAGGAGCGTCTTCCCGTCGGGGGACACCTCGGGCATGAACGCGCCCGTGGCGACGTTGGTGACCTGGTAGAGCGTCGCCTGCTCGAAATCCCAGGCGAACACGTTGTGGATCGCAGAGCCCCGATCCGAGCTGAAGAAGAGGAGCTTGCCGTCGGGCGACCACGAAGGCTGGAGATCCATCGCGCGATCCTTCGTGATCGCGGTGACGGCGCGCGTCGCGCGGTCGACGACCCGCACGTCGCGGAGCCCACCCACGGCCCAATGACTGAAGGCGATTCGCTTGCCATCCGGCGAGAACCTCGGGGTGTACACCTGCTCGAAGCGTCGCTCGGGGACCACGACGGAGGGCTCGCCCAGGGTGTTCTCGGGGCTCAAGTCCGCGAGGGCGAGGTACTGGGTCCCCTTCCGGTTGATGACGAAGGCGATCTCGCGGCCCGAGCGCGAGACGTCCGGATCGATGGCCCTCACACCGCGCGTCAGGCGCGCGCGCGCGTCCTCGGTGCCCTCGGGTGACTCGGCGCCGACGGGGAGGAAGGACAGATCGGAGAAGGGGTAGATCCGCTTGTGGATCTCGATCGCGGAGAAGACCGCGTTCCCCCGAGCGTCGAAGGAGAGCGTCCCCTCGCCGACCGCGCGGACGAAGAGCCGCCGGTCGTCGGGGCGCGCGAGCGGGGCTCTGTAGAACCCGGGGCGCGAGTGGCCGTCGTTCGAGTAGAAGACGAGCTCGGGGTGTCCGGGCTCGGTCTCCGCGGCGGCGGGTACGAAGCGCGGCCGGACGAGCACACGGCCGATGTGACTGATGCGCGTCCCCTCGCGCCGCGGGCTCTTCGCGAAGGCCTCCTGGAGCTGTGCGTCGTAGCGCCGCTTCAGGTGGGCGCGGAACCCGTCGAAGAGCGCGGGGCGATCGTCCTTCTGTGCGTAGGTGTTCCCGGTCGCGCGGCGGACGCTGCGGTTGATCCCCCAGGGCACGATGAGGTGCCCGTAGTCGGCGGCCACGGTCTTCATGACGTGGTCTCCGTAGACCTCCGAGATCCAGGTGAGGAACCGCGAGCCGTAGAGGTACCAGACGTTCCCCGAGGGCCACCTGCGGACGAAGTTCGACACCTGATCGAGGGACGCGAGCTTCCCCTCGAGGACGTCGGCCCGGAGGTACATGTCGAACAGGGACGAGCGGTTGCGTCCTGCGCTCGTGTGCCTCGACTCCTCCAGCACGGCGAGCCCCTCCAAGATCCACCGAGGCTGGACCTGGTTCGGGACGAAGGTCTTGCCGAGGACGGCGTTCCCGATGGCGGGGAGCCCGCGGATCTGGTTCGTGTGGAGGATGTGCGTGTGCTCGTGGGTGACGAGCTCGAGGATCCAGTCCTCGTAGTCGCCGAGCGGAGACATGTCGTCCGGCGCCGTCACGAAGAGCCGCATCGTGTTGTACGGGAACGCCGTCGCCGAGCCGTTCGCGCTCTCGGTGTCGTCCGTGACGAAGATCTCGACCACCTCCTTCGGGGCCTCGCCGAGCGACGGGAGGAGCCTCGCCTGGATCTCCTCGACGTGATCGGCGATGCGCTCGGCGACGGGCTCGATGGAACGAGGGTAGGTGATCCGGAAGTGTGGGGTCTTGATCGTCCAGTAGACCTGGTACGGGTCGCCCGCCGCGTCCGCGGGCCGGGGATCCCCGAGGACGACGAGCCCGACCAGGAGGGCACCCAGCCGGCCGACGCGACGAGAGCCCTCGTCCTTGGGGCGCGAGCTCACCCTCGGATCCGCTCAGAGATCGTCGTGGAAGATGGGCTCGCGGTTCTTCACGTAGCGGTAGACGAGCTGCCGGCTCTCCGCCGAGATCTGGACGAACCGCGCGCCGAACCCGGGCGTCGAGTCCCCGCCGCTCTCGCGGATCCACTGGATCTTCGCGATCGAGTCGAACTCGTAGCCGCCGGGCAGGATGACCTTGAGCGACACGTCGGCGCCCACCTTGGGGAGCTTCGCGTACGTGGAGACGAAGAGGCCTCCGTGGTCCACGACGTCGTTGCCGGCGAGGCCTTTGTAGAAGTTGCTGGGGCTGCTGATCCCGAGCGACGCCTCGAACTTCGGCAGCTCGCCGTCCGGCGCGGCGGGAGCCTGCGGCGGTGCTTGGTACGCGGGCGCCGGTTGCGGCGGTGCTTGGTACGCGGGCGCCTGCTGCGGCGGTGGCTGGTACGCGGCCTGGGGCTGCGGCGGTGGCTGGTACGCGGCCTGGGGCTGCGGCGGTGGCTGGTACGCGGGCGCCTGCTGCGGCGGTGGCTGGTACGCGGCCTGGGGCTGCGGCGGTGGCTGGTACGCAGCCTGAGGCTGCGGCGGCGCTTGATACGCAGGCGCCTGCTGCGGCGGCGCTTGATACGCGGGCGCTTGCTGGTAGGCCGTCGGTGCCGTCGCCGCGGGGAGCGCCTGCGCCACCGCGGTCGGTGCGGCCTCCGCGAGCTTCACCAGGCCGAAGACGAGGCCGAGCGAGCCCGCCACGGCTTCCATGGCGATCGCGACCGCGGGGTGACCCGAGGTGTCGGCCTGGAGCTGGCCGAGGGCCGCGCGGACGTGGTCTCGCGCGGCCCCTGCGGTGGCGAGGCTGCCGCTCCGCTCGATCTGGAACAGGGTCCCCATCGCCTGCGAGACGGGCTCCGCGACGCTCGAGAGCGCGGGAGGGACGGACGGATCGGACTGAAGCGCACCGAGGGCGCGCGCGAGGGTCTCTCGCGCCTGCTTCGCCTGGCTCGACGGTTCGGACATGCGCGGTACGCTACCATGGCTCGGCTGGCTTGGAAGCGCGACGGGAGGCTTTCCCCGTTCGGGCCGAGGGACACCGCAGGGGCTCCCGACGGGTGGCAGTCCGGGGGCCGACCGCTCCGAGCCTCCCGACGGGTGGCAGTCCGGGGGCCGACCGCTCGACGCGGCAAGAGACGGCCGGGCGCATGCCGTCACGAGGATGCGAGGGGGGACGCTGAGCCGGCGACGGGGCGACGGCCGGGCGCGTGCCGTCACGAGGACGCGCGGGCCACCAGCTCGGCAGGGCGCAGCTCGACCTCCCCGTCGTCGGTGACCACCCGCCCCGCGACCAGCTCGACGCCGCCGTCCGCGACCCGCAAGATGGCCCTCCCGCCGAGGACCCCCAGCTCGCCTCGTGCGAGGGCGCGTGGCGCCTCGGCCGGGCGCGCCTCCGCGATGACGAGCGTCTCGTCCCCGACCTGGAGCAGGCCCCCCGGGTACGGTGCGAGCGCCCGGATCCTCCGGACGAACGCCTCGACGGTCATGTCCGCGCTCAGCTCCTCGAGCTCGGCGGACGGCTCGGGCGCGAGGGTCGCGCGCGCGTCGTCCTGGGGGCGCTCGACGACGGTCCCCTCCGCGAAGCGTCGGGTGACGTCGCGCAGGAGCGCGAGCGAGGGGCGGTCGAGCCGCTTCGCGAGGGTCCAGGCGCTCCACGCGGGGTCGAGCGCGACCCGTGTCTGGCCGAGGATCGCGCCCGTGTCGTAGTCGGCCTCGAGGCGGTGCGCCGTGACGCCCGTCTCTTGGTCGCCCGACTCGATGGCCCAGAAGTACGGATCGGGACCCCGGTGGCGCGGGAGCAACGACGGGTGCACGCCGAAGCCGCCCAGGGGACAGGCGGCGACCCACGAGCTCGGGATGCGCTTCGTGAAGAACCAGCTGACGAGGAGCTCGGGGCGCGCCTCGTGGAGCCGCGCGAGCCCCGCGGCCTCGTCGACCGCGCCGACGACGGCGAAGCGTGCGCCGAGTCGCCCCGCGAGGCGGCGGCTGCCGAGCGCGCGCCGGCGCGGACAGAGCGCGAGCGCGATCTCGTGGCCGTCGCGCGCGAGCGAGAGGGCCGCCAGCGGGAGCCCCAGCACAGCGAGCCTCACGCGGGCCCCCGCGGACGCCCGATGGCGCCGAAAACTTGGTACGAGTGTGCGCGGGTCGGTATGGGCGTCCCATGCCCTCCAGGGTCTCTCTCCGCAACCGTCAAGGCACGGCCCAAGCGCATGCCGCGTCGGACAGGGGGTACCGGCCCGCCGCGCTCCGCAGCGGCGCGAGGTTCGACAGCGAGGCCGCGGGGCGGCCGATCCTGGTCTTCGAGGACGTGTACAAGGCGTACCGCGCGGATCAGCCGGTGCTCCGCGGGACGAACCTCACGATCGAGCGAGGCGAGTTCGTCTTCATCACCGGACCGAGCGGCGCCGGCAAGAGCACGCTGCTCCGGCTCCTCTACCGCGCCGAGACGGTCGACGCAGGGCGCATCCTCTTCCTCGGTCGTGACGTCGCGCGCCTCTCGGACGACTCGGTGCCGATGCTCCGGCGCAACATCGGCGTCGTCTTCCAAGACTTCAAGCTCGTGCCGCACTGGACGGTGTCCGACAACGTGGCCGTCACGCTCGAGGTGCTGGGCTTGCCGTCGCGCCTCATCCGCACGCGGGTCGGCGAGGCGCTCGAGCGCGTCGGGCTGGGCGGTCGCGGCGAGGACAGGGCGGCGGTCTTGTCGGGAGGAGAGCAGCAGCGCGTCGCCATCGCGCGCGCCATCGTCGGAGAGCCCGCGATCCTCCTCGCGGACGAGCCGACGGGCAACCTCGATCCTCAGCTCGCCATCGACGTCCTCGGCCTGTTCTCCGACATCCAGGAGTCGGGCACGACGGTGCTCTTCGCCACGCACGATCGCACGCTGCTCGACGTCTACCCGCGCCGCGTGATCGTCCTCGACGAGGGCCGCGCGACCGACGTCCGCGCGGGCCTCTCCCACGACGACGAGCGGATCGTCCCCGACGACATCGACGACGCCACCGATCCCGCCGCCGTCCTGGCGGCCGAGTGATCGCCTCCCTGCCACCTCACCCCTCGTCCTCCACGGAACACGCATGAGCACCACCGCCACGGGGCGCGCCTTCCGCAACGCCAGAGCCGACTGGAAGATGCACGGCCTCTCGATCTTCTCGCTCGCGGTCGCCTTCGTCTGCCTCGCCGCCGCGCTCCTCGTCGTGACCAACCTCGAGTCGGTGCGCGCGCGGTGGTCGAAGGTCGGGCGCGCCACGGTCTACCTGCGGGATGGCGCGGAGCCAGCCGCGGTCCAGGAGCTCCGGGACGCCCTCCTCAAGACCGAGGGGGTGCGCGCCGTCCGGCTCGTGACCGCGGAGCAGGCGCGCCGGGAGCTCGTGACCGAGTCTGGCGACGCGTCGGTCGCGGGGCTCCCGCCCGAGGCGTTCTCCGCGTCGCTGGACATCGACTTCGGTGACAAGACACGCGACGAGGACATCCAGGCCGTCACGGACAAGCTGAAGGGCATCGGCGTCGTCGACGGCGTCGAGACGTACGGGCGCTGGTCGGAGCGGCTCGCGGGGCTGCTCCACGGCGGCATGACGGCGGCGCTCGTCCTCGCCGTGGTCGTGCTCGGCGCGGTGGTGTCGGTCGTCGGCTCCACGATGCGCATGGCGCTCGAGCGTCGACGGGTCGAGGTCGAGGTGTTGCGCATGGTCGGCGCGACGCAGCGCTACGTGCGCGCTCCCTTCGTGGTCGAGGGGGCGGCGCAGGGGGCGCTCGGCGCGGCGCTCGCGGTCGGCCTGCTCGGGGTGCTCTACGCCATCGTGCGCGCGCGGCTCGACGGCTCGCTCGGGCTCCTGCTGGGGGTCGATCCGAGCTTCCTCCCGGCCGTGGTCGTCGTCGCGATGATCGCGCTCGGCGGCGCGCTCGGCGCGTGCAGCTCGTACCTCAGCCTGCGGAGGCTCGTGACCCTGTGAGCGTGAAGCTCCGGGCGCTCGCCGTCTCGACGATCCTCATCGCGCTCTCGGGCGCGGCGGCGGCGGGGCCGCGGGCGGCGTCGGACCCTCCGCCGCAGACGCTCGAGGAGGCGGAGCGGGAGCTCACCTTCGTCGACAGGCGGCTCGGGGAGCTCGACGCGTCGCTCGGGCGGCTCGTCGCGGACGTCGCCCTACGCGAGCGGCGCTCGGTCGCTCGAGCCCGCGCCTACACCCGCCTCGCGCGCGCCGGGCTGCTCCCGGTGGCGGGCGGCTTCGACGCGTTCGTCGATCACGCGATGCGCATCGAGGGGGCGCGGCGCTCCTTGCTGAACGATCTCACGAAGGCGAAGGACCTGCGCCGGGAGCACCAGCGGCTCGTCGCGACGCGCGACGCCCTCTTCGCGCGCCGCGCCGTCGTCGCGGCGCAGCGGGACACGCTCGCGCAGGCCGCGCAGCTCCTCGCCGAGGCAGAGGCGCGCCGCGCGTCCTTCGATCGCGCGTTCGAGGGCACGGGCAGCTCCGTGACGGTGTACGGCGCCGGGATCAGCGTGCGCCCCGTCGACGGGGATCGCGCCGAAGGGTTCGCCTCGCTGAAGGGGCGGATGCCGTTCCCGGTCGCCGGCAAGGTGGACGCGCGCGTGGCGCGTCGGACGAGCGCGGATGGTCCCGGCGTCGAGCTGCGGGCGCCCGTGGGGACGGCGGTGCGCGCCGTGTTCGGCGGCCGGGTGGCCTTCACGGGGCAGCACGGCGACTACGGCAAGCTCGTCATCCTGGATCACGGAGACCGCTGGTTCTCCGTGAGCGCGAACCTCGGATCCTACGACGTGAAGGCCGGCGACGAGGTGTCTCGAGGCGCGCGGATCGGCGTCGTCGGCGCCGAAGGGAGCGGCGCGATGGTATACTTCGAGATCCGGCACGGTGGCGACACGGTGGACCCGCGTCCGTTCTTCGGGCTCGCCGTCGACTGAGCGCTCGAACCTGCTCGGAGCGTGAGCGCCTCGACCGGGCGTTCGCGTGGGACCCTCGGTCGCGGCGGGACGGACGGCGCACTTGCGGGTGAGCGGCGCGTGGGACCCTCGGTCGCGGCGGGACGGACGGCGCACTTGCGGGTGAGCGGCGCGTGGGACCCTCGGTCGCGGCGGGACGGACGGCGTTCGCGTGTGTCGCTCGGGCGTCACTTGCCTTCGCGGTAGGCGCGCACGGCGTTCACGATCGCGTCTGCGAGGAGCTGCCGGTACTCACCAGCACCGAGCCGCTCCTCTTCGCCCGCGTGCGAAATGAACGACGTCTCGAAGAGCACGGCGGGCATCTCCGCGCCGACCAGCACGAAGAAGCCGGCGTTCTTCACGCCGCCGTCCGCTGCCCCTGGGAATCGCTCGCCGAGCGAGGCCATCGCCGCACGCTGGAGCAGCTCCGCGAGGTGGCGTGATTTCGGCCCCGTGTCGGCGAGGCGCAGGGCGCCTAGCAGGCGGGCGACCTCCGCGCCCGCCTGGGCCGTCGCGGCGTTCTCCCGCGCCGCGACTCGCGCCGCGACGTCGTCGCTCGAGGTGTCGAGCACGTACGTCTGCACCCCGTGCCCTCCGCCGGATGCGTCCGCGTTGCAGTGGATCGAGATCATGAGATCGGCACGGAAGGCGTTGGCCCTCTGGGTCCGCTCCTCGAGCGACACGTACTCGTCCTTGTCGCGCGTGAGGAGCGCGGTCACGCCGAGCTCGCGCGCGAGGACGGGCCCCGCGCGGTGCGCGATGTCGAGCGTCACGTCCTTCTCGCGCAGCCCGCGAGGCCCGACGGCGCCGGGATCGCTCCCGCCATGGCCCGGGTCGAGCGCGACGCGGGTGACGGGGCGCTTGCCCGCGAGCTGCCCCGTCGCGATCGTGGGCGGGCGCGTCGTGACGTCGACGACGACGCGGAACGGCTCGGGCAGGTAGAAGACCCGTTTGTAGGCGACCTTCGAGAGGTCGAGCACGACGCGCGCCTTCCCGCCGTCCTCGCCCATGCGCACGGTGTCGACGAGCCCGCCCACCGGGATGGTGCGCTTCCGGTCGCTGCGTCGCTGGAAGCGCGCCTGCGCGAGATCGACGTAGACGCGCGGCCCCTTGCCCTTCTCCTTCGGCGGAGCCTGCCCGATCGAGAAGGCGGTCGGCCCAGTGAGGCGGATGACGATGCGCGCCGACTCGGGGTCCCCGTACGGGGTGATCTCGGTGATCGCGACGGGCTCCTTGGCGGGAGGAGGCGCTTCGGTGACGGCGAGATCGTCGTCGGCGGGCGCGTGCGCGCGGGCGGAGGCGGCGGACGCGCCGCTGGCGGCCGGGGGGGGTGGAGCCGCGTAGCCTGCCTTCGCGCGGTACGGGGCGAGGCGTTGGGCGATCTCGTCCGTCCTCGCGGCGCATGAGGCGACCTGCCCGCGCCCCTCGACCTTGGAGAGCTCGCGCAGCGTCACGACGGGGTCGTGCGCCAGCTCTCCGAGGAGCACGGCGCGCCGTGTCTCGGCGTCGCAAGCGCCCGCATCGCTCGCGCCGTCCCTCCCCTGCTCGAGGAGCGCGACCGCCTCGCGCGCGTCCCCCTGGCCGTGCGTCGCGCGGTAGAGGCGCTCGCGGAGCCCTGCGGCGAGCAGCAGACGCTCGCTCCTCTCGGCCTTCCCGAGCGCCACGGCCGCGACGGCGAGGTGGTCGGCGAGCGCGACGACCTCGAACCTGTCTGCGAGCGCCCCGCCCTCTGCGAGCGCCCTGGCGCGCGCGAGATCCGGCCCCGCTGCGGCAGGTGGCGCCGGCGCCGGGGCTCGGTCTGAGCAGCCGACGCACAGGGAGAGGGCGACGACCGCGCGGCGCACGAGTCGCCCTTTCGCACGGGCGCGCTCGCGAGGCCACGTTGCGGACGCGAAAAGCGGGATATACTCTGCACACCATGTGGATCGCGCTCGCCATCCACGCTCCTTCCCCTCGATGAGCAACCCCGCCGGTCCCCCTGGTTTCGATCCCTCCGCCGCCGATCGCCTCGCCGAGCAATTCAAGCCCGCGTGGGAGACCGACGAGGACGTCCCCGCCAAGCCGGCGGCGCCTGCACGGGCCGTGGGTGCCTCGACGCTCGTCTCACCAGGTGCGCCTCGCCCCACCGCTCCGCGCTCGGTCGCGAAGGCTGCGGGCTCGTCGCCGGCCTCCGATCCCGTCGCGGACGTTCCGACCCGAGGCACGGCTGCGTCGTCCGCGGGCGCCGTGACCGCGGCGCCGGCGCCGGAGGACGCTCCCATCGTGCCGCAGCGGACGGTGGTGATCGCTCCGGCGATGGCGACCCAGCCCATCGATCCTCCCGCGGAGATCGTGGCCGCGCCGCCCCAGCCGGTGGCGACCCAGCGCATCGAGCCGCCTCCGCCAGCGGCCGCCCCGGCGCTCGCGACGTCCAGCGGCGGCGAGTCCGTCGCTGCCTCCGAGGGCCCCGTCGCGGTCCCGAAGGCGTCGGGGATCGTCGTCGAGCAGACGCCTGCGATCATCATCTCTCCCGAGGCGAGCGCGCCCGACCCCTCGAGAGGGGCACGGCTCGGTCAGGGGAAGACCGTGCGTCTCGACCCTTCGGAGCTCGCCGCGCTCGCGCCGAAGCCCGCAGCTGCGGTGCAGGCGAGTCCAGAGCTCCGGCTCGACGTGGCGCCCGACGCTCTCGCTCCGCCGCGGAAGAGCAAGACCCCGCTCGTCATCGGCGTCGTCGCCGTCGCGGGGCTCCTCACGCTCGCGGCGGTGATCAAGGTCGCGACGTCGAAGCCCGACGCGGCCCCGGAGCTGCCCGCAGCCACGGCTACGGCGACGACGACGGTCACCGCCACGGAGCCCGCGAAGACGGCGGAGCCCGCGAAGACGGCGGAGCCCGCGAAGACGGCGGAGCCCGCGAAGACGCCCAAGACGGCGGACCCGCCCAAGACGGCGGACCCGCCCAAGAAGACGCCTCCCAAGGCCGATCCTCCGGCCCCTCCGGCCACGCCTCCGCCGAAGAAGGGCACGAAACCCGGCGGTGGTGGTATCGTCCGCGACACGCCGTTCTGACCGCCATGATCTCCCAGCTCCGCGCGCTCTCGCTCGCTGCCGTCCTCGTCCCGTGTGTCGTCCCCTGTCTCGCCTACGCTCCACCTGCGTTCGCGCAAGACGATCCACAGGTCACGGCCGAGGCGCGCAAACGCTTCCAGGAGGGGGTCAAGCTCTTCGACGAGAAGAAGTACGAGCTCGCGCGCGCCTCGTTCCTTCAGGCGTACGCCCTGAAGAAGCACCCCGACGTCCTCTTGAACCTCGCGCAGGCCGAGCTCTTGTCGGGGAAGGCGCTCGATGCGGTCAACCACTTCAAGGACTTCCTCCGCGATCCGGCGACGAAGGACCACCCCAAGCGCGGCGCCGCCGAGAGGGGGCTCGCCGAGGGACGTCAGCAGATCGGGCGCATCCAGGTGGCCGTCGATGTGGGCGGCGCGGAGATCCTGCTGGATGGACACAAGGTCGGAGAGTCTCCGCTCGCGGACATCCTCGACGTGGCCCCCGGGCCGCACGTCATCGAGGCGAAGAAGGGCGACAAGGCGCAGTCGACGGGCGTGCTCGCAGCGAAGGGCAAGATCACGACCGCGAGCCTGAGCCTGGAGGGCGGCGCTGCCATCGTGCCCCCACCCGCCAAGGACACGCCGAAAGACCCGCCGAAGGAAGCGGACCCCGCCAAGAAGGATCCGCCGAAGGCAACGGAGCCCGCCAAGAAGGGCGACGCGGACGATGGCAAGGCGACGTTCTCGACGTCGGACGGCAAGCGTGAGCCCTTCATGACCTGGGCGAAGCGCTCGCCGGTGGCCTGGGCGGGGGCGGGGCTCTTCGGGATCGGCCTCGTCGGGGGCATCGCGTACTCTCTCGGCGCGCGCGCCGATCAGGACAGCGCCAACAAGGCGTCCGACCAGATCAAGAGCGCGGTGGGCGAGGACGCAGCCAAGCTCAGTGGGACGCCTCGCGGCGTGACCGAGCTCTGCAAGGGGCCCGAGGCGTACACGTCGGGCACGGGCCGCGCCGACCAGTACGTGAAGGCCTGCCGCAACTACAACGACGCGCTGGACGCCCGCGACTCGAAGAAGACGATGACGACCGTCAGCTTCGTTGGCATGGGGATCGGCGCGGGTGTCTTGGTCGGGGGGTACTTCCTCACCGCGAAGAAGGTCGACGCCGAGGCGAGGACTGCGCCGAGGTTCGTCGCGGGTCCGGTCTTCTCGCCTGGGTACGCTGGCCTCTCGGCGGGCGGACGCTTCTAGGCGTGCCCCTGGTGTCCGCGGGGCGTACGGCGTGACGCCGGCGCCGTGGGCGCTCGGCGGGCGGGCGCGACGCGTGAGGCCTTGCGCGGCGGCGGGCGCGGGGCCTCCCTGTCGATGGGGCTCGGGGCGGTCGCGCCGCGGGGGCGCTTCGTGGCGGCGCGCCCCAGTCGAGCCGTCGATCCGTCATCTCGCCCTGGGTGCGAGCGGCTCGGTGTGCGGCGTCCCGTCCTCGTCGACGGCGAGCAGCTCCTCGAGCTTCTTCTCCGCGCGATCGAGCGTCGCCTGCGATCGCCTGGAGAGCCGGACTCCCTCCTCGAACAACGCCAGCGACTCCTCGAGGGGCAGCTCCCCGCCCTCGAGCTTCTCGACGATCTCGGCGAGACGGGTGAGATCGTCCTCGAAGGTCGGCCCTGGCGCTTTCTTCACGGGGAGACGGTAGCACGCCCGGGCAGCCCGGAGCGCGTGCGCGCGAGCGCCAGACCGTCCGTGTCGAGCGCGAGCGGGACCACGACCCCGTCGGCCCGCTCCCACCGCACCAGCTTCCCCGGAGGGCCGACGATCACGACGAGCTCCGTCGCGCTCGCGCGGGCGCTGCTCCTCGGGCTCCGGCACACCGCACGGCTCTGCTCGTCGGGTTCGAGCTCACGGCATCGGGCGAGCTCGTCGTGGGCGAGCGGAGATGCGCGAACCGCGAGCGTGCGCAGGATCTCGCGTCGCACGGCCGGGTCGACCTCGCCGCCCAGCGCGGACAGCAGGCGACCATCCACGCCGTCGGCGCGCGAGCGCGTGAGCCCCATGGCGGCGTGGGCGCGGAGGTCCCGATCGGTCGACGCGAGGAGCGCCATCCCTAGCTCCTCGCCGCGCGCGGCGAGGGCGCGCGCGGCCATGGGCGCGAGCGCAGGGGAGTCGTCGAGCCAGGCCCGGAGGCTCGAGGTGGGTGCGCCGGTCCAGGGGGGATCGTCGGCCACGAGGATGGCGAGCTCCGACGCCTCTCCTGCGTCGGCCGTGTCGAAGCGCGCTCGCGGATCCCAGGCGCGGATCGCGAGCACCTGCGCGGCGCGGGCCCGTGTGGTCGCGTCGTCGAGGCGAGCGACCAACGCGTCGGTCGCCTCCCTGCACGTCGCGGTGCGCGCGTCCTCGTCGCCGACCCGCGCGTCCGGTCGCGCGCAGGCGCGCACCGCCGTCGCGATCGCGCCGCCCGAGGCGGCGTCCGGCGAGGCGTGCGCGAGGAGCTCACGATCGGGGGCGAACGCTCCCAGGAGCGAGGCAGCCAGCGGCTGGTCGCCGGGCTTCGTCGTGAAGCGCCACAGGGCGTCGAACGCCCCCGCCCGCGCGAGCCCCGTGAGCGCGCGCGCGCGGTCCGGGGTCGACGCGCCCGGCAGATCGAGGAACCTCGCGAGCGTCGGCGCGGCGCTCGCGACGCCGGACGCCGCGAGCGCGAGCGCGACGGGGCCGAGCGACGTGGGATCCTCGAGGGTCTGGGCGATCTTCGCGGCCTCAGCGGGTGAGAGGACGGCGAGCGCGCGCGCGGCGGCGACCCGGCCCTTGGGATCGGGAGAGCGAGCCCAGGCTCGCGCGATGGGCGCCGCCTCCTCGTCACCCAGCTTCGCGAGCGCCAGGAGCGCGGCGCTCCGCGTCTCCGGGCTGGCCGTGCGCACCGCATCGCGCAGGGCATCCGTAGCGCGCAAGTCCCCGAGATCGCCCAAGAAATCGACGGTCCGCGGGTCGAGCACCCGCGGGAGCGGGAGCATGCCCGTGGGTGGATGTGCGAGGAGCGCCTCGCGGGCGACGAGCGCGCTCTCGCCATCCTTGCGCACGCTCGCGAAGAGCACGAGCACGGCCTCGGTCCCTCCGTAGCGTGCCAGCGCGAGCGCCGCGGTCCCGGCGAGCAGCCGCGCCGCGCGAGGGTCCTGGCCACAGGGCGAGTCGAGGCAGGCCGTGGCCTGATCGAGCGCGCGGACGAGCGCCTGGCGGACGGGCTTCTTCGCGGCGTGTGGCCCGAGCGCGCGGACGAGGCGCCACCGGACCCGGAGATCGATCGAGGTGTCGAGCTTCTCGTCGAGCTCGAGCAACCTCGCGATCGCCTCGTCGGTCGCGATGCGCGCCAGGCGCTCGATGCTCCTCGCCTGAGGCTCCTGTTCGCGATCGGCGAGGCTCTTGGCTGCGGCGGGGACCCCGAAGCGCCCGCCCCGCTGCATGGCGCGTGGCGCCGGCGTGCGCGCTCGCTCGTCGGCGTGAGACGATGACGCGAGCGTCACGAGCGTGAGCGCAACGATGGCGCGCTTCATGGGGGGAGGACCTCGTCTCGCGTCGCCGTGGCAGGGCCGGTGTCGTAGGGGTCGAGCGCGGAGCTGCGCTTCACGGGGTGCAGCCTCCTCGCGCGCCGCGCTGACGACGCGGGAGCCTCGGCGTGCGTCGCCGCGGCGATGTGGGAGCCGAAGGCATCGAGCGTGGCGCTGCGCTGCGCTTCATGGTGTGGTCGTGAGGTCGACGGACACCCCGCTCGGCTCCGCGATCCGCGGCATCGCGCCGGGCTTCCAATCGACGACCGTCGCGGCCCCGATACGCCGAGCGGTGCGGCGGATGATCTCGGCGAGCGCGGCGGCCCGCGAGCGGGCGAGATCGTCGCCCTCCGGCCCACGGAGCGGGCGCACGGCGATGACGACGCGGAGCCCGCGCTCCTGGCTCAGGAGCAGCCCTATCGCCCGCATCGTCGCCTGGGTGGTCGAGGTCGGTGTCGGGCTCGCCCTCTCGAAGCTGGGCGCGCGGAGCAACGCGAGGGAGCGCCCGCCCTTGCCCTCGGTGAGCCGCGCGAGGGGGCGCGAGCCCGGGGGGCCGACGTCTGGGCAGCCATCCTCGTCCTTGAAGCCGTTGTAGGTCTCGGGCTCGTCAGGGCACTGGTCGAGCTCGTTGGGGATCCCGTCGTGGTCACGGTCGGGGGAGGGGCAGCCGTTGGTCTCCTTGTCCTCGCTCGGCTCGCCCTTGTCCTCGGGGCAGGCGTCCTCGGCGTCGGGGATGCCGTCTCCGTCATCGTCCGGATCGGGGCAGCCGTCGTCGTCCTCGAAGCCGTCCTTGTCCTCGGGCTCGTCGGGGCACTTGTCCGTCGCGTCAGGGATGCCGTCGTCGTCGCGGTCCCGGTTGGGGCAGCCGCTCTTCGTCGGGTCCCCGCTCCGTGGCCCGGCCTCGTCGGGGCAAGCGTCCTCGGTGTCTGGGACCCCGTCCTTGTCGTTGTCGAGATCGGGGCAGCCGTCGTCGTCCTCGAAGCCGTCCTCGTCCTCGGGGACGAGCGGGCACTTGTCGTCCGTGTCCATCACCCCGTCGTCGTCGTTGTCCGCTTCGGGGCAGCCATCGTCGTCCTCGAAGCCGTCCTTGTCCTCCGCGAGGAACTTGCACTCGTCGTGATCGTCGTCGATGCCGTCGTGATCCTGGTCGTGTTCGCGCGGCGACCACGTGTAGCCGACGACCACGCGGAGCGGCGCGTTGCCGGGACCACGCACGAAGCCAGACTCGACGCCGCCCATCAAGAACGCGTCGCGGAGCGCGTATTTGGCCGTCGCGCCGACGTACGCGCCCGACGCGGCCGCGTCCCCGAAGGGCGCCGAAGGGCCCGCGGGGAGCCACCCGTGCGACTCGATACCGAGCACCCACCGGCCGCGGTCGTCCCACTTGAACATCTGGGGCTTCACGGACAGGCCGAGGGCCCACGGGATCTCATCGCCGAAGCGCCGTGTCCCGATCGTTCGCTCCTCCGTGCGCAGGCGGAACCCGAGCGATCCGAGCACCGACAGCGACACGAGCCGCAGCTCGCCGAGCGCGCGCACCTCGGTCGTCGCCGCCCCCTCTCCAAGCCCGCTCGCGCGGTCCCCGGTCGGCAGCGAGAAGCGCCCGACGAGCGCGAGCCCGGTGCCCCCGAGCTCTCGGAGGGGCTTCACGTTCACCTTCGCGAGGACGGCGAGGTCCCCGACGGCGCGCGCGGGCAGGGTGCTGCCGCCGAGGATCTCACGCGTCCCGGGCGTGTCGTCTCCGCCCTGCGCGAGCGCGACGGGCAGCGCGAGGCCGACTTGCGCGCGCCCGCCGACGCCCGCCGAGGCGCCGAGATCGAGCGAGAGCTGATCGCCGATGACCTTCCCGCCGGGGTCCCCGCCGCGCCTCAGCGTGAAGGGCGCGCGCGCATAGGACAGCCACGCTCCGAAGGTCGGATCCTTCTTGGCCTGGACGCTCGCCGACTCGAGGTACAACGTGCCAGAAGGATCGACCGGGGGCGCGAAGCGACGCGCGTCGAGGGCGGGTGGAGGCTCGGCACCGGCGAGGCGCGGGGCCTCGCACACGAGGACGACGGGGACCCACGCGAGCCAGCGGCGGAGGCGCATGCGCCCTCGAAGCTACACCAGTCCTCAGCCCTTGGGGCCCTCGGGATCGACGATCGTGCGCGCGCCCGGGGCCTCCTCGGTGCTCCAGGAGAAATCGTCGACCAGCGTCGTCGAGTCGAGGACCCCGTCCAGCGAATCCCAGGTGGCAAAGCGGAGGGTCACCTCGCGGTTCGGCAGCGATTTTGTGTCGAAGCTCGCGGACGTGACGAGCCAAGCCGTGGCTCCGTGCGTCTCGAACCCGGTGCCTTGGAGTGCGGCCGTGTCGCCGGTGCAGTGCGGGTACGGAACCGGCGTCGTGGCCGTCACACAGGAGGTGAAGAAGGACGGGTTGTTGACCCCGATCGCGTTGCCCGAGGGGTCGAAGGAGATGTCTGGGGCCATCTTCGTGAGGAGCGCCTGCTCCGTCGGATCGGGGGACGCCGGGAAGGGGGCCATCAGGACCGCGAACACGTCGAAGTACTTCGAGCACGCATAGCTCGGGTACTCGTAGGTGAAGAAGCGGAACTTGAACTTGAGTTGCTTCGCGTTCGTCGGGACGCGGATCTTCACGTCGAGCCCGGCGGCGTCGTGAGGCTGCTCGGTCTGGCCGCACTGCGCAGGGTTCGACGCCTTGGGGAAGCCGTCCGGGAGCGGCGAGGTCGTCCCGTGGTCGACGCCGGTAGGCGACTGGTAGTCCGCCTGGCCCGGCGCGCGCGCCGCGCCGGAGGAGATGACCCACATCTTCTTGCCCTCGCGTGGCGTGTTGGCGGGCCCGAAGCTGGGGACGACGCCGTACTGGACGGGCTTCCCGGGCGTGCCTGCGCCGAAGCCGCCGACGAGCCCCGACAGCTTCGCGTCGACGAGACCCCACGAGCCGTTCGCCCCGGCGTCCTGGCAGATCCCGATCGCCCTCGCGGCATCCCTCGGATCGAGCGAGTCGAGCGCGAGGTTGGCGTCGCACGACACGTCGTCGGAGGGGAGCCGCGCCTTGCCGTCGCAGTTCTCGTCGACCTGCGCGGCGTCGGGGAGCGGCGTCGTCGTCGGCTTGCCGTTCGCGTCCTTCTCGTAGTTGATCGTATCGAAGGCGCCGGGGTTGACGTTGGGATCGCAGTCGTTGCAGTCCTGCGGATCCGCGAAGCCGTCTCCGTCGTCGTCGACGCCGTTCGACTGCTTGGTCCCCCCGCAGCCCGCGGTGGTGGAGCCGCCCGAGCCCGCGGTGGTGGAGCCGCCCGAGCCCGCGGTGGTGGAGCCGCCCGAGCCTGCGGTGGTGGAGCCGCCCGACATGCCGCTCCCGGCCGCCCCTTGCCCTGCGAAGCCCGCGCTCCCCCCATACGCCTTGAACGGCGACGGCTCATCGGCTCCACCTCCGCACGCCGCGCCAAGGAGCGCGAGCGCGATCCACACGCAAGTCTCTCTCAAGATCTTCCTCCTTCCATCGAAGCTGATCGTGGGCTCGGTGTCGCGAGAGACTCCGAGCGCTCGCGCAGCGGGAGGGTGCGCCTCAGCGAAGCTGGGCCCAAGGGGAAGCTCCGACACAAGGAGCGAAGGCTACCCCGAGCCCTCGAGGGTGTCGAGACGGAAGACGCAAGCTAGGGCGCCGTGGGGCGCGCCCGCACAGGAGCCGGCGCCGCTCCGTCGCCGCGAGCGGCGCCCTCCGCGCTCAGCCCTTGGGGCCCTCGGGATCGATGACCGTCCCGGCGCCGGTGCCCTCTTCGGTGTCCCACGTGAAGGCGTCGACGAGGGTCGTCGAGTCGAGCACGCCGTCGGCGGTGTCCCAGATGGCGAAGCGCAGGAAGACCTCTCGGTTGGGCAGCGACTTCACGTCGAAGCTCGCCGACGAGACGAGCCATGCGGAGCCGCCGCGGCCCTCGAAGCCTGTGCCTTGGAGCGGCGCCACGTCCCCCTTGCAGTTCGGGTAAGGGACCGGCGTCGCTGCCTTCGCGCACGCGGTGAAGAACTCGGCGTTGTTGACGCCGATGACGTTGCCGCTCGCGTCGAAGGCGATGTCGGGCTTCATCTTCGTCAGGATGGCCTGCATCGCGGCGTCGCTCGACGTCGGGTACGGGTCCATGAGGACGGC
Organism: uncultured Polyangiaceae bacterium; assembly: GCA_964396175.1. Classification (GTDB taxonomy): domain Bacteria; phylum Myxococcota_A; class Polyangia; order Polyangiales; family Polyangiaceae; genus CAYNEK01. Next base: position 6,752 of record CAYNEK010000056.1, on the reverse strand, counting down.
GAACACGTCGAAGTACTGCGAGCACGCGAAGCTCGGGTATTCGTAGGTGAAGAAGCGGAACTTGAACTTCAACTGCTTCGCGTTCGTCGGGACGCGGAGCTTCACGTCGAGCCCGGCGGCGTCGTGCGGCTGCCCCGTGGTCCCGCATTTCGCGGGGTTCGACGCCTTGGGGAAGCCTCCTGGCAGCTGGGAGGTCGTGCCCTGGTCGACTCCGGACGGCGATTGGTAGCCCGCCTGACCCGGCGCGCGCGCGGTGCCCGACGAGACGACCCACATCTTCTTGCCCTCCTGCGGCGTGTTGTTCTGCCCGAAGGTCGGCACGATGCCGTACTGGATGGGCTTCCCGGCCGTGCCTGCGCCGAAGCCGCCGACGAGCCCCGAGAACTTGGCGGCCACGAGGCCCCACGAGCCGTTCGGGCCCGCGTCCTGGCAGATGCCCATCGCCTTCGTGGCGTCCTTCGGGTCCTTCGAGTCGAGCGCGAGGTTGGCGTCGCACGACACGTCGTCGGAGGGGAGCCGCGCCTTGCCGTCGCAGTTCTCGTCGACCTGCGCGGCGTCGGGGAGCGGCGTCGTCGTCGGCTTGCCGTTCGCGTCCTTCTCGTAGTTGATCGTATCGAAGGCGCCGGGGTTGACGTTGGGATCGCAGTCGTTGCAGTCCTCCGGGTCGGCGAAGCCGTCGCCGTCGTCGTCGACGCCGTTGGTCTGTTTGTCGCCCTCGCAGACCGTGGTTGGCTGGCCCGTGCCGCCCGTGCCCGAGCCGCCGACGAAGCCGCCGCCCGCGCCGGAGCCCGCACCCGTGCCGGAGCCCGCGCCCGTCCCGTTGTTGCCCGAGGAGGCAGCGCCGCCGGCGCCGGGCTTGTTCCCGCCGCTGGAGGTGCCGGGGCCGAGCGAGCTCCCGTCGTCGACCGCGCTCCCGCACGCGATGAGACCAGCGATACCAAGGACGAGGGCGACGGCGACGAGCGGACGGTTCATGCGGTGAACTCCTGGGACGGCGAGGGAAGGAAGGATCGCGACGGGGACTTCCGTAGCGTACGCCCGCAGCGCCCATCGGCAATCGAAAGCGTGAGCAGGCCACGCGATTCTACAACGGGCAGACAGCAGCGCCCAAGCGACTTTCTAGAGGATAGAAGATTCCGTCCGAGGCGGCCAACGCCGCGTGGGTGGCCCTCGCGCGGCGCCGCCGTTCGGGTCCTCGTGGCATGGACGCGCACCCCGTCGTCGACGGACCTGCGAGCGCCACCGCCACGCGTCTCCGGTCGGTCTCGTGGCCACGCTCCTCGCGGCAAATGTCTACGACATCGCGCGGCGCCACCGCCACGCGTCTCCGGTCGGTCTCGTGGCGTAGATGGCGCGCGCTCGTGGAGGGGGCGGGGCGTGGGGGACAGAGAGGTCCCCCCGGGACGTCACACCGCGCTCGACTCGATGTATCGCACGAGCGCGCTCGTGAACTCGTCCGTGGTCGCGGTCCCGCCGAGGTCGTGCGTCCGCACGCGGCGCGCGGCGAAGAGCGCGTGCAGCGCGAGCTCGATGCGCTTGGCCGCCGAGGACTCACCCAGGTGGTAGAGCATCATCACGGCGCTCTGGACGAGCGCGGTGGGGTTCGCGACGCCCTTGCCGGCGATGTCGGGCGCCGAGCCGTGCACGGCCTCGAAGACCGCGTACGTCGTGCCGATGTTCGCCCCGGGGACGATCCCGAGCCCGCCGACGAGGCCGGCGCCGAGATCGGAGAGGATGTCGCCGTAGAGGTTCTCGGTCACGATGACGTCGAGGCTGTTGGCGTCGCGCACCATCGTCATCGCGGCGGCGTCGACGATCACCTCGCGGCTCTCGATGTCGGGGTACTTCTGCGCGACGCGGCGGGTGCAGTCGAGCATGAGCCCGTCGCTCATCTTCATGATGTTCGCCTTGTGGACGGCCGTGACGCGCCTCCGCTTGTGCTTCTGCGCGTACGCGTAGGCGAACTCGGCGATGCGCGTGCAGCCCTTCTCGGTGATGAGCTTGATGCTCTGCGCGATCCCCGGGAGGATCATGATCTCGTGCCCTGCGTAGAGGTCCTCCGTGTTCTCGCGCACGATGACGAAGTCGATGCCCTCGAAGCGCGGCTCGACGTACGGGAGGCTCCGGACGGGGCGCACGTTCGCGAAGAGGTCGAGCGTCTGGCGGAGCGTCACGTTGACCGAGCGGAAGCCCTTCCCGATGGGAGTGCCGACGGGGCCCTTCAGCGCGATCTTGTTGCGGAGGATCGAGTCGATGGCCTGCTGCGGCAGGGGGTTCCCCGTCTTCTCGGCGACGGCGGCGCCGACGTCGACGCGGTCCCAGTCCACCTTGACGCCGGTGGACTCGATGACGCGGCAGGTGGCGTTCGCGACCTCGGGTCCGATGCCGTCTCCGGGGATGAGCGTGATCGTGTGGGCCATGAGCAGGGGCGCACGCTAGCAGGAGCGCGCGACGGAGTCTCGCGAGGACACTTCCACCGCGTGACGCTGCGGGGTACACTCATGGATCCATGCGCTCATCGATCCTCCCTCTCCTCTCCGTTCCGCTCGCGCTGCTCGTCGTGGGGTGTTGCAAGCCAGGTGCTACGGCGGACTCCGGCGACAGCCCGGCCGGGGCCGCGCCTCCGCAGAACACGCGCGCGGGCCAAAGCCCCGCGGCCGCACCCCCGAAGCCCGCGCTGCCCGACCAGGCGCCCGGCGCGGGGCGCGCGTCGCCGGACGTCCCGTCGGGCGTCAGCGCCCCGCCCACCGTCGCCGAGTGGCAGGCTGCCCCGGACGTCAACACCGTCGGCGCGAACTCCGCGCCCACCGACTGCCAGCTCAAGATGGTGCGCGAGTGGCTGAAGGTCCACTGCGACGGCAAGGTGACGGAGGTCACCAAGATGGAGGGCTTCGGCAAGAAGGGCGTCGACTACTTCGAGAGCATCCGGCCCGGGGCGGCGGCGGACTTCGTCGTTCGTGTCCGCAAGGGCAACGCGATGAAGCTCCGCATCATGCGCTCGGCCCCGCACAGCGCCTCGCTCTTCGTCAACTGGCCGAGCGGCAAGGACCGCCCGACCATCGTCGCGCTCCAGATCTACAACGGCCCGCCCTGACGACGACCGCGGCCGCCTTACGCGGATCGCGCAGGTGGGCGCGCGCGGGTCCTGCGGGCCCTGGCTGGGCGTCCGAGGCGGATCCTCGAGGCACGTGGTTTGTCATGTACGGTCACGATGAACGCGTCGGGTGCGAGCGGTGAGCCTCTGGACCGTGTGTACGCCGTGGACCCTCGGCAGCGGCTCGCCGCCGCTCCCCCACCGGCTCGACTCCATCCCCAATGGCTTGGTGCAGCGGTCGAACAAGCACCGCTGCGGCCTCGTCGGCGCCGAGGAGCCGCTCTTCGGCGCCCCTGGCAACGCGAACCTCGAAGTGCACCTCGAGCTCCTCTCGCGCGAGCGGATGGGGATCTCAGCGGGTCCGTCACGCGGGGCGCCGGCGCTCGCGCGGTGAGTGACGCGAGGGGCGGTCATGCCGCCGCCGCGATGCGCCTCGTGCCGGCGCCTTGCGCGGCGGGCGAGCCGAGTCGAGGCGGCGATCGACGCGCGGCGCCTGGTGCGAAGGTCCCGCGCGGTGGGTCGACGTCCGGGCCCGATGCGCGCACGTGGGCCGAGGACGTCGCGGCGGATCAGCCTGCCGCGAGCCGGCCCGCGCGCCACCCCGACGACGCCGCGCCCAGCATCGTCCCCTCGCCGCAGCGCAGATCTCCACACGCGTAGAGCCCTGCGATCGGTGCCCGTGAGCTCGTCATGACGGAGAGGTCGTGCGTCACGATCCCTGCCCTCGGGAGCACCGCGTCGTCTCTCCACGCGAGCGACGGGAGCGCGGCGCCCACCTCGGCCGCCGAGTCGTCGTTCCATGCGACGAGCGCCTCGGGGAGCGCCGTCGCGACGAGGTGCGCCGGTGCTCCGCCGACGACGGTCGGATCCGTTCGCCGGAACGAGATCCCTCCTCCTACGACGCCGCCGGTCGCGAGCACGACGGCGTCGAAGCGCTCTCCGGCGACCGTGAGATCAGGTCCCACTGTCACCGCTCCACGGCGCGGCGCGTCCCCGAGCGCGCGCGCCAGGGCGGACGCGAGCCGCCTGCCGGCCGCTTCGCCGGGGAGGCTCGTCACTTCGCCGACGGGTGCACCGGCTGCCTCCGAGAGCTGCCGAGCGATCGGCGCCGTCGCTCCGAGCCAAGGCCCGGTGAGGAGCGCCGTCGCGCCGCTGCGCAGGAGCGCCTCGCGGATGCGCGCCGCGGTCCACGCGAGCCGCTCTCCATCCTCGACCAGCCGCGCGAAGTCCACCGCAGGGTAGCGTGCCTCGTCCAGCTCGCGGAGGAGCTCGACCTCGACCGGGACGAAGCTGATCGCGAGCTCCCGCGCGCGCGGCTGATCTTCCAGCGTCGCCGTGATGGCGCGTCCGTCCCAGCCGAGCCGCGGGGTGACTGCGACCCCGACGGTCTGGCCTACGAGCTTCGTCAGATCGAGGAGCGACTCGTCGACGCCGCGTGCTGTCCGTAGCGCGCCCGCCTGCGTCGCGACCACCGCCGGACCGTCGCCGAAGCGCGCCCCGCCGAGGACCTCGAAGAACGCGCGTGCGTCCTCGTCGAGCTCGCCCGACAGCGCGCCCGACGCCATGGTGGACGCGCCTGGTGCGTCGGTGAAGACGACCACCCGCGCACCTGCACGGCGCGCAGCGCACGCCGCGGCGACGCCCGCGAGCCCCGCGCCGAGGACGGCGACTCGCCGCCCGCTCACGTCGCGTCCTCCTCGGGGTAGAGGCCCAGCTCCGACCGTACGGACGTGATCGCGAGCGCCTCCTGGCGGGCCTGGATCGGCGAGAGCGCGGGCGCGCGCCGGCGTGACTGCTCGTGCAAGAACGAGAGCGCCTGCCGCTGCCCCTCGCGTGGAGGGAGCCCACGCTCGTCGGCGACGATCTGGCCGCAGCGGAGGGCGCAGCGGTAGCCTCCGCACGCGCCGAGCCCGAGCCTCGTCCTCCGCGAGACGTCGGCGACGGTGTGCGCGTGCTCGTGCTGGACGACGTGGCGGATCTCGGCTTCGGTGACGGGCTCGCAGGGGCACACGATGGCCGCCTCGGTCGGGTGCCTCGCGATGCGCTCGACGATCTCGTCCGCGATCGCGCCGTGCCGGTAGACGAGCCGTCGTGCCGCCACGGCGTCGAGCTCGGCCGCGTCCGCGAGGGCGAAGGGATCGACCACCCGCTCGCCGCCAGGGAGCGGCCTCTTGTGCGTCGTGCAGGGCTCCTGCACGTGGAGATACGCGGCGATCGCATCCATCGCCTCCTCGGCGAAGAGCCGGTAGCTCGCGAGCTTCCCTCCGACCATCGAGAAGACGCCGGGCGCGCCATGGTCGGCGTGGTCGATGACCTCGTGCTCCCGCGACAGCTTGTCCTCGAGCGGCCCCCACGCGTAGAGCGACGGGCGGACGCCCGCGTAGGTGCCGATGGCGCGCGCGTCCTTGATCGACGGGAAGACGCGCGCGAGCGCCTGCTCGAGGTAGCCGACCTCGTCTTCGGTCGCGCAGACGTCGTCGAGATCGCCGTAGTAGTCATCGTCGGTCGTGCCGAGGATGCAGAGGTTCTGCCAAGGCTCGAGGAAGACCTGCCGACCGTCGATCGCGCGGGCCACGACGGCGTAGTTGGTGAGCCGTCGGTCGTAGAGGATGTGGATCCCCTTGCCTCCGCGCGTGGGCGCGCTCCCGCGCGGCAACCCCGCGAGATCGGTCGTGATGGAGGACCATGCGCCCGTCGCGTTGACGAGGGCGCGGCACGTGATGCGCTCTGCCTTCCCGGTCAGCCGGTGTCGCACGTCGACCCCGAGCACCTCGCCCGTGTCCTCGCGCCGGAGCACCCGCTCGACCGTGGTGTGGACCGAGATCCGCGCGCCGCTCCGGGCGGCCGAGAGCGCGTTCAGCGTCACGAGCCGCGCGCCGTCGATGCCCCACTCGTCGAAGGTGACGCCCCCCTCGACCTCGCCCCGCAGCCCTGGCTCGAGCTGGCGGAGCTCGTCCGCCGTGAGCCTCGCGTGGGGCTTGCCGCGCTTCAGCGGCTGGTACCGATCGTACGCCTCGAAGAAGGCGTCGACCAGCGAGAGCGCCACCTTGGACCCGGGGCCGATCGAGATCGGGAACAGGAAGGGGATGCGGAAGAGCAGGTGCGGCGCGATCTCCTGGATGTACCCCGAGTCGAGGCACGAGCTGTGGGTGACGCTCGGGTCGTAGGAGAGGTAGCGCGGGCCGCCGTGGATCATGCCGCTCGAGTTCCCCGACGCGCCGAAGGCGAGGTCGTTCCGCTCGAAGAGGGCGACCCGGAGGCCGCGGAGGGCCGCGTCGCGCGCGACGCCGGTGCCGTTCACGCCGCCGCCGATGACGACGAGATCCACGTCGCGGCGATCGTCGGGGTGAGGGAGGCTCACGGGGTGAGCGTCTACGGCCCTCGACGCACCACGTCAACGGGGCGCGACGAGGCCGCTCGCGGGCTCAGACCGGGCGCGCGCGGAGGAACTGCCCGGATGGAGTTCTGCATCCGGGCGCCGTACGCTCACACCGGGCGCGCGCGGAGGAACTTGTCGGCGGCGGCGGGGCGGCGGCGCGACGAGGCCGCTCGTGGGCTCACACCGGGCGGTGTGCCGCGGGCGCGCTCGTCCTCGGTGCGCGATGCAAGTTCCAGAAACTCTGACCCTCCTTTTCCAGAAACTCTGACTCCCTGATCG
>CAYNEK010000055.1:0-32552 GCA_964396175.1 uncultured Polyangiaceae bacterium | reverse complement strand
ACAGGCTTCAGCAGTCGGATCGAGGTGGCTCAGGAATTAGATGCGCCGGCCCTGCCTCGCGGCCTCGGCTCGTCGCTTCGCGCCGAGCTCGATGCGAGCCTCCCGCCGTGCACTCGCGCGGCGCCTCGCGGCCTCGAGACGCGACTCGCGCGCCTCCTCGCCCCACGCGGCGAGCTCTCGACCCGCTCAGGTCTTCTTCTCGCTCTCCGACGTCTTCTCGGGGATCTGCTTCGGCTCGGGGTCGTCGTCCTTCAGGCCCTTCTTGAAGTTGCGGATCCCTTCGCCGAGCCCTTTGCCGATGTCGGCGATGCGCGTGGCTCCGAAGAGGAGGAGCGCGAGGAGCGCGAGGACGAGTATTTCTCCAGGGCCGAGACGTCCCATGACGACGAACGGCTACCACCTTCCGCCGGGCTGGGCAACGCGGCGTTTCGCCTCGTCCAGAGCGCGAGCGAGGAGGGCTCGGCGTCGACCGAGCGCGGAGGGCTTGCCTGCGCGCGCGAGGTCTGGCATACGCCCGGGCCCCTTCTTCCCCAAGGAACCCGTGAATGCCGTCTGAATCCGTGCAGTGCAAGCCCCTCGAGATCGTCGTCGGCGACAAGGGGATCGAGCGCGCCATCAAGCACCTGAAGCGCAAGCTCGCCTCCGAGGGCATCCTCCGTGAGCTGAAGTCCCGCCGCCACTACCTGAAGCCGAGCATCAAGCGCCGCAAGAAGCAGGCGGAGGCCGCGCGGCGCCGCATGAAGCGGAAGCGCACCGACGAGGCGCTGCGTACGGCGCCCACGCCGACGACCTGATCGCGACGGCGCTCGCGCCGTCGTCCCGCCGCGAGGCGTGTACACCGAGCCGATCGGGATCCACGCCTCGTCGCGCGTCCATCCCTCGATGGCCCTCGCGCCGTCGTCCCGCCGCGAGGCGTGTGCACCGGGCTGATCGGGATCCACGCCTCGTCGCGCGTCCATCCCTCGACGGCGCTCGCGCCGTCGTCCCGCCGCGAGGCCTGTGGGCCGGATCTCGCTCGGGCGCGCGTCGGCGCGAGGCCGCCTCCAAGCACCGCGAGCGCGACGCCAGAAGTTGGCCCGACCCGACGCCTTCGGCGAAGTCTCGGCGCATGTCGACCCAGCAGAAGCCAAAGAAGTACGACGGGGACGAGCGCCGCGTCCACAAGGTCTTCATCACCAAGAACACCGAGTACCACGCGAAGAAGGGGCGCATCGTCGCCGTCCGCCCGCGCGGCGCCAAGGAGTGGCTCGCCACGCACCAGGCGCTCGACATGGCGATCGAGGGCTCGATCCCGACGGGGACGTACCTCCCGACGCCGAACGCGCCCAAGCCGGGCGCGCGGCTCTACCTCGCGACCACCGGCAACGACGTGGTCACGAGCCCCGTCGTCGCGATCGTCCGGCCGCCCAAGGCGACCGTGAACGAGTACCCGAAGGGCTGAGCGCCCGCTCCACGACAGCGCCGCCATGCCACGCACGCCGAGCGCGCCGGAGCCGCGGCGCTTGCGCGCGTGGCACACCTCGTGAAATCTTCTCGTCGGTCCGTGCAGCGCCCCCTCGTCCTCGCCCTCGTCCCCGCCGCGATCGCGGTCGGGTGGCTCGCGTGCACGCCGCCCGAGCGCGTCGTCGACGACGGTCAGAGCGGCGCGTGCGCGACCTGCGTCGGGGTGACCGACGGGGGCGCGGACGCCAAGGAGACCGGCCCCATGGACGCAGAACTCGACGCGCCGTCCCGCAGCGAGCTCTGCCCCAGCGGCTGCAACCCCGATCCCGATTTCGCGACGGCGACCTGCTCGCTCGATGCGGGGCTCCCCGACGGCGCCGCCGAGCTCACTTGCCACGTCGTCCGCAGCGCCGACGGGCTCGCCGCGGCCAAGTGCGTCGCGGCCGGTGGCGGGCACGACGGCGACTTCTGCCAAAAATCGGGGGACTGCGCGCCCGGGCTCGCGTGCGTGGTGCACCCGAGCGACAAGGGGCTCAACGCGGGGCGCTGCCGCACCTACTGCTGCGAGAGCACCGAGAAGTCCTGCGCCACGGGGACGTACTGCGGACTCTTGCCGCTCTACGAGCCGAGCAAGCCCTTCCCGGACGCGCTGCCCATCCCCGTCTGCGCGCCGGCGACCGGGTGCACCTTGCTCGATCCGGGGTCGTGTGGCGAGAGCCAGTCCTGCACCCTCGTCAACTCGAAGACGACGACCTGCGTGCCCATCGGGGACGGACAGGCTGGGGACGCGTGCCCCTGCGCGGCCGGCCACTACTGCAACGCGGCGTCGCTCCACTGCCGCAAGATCTGCCACCTCGGCGGAGATCCGTCCGAGTGTCCTGCCGGCGTCTGCGTCCTCGGCGGCGACATGTTCCCCGACGGCTTCGGGGTGTGCTCGAGCGGCTGAACGTCGCGCGCCCCGAGAGGGGCCACCGACGCAAGTGTCCCGTCTCTGCATGATGACATGGCGGCGACGCTCGCCGCGAGTCCGGGGACGACAGGCTCCTGCACGTAGACCGGGACTCTGCGTCATGACATGGCGGCGACGCTCGCCGCGAGTCCGGGGACGACAGGCTCCTGCACGTAGACCGGGACTCTGCGTCATGACATGGCGGCGACGCCCGCCGCGAGGGCGCCCTCGCGACTCGGCGAGGACGAGCCACGAGCGCCTTGGCGCGCGTCGCGCGGTGCTCACCGACGACGCTCACCGCGAGGACGCGCGCTCCGACCCTCGAAGGCCCATCGTGCGGCCCAGCCTTGGGCGGCGCCCAGCGCCCACCGCGAACCAATGCCTCGGCGAGCGGCGACCTAGGCGCGGCTCCGCAGACTCGTGGTACGAGCGCTCGCCATGACGACGAGCCCCGTCCCCATCGCCGATCTCTCGAAGCACGTCGGAGAGACCGTCACCCTCCGCGGGTGGCTCTACAACCGCCGGTCGTCGAAGAACGTGCACTTCCTCGAGATCCGAGACGGCTCCGGCACCGTGCAGGCCGTCGTCGGCAAGAAGGACGTCCCGGAGGCGCGCTTCGTCGAGGCCGACCACCTCGCGCAGGAGACGAGCCTCTCGGTGACCGGCGCCGTCCACGCCCACCCCAAGCAGCCCGGCGTCTTCGAGGTGCACGCCACGGACTTCGCGGTCCTCGCCGCGCCGACGGCCGACTTCCCCATCTCGCCCAAGGAGCACGGCACCGACTTCTTGATGGACCACCGCCACCTCTGGCTCCGATCGAAGCGCCAGCACGCGATCTTGCGCGTGCGCCACACGATCGTGAAGGCGGTGCGGGACTTCTTCGACGAGCGCGGGTTCACGCTCGTCGACGCGCCCATCTTCACGCCGAGCGCGTGCGAGGGCACGAGCACGCTCTTCGAGACCGACTACCACGGCGAGCCTGCGTACCTCACGCAGTCGGGCCAGCTCTACATGGAGGCCGGGGCCGCGGCGCTCGGCAAGGTCTACTGCTTCGGCCCGACCTTCCGCGCCGAGAAGTCGAAGACCCGCCGCCACCTCGCCGAGTTCTGGATGGTCGAGCCCGAGGTGGCCTTCATGGATCTCGAGGGCGACATGGATCTCGCGGAGGATCTGCTCTGCTTCCTCGTCGAGCGCGTGCTCCGCGATCGGCGCCCCGAGCTCGCGACGCTCGAGCGCGACACCTCCAAGCTCGAGTGCGTGAAGAAGCCCTTCCCGCGCATCCGCTACGAGGAGGCGATCTCCGTCCTCCAGCAGGCCGGGAACCCGGCGAAGTTCGGCGACGACATCGGCGGGGACGAAGAGACCATCGTGTCCAGCGCGTACGACCGGCCCGTCCTCGTCCACCGCTACCCCAAGGCCATCAAGGCCTTCTACATGAAGGAAGACCCCGACGATCCCCGCTGCGCGCTCTGCGTCGACGTGCTCGCACCCGAAGGCTACGGTGAGATCATCGGCGGCGGCCAGCGCGAGGACGACCTCGCGACCCTCGAGCAGAAGATCACGGCGCACGGGCTGCCGCTCGAGGCCTTCGGCTGGTACCTCGATCTCCGCCGCTACGGCTCCTTCCCGCACGCCGGCTTCGGCATGGGGATCGAGCGCGCCGTCGCGTGGATCTGCGGCCTGCCCCACGTGCGCGAGACCATCCCCTTCCCGCGCATGCTAAACCGCCTGTCCCCGTGACTCCGCGGGGCGCACGGCGCGAGCGCAGCACCGGCGCCCTCTTCGGAGCCGCGCGCTTCGCGAAGCTCGTCGCCTGGACCCTCGCGGGGCTCGGGGACGTCGAGCTCGGTCGACTCCTCGGCGGCGAGCTCCGCGCCGAGCGCCACCTCCGACGCGCCGCGCGCCGCGTGCGCGCATGCTTCGGGCTCGAGCTCGAGCTCCGGGGCGAGCTCCCTGACGCCCTCGAGATCCGCGTGGCGAACCACACGGGCTTCCTCGACGTGCTCCTCCTCTGCGAGATCGGCGCGGGGAGCTTCCTGGCGATGCGCGAGGTCGAAGGGTGGCCCGTCGTCGGTCGCGTCGCCAAGACCATCGGCGTCGTGTTCGTGGACAGGGAGGACCGAGGCTCACGGCGTGAGGCCCTCTCGCGGCTCATCGACGCCGCGAAGCGACGGAGCGTCGTCGTCTTCCCAGAGGGCGCCGCGAACAAGGGCACACTGGCGCCGTTCCAGCGAGGGGCCTTCGTCGCCGCCCGCGCGGCGAACACGCCCATCCGCCCCATCGCCATCGCGTTCGAGGACGAGGACGAGGTCGCGTGGATCGGGGACACGCCGCTCCTCCGGGTCGCGTGGCAGCTCCTCGCGGGCCCGGGGCAGCGCGTCACGCTGACGGTCCTCGACGCGATCGATGCGTCGAGGCCCTCGGCGGAGCTCGCGAAGGAGGCGCGCGAGGCGATCTCGGTGACGCTCGGGAAGCCCGTGGGCGGCCAAGGATGAGCGGGCTCGAGCGCGAGGACGCACCGGCCAGCCCTCCGTCGCTCACCCGCCTCGTCGCTCACCGCCGAGCACGGGCCCGACGACCAGGCCAAGCGGCCGAGCGGCCCTCGGGGGCTGCGCCGGGCTCGAGCGCGCAGACGATCCGATCGGAGGGGCGAGCCGCTACGGCCGAGGCCATCACGCTCGCCCCACCGTCAGCCGCTCGCTCCATCCTCGAGGGAGCGACGAAGGAGCGTCGCGGTGGCCTCGGCGCTCGACGGATCGAACTCGAGCGAGCTCGATCCTGCTGGGAGCGCGCGGATCCCGAGCTCCATGACGAGCCGGGAGAGGACCACGTCGAGCCCCTCGAGACACACGACCACGCGGACCGCGGGGAGCGCGAGCCTGGCGAGCGGTACGCCCGTCGGCCCGCTCGGGACCGCGAGGACCGAGACCTCCACCCCATCCCCGAGGAGCAGCCGTCCAAGCTCGTGGGGGACGGGGAGCTCGGGAGGAGGATCGAGCGGCGGGGACGCGGCGAGGCCGCGCACGAGCGTCTGCCCGAGCGTCACGAGCCGATCCATCGGCCCAAACACGCCCACCCGGATCCCCGCAAAGCCCGGGCGCTGAAGGCGCCCCGCGACGGAGCGCAAGACCGGGAGCTCCTCCGGTGGCGCCAAAATCGCGCGATCGCTCTCTCCGCGCGCCCCCTCGACGAGCCCAAGCTCGATGAGCTCTCGGAGCGCCTCGAGCACGTCGAGATCGCGAGCGGGCAGCTCGTCGAGGAGGTCCGCGAGCTCACGCCGCTCCGCCACCTCGGGGAGGATCCTGCGCGCGAGCTCGGTCGTCGCCGCGGGCCTGCCCACCTTCGCGACGATCGCGCTGGCACCACCGAGCGCGTCCAAGACACCCCTCCACACGTCCCGCTGGCGCGCGACGTCCCCGACGACCTCCTCGATCGCCCGGGCGATCCGCCGCGGCCCAGGGGAGACGCCCGGCGAGAACGAGAAGGTCCCATCCTCGGTCGAGAGCACGCGGGAGACCGCCTTCTCGCCCTCGAAATGACGGAACGTGGCGCCGACGAGCTCTCCGTGATCGAGGCGCAGCTCTCCTGCGCCATGGCTGCTGCGGAGGAGCAACGTGCCCGTCCTGCCGCGCGCCGCGAGGAGCCTCAGCACGTCGAGGAGCGGCGCCTGCGAGACGTCCCCACGGAATTCCTCCGAGGGCGCGCTCGGCGTGCCCGACTCGCGCGCGGCCTCGAGCACCCGCGCGACCAGCTTGTCAGCATCCTCACGCCCCACGCAGCCTGGCGGCAGGCTCCCTTCCTTCGGGGCGTGGCGGAGGACGAGGCGAGGGAGCTCGCCGAGCGCGAAGCTGCGCGCGAGCGCGTCTCCGAGCGAGGGGTTGTCGACGAGGCTCGCCGCCACGAGGAAGACCCGCGGGGCCCGCTCCCGCGCGCGGTCCTCGGCCTGCGCGATGGTCTGCGCCAGGACCGGCGTGAGCCCCTTCTTGCCGAGCGTCTCGCCGAGGCGGCCGAGCGCGTCGACGTCCGGATCGAGCACGAGGACCGTCGTCAACGCCCCACCCACGACGACGCACCACGACCGCTGAGCTCGGCGAGGCGCGAGGAGAGGAGATCGACGAGCCGAGGATCGGACGACTGCGCTCCCACGAAGCGATCCCGCGTGAGTCGCCCGGCGAGCGCAAACGCGCCGTGCTCGGCGTACAGGCACAGCACCTCGAGCTCTTCGCAGCCGTCGCGGTGGCGGATGTCGTGCTCGGCATGCGCGCTCGCGCTCGCGGTGGCAGGGTGCGAGCGCACGGCAGACGCAGCCCCCACGCCGTCCGTGGCGGTGACGACGACCCTCGGCGTGCCCGCGAACGCGGCGTGCGACACCGCGATCCTGGCGAGCGAGAACAGCTCGGACCGCGTGAGCTCGACCGTGACGGGCGAATCCTGCGCACTCGGCGCGCTCCGGCCCTCGCCCCAGGCGAGCGCCTCGACGAGCTCCGGCAACGTGCGCTTCCCCAGCTGGAGCTGCGGGACGACCGACGCCGCGTACGCCTCGGCGCGGCGCTTCGCGGCGTGGAGCAGCGTCAGGAGATCGGTCCCGTCGTGAGGATAGGCCGCGATCCCGACGGACATCCCGGCGTCGAGGGCGTCGCGGTCCTCGAGCTTGCGCCGTAGCCCGTGCGCCGACACTCCGGTCGTGTCCGGGAGCAGGACGTAGAATTCGTGCCCGTCGACGCGCGCGACCACGTCGCTGTCCCGCACGGCGTCGAGGAGGGCCTCCGACACCTCGAGCGGCGTGCGCTTCGGGACGACGCCGGCCATCGGCGCGACGATCGCGAGCGCGAACCGCCTGCCGAGCCGTGAGGCCCTGTCGATCTCACGCCCGGCGAGATCGGCGAAGTACGCGAGCGTGTACGCGCTCGTCTCGTCGTCCTTCAGGCCGCCCGCTCCTTCGATCGCCGCGGGTCGTCGCGCGGCGATCGCCGTGAGCGTCGCGGCCGCCTGAGCGAGGAGCACGGGGAGCCCCTGGCGGGCCGCGACGGCGTCGACGAGCACGTGCCCCACGGGCGCGCCCGACAGAGACAGCTGGATTCCATCGAGGCCACGCTCCTTCGCGACAGCCGCCAGCGCCCCCGCATCCTCTACGGACGCCGGCAGCCCCGTCGAGGCGCCCACCGTCGAGCGGAGGACGAGCCGCGGACGGCTCCCCTCGGCTTGCGTGAAGAGCGCGCCGCTGCCCGCACCCACGGCCTGCGTGAGCACCTGGAGCAGCGTCGCGTGGGCGAGATCGGGTGACGGCTCCCCGGCGAGCTGCGCGAGCCGCTCCGCGGAAGCGAGCATCATCCGCGCGTCCTCTCGCCCCTGGCGCACGGTGACGAGCTCCCGCTCGGCGGCGTGGCGGCTCCGCACCAGCGTGGCCGCCGAGAGCAGCTCGTCCCCGGACGGGGGCAAGACGAGCACGGTCTCCGCGCCGAGCGCGATGGCGTGCGCGGCCGCCTCGAGCCCCGAAGGTCGCGCCATCGCCACGACCGTCGCCGAGGGGCGAAGCGCCTTCACCTGGTGGACGAGCGCGAGCGCTGCGCCCTCGCCGAGCCCGACGTCGACGAAGACCAGATCCACGGGCACGGTCTCGGTGAACGAGAGCCCCGCCGACAGATCGGTGAGCGCCGTCACGCCGTCGCCCGCGCGCCGGAACACGTCGCGCACGAGCGCACACACGCCCGCGTCCGCGACGACCGCCAGCACCGCGAGGGCGCTCACGCGGAGACCTCGCCCACGCCGACACTCCCCGTCCGCATACACCTCGATGCCTGGACGACGCTCACGCGGAGACCTCGCCCACGAAGACGCGCCGCGCAGGCCCCCGCATCGAGACCCCGAGATCGCGACCCACGACGAGGAAGAGCGCGCCCCCGGGGAGCCACACGGTCACCTCCTCGTCGAAGGGGACGCGCCCCTCCACCGCGGCCACCGCGGCGACGGCGCACGCGCCCGTCCCGCACGCGAGCGTCGGCCCGACCCCACGCTCCCAGACGCGCACGCCGAGCTCACGCGGGCCGCGCGCGTCGACGAACTCGACGTTGGTCCCGCCCGGGAAGAGGGGATGCGTCGCGAGCACGGGGCCCCAGCGTCGGAAGTCGTCGTCGGAGGCCGCGTCGAAGGTGACGGCGTGGGGGTTTCCCATCGACAGGAGGCGGAGCGCGATCGGCCGCCCCACCTCGACGTGCAGCTCCCCGCCGTCGACGCCGCGGCCCATGTCGATGGTCACCGTGTCGCCCCGGACGCTGCAGCGGCGATCCCCTGCGTCGGTCCTGACCAAGAGGTCGGAGATCCCTGTCCGTTCGGCAAGGAGCATCGCGACGCAGCGAAGGCCGTTGCCGCACATCTCGGGCCGGCTCCCGTCGGCGTTCAGCACCACCATGCGCGGGATCCCTTCGGCGCGGGACACGACGAGCACGCCATCCGCGCCGACGCCGAAGTGCCGGTCACAGAGGCGCGCGACCCGCTCCCGCGAGAAGTCCGATGCCTCCCCCTCGACGACGAGGAAGTCGTTGCCGAGTCCCTCGTATTTCTCGAAGCGGAGGCTCACCGCGCGATCTCCGCGAGGCGCGAGGTGCCCTCGTCCACGCCGAGCCCCCGGATCTCGACGATCTTTGCGCGCCCCGTCTCACCGGCGACGATGGAGACGTCCGCCTTCTTGACGGAGAGCGCCCCCGAGAAGAACGCGAGGACCGCCGCGTTCGCCGCGCCGTCGACGGGCGGCGCCGTGACCGAGAGCACCCAGCCCCCCTCGGCGTCTCGCGCGAGCGCGGCGCGGGAGGCGCGAGGCTTCACGCGGAGCGAGACCCGGAAGCTCTCGGCGGGGTGACGAGGAGGCGGCACGAGGCTGCCCAGTCTAGTGCAGCCGCGCCCCGCACGGCGCACGATCGCCGCCGCGTCCTCTCGTGGGCCACCCGCCGCTCGTCGCCCATGGGAGCGACCAGAGGGCCACTCGATTGCCGCCGCGCACGGCCGTTTGCTCCTGGCCGCGCGGCGAACAGAGCGATCCTCGGGAGGAGCGCCAGCGAACGTCCAGGCTAGCTCGTGCGGTCGGTGAGCAAGAGATCGCGAAGGAACGGCACGTCCCTCCGGTCGGCGAGCACGAGCACCGCGTCGACGATCGCGTAGCGGGACGCGTCTCGTGGGATCGAGAGGACCGCCCACGGCCGCGACGCGCCGCCTCGCTCGACGCGGAGCCGCTCGGTGCCCTCGCACACCGCCACGCGGAGCCGCGGCTTGACCAGGCGCAGCAGCCGCATCGCGAAGGCCACCCGATCGAAGAGCTCTCGATCGCCCTCGCGCTCGTCGCGCTCGAACTCGACGTAGCGCCGGTCGGGGTCGGAGGGTCGGTCGCGCCGCGTGAGCACCGCGGAGCAGGGTAGAGTCTCCGCCATGCTTCGTCGAGCGCGAGCGCACCTCGGCCCCTCCGCGGCGGTCGTCGCGTGCGCAGGCGTCGCGCTCGGGTTCCTGCCGCTCTTCGCGGGGCCTGGCTACGAGAGCGCGCTCGGGCTCGGGCTGATCTTGCCGTACGTCGTCGCCGTCAGCACCGCGCTCCGCGCCCGCCGCGTGCGCGGGCTCTCCTCGAGGGTCCTCCTCGGGCTCGCTCGCGGCGCCGTGCTCGGCGCCGTCGCCTTCGCGACCACGATGCTCCACGGGCTGCGCGCGGGCTTCTGCGGCCTCGCCGCAGGTTCGGCCTTCTTCGCGCTCGGCCCCTTCGCCGGCGCGCTCGTCGCGGGGACCTCGGCGGGCATCCTATCGCACCTCGCCCTCACGCTCCGGTGGCGCACCTCGCTCGTGGTCCTCGCGGCGCTCTCGGGCCCCCTCGTCGGCGTCGCCGTGTCGGCCCTGCGCTTCTACGCGTCGCCGGTCGTCTTCGTCTTCGATCCCTTCGTCGGCTTCTTCTCGGGGATGCTCTACGACACCGTCATCGGCGCCGACGACCGCCTCCTCACGTATCGCGCGGGCTCCTTGGCCACGGTGAGCGCGGTGCTCGTCGCCGCGCACGGCTGGGACCGTCGGCGCCCAGCGGCCCTCTTCCTCGCGCTCGTCCCAGCGGCGGCGAGCGCGACGCTCCTCGCCCGAGCGCCGACGCTCGGCCACGCCGGCACCGCCTCGAGCATCGCCGAGGCGCTCGGCGGCCGCGTCGAGGGCCGGAGCTGCACGGTCATCTACGCGCGGACCCTTCGCGCCTCGGACGTCGCGCTCTTCGTGCGAGACTGCGACACCGAGGTCCAATCCGTCGCCGCGTGGCTCGGCGTCGAGACGCCGAGGGTGACCGCGTACCTCTTCGCGACGGGCGAGCAGAAGCGCCTCCTGATGGGCGCGCGCGACGTGTACGTCGCGAAGCCCTGGCGCCGCGAAGTGTATGTACAATTTCTCGGCTACCCCCATCCTGTGCTGCGACACGAGCTCGCGCACGTGGTCGCGGGCGAGGTCGGACGGGGGCCGTTCCGCGTGGCGGGGCGGCTCGCGGGGCTCGTGCCGAACCCGGGGCTCATCGAGGGGCTGGCGGTCGCGGCTGCGCCCGAGGACGACGCCCTGTCTCCGGCCGAGTGGAGCGCCGCGATGCTCGAGCTCGGGCTCCTGCCCCCGGCGTCGTCGCTGTTCTCGCTCGGGTTCCTCGGTCACGACGCCAGCCGCGCGTACACGGCGGCCGGCGCCTTCGTCTCCTTCGTCCGCGAGCGACACGGGGCTTTGGCGCTCCAGAGATGGTATCATGGGGAGCGGCTCGAGGAGGCGACGGGGGAGAGCCTCGGGGCGCTCGACGAGGCGTTTCGGCGCGGGCTCGCGGGGCTCCGGCTGCCCGAGATCGCGAGGCCCTTGGCCCGCGCACGGTTCGGCCGCCCCGCGGTGTTCGCGCGGCGGTGCCCGCACGAGGTGGATCGGTACAGGCGACGCGCAGAGGACGCCCTGGCGCGTGGGGACGCGACGGGCGCCATGGCGGACGTCGACGCGGCGCTCCGGCTCGCGCCGCGTGACAGCGGGCTCCTGCTCCTCCGCGCGGGGTGCGCGGAGCGCGCGGGCGCAGGCGACGCGATGGCGCGGTTCGAGGCGCTCGCCGACGACACGAGCCAGCCCGTGTCCGTGCGGCTCCGCGCGGCCGAGCGGCGCGCGGATCGCGCGCTCGCGAGCGACAGGACCGAGGAGGCGGCGCGGGGCTACCGAGAGATCCGCGCACAAGTGCTGGACGAAGACCACGCGCGCGCGCTCGACGTGAAGCTCGCGGCGTCGATCCGTCCCGCGCTGCGTCCCGCGGTCGTCGCGCTGCTCATCGGATCGGCGGATCGAGGTCCGGATCCGTCGCTCGCCCTGGAGCTGCTCGGTCGCGAGGCGCGCGAGGAGCCCATCGCGGCCTTCCTCCTCGCGAAGAACGCGGCCTCTCGCGGCGACCACGCGCACGCCGCGGAGGTGCTCGACGAGGTGACGCTCACGGGCGTACCCGACACCGTGCTGCGCGAGGCGGCGCGGCTGCGCGTCGCCGCTGGGTGCGCGGCGGCCGATCGCGCGGGGATCGGGCGCGGGCTCACGGCCCTCCGCGCCGCGCCGCCTGGCTCCGGGAATCGACGCGTCCTCACCGAGGAGCTCGCGGCCCGGTGCTTGACCGACGCTGCACCTTGAGCGTGCGGGCGAGCACCTGCGGATGGACCGCTCATCGCTCCGCCGGCGCTCGCCCGCTCTGCGCGGCGACGCGGACGGCGAGGCGCCCGCTCACGTCGCACAGCTCGCCTCGCGCGAAGATCGCCCCTCCGACGCGGAGGACGGCGGCCCGGCCGACGACGGCGTGCGGCGCGACCACATCGCCGGGCGAGAGCGACGCCCACTCCACCGCGGAGAGAGAGAGGCTGCCCACCTCGACGCGCACGACGAGCGCCGCGTCCTCCAGCAAGACGGGCTCGTCGTGCCCGAGCGCGCCGGGCGTGTCCCGCGGGAGCGGCCGAGGCCCACCGAGCCCGGGCGCGCAGGAGGTGCCCCAGGGCAGCGGCCGAGGTCTCACGAACAGGAGCCGTCCGTCACGATCGAGCTCACCCACGAGCGCCCACTCGCTCCGCGGCGCAGCGAGGGCGACCGCCCCCGTCCACCGTCCGTCCACGGCGCGGAGTCCCTCACCGCCCTCGGCGAGGAGGAGCGCCCCTGGCACGAGGCGTGACGCCTCACGGCGCGTGAGCGCGAGCGTGGCCGCCACGACCTCGAGCCGGATCGGGACGTCTCCGAGCCTCGTCACGCTCGCGCGCTCGGGGCCTACCAACGACTCGGGCACGAGGAGGGCACGGAGCTCGAAGGCCTCGGCTCCGAGCTCGACGATCAGGCGATGGAGCACGCCCGTCGTCGCAGCAGCGAGCTCTTGCGAGACACGAGGGACAGCACCCAGACGCCGCGCCACACGCTCGACGACGTCGACGAGCGCGGCCCCCCGATCATGCTCGGCGGCGCCCGCGGCGAGCAGCCGCCGAGCGAGGGCTGGCTCGGGAGAGAGCACCACGGTGACGAGATCGGTGCTCACCCGGAGCAGAGGGCCCACGCCCGGCGCGAAGCGCCCCTGCGCGACGTCGACGAGCGTCACCCGCGCGGACGCGCCCACCACGTCCGAGAGCGCCGCCTCGAGCCGAGGGAGATCGAGCCGACCGAGCGCGCGAGCCGAGGACGACAAAGTCGCCGCGTCGGCTCGCGACACCAGGCGGAGCCGATCCCACGGGAACGGACGCACGCGCACGCGCTCAGGGTACCCGAGGATCCCGCGTGACGATGGCTGGACGTCCTCCTCGGGCGCTCGGGGACGCACCCCTCTTCATCAGCTTAGCACGCGACGCGCGTGGAGCGAACTCCGGCCTCGGGCGCTCGTGGAATGCGCGCCACGCCGGGGCGGCGATGGACGAGACAGGAGTGGGATCGCCACCTCGTCGCCACCCACCGCCGCGCCAGATCGCCGCCGCGCGTGCGGGGATCCGGCTGCAAGATGGCCTTCGGACGTTGGTCCCGACCTTGCGAAGGGGGTCGGTGCGCCCGCCGCGGCGCAGAAAAGGAACCAATCATGAATCACGAGTCGAAGATGAAGGTGGTGTGGATGATCACGGAGCGCGGAGACAAGAGCTACTGGACGCGGGTCGGCGTCGGGTTCGAGAACCGGGACGGCTCGGTGACGATCCAGCTCGACGCCCTGCCCGTGTCTGGATCCAAGCTCCAGGTGCGCGACTACTCGCCGCGCGACGCCGAGGACGAGGGGCGCCCGCGTGAGCGGGGATCGTCGCCGAAGAACGGCCGCGCGCGCGACGAGGTGCCGCTGTGAACCCGCGTGAGCCGGGCCGCACGATCCGCCCCGAGGACGCCTACCGGCCGGCCATCGTCGAGGCGCTCTTCGCGGAGCACGCCCACGACATCGAGCGCGCGACGTGGCGAGAGCGCCTCGCTTCGACGCGCGCGGGGCTCGCTCGCGTCGGCGGGCGACTCGCGGCGTCTCGGTGGGCGAAGCCGGCGGCCAAGGGGCTCGCCTTCCTCGCGCTCCTCGGGCTCCTCGCAGGGCTCGGGGTGCTCGCTGGGGGTGGACCCCGCCTCCCGCTGGCGAACGCCGGGCCGGCGCACCTGCCCTCCGCGACGGCGAGCGCCACGCCCGAGCCCGTCGTGGCCCCGGCCACGGCCCCGGCCGATCCGACGCCGAGCGAGCCGACCGCCCCGAAGGGGATCCTGGACGATGGACGCGTCGTGCTCAACGTGGCGACCGAAGACGAGTTGACGAAGCTGCCTCACGTAGGCCCGAAGCGCGCGCGCGCCATCGTCGCGCTCCGCGCGAAGCTCGGCGGGCGCTTCAAGGCGATCACCGATCTCCTCCGCGTGAAGGGGCTCGGTCGCAAGACGGTCGCCAAGCTCGCGCCCAAGGTGGTGCTCGACCCTCCGAAAGGGTGACAAACCGACGCGTGCACGCGGGCGAGCGAGATCGTTCTCCCGCGCGCGCGTCGCGGGCGGGCCGCAGTCCCCGCGACGCGCGCGTCGCGGGGACCACGCGAAGGCAGTCTTCGCGTGGATGTTCGCAGTCCCCGCGCGCGCGCGCGTCGCGGGCGGACGGCCCACCCCACGCGAGCCGTCCCCACGCGAGCCGTCCCCACGCGAGCCGTCCCCACGCGCGCCGACGGGCGGGCCGACGGGCGGGCCGACGGACGGACCCGGCCAGCCCCCCACGACGGGCAGCGCGTGCACCAGCGAGGGGCGAACGACGCGCCCCACGCTCGTGCTACCGTCACCGGCCGTGCCCGGCGACGATCGCCCAGAAGACACCGCGCGGATCGAGGTCCCCACGAGCCTGCGCGACCGCCCCGACGCGCCCCCTCGCTCGGTCGTCACCGAGACCCAGCGCCTCTCCCGGCCGCGCCCCTTCCGCCCGACGCTCCAGAGCATGGGCGGGCTGCCGACCCAGATCCACTTCCCCGAGGCCGGGCACGTCCTCGGCTCGGCGCGCGGGCAGTACGAGGTCACCCGCGCGCTCGGGAAGGGCGCGTACGGCGCCGTCTACGAGGCGTTCGGCCCCTTCGACCAGCGCTACGCGCTGAAGCTCTTCGTCCCCGCGAGCCGCCCGTACGTCGAGGTGGAGGCCGACTGGCGCAAGGAGGTCGACCGCCTCCTCTTGCTCCGCCACCCCAACGTCGTCTACCTCCACGACGCCTTCGAGCACGAGCACCTCTTCTTCCTGGCGCTCGAGTGGTGCGCCTGCTCGCTCCGCGATCTGCTCCGCGGCCCCATGGCGCTCGAGAACGCGCTCGAGATCACCCGCCAGATCCTCGCCGCGCTCGCGTACCTCCACGAGGCGGGCATCGTCCACGGCGATCTCCACCCCGGGAACGTGCTCGTGCTTGGAGGCGATCAGCCCGTCGTGAAGCTCGCGGACTTTGGCATCTCCGAGGATCTGCGCGGGCGCGCGTCCACACGTCCCAACGTCGTCCACCACGCCATCATGGCCCCGGAGGTCGCCGCCGCGGGCTACACGACGAGGCAGTCGGATCTCTATCAGGTCGGGCTCCTCCTCTACTGGATGACGACGGGCACCCCGGCGCTCGACCCAGCCCTGCCCTACCCCGAGCTCCTCCGCCACGTGTCGGAGGGGATCCCGAGGGCCCGCGCCGAGGCGCTCGGCACCCCGCTCGGCGCCATCGTCGCGAAGCTCCTGCGGAGGCGCGAGAGCTTCCGGTATGCGACGGCCCACGAGGCCTGGGACGATCTGCGGAGGCTCCGTCACCGCTGAGCGGAACCCATGCCGCGGCGCGACGGACGCGCGAGCGCCGTGGCCCGCGCGTCCCCGAGGCCGTCGCGAAATCGCCCGAGAGGACGCGCGAGCGCCTTGTCGAGCCCTGGGGCCTTGGCTACGACGCGCGCTCCATGAGCGGCCATTCGAAGTGGGCGACGATCAAGCACAAGAAGGGAGCCCTCGACGCCAAGCGCGGCAAGATGTTCACCAAGCTCATCAAAGAGCTCACGGTGGCGACCCGCGTGGGCGGCGGCGGGGATCCGGCAACCAACCCGCGGCTGCGGAGGGCGGTCTCCGACGCCAAGGCGCAGCAGATGCCTGGCGACACCATCCAGCGCGCCATCAAGCGCGGCACCGGAGAGATCGAGGGCGAGGCGTTCGAAGAGGTCGTCTACGAGGGGAGCGGCCCCGGCGGGACGCTCTTCATGGTCGAGGCCATGACCGACAACCGGAACCGCACCGTCGCCGAGCTGCGCAAGATCTTCGAGCGCAATACGGGCGTCCTCGGCCAGAGCGGCACGGCGGGCTGGGCCTTCGAGCGCAAGGGCGTCGCCCTCGTCGCGAAGGGCGGAGTCACCGAGGATCTGCTGATGGACGTCGCCGTCGGCGCGGGCGCGGACGACTACACCGAGACGGACGAGGGCTGGCAAGTGACGACGCCCGCCGATCAGCTCGACGCGGTCGCGAAGGCGCTCGAGGCGGCGAAGCTCTCGGTCCAGAGCGCAGCGCTCCAGTTCCTCCCCAAGACGAAGAAGCCCGTCACCGGGCGCGACGCCGAGCTGTGCGTGCAGCTCGCCGAGATGCTCGACGATCACGACGACGTGCAGAACGTGTACGCCGACTTCGAGCTGTCGGCCGAGGAGCTGGCTCGCCTCGCCGAGAGCGACGGCTGACACGTCGCCGCCGACCTCGGCCGGGCCGCCGAGCGCGACGGCCGATGCGCGACCCCACGCGCCGACCGCGCCGCGACGGCTCACACGTCGCCGCCGAGCCGCCGAGAGCGACGGCTGATGCGCGCCTCGCTCAGCCCTTCTTCTTGGGGATCCCGCCCTGGGGCGCGACGTCGATGATGGTCTTCGAGACCTCCTTGTAGAGGTCCATCATCTCCTTCGCCTTGTCCTTGTCCTTCTTGATGAGGTTGTCCGTCTCCCCGGGATCCGCCTTCAAGTTGTACAGCTCGAAGCGGAAGTCGTTCGCGAAGGAGATGAGCTTCCAGTCGCCGTGGCGCAGGGCGCGGCGCCGCTCGTTGTGCGAGTCCTCGGGCAGATCCGTGAGGACGTCGCGTGCGTCGGGCGCGGCGCCGAAGAGCTCGGGCAAGAAGCTCTTGCCGCGGAGCTCCGCGTTCGGCTTCGCGCCGGTGAGCTCCATGATCGTCGGGACCAGATCGACGTGGCTGCGCGGCTCGTCGATGACGCGCGGCTCGCCCCCCGGGATGAGGAAGAACATCGGGACGTGCGTGAGGACGTCGTAGAGTTCGAAGGCGTGGCGGTAGAGGTTGTGCTCGCCGAAGGCCTCGCCATGGTCCGCCGTCACGACGATGACGGTCTTCTTCGCCCACTCCTGGGTCTCGACCCAGTCGAGCAGCTTCCCGACCCAGAGATCGGTGAAGAACATCTCCTGGTCGTAGAGGTCACGACGCTTCGGCTTCGCGTCACCAAACTTCGGGCTCTCCGCGTGCGCCTGGTAGACGTCGTGCGGGTCCATGTAGTGGAACCACGCGAAGAACGGCTCGGTCTTCAGCCGCTCGTCCGACAGCATCTCGATGGCCATCGGGGTCATCTTCTGCGACGTGACGAAGGGGTCCTTGTTGTAGTCGAAGGAGATCCCAGGCACGATCTGCCACTTCTCGAAGCCCTGCTCGAAGCCGCTCTCGCCCTTGCCCATGTAGGCGTGCGCGTGGCCCGCGATCGTGTGGACCTTCTGGTCGCGGAGCGCCTCGGGGAACATCACGTTCGAGTCGAGGTACCGCGTGAAGAAGGGGCTCGTGCGGCGCAGCTCGGACGGGAGTCGCCCACCGAGGAAGCCGCCCAGGCTCTTCGAGGTGAAGGACGAGATCGCGTAGGCCTGCGTGTAGGAGACGGACTTCTTCTGGAGCGCGGTCAGGCGCGGCGCGATGTCGCGCGGGTAGCCCGCCCACGGCATGTCCGCGCGCATGCTGTCGATGCTGATGAGCAGCACGTTGAAGGGCGGCTTCGCCTTCTCGGGCGCGGCGGGCGGCGCGGCGACGACCGAAGCGCTCGCGGCGGGCTCGGGCGCCTTCGGGGCAGCCTCGTGGACCGACGCGGACGGCGACGTGGGCGCGGCGGGGACGGGCCCTGGCGCGGGCGGAGGCTGAGGAGACGAGCAGGCGACGAGGCCGAGGACCGGGAGCACGAAGACGAGACGGCGCATGGCGGAGGGGGCTTATCACGCGGGGAGCGGAAGCAAAAAAAAGCGGCCTGCGCGGCGCCACGCCGTGGCGACGCGCCCCGCGCCGACGTCTCCTCGCGACGCGCGGCCGCGTCGAACGCCGCCGCCACGAGAGCGCCCGCCGGGGCCCTGCCACGACGCGACGCGCGTCGCGTCAGGAGCGCACGGCGCGGAGCACCTCGGCGGCGTGCCCCTTCGGGCTCACCTTGCGGAACACCTTCCGCACGACGCCGTCCGGCCCGATCAGCACCGTGTCGCGCGACGCGAAGCCCAGCGTGAGCGCCACCCCGAACGCCCGCGCGACCTCGCCGCTCGTGTCGGCGACCAGGTGGAACGGCAACCGCTCCTTCTCGATGAAGGCCCTGTGCGACGCCGCGTCCTGCGTCGAGACCCCGAGGACTGTCACACCGGCCTTCGTGACCTCGTCGTGGAGATCCCGCATCTCCTGCGCCTCGATGGTGCACCCCGGGGTCTCGTCCTTCGGGTAGAAGTAGAGCGCGACGGCGGTGCCGCGGAGCGACGAGAGCGCGCGGCTCGACCCGTCCTCGAGGGTCAACGTGACCTCGGGCGCGGGCTGCCCCTCGAGCGGCTCGGGGGACGATTTCGGCGCGGCAGGACGCGCGCTGCCAGCGGGGACGGCCTGCGGAGAGGGCTCCTTCGAGCAGGCGGCGAGCAGCGCCCAGAGGAGCGGCGTGAGCGCGAAGAGCGAGCGAGCGGAGAGCATGTCGGCCACACCATGCCGAACGCACGGGCGCGCGTCGAGGCGACGAGCCTCGAGACCCGCGACGGGATGACGAGCCTCGAGACCCGCGACCGGACGACGATCCTCGAGACCCGGGTCGAGGCGACGAGCCTCGAGACCCGCGACCGGACGACGAGCCCCGAGACCCGCGACCGGACGACGATCCTCGAAACCCGCGACGGGACGGCAGGAAGCCAGGTATCATCGGGCCATGCGCTTCGCGTCCCGTGCTCGCCTCCTCCCAGGCCTCGCGCTCCTCGCCACGGCGGCGGCGGCCTGCAGCCTCGGCACCGAGGGCACCGACGACTACTCGATGGCCGGGCTCGGCGGGAAGTCGGGGGGAAGCGGAGGCAAGGGCGGCGCGGCGGCCACGGCGGGGCACGCGGGCGGCCCCAGCGCGGGCAAGGGCGGCACCGGCGCGGGGGCGGCAGCCGGACACGCAGGCGGAGCAGGCGCAGCGGGCGGCGCGGGCTGGGCAGGCGGAGCAGGCAAGGCGGGCGGCGCGGGCTCGGCGGGGAAGGCGGGCGCAGGCGGCGGCGGGGGCACCGGTGGCGCGAAGCCCTGCTCGAAGAACGCCGACTGCAACGACGGCTCGTCGTGCACCGAGGACACCTGCGACGCCGGAACCTGCAAGCACACGCTCTACCTCCAAGCGACGTGCGACGACGGCGACAAGTGCAACGGCGCCGAGACCTGCGCGGCCACGGGCGAGTGCCTGAAGGGCACGGCCATCCCCACCTCGGACGGCAACGCGTGCACGACGGACAAGTGCGACACCGCGACGGGCATCGTCACCCACACCCCGAAGAGCATCGACGACGGCAACAAGTGCACGGTCGACAAGTGCGACCCCACGACGGGCAACGTCACCCACACCCCCGTCGACGTCGACGACGACAACGGGTGCACGAAGGATCACTGCGACCCCGCGACGGGCACGATCAGTCACACGCCCATCAACCCGGGGGACGGGGACCCCTGCACGACGGACACCTGCGATCCCGCGACGGGCCACATCACCCACACCCCCATCCTCGGTTGCACGGGCTGCGTCACCGACGAGATGTGTGACGACGGCAACGACTGCCACCTTCAACAGTGCGACTTGACGACCTTCAAGTGCAAGGTGGGGAACCGGGCGAGCGGCACCTCGTGCACGGACGGCAACGTGTGCAACGGCGAGGAGACGTGCGACGGCGCGGGCACGTGCAAGCCCGGCGTCCCTCTCGTGATCGACGACCAGAACGCGTGCACGATCGACGGCTGCAACCCCAAGACGGGAGTCTCCCACGCGCCGGTCAACATCGACGACAAAAACGACTGCACGAAGGACACCTGCGATCCCACGACGGGCGTCCACCATACGCCGGTCAACACCGACGACGGCGACGATTGCACCGCGGACTCTTGCGCCATCTCGGGAGGCGTGACGCACACCCCCATCGCTGGCTGCGCCTCCTGCGCCACGCCAGCCAATTGCCCAGCGAACCCTTGCAGCACGGTCGCCTGCGTCAAGAAGGCGTGCGTGTACACCCCGAAGCCGACTGGGACCTCCTGCGCCGACGCCAACAAGTGCAACGGCGACGAGGTGTGCCAGGCGGGGAGCTGCAAGCCGGGGACGCCGGTGGTCATCGACGACAAGGACCCCTGCACCGACGACTCCTGCAACGACGCGACGGGCCAAGTCAGCCACACGCCGATCCCGGGCTGCACGTCCTGCACGAAGCCCACGGACTGCGACGACGGCAACGTGTGTACGACCGATGCGTGCACGAACCAGATCTGCGTCCACACCCCCGTCGCGGTGAGCACACCGTGCCCCGACAGCGACAAGTGCAACGGCGACGAGACGTGCGACGACAAGGGGGCGTGCCAACCCGGGACGCCGCTCACGTGCGCCGAGCCCAGCTGCAACGGCAACTCGCTCCTCACGGAGACCTGCGAGCCCGCGACCGGCTGTGTACCGACGGATGCCGCGTGCGCACCCTTCGCCTGCGACTCCGCGGGCACCCCGCAGGCCTGCTTCACCGCCTGCACGGCCGGAGACTCCAGCGCGTGCGCAGATCCCCAGACAATGTATTGCTCGAGCGCGGGAGAGTGCCTGGACAAGCTCGCGAGCGGCGCACCGTGCGAGTCGGACGACCAGTGCACGAGCGGGGTGTGCGATACGAGCGGCAACGACAAGCTCTGCCAATGACCCCCCCCTCACGGCCGCTCCGGCGCACGCACGGCTCCTTCGCGCTCGGGCTCGCCCCAGCGTTGCTCATGACATGGATGGGCTGCGCGGGGCGGCCTGCGCAGGCCCCCATCAGCGCCCCCCCCGAAGCCCCGCCGTCCGCCGCATCCTCCATCCCAGAGCCTCCGCCCCCGGTGCCCTCGTCCACCTATCCTGCTGCGCGTCGCGACGACGTGGTCGACATCGTCCACGGCGTCCACGTGCCCGACCCGTACCGTTGGCTCGAGGACGCGAAGAGCGACGAGGTGGTCGCGTGGACCCGGGCCGAGGACGATCTCGCGCGGAAGAGCCTCGCCGCCCTCCCCTCTCGCGCGGCGCTCCAGAAGCGGCTGACGGAGCTCTTCTACTTCGACGCCGTCTACGCGCCGAGCCGGCGCGGCAAGACCCTCTTCTTCGCCAAGCGGTCCGCGAAGAAGGAGAAGGCCGTCGTCTACGTCCGCCCCGTCACGCCGCCGGCCAAGGGCGAGGCGAAGGGCGAGCGCGTCCTCTTCGATCCCAACACGATGAGCGACGACGGCTCGGTGTCGCTGCACGGGTACTTCCCGACGCTCGACGGGGCGCGGGTCGCGTACAAACTGTCGCAGAACAACTCGGACGAGGCGACCCTCCGCGTGCGGGACGTCACCTCCGGGAAGGATCTGCCCGACGTCATCCCCGGCGCGAAGTACGCGACCCCCTCGTGGCTGCCCGACGGCTCGGGCTTCTACTACACGCGGCTCCCCACGGATCCCACGATCCCCGTCGCCGAGCGCCCCGGCTACGCAGAGGTCCGCTTCCACAAGCTCGGCGACGACCCCAAAGACGACGAGCTCGTGCACCCGAAGCTCGGCGATCCCACGAAGTTCTTGTCTGCCTGGGTCACGCGCGACGGCAGGTACCTCGTCCTCGAGGTGAACCACGGCTGGTCGAAGAACGACGTCCGGTTCTTCCCGCTCGCCGCTGCCCAGAAGGGACGCCACGGCCCCCGGCGCGAGAGCCCTGAAGCACCAGCCTTCGAGGGCTTCTCGTCGCTCGCCGTCGGCGAGCCCAACCTCTACGAGGTCACCTACCACAAGGGCGCCTTCTATGTGAGCACCAACGAGGGCGCCCCCCGCTACCGGCTCTTCAAGGTCGACCCAAAGAAGCCAGAACGAGCCGCATGGAAGGAGATCGTCCCCGAGCGCGAGTCGAAGCTCGAGGGCGTCCAGGTCATCGGGGGGCACCTCGTCCTCCTGTACCTCCACCACGCGACGAGCCTCCTCGAGATCCACGATCTCGACGGCAAGCTCGTCCGCGAAGAGAAGCTCCCGGGGCTCGGCACCACCACCGGGATGACCGGGAACCCGGACGACGACGAGGCCTACTATCACTATTCGTCCTACACCGAGACGCCACGCATCCTCGCGACGAGCATCCGCAAGGGGGGGTCGCGGGTGTGGTCGACGATCGAGCTCCCCATCGACACGAGCGCGCTCGTGACCGAGCAGGTCTTCGTGACGTCCAAGGACGGCACGAAGGTGTCGATGTTCGTCATGCACCGGAAGGACGCGCCCCGAGACGGCAACCGCGCGACGATCCTGCACGGCTACGGCGGCTTCAACGTCAACCTGACCCCAGGGTTCTCGGCGGGGATCGCGGCCTGGCTCGAGCGCGGCGGCGTCTACGCGATCCCCAACCTCCGCGGCGGCGGCGAGTACGGCGAGGACTGGCACAAGGCAGGGATGCGCGAGAAGAAGCAGAACGTCTTCGACGACTTCGTCGCGGCGGCCGAGTGGCTCGTCAAGAACCGGGTCACCAAGCCTTCGCGGCTCGCCATCTCGGGCGGGTCCAATGGGGGGCTCCTCGTCGGCGCGGCGATGACCCAGCGACCCAGCCTGTTCGGCGCCGTCCTCTGCGGCGTCCCCCTGCTCGACATGGTCCGCTACCACCTCTTCGGCAGCGGGAAGACCTGGACGAGCGAGTACGGGAGCGCGGACGACCCGGGCCTCTTCCCTGCCCTCTTCGCCTATTCGCCGTACCACCACGTGAAGAAGGGCGAGCGCTACCCCGCGCTCCTCATGCTCTCTGCCGACAGCGACGACCGCGTCGATCCGATGCACGCGCGGAAGTTCGTCGCCGAGCTCCAATGGGCGACCGCGTCCGACGCGCCCGTCTGGCTCCGCGTCGAGAAGAACGCGGGGCATGGCGGCGGCGACATGGTGAAGAAGGACGTCGAGCGCGTCGCGGATCAGTACGCCTTCCTGGATCACGTGCTCGGCCCGCCGTGATCACGCGGCGCCTCTTCGTCCCGCCGCCAGAGCCCACGCTCGACGAGGGAGAGACCGTCGCGCTGCGGCTCCCCGCCGCCGTCCCCTTCGGCGGGCCGCTCGACGTGGCGGTGGGCGAGGTGTGGCTGACCGACCGCGCGCTCCGCTTCGAGGGGGTCCGCGAGGGCCCGATGTCCGCCGTGGTGCAGGGAACGGGGCGCCCGGTGTCCCACCGCCTCGCGCGGGCCGCGATCACGGCGTGCGACGTCGTCGGCGCGCTCCTCGTCGTGCGCGCCGGGGACGCCACGCTGAGGCTCCGCCTGGGAGAGGCGGATCGCGCCGCGCTCGTCCGAGCGATCGGGCGCGGAGAGAGGCGCTGAGGCGGGGAGATTGTGCTTCTCAGCGGGCGAGGGGACGGGCATACGGATCGTGTCATGAACCGTCGCCCGCTCCTCGGCCTCGCGCTCGCCGCGCTGTGCCTCACCGCCTGCTCGAAGGACTCCTCCAAGAAGGATCCTGGCGCTGCCACCTCGGGGAGCAAGGCCCAGGCGGGCGACATCCTGGTCGGCGCGTACTTCTCCTTGTCCGGAGAGGAGACGCAGTTCGGCAAGGACAGCCAGGAGGGCATCCAGCTCGCCGTCGACGAGGACAACGCGAAGGGCGGCGTCAAGGGCCGCAAGGTGAAGGTCCTCTTCGAGGACGACAAGTCGAACCCGCAGGAGGCGACCAACAAGGTGCGGCAGCTCATCGATCGCAACAAGGTCGTGGCGCTGCTCGGCGAGGTCGCCTCGAGCCGCTCGCTCGCGGGCGGCCTCATCGCCAACACCGCCAAGATCCCGATGATCTCGCCGTCGTCGACCAACGTCAAGGTGACCGAGGGGCGTGAGTTCGTCTTCCGCGTGTGCTTCACCGACGACGCGCAAGGGATCGCCGCCGCCGAGTTCGCCGCCTCGAAGCTCGGGAAGAAGAAGATCGGCATCCTCTACCAAGCGCAGGACCCTTACTCGTCGGGCCTCGCGGCGGCCTTCAAGGAGGGGCTCAAGAAGTTCGGTGGCGAGGTCGTGATCGAGAAGAGCTACCAGCGCGGCGAGAAGAACTTCCGCACCTACCTCGAGCAGCTGAAGGCGGCAGGCCCCGAGATCGTCTTCGTGCCCAACTACTACACCGACATGGTGCCCATCGCGCAGCAGGCGAAGGAGCTCGGGCTCGCCGGCGGCTTCTTCCTCGGTGGCGACGGCTGGGACTCCGAGGATCTCCTGAAGGGCGCGGCCAAGGAGCTCGACGGGGCCTACTTCACGAACCACTACGCTCCCGACGTGCCGTGGGAGGGCTCGAAGCGCTTCGTCGCTGCGTACAAGGCGCGCTTCGGACGTGAGCCGTCGAGCCTCGCGGCGCAGGCGTACGACGCGGCGAAGCTCCTCGACGACGCGATGGGACGCGCGACGGCGATCGAGCCCATCGCGATCCGCGACGCGATCGCTCAGACCAAGGGCTTCCAGGGCGCGACCGGCTCCATCACCATCGACAAGGACCGCAACGCCGACAAGCCGCTCGTCGTCGTGCAGGTGAAGGGCGGGAAGTTCACCTACCACGCGACGGTGAACGAGAAGAAGTAATGCTCGGCGCGATCCTCCACGGCCTCGCCCAGGGCGCGATGATCGCGCTCGTCGCCTTGGGGTACACGATGGTGTACGGCATCCTGAAGCTCATCAACTTCGCGCACAGCGAGGTCTTCATGATGGGCGCGTACGCGGGGTTCTTCGCGCTCGCCGGGCCGCTCGTGGGGCTGCCTCCGATCGTGGCCCTGCCGCTCACCATCGTCTTCGCGATGCTCGCGTCGACGGCGCTCGGGATCGCGGTCGAGCGGATCGCGTACCGACCCATCCTGTCGCGGGGGGGCTCGCAGCGGATCATCGGCGCGCGGGTGACGCCGCTCGTCACGGCGCTCGGGATGAGCGTCTTTCTGCAGAACGCGGCCGTCCTCGTCTTCAACGCGCGCCCGCGCAGCTACCCACGGATGCCCATCAACACCGAGCTCACCATCTTCGTGACGGCGCTCGTCGTGATGGGGCTGCTCCACGTGGTCGTGAACCACACCTGGCTCGGCAAGGCGATGCGCGCCCTGTCGACCAACGCGGAGGCCGCGCGGCTCCAAGGGATCCGCACCGCGCGGGTCATCGCCTTCACCTTCGCGATCGGCTCGTCCCTCGCGGCGCTCGCGGCCGTCCTCTACTGCCTCGATCAGTCGCAGGCGCAGGCGCAAATGGGCCAGGTGATCGGCACGCGCGCCTTCGTGGCGGCCGTCCTCGGCGGGATCGGGAACATCCCGGGCGCCGTCCTCGGCGGGGTCGTGCTCGGCGTCGTGGGCG
The DNA here is from genome assembly GCA_964396175.1 of uncultured Polyangiaceae bacterium. Classification (GTDB taxonomy): domain Bacteria; phylum Myxococcota_A; class Polyangia; order Polyangiales; family Polyangiaceae; genus CAYNEK01. The sequence goes on along the minus strand of CAYNEK010000055.1, from coordinate 6,921 downwards.
AGCTGACGAAGCTCACCGACTACTCGGGGGGCCAAGACGTGCTCACCTTCCTCGTGCTCATCGCCGTCCTCCTGGTGAAGCCGACAGGAATCCTCGGGAAGACCGCCGTCGAGAAGGTGTGACGAACAACGTCTGCGCTCGGCGAGGACGAGCGCCACGACGCAGCGCGGGGCCGATCGAAGGCGCTCCTCTCCCCGGGCTCGCTCTCTACGCTCCAGATGGGCGTCGCCATGACGGTGAAGGGCCGATCGAAGGCGCTCCTCTCCGCGGGCTCGCTCCGACCCCACGCGCGCCGCACGGCTCGATCGAAGGCGCTTCTCGCCGGGCGCGACCTTGGGCAGGGTGCGCTGCGTGACCGCCACCGCGCCGGACTACGAGCAGTGCCGCATCGTGCTCACCGGGGGGCCCGGCGGCGGGAAGACGACGGCGGCGGACCTCTTCCGGCGCGAGATCGGCGAGCGGGTGGTCGTCGTCCCCGAGGCCGCGACCCTGCTCTTCTCGGGGGGCTTTCCGCGCGCGACGGACGAGCTCGCCCAGCGCGCCGCCCAGCGCGCGATCTTCCACGTGCAGAGGAACCTCGAGGACGTCCAGGCGGCGCAGTACCCAGGGAGGGTGCTCCTCTGTGATCGCGGGACGGTGGACGGGGCGGCCTACTGGCCGGACGGCGACGGCGACTTCTTCGCGTCGGTGGGGACGACGCTCGACGAGGAGCTCGCGCGGTACGACGCGGTCCTCTTCTTCGAGACCGCGGCGGCCGGCGGGATCTCGATCGAGGGCGGCAACCCGGCGCGCACCGAGTCGGCGGCGGAGGCGGTCGCGCTCGACGCGCGGCTCCGGGCGCTGTGGTCCCGCCACCGGCGCTTCACGCTGGTGCCGCACTCGACGTCGTTCCTTCGCAAGATGACGATCGGGGTCGGCTTGCTGGAGAGCATCGTCGGGCAGCGCGCGCTCCGCGGGGCGACGCCGGCCCGTTGACGCGCCCACGACGTCGAGATCGGACCTCGCCACGCGCCGCTTGGAGACGCACCCCCACGCGCGTGAAGGCGATCTGAGCTCGTGGTGCTCGCGTCGCTGCACCGTCATCGCACCTCCACGCGCGTGAAGGCGATCTCGACGAGAGCGCCGGGGCGCCGCGCGCCGCTCGAGGGACGCACCTCCACGCGCGCGAAGGCGATCTCGACGAGAGCGCCGGGGCGCCGCGCGCCGCTCGAGGGACGCACCTCCACGCGCGCGAAGGCGATCTCGACGAGAGCGCCGGGGCGACGTGCGCCGCTCAGGGACCGGGGGCCCAGGCGCCCGAAGAGGGCCTCGACGAGAGCTCTCCCGACGACCCTCGGGGCCGGTGGGCCTCGAACGGCGGCGCGCGGTGGTGCTCGGCGACGGCGCCACCCTGCTCGACCAGCGCGCGCGCGATCGCCGCCGAGAGGCGCATCGCGCGCACGCTCGTGCCGTCGGCGAGGTCCTCCGCCTCGTCACGGCGCGAGCCCGGCGCGCCGCGCTCCCCCACGAGCGGGCGCGCCTCTCCCCACACGACCACGTCGCTCGCGACGCGCGCGCTCGGCGCATCCCACGGCACGTGCACGACGTTGGACGCCGAGCGAACGAGGACCTCGCCCCCTCGGTGGAACACGATCTCCGCCATGAGCATGGCCCCCGCCGGGAGGCCGTACACGTACGTCTCGCCGATGGACGCGATCGGGAGCACCTCGCGCACCGTCACCTCGCCACCGACGCGCGCGATGACGCGCAGGATGGCCTCGCGCCCGCTCGCGATCTCCCAGTAGAGGAGCGCGGTCGTCGGATCGACCGGGAGGATGACGACCTCGTCGACGCCGTAGCGCTCGGGGAGCGGGACGTCGTCGAGCATCGGGATGGGGCCGCCCCCGGGCGGCGCGGGCGCGGCCTCGGCGACGACCTCGGGGCGGACGGGCCAGAGCGCCTGCGCGATCTCGGAGGCGCCGTCCTTCGGCGCCTCGGTGGGACCGAAGCGCACCTCGACGGGGCGGTCGGCGGCGAGCCTCGCGGTGAGCTTGTCGAGGAGGAGCGCCGCGTGGGTGTGCTCGGGCTCTTGGCCGAGCACCTCCTCGAGCACGGTGACGGCCCGCTCGACGTGGCCCTGGGCCGCGAAGATCTCGGCGAGCGTCACCGTCGCGACGGGCGGCGGCGTGGGCGGGAGCTCGGGGACGGCGAGGTGACGGAGTCGAGCGGCGGCCTCGGGGAGGTTCAGCCCCTTCTCCAGCAGGGAGGCGACGAGATCGCGAGCGCGGCCGAGGAGCCCGCGGGCCTCGCGCCTCTTCGCGGCGTCGCCCTCGTGGGCGCGCTTCGCCAGCTCGTCGACGAGCTCGACGCGTGTCATGCGCTCGGCGTGGGCGACGCCGGCCTTCTTCGCGCGAGCGATGAGCGCCTCGCGGCTCTCCTGATCGAGGGACCTCTTGTACGGCATGGGAAGAGCGCCGCTTAGCCCCGATGAAGAGGCGTGTCGACTGGATGGCGACGGCTCCACCCCGGCGCGCCCTCGCGCATCACCCCGGCGCGCCCTCGCGCGTCACTCCGGCGCGCCCTCGCGCGTCACCTCGGCGCGCCCTCGCGCGTCACCCCGGCGCGCCCTCGCGCATCACCCCGGCGCGCCCTCGCGCATCACCCCGGCGCGCCCTCGCGCGTCACCCCGGCGCGCCCTCGCGCGTCACTCCGGCGCGCCCTCGCGCATCACCCCGGAGCATCCCCTGAGCGCGCCACCGCGAGGGTCCCCACGTCCACCCCCGGCGCGCCCTCGCGCTTCCCTTCGAGACCGAGACGAGGCACCCCGCGTCGTGGGAAGCGCGTCGCGGCTCGGCCAGGGATCGCGTCTTCCCGACCCGTTCCTTCGCGGGCCGCTCGGCGCGGGGGCGGGGCAGCGCGAGGTCGGCGAGGTCGTTGACAAGGGCGGCGACATCCGCCATACACGCCGCCCCGCTTCTCCCGGGCTCAAAACGGCGCGCCATCCCGGCACGCGGCCCGATCGGTGAGGAGAGCGGACTCCCCAGAGGTCATCATGCCCAAAATGAAGAGCAACCGAGCCGCGAAGAAGCGCTTCCGGCTGACGGGCTCCGGCAAGGTTCGTCGCTCCAAGGCCGGCGGCAACCACTGCCTCTCCAACAAATCGCGCTCGAGGCTCCGCCGCCTGCGCAAGAACGACACCGTGGACTCCACCTTCGAGAAGCGTGTGAAGCTCATGCTTCCCTACGGCTGACGAGGAGCTCGACCGATGCCCCGCGCAAAACGTGGTTTCAAGGCCCGTCGTCGTCGCAACCGCTGGCTCAAGCACGCCGAGGGCTTCTACAGCGCCCGGAGCCGCATCTTCGGAGACGCCGTCGAGGCCGTCCGCAACGCCTGGCAGTACGCCTACATCGGGCGCCGCCTCCGTCGCCGCGACTTCCGCCGCCTGTGGATCACGCGCATCAACGCCGCCGCCCGCACCGCGGGGACGACGTACTCGCGCCTCATCCCGGGCCTCAAGAAGGCCGGCGTCGCGCTCGATCGCAAGATCCTCGCCGATCTCGCCGTCTCCGACGGCGCCGCCTTCGAGGCGGTCGCGAAGCTCGCGAAGTTAGGCTCACCGCCCCGGCGCGCACCCGCGCGCCGCGCCGAGGACGCCCCACGCCGCACCGGGGCGTCCTCTCGTCTTTCTCGCGGCGAGGCGCCTGCCCATGTTCGTCGAAGTCGCCGTGCCCGTCCCGCTCGCGCAGGCCTTCACGTACGCGCTCCCCGCGCGGCTCGCCGGGGTCGTCGCCGGGAGCCGCGTGATGGTGCCCTTCGGCGCGCGACGCGTCCTCGGCGTCGTGCTCGCGCTCCGCGCGCTGCCCCCACCCGGCGTCCAGCCGAAGGAGGTGCTCGACCTCGTCGACGGCGAGCCGGTCGTCCCCGAGGAGCTGCTCTCCTTCCTCGTCGAGCTGGCGGGGTATTACCTCGCGCCCATCGGGGCCGTCCTCCAGCTCGCGCTGCCGGCGCTCGGGCGCGCCGACGCCGATCGGCTCGCGCCGCTCCTCGGCGCGGGCGATCCCGGGGCCGTCGGGAAGCTCGTCCGCTGGCTGCGCCCCACGCTCGCCGCGCCCGGGCCGGACGGCGGCGGCCCTCGCCCGCGCGCCGTGTCGCCCCCGAGCGGGGCGCTCGCCACGGCCGCGCCGTCCGGGGACGACGCGATCGCGGCGGAGGCACCCGACCCCGAGGCCTCGTCACGGCGGCTCGATCCCTCGCTCACCCCCGCGCGGGCGAAGGTGCTCGCCTTCGTCCGCGCGCACGGCGAGCTCACCCAGGCCGCGCTCCTCCGCGCGATGCCCTCGGCCGGGCCGCACCTCCGCCGCCTCATCGACGACGGGCTCATCGACGTCCAGATCCGCGAGCGCCCGCGCGACCCGTTCTTCCGCGAGGCGGTGGCGCGCGCGCCGAGCCCCGCCCCGACCGCCGAGCAGGCCCTCGCCCTCGACGCCATCACCGCGGCCCTCGACGCCCACGACCGCCGCGCGTTCCTCCTCTACGGGGTCACGGGCTCGGGCAAGACCGAGGTCTACCTCCGCGCGATCTCGCGCGCGCTCGAGCTCGGGCGCGGCGCCATGGTGCTCGTCCCCGAGATCGCCCTCACGCCGCAGCTCGTCGCCCGCTACCGCGAGCGCTTCGGCGACGAGGTCGCCGTCATGCACTCGGCGCTCTCTCCGCTCGATCGGCGCGCGATGTGGCGCTCGCTCCGCGAGGGCCGCGTGAAGACCGTCATCGGCGCGCGCTCGGCCCTCTTCGCGCCCGTCGCCGGGCTCGGCCTCGTCATCGTCGACGAGGAGCACGAGCCCTCCTTCAAGCAAGAGGACGGCGTCCGCTACCACGCGCGCGACATGGCCCTCTTGCGCGCCCACCGGGCGGGCGCCGTGTGCATCCTCGGGAGCGCCACGCCGTCGCTCGAGGCGCACGAGCTCGGGCGCACGGGCACGCTCACCGTGCTCCGCCTCCGCGAGCGCGCGAACGAGGCGGCCCTGCTCCCCACCGTCGACATCGTCGATCTCCGCGCGACGCGCGCCGGACCGAGCGGCGATCCGCGGCTCAGCGTCCCCTTGCACCGCATGCTCGACGGCGTCCTCGCGAAGCGCGAGCAGGCGATCCTCTTCTTGAACCGCCGCGGCTTCGCCCCCGCGATCCTGTGCAAGGCGTGCGGGCACATCGCCCAGTGCCCGCGCTGCGCCGTGGCCCTCACCTTCCACCGGCGGCACCAGGGGATCATGGTCTGTCACCACTGCGACCACGAGGAGCCCTTCCGCGGGCGCTGCGCGCGGTGCCAGGGCGAGGAGCTCGAGCTCGGGGGGATCGGCACCGAGCGGCTCGAGGAGACGGTGGCCGGGGCGTTCCCGGGCGCGCGGATCGGCCGGCTCGACCGCGACACCGGCGGCGGCGCGAAGGCCGAGGCCGTGCTCGCGAGGCTCCGCAGCGGCGAGACCGACGTGCTCATCGGCACGCAGATGGTCGCCAAGGGCCACGACGTCCCGAACGTCACGCTCGTGGGCGTCATCGACGCGGACGGCGCGCTGTCGATGCCAGACTTCCGGGCGGCCGAGCGCACCTTCCAGCTGCTCGTGCAGGTCGCGGGGCGCGCGGGGCGCGGCGAGCGCCCCGGCACGGTCGTCCTCCAGACGCGGAACCCGGAGCACCCCGCCATCCGGCTGTCGAAGCGCCACGACACCGACGCCTTCGTCGAGATCGAGCGCGCCGCCCGCGCCGAGCTCGGCTACCCGCCCTTCGTGCGGCTCTGCCTCGTCCGCGTCGACGGCGAGGACGAGGGCGTGACGCGGCGGGCGGCGCTCGAGCTCGCGCGGCGCGTGGAGGCGTCGGGCCCCGTCGGCGCAGGGGACGTCGGCGTGCTCGGTCCGGCGCCCGCGCCCATCGCGAAGCTCAAGAACCGCCACCGCTTCCACCTCCTCCTCAAGTCCAAGCGGCGCCCTGCCCTCCGCGCGGTCGCGCTCGCCGTCCTGGCGGCGCGGCGCGATCTCCCGCGGGGGGTGCGGGTCGCGGTCGACATGGACCCGGTGTCCATGCTGTGAGAGGATCGCGGCCTCGCGCATGAGATCCTGGCTCTTCCTCGCCGCTCTGGCGACCGCGTCGGCGCTGACGACGGGGGCCTCCGCGTACGAGCGGCAGTACAAACTCGGCGCCGGCCTCGGGTACGAGACGCTGAAGCTCGCGGCCGCCCACGACGCGACCGGGGGCTCGCCGGCCCTCGAGGTGGATCTGTCGTACGGGCTCACGGACATGTTCAACCTGTTCGCGGAGGCGAGCGCCGCGACGCCGTCGCTGACGCGCGAGGGGTACTCGGTGCCCGCCGAGAAGGAGGGCGCGCCGCCGACGGAGATCCCCGCGGTGACGCTCGACGGGCGCTTCACGGCGCTCTCGGGGCACGCCGGCGTCGCGTACACGCTCGACGTGATCCGCTGGATCCCGTACGCGGGGGTGGGGCTCGGGGCGACGCACCTACGGCACGCCGGCGTCGCGAAGACGCGGGCGAGCGGGGTCGCGGCCGTCGGGCTCGACTACGCGATGACGCGGGATCTCCAGGTGGGCGCGGCGGTGCGCATGGTGACGGCGCCAGGGTCGTCGGAGAGCTGGACGAGCTACCAGGGCTTCCTGCGCGTCGGGTACACCTGGGGCTGGTGAGCCAAGGCCCGCGTCGGGACGGGCGAGGCGCCCTCGAACGGGGCGAAACGCCCCCTCGCGAGTCCAGCTTGGTCCGTCTTGCAGCCTCTCGATCGCCCCTGCACGTCCAGCTCGGTCCGTCTTGCAGCCTCTCGATCGCCCCTGCACGTCCAGCTTGGTCCGTCTTGCAGCCTCTCGATCGCCCGTGCACGTCCAGCTTGGTCCGTCTTCGGCCTCTCGCACCCCCTCGCGAGTCCAGCTTGGTCCGTCTTC